>JAFEDY010000019.1:0-1567 GCA_018241405.1 Pseudomonadota bacterium | reverse complement strand
AGAATGCCGCCGGGCGTGGCGTAGCCGTGCTGCAGCAGCCAGGCGATGCGCGTGGTCAGCACGCGCGTCTTGCCCGAGCCCGCGCCGGCCAGGATCAGCGCATGGCCCGCGGGCAGGGTGACGGCGGCGAGCTGTTCGGGGTTCAGGTTCTGCAGCAGCGGCGCGCCGTCGCCAGTGCCAAAAGGCGCTGGCGCGCCGGGAAACATTTCGTGGGAAGGCATGGCCCGATTGTAGAAACCCGGGCCGCGTGCTCGCTGTCTGGCGGGCTTTGTGGGAGGATGGACCCATGCACCACCTCCCTGCACTTGCACTATGCACCTGGCTCGGTGCTGCCGGGGCGGCCGCCTGGGCGCAGGCATCCTGCTCCAGCGACGGCCAGCCGCCACCTGCGGCGCTGTACGAGCGCTTCACCAGCGCCGACTGCGAGGACTGCTGGGCAAGCCCCTCGGCAGACATTGCGCCCGGCAACAGCACCATGGTCATCGACTGGATAACACCGGGCGCGCTGGGCGACGACGCGCCGCTGTCCGCCGCCGCGACGCGCGACGCGCTGGAGCGCCTGCAGGCCATCGGACGCCCCGCGCCCGCGCGCACCGACACACGCGTGGACGCTATCCCCCTCCTGCCGGCGCCCGCACTACTGCGCGTGGCCCAGGGCCCGGTACTGGCAGACTATCTGGGCGCCAGCGTGCGCTTCATCCCTTACAGGGCAGCGGCCGACGCCCACTACCAGCTCACGCTGCTCGTGATAGAGGCCATACCTGCTGGCTCGGAAGGCTCGCAGGTCGCCAGGAATCTGGTTAGAAACACGTTTCAGCGCACATGGGAAAAGCGCCACAAGCTATCAAAAATAGAGCAATACGGCTGGTTCGAAATCCGCCCCATGAGCGTCCCGGACGGCGCCCGACCCGAACGTCTGCGCGTGGCGGCATGGGTGCACGATGCCCGCGGCCACCTGGTAGCCGCGGCACAGACCCGCTGCGACACGGGTCAATGACGGGCACATCTGGCAACGCAGGTACAATCAGTCACCGGGCCCAAGTTTCTTGCGCCCGGTTTTTTTGTGCCTGTGCAGCCAAAGAGCCGGAGCCCAAGCCAAGCGCCCATCGCCCGCGAAATCCCTTGCGGGCGACCTCTTCAGGAGCTTGGAATCTGATGGAAATCTTCGACTACGACAACATCCTGCTGCTGCCGCGCAAATGCCGCGTGCAAAGCCGCTCGGAATGCGACGCCGGCGTGGAGCTGGGCGGGCGGCGCTTCAAGCTGCCGGCGGTGCCGGCGAACATGAAGACGGTGGTGGACGAGAAAATCTGCGCCTGGCTGGCCCAGAACGGCTACTTCTACGTCATGCACCGCTTCGACCTGGACAACGTGCAGTTCGTGCGCGACATGCGGGCGCAGGGCTGCTTTGCCTCGATCTCGCTGGGCATCAAGCCGGCCGACTACGCCACCGTGGACCGCCTCAAGGCCGAGGGCCTGACGCCCGAGTACATCACCATCGACATCGCCCACGGCCATTCCGACAGCGTGCGCGACATGATCGGCTACCTCAAGCAGCACCTGCCCC
>JAFEDY010000018.1:3581-30411 GCA_018241405.1 Pseudomonadota bacterium | reverse complement strand
CGGGGGGGGGGCGCCCCCGGGCGCGGCGGCCCCCCCCGCCGCGCGCCGCCCCCGGCGGCCGGGGGGCGCCCCGGGGGGGGGGGGGGGGGGGGGGGGGGGGGGGGGGGGGGGCCGCGGTTGAGTCGCTGCACCCGGCCTGTAGGCACTGCTCTCGGCGTATTGCTGCTGCGCCCACAATAGCGCCATGTCCACAACGCACACCGATGAATTGCTGGCCCAGGTGGCGGCCCTCCCGCCACTGCCCGGGGTGTACCGTTATTTCGACGCCCAGGGCGTGCTGCTGTATGTGGGCAAGGCCCGCAATCTGAAAAAGCGCGTCAGCAGCTACTTCACCAAGCAGCATGGCGGCACGCGCATCGGCCATATGGTGGGCAAGATCGCGCGGCTGGAAACGACGGTGGTGCGCTCCGAGGCCGAGGCGCTGCTGCTGGAAAACAACCTCATCAAGTCGCTTGGCCCCAAATACAACATCCTGTTTCGCGACGACAAGAGCTACCCCTATCTGAAGATCACGGGTGTGGCTGCAAGGGATGGCCAGGGCGCCGCGCCCGGCCAGTGCTATCCGCGCATCGCGTACTACCGTGGGGCGGTAGACAAGCGCCACCGCTACTTCGGCCCCTATCCGGGCGCTTGGGCGGTCAAGGAGACCATACAGCTGCTGCAAAAGGTGTTTCGCCTGCGTACCTGCGAGGACACGGTGTTTGCCAATCGCACCCGTCCTTGCTTGCTGTACCAGATCAAGCGCTGTACGGCGCCTTGCGTGGGCTTCATCCCGTCCGCCGCCTATGCTGCCGATGTGCATGGCGCCGAGACCCTGCTGCGCGGCGAGACGCAGGAGCTGCTGCAGGCACTGGAGCGCCGCATGCTGGCGCATTCCGAGCGGCTGGAGTTCGAGCAGGCGGCCGAGGTCCGAAACCAGGTCACGGCGCTGTCCCGTGTGCTGCATCAGCAGAGCGTGGAGAGCCTGTCCGACAAGGATGTCGACATTCTTGCCGTAAAGGTTGCCGGGGGGCGCGCCTGCGTCAATCTGGCCATGGTGCGCGGTGGGCGTCATCTGGGCGACAGGGCTTATTTTCCCGTCCATGTCGAGGATGCAGCGGGCGTGTTCCATCAGGAAGATGCGGATGGTGCGGAGCCCGCGATGCACGCCGGTTGCACCGTCGAGGCGCAGGTGCTGGCCGCCTTCATGGCCCAGCACTACCTCGGCGTGCCGGTGCCGCCCACGCTGATCACGAGCGAGCCGGTGGAGCAGCGGCTGCTGGAGGCCCTGTCGCAGCAGGGTGGCGTGCGTGTAACCGCCGTGCATCAACCCCGCGAGCAGCGTCGCGCCTGGCTGGAGATGGCGCAGCAGAATGCCGAGATCCAGCTGGCCCGCCTGTTGGCCGAAGAGGGCTCGCAACGGGGCCGAACACGCGCCTTGGCCGAGGCGCTGGACCTGGATCTCGAAGGCTTGGACCAGCTGACGATTGAATGTTTCGACATTTCGCATACCGCGGGCGAGGCCACCCAGGCCTCGTGCGTGGTGTTCCACCACCACAAGATGCAGGGCAGTGAATACCGCCGCTTCAAGATCGAAGGCATTACCGGCGGCGACGACTATGCTGCCATGCGCCAGGTGCTGACGCGGCGCTATTGCAAGGTGGCCGAGGCACAGCGCGAGGCCGGTGGTGCCGAGGTGTCCGACAGGCGCGCGCGCCTGCCCGACCTGGTGCTGGTCGATGGCGGTAAGGGCCAGGTGAGCATGGCGCGCGAGGTGTTCACGGAGCTGGGGCTCGACGTCTCGCGCATCGTGGGTGTGGAAAAGGGAGAAGGCCGCAAGGTCGGCCTGGAGGAACTGGTGTTTGCCGATGGACGCGAGAAGGTATACCTGGGCAGGGACTCGGCGGCGCTGATGCTGGTGGCGCAAATCCGCGACGAGGCGCACCGCTTTGCCATCACCGGCATGCGTGCGGCGCGTGCCAAGGTGCGCACGGGCGGCAGCCGACTGGAGGACATCCCCGGCGTGGGGCCGAAGAAGCGTGCGCGCCTGCTGCAGCGCTTTGGCGGCGTGCGGGGCGTGGCCGACGCCAGCGTCGAAGACCTGGCTACCGTGGAAGGCGTCTCGCACGGTCTGGCTGAGGAAATTTACCGCGCCCTGCGTTGAGCCGGCGCGGCGGTGGGGCATTGCGATGCGTGACACAATTGCTTCCCATGTTTTTCACCATTCCCACGGTCATGACCTGGACGCGCATCGTCGCGATACCCTTGATCGTGGGCGTGTTCTATTTGCCGCTGGAACCGGCCACGCGCAACTGCATCGCCACGGTGATGTTCGTGGTGTTTGCGGCGACCGACTGGCTTGATGGTTTTCTTGCGCGCAAGCTCAACCAAACATCGGCGTTCGGGGCCTTTCTCGATCCGGTGGCGGACAAGTTCCTCGTCTGCGCGTCCCTGCTCGTGCTGGTCCACATGCAGCGTGCCGACGTCTTCGTGGCCCTTATCATCATCGGCCGCGAGATTGCCATCAGCGCCCTGCGCGAATGGATGGCGCAGATCGGCGCCAGCAAGAGCGTCGCCGTGCACATGCTGGGCAAGCTCAAGACCACGGTGCAGATGGTGGCGATTCCATTCCTGCTCTATGACGGACGCTTATTCAACACCATCGATACCGGTGTCTGGGGTACCTGGCTGATCTGGCTCGCAGCCGTGCTGACTGCGTGGTCCATGGTGTATTACCTGCGAAAGGCCTTGCCCGAGATCCGCGCGCGTGTCGCCAAATAGGCCGATAGCTGCGCGTAGTGCAAGCGTGGCATCCGCCGTCGTGACCGCGGCACGCGGATGGTGCACCTGGCATTGCTTGTCAATACGGAATCCGCCTAGCTCCGGTGTTTGTGCGACAAAGCGGCGAGGGGCGTCAGAATGCCCCACAAATGCGACTAGAATTTATGGTTATGCTGCCGCCCCGGAGGCATGTCTTATTGACACCCCATGGGCGATGGTTTTAATCTGAGACGGCAGTTCCTACCGCTGTTTCAGCCGCTTCACGCTCTGGCCTGCGTTGGCGCAACGCCACAGGTTCTAGGCATTGAGGCCCAGATTTGCCTAAAACATTCAACCACTCTTTTCCCGAGGGGCTCCCTGTGAACAAGTCCGAACTGATAGAGCACATTGCTTCCCAAGCCGACATCTCCAAGGCCGCTGCGACGCGCGCCCTGGAGTCCACGATCGATGCGGTCAAGAAGACCCTGAAGAAGGGTGGCACGGTGTCGCTGGTCGGTTTCGGTACCTTTGCGGTGGGTAAGCGCGCCGCCCGTACCGGTCGCAATCCCCGCACCGGCGCTACGATTAAAATCAAGGCTGCTAAAGTTCCTAAGTTCCGTCCAGGCAAGGCGTTGAAGGATGCCCTGAACTGATTGTGCGATATGGGGGTGCTTAGCTCAGTTGGTAGAGCGGCGCCCTTACAAGGCGTAGGTCAGCGGTTCGAGCCCGTTAGCACCCACCACTAAACCCCCAATAGAATCAAGCACTTGGAGAAATCCAGGTGCTTTTTTCTTGCCCGCTTGCCAACCGGTATCGACGCTACAGGACGCCGTTGCCAACCACAAGACGCCGTTTGCCAACCACGCTATTCGCAGAAACGGCGCAGGATGGCCGCGTCGTCGGGCAGCGGCTGCTGGACATCGAGCCAGCCGCGAGCGGTGGCCAGTTCACGCCACTGCACCGTCTTGCGTCGGCCCATCAACCGCGTGTCCGCGATCTACCGGTCGGACTCGCCCGCTT
Organism: Pseudomonadota bacterium; assembly: GCA_018241405.1. GTDB lineage: Bacteria > Pseudomonadota > Gammaproteobacteria > Burkholderiales > Burkholderiaceae_C > Alicycliphilus. Next base: position 26,652 of record JAFEDY010000018.1, on the reverse strand, counting down.
GCATGCGCGGCAAGGCCTGTCGGTAGTGATGCATCTCGAATCTCCTGCGCGCCATCGCTGAGCCTCCGGGCAAAGGCTCAGAGGTTAGAGACAGCGGCGGTCAATTCGGAGTGTCGTTCAACGCTCAGCTGCTGGGTCGGTGGTTCCATGACGCCGATCCGCGACTGGCTTCTTTGCGGCGATCACGCCCTGGCTCCATTGCGCCGGTCGGCGGGTGGCACCTATACGCCGATCACGAAGTGGCTCCAATATGCCCATCGGTGACAACAGCACCACACGACGCGACAAGAAGCCCCGTATCGCCAAAACCAGCATAGGAAGACTATCGGTGTTGAAGTTTCATGGATTTTGTCTTTTGTTTGTGGTAGTTTCCAAAGGTCAGCGCAGTAACACTGGAAAGTTCTCGACGCCAACGCAAATGCATCGACGAAGTTGATGCAGCGTTAGGTCTTTACGTGACTTACGATTCCACATTGTTCGCGAATGTGTGACCTGTGCGAGCACGCTATAGCCATAAGGAGGTCTGCATGCTGAATTCGAATGAAGCCAAAGGCGCCGGCCCTTCGACTCCCGAGGGTGAGCCGCCGGTGCCGGGGCAGTTTGCGGTGCTGCAGAATCCGCCGTCCATGTGGCCAGATTTCATGACGGGGCAGGTCGAGAAGCCGGTAAGAGTGCTGCTCGTGGACGATGATTCGCACATGCGTCGGGTGATCGCACAGGAACTGATGGCGGACCAGCGCACCCTGCTGGTGGCGCAGGCCTCCAGCGTGCGCGAAGGCCGCAAGGCCATCAAGCAGCATGAATTCGACGTGATGCTGGTGGATTTGAACCTGGGTGATGGCGAAGGTTTCCAGCTCATCGACTACATGAAGTCGATGCGCCCCACGGCGGAGGCGGTGATCATTTCCATCATGGAAAACGACGACCAGGTGCTGCATGCGTTCGAACTGGGCGCCACCGGTTACCTCGTCAAGAATTCCTGGTTCGGCAGCTACCCGCAAGCCGTGCTGCAAGTGGCCAATGGCGGCGCTTCCATCACGCCTCATTTGGCGCGGCGGCTGCTGCAGCGTTTTGACCATGGCCCAACCCCGACCGCTCAAGAACCGGCGCCCGAGGAGCGGGAGACGGAGCGCCTGTCGCAGCGCGAGAAGGAGGTGCTGCGCATGGTCGCCAGCGGCTATACCAGCGCCGAGATCGGCAACCGCCTGGCCATCAGCAGCCTCACGGTGAATACGCACATCAAGAATATTTACCGCAAGCTCCAGGTGCGCACCCGCGCCCAGGCCGTGCGTTTCGCATCACTGCGCGGCTTGTTCTGAGCGGGGCCACGGCTTTGCAGCGTGCCGGGCGGGAGGCCCAGCGCAAAATAAGGGAATCATGTTTCGCACGCGTCCACCGGCGTATGCACTGGCCTGTGCAGCGCTTTGCCTCATCCAGCTGCTGGTGAATTTGCTGCTGGTGCTCTATGGCGACCAGTGGGGCCATGGGGCAACCCAGCGTTGGCAGGTCTTCAGTCTGGGTGTCACCGGCGCGTTGGCGATCCTGATACTGCTCCAACTGCCGCGTGCGCTGCAGTGGCGGCCGCGGCGCAGCATTCGTCCCAGTCACGAACTCAAACTCGAGCGCCAGCGTATTGCACGCGACCTGCATGACCAGGTGGGCTCGCAGCTTGTGCATGCCATGGCCCTGGTGGACCCCGGTGCACCGGCCACGCAGCCTCTGCTGCAGACGCTGGAGCATTGCCTGCTGGACCTGCGCCTGCTGGTGGACTCCATGGATGGCGACGATGACGCCCTGTCCGACCGCCTGGCACGCCTGCGCCACCGCATCCAGCCGGTGCTGGACCACCGCGGCATTGCGCTCGATTGGGACGTGCTGCCGTCCGACGCGGCTCCCATGCCCGTGGGCATGCCAGCGCGTGAGCTCACGGCCATCGTCCAGGAGGCGCTTAGCAACGTGCTGCAGCACGCATCTGCCACTGCCGTGGCCATCCGGCTGGAGCATGTCCCACTGGCCGATGGCGGCGCCTGGCGACTGCAGGTGGTTGACAACGGCAAAGGACTGGCGCACACCGAACCCACGGGATCTGCGGCGGGCCATGGCATCGCAGGCATGCGCCTTCGGGCCGCCGATGCGGGCGCGGTGCTGGAGCTGTTGCCGGCCCCAGGGCAGGGTCTGTGCGTGCAGGTGACGCTGCCGGAACATCACTGAGATGCATGCCCCACGCTTACCTGACAACGATGGAATGAAATCATGCCGATAAATCTTTGGTGGCTGTCGGGCGCCCTGCTTGCAGCGGCGCTTGCCGGCTGCGCCGCTACGCAAAAGCAGGTTCCGCAAGTGCAGCAGGGGCTGGCGGAAGATGGGGCCAAGACGGTCACCGTGGCCTCCGAGAGCGTGCTCTGCTCGCGCACCCAGTGCCCCGTGCTGGCGGCGGCCTGGACCAGCGCCAAGGCCGGCCAGGCGGTGTTGACGGTGGGCCTGCCCTATCAAAAGGCCGAGGTGACGGGGGCTGATTTTTACCTGGGCGGCAGCCAGACGGTGCATGTGCGTTCGCGCTCGCGTGCCGAAGCGCCGGCGCTGGGATTTCCTGCGACCACTTTCGATGTACCCCTGGGTCTGATCGATCAGATCGCCTATGCGCCACGCAGCTGGCTGCGCGTGTACACGGCCGACGGACGCAGCGTGGACGAGTCGCTCAACAGCGGCGACCAGCGCAGCCGTGCGGTGGAGGCAATGAGCTACTTTCTCACCGCCGTGGAGTCCGCCAGCGGCAGGACCATCGATACCAGTGGCAACCGTGGCGGCCTGTTGGAGCGCCTGGGGGGTGACAAGAGGTGATCGCAGTGACTGTGTTCGCCATGACCCGGAAATCTGCGCCAAGTGGGGTGCCAGCGCGGCCGCCGACAATTGGTCCGCATGCAAGGCAACAGCTGGCCCCGGCCGTCGCACAGCAACGTGGCGGATACCGGACGTTGTTGCCAATCCTCGCGATACCTACGGGTATCGCTGCGTTTGGCGCCTCGCCAGAACGACGAAGCCAACGGTTTTCTGAAGTCCCTCATAGCGTCGAGCACTGCACAAGTGCAGTGTTCAAATAGGGCCTGAAGCTGGTAGGGCGAAGGCGCACCGCTACAGTGATGCGCATGCCAAGCCAACAACCGCCTTCTTCTGGCGCGGCGCCCGCTGCGGCGCCTCCTCAGCACCATTTGTTCTTCGCTGTGCTACCCGATGCGGCGGCGCTGCACGCGGCAAGCGACTTGGCGCAGTCGCTCATCGTCCGCCACGACCTTCAGGCGCAGGTACGGGCGCCGCGCCTGCATGCCACGCTGCTGTCGCTCGGCTGGGAGGATCAGCTCTCCGAACGCCACCTGGCCTGGGCGCGCGCCGCGGCGGCACGCGTGCGGGCGCCGTCTTTCGAGCTGCGTTTTGACCATGTGCTGAGCTTTCCGCGTGCGCCGCGCGCCAAGCGCCCCTGCGTGCTGTGCGCGCCCGCCGAGCCACAGCTTGGCTTCCTGCGCCTGTACGAGGCGCTGCATGCGGCGCTGTGGTCCCAGGTGCCGGACCTGCAGGACCTGCAGGACCTGCCGCGGGCGCCGCACATCACGCCGCACATGACGCTGTGCTACAGCCGCCAGTCGGTGCCCGAACAGGCCGTGGCGCCGCTGGCCTGGACGGTGCAGAGCTTTGCGCTGTTGCACAACCGGCGCGGCTCGAGCGGACCCTATGAGCTGCTGGGGCAATGGCCGCTGGAATGATGGCCACTATGCGGGCCTACCCCGGCCGAGCGGCCCAGGACTTCGCAATAATGCTGCGCATTGAAGCTCCCAGGGAAGGAAGGAAACCATGCCAGCCATTCGCCTCGCCGCAGCCTGCGCGGTCGTTCTGTGTGCCGGCCTGTTTGCGCACAGCGCCAGCGCCGCGTGCTACGTGGTCTATGGGGCCGACAAGCAGGTCATCTACCGCTCGCAGACGCCGCCGGTAGACCTCTCGCGCCCGCTGCACGAGACCTTGCCCCAGATCGCTCCCGGCGGCACCCTGGTGTTCTCGCTCGACAGCAATGGCTGCGAGCTGGAGATCAACCAGCTGCCCGCCGCCGGTGGTCCGCGCGCCGACGCCGCGGGCGGCGCCAGCCCCGCGCCCGCGCCGCGCAGCGAGCGTCGCTGAATTAGCACCTGCGGCCCGTTGGTGGCGACGGGCCTGAGACAATCGGGGGCATGAGCGACCCCATCACTGCAACCCCACTCCCACCCGAATCTGCGCACGACCTGCCGCCCGGCTGGCTCGAAGTCACCTCCATGGACATGGACGCCCAAGGCGTCGCGCGCAAGAGCGACGGCAAGGTCGTGTTCATCGACGGCGCACTGCCCACAGAGCTGGTCAGCGCCAACACCCACCGCAGGAAGAACAACTGGGAGCAGGCCAGCCTGACCGAGATCCACCGCGAATCCAGCCAGCGCGTCACGCCCGGCTGCCCGCATTTCGGCCTGCACGCGGGCGCCTGCGGCGGCTGCAAGATGCAGCACCTGCATGCGGACGCCCAGGTGGCCATGAAGCAGCGCGTGCTGGAAGACAACCTTTGGCATCTCTCGAAAGTGAAGGCAGAGACCATCCTTCGCCCCATCGCCGGCCCCGCCTGGGGCTACCGGTACCGCGCGCGCCTGTCGGTGCGCTATGTGGCCAAGAAGGGCCAGGTGCTGGTGGGCTTTCACGAGCGCAAGAGCCGCTACATCGCCGACATGCAGACCTGCAAGATCCTGCCGCCGCATGTGGACGCGATGCTGATGCCGCTGCGCGCGCTGATAGGCAGCATGGCCGCGCGCGACACCTGCCCGCAGATCGAGCTGGCCTGTGGCGATACCGTCACGGCCCTGGTGCTGCGCCACCTGGAGCCGCTGGCAGAGGGCGACAAGCAAAAGCTGCGCGACTTTGCCGCCCAGCACGGTGTGCAGTGGTGGCTGCAGCCCAAGGGGCCGGACACGGTGCATTTGCTTGATGAAGGCGGCGAGCAGCTCGCCTACGGCCTGCCGGATTTCGGCATCACCATGCCCTTCAAGCCCACGGACTTCACCCAGGTCAATCCCCACATCAATCGTGTGCTGGTCACGCGCGCGCTGCGCCTACTCGATGCGCAAAAGTCCGAGCGCGTGATTGACTGGTTCTGCGGCCTGGGCAACTTCACGCTGCCCATTGCCACCCAGGCGCGCGAGGTGCTGGGCGTGGAGGGCAGCGAGGCGCTGGTGGCGCGCTCGCGCGAAAATTATCAGAATAATCAGGCGCAAAGGCATGTTGGACAAGCGCTAGCAGCTACGAATTTTGTTGCACGCAACCTGTTCGAGATGACGCCCGGGACGCTGATCGCCGACGGCCGGGCCGACAAATGGCTGGTCGATCCGCCGCGCGAAGGCGCGTTCGCCCTGTCCAAGGCCCTGGCAGACATCCACCAGGCGCGCCTGGGCGCCGAAGAAGCGCCGGCGCTGCCCGCCGGGCATGAGGGTTGGCAGCCGCCGCGGCGCATCGTCTACGTGAGCTGCAACCCCGCCACGCTGGCGCGCGACGCCGGCCTGCTGGTGCACCAGGCGGGCTACCGCTGCGCGGCGGCGGGCGTGGTCAACATGTTCCCGCACACGGCCCATGTGGAGAGCATGGCGGTGTTCGAGCGGGCCGACTGACTAATGGCATTTTTCGGCGCCAGCGCTTTTCTGTCAATCGTTGGCAGCTATGAAAAAGGTAGCCTCAGCCGCGATTGCGCGTGCCGCGGTGCGGGGCTTCATCCTCGCCCGTGCGGGGCGTGGACGCGGGCGCCGCGGGCTTTTTCTCCAGCTGCGTGAGCACCGAGGGCGCGCCCTCGATCTTGTTCTCGCGCATGTACTGGTCCATTTCCTTCCAGCCCGCGAACACCAGTCCCTTGGAGGCCTTGGGGTTCAGCGTGAAGCAGTCCTCCAACCCGCGCAGCGCATGGCGGCAGGCGCCGCCTATGGCCTTGGCCTCGGACTCGCGCTGCACGACGCGTGGGTCGGGGCCCATGCCTGGGATCTCGCAGCCCGCCAGCGACAGCAAGGCGGCGGCAGCAATGGCGGCGCGCAGGCCGGCGGCAAGGCGAGGGCGGGGGCGAGATGGCAGCATGTACACCCGTTATCGGCAGCGGGGCGGGCAAGTTGAGGCCGTCGGCCCAGAAAAAAGCCCCGGCGGGCCGGGGCTTGGGTTGTTGGCGGGGGAGCGCTTTCAGTCGCGCTCGCCGCCCATGATGCCCAGCAGGGCCAGCAGGCTCTGGAATACGTTGAACAGGTCCAGGTACAGGGCCAGCGTGGCACTGATGTAATTGGTCTCGCCGCCGTCCAGGATCTGCTTCAGGTCATACAGCATGTAGGCGCTGAAGATGGCGATGGCCGCCACCGAGATGGCCATCATGCCGGCCGTGGAGCCCACGAAGACGTTGACCACGGCGCCCACCATGAGCACCAGCGCGCCCACGAATAGCCATTTTCCCATGCCTGACAGGTCGCGCTTGATCACGGTGGCCAGGCTGGCCATGACGAAGAACACGCCCGCCGTACCCGCAAACGCCGTCATGATCAGGTCGGTGCCGTTCTTGAAGCCCAGCACCATGCCGATCAGGCGCGAGAGCATCAGGCCCATGAAGAAGGTGAAGCCCAGCAGCACGGCCACGCCGGCGGCGGAGTTTTTGGTTTTCTCGATGGCGAACATGAAGCCGAAGGCGCCGCCCATGAACACGATCAGCCCCAGGCCGCCGCGCAGCGACTCGGTGATGCCCGTGGCCACGCCCAGCCATGCGCCCAGCACCGTGGGCAGCAGGCTCAGCGCCAGCAGCCAGTAGGTGTTGCGCAGCACGCGGTTGCGCTGCTCCTGCGATAAGGCATAGCCAGCGGAGCCGATACTGGTGATTTCTGTGTTCATCTGGTTTCTCTCCTGAAAGGCCTGCAGGCTGCAGGCCGGCGCATTCTAGATGCGGGTGCTGGGAGGCAATGCAATACCCGCGTGGCATCCCGTACTTAAATGGATGGATAGCTTTGCAATGCAAAGGTTCAGTGCCAGGAGCCGCAGAGGCTATGCTTGAGGAGTCTGCGCGCTGCCGGAAGTGCCGCGCGTTTCCGTTTCACCCATTGCAGGATTTGCCGCATGAAGACCAAACCCGAGCTTGAGCTTGCCGACGTAAAGCTGATCGCCGCCGCTGCCGAAGCCGAAGCCCTGAAGAACCACTGGGCCGTGACCATCGCCATCGTGGACGACGGCGGCCACCTGTTGTGGCTGCAGCGCCTGGACGGCGCGCCGGCCGTGTCGGCCCATATCGCCCCGGCCAAGGCCCATACGTCGGCCCTGGGCCGGCGCGAGAGCAAGGGCTACGAGGATGTCATCAACGGCGGCCGCACCTCGTTCCTGAGCGCACCGGCGCTGCAAGGCATGCTCGAAGGCGGCGTGCCCATCATGAAGGGTGGCCAGTGCCTGGGCGCCGTGGGCGTGAGCGGCGTGAAGTCCAACGAGGATGCACAGATCGCCCGCGCGGGCATTGCGGCCATCGGGCTGTGACGGCGCTGCAGCTGGAGAGCTATATTTTTTATAGTGTGTAGCGCTTGATGTACGGGCGATAGGGCCTGAAAACAGCCAAAATTTCACATTGAAGCCGGCCTAGCGCCGGTTTCTTTTTTTGGGGCTCAAGTAGCGATTGGCCCAGGAGGCCAATCCCTCGTTTCCTGCAATGCTCATTGCAGTTTCCCATCGAGCAGGTTCACCACGCGGTCGCAGCGGCCCGTGAGGCGCGCGTCGTGCGTCGCGATGATGAAGGCCGCGCCATGGGCGTGGGCGCTCTCGCGCATCAGGTCCAGCACCTGGCCCGCAGTGTGTGAATCCAGGCTGGCCGTGGGCTCATCGGCAATCACCAGGCGCGGGTGCTTGACCAGCGCGCGGGCGATGGCCACGCGCTGGCGCTGGCCTCCCGAGAGCGCATCGGGCCGGTGCCGGGCATGCTCGGCCAGGCCGACGGCGGCCAGTTGCGCGGCCACGCGCTCGCGCCGTTCGCGTGCGGGCACACCCGAGAGAAACAGCGGGTAGTCCACGTTCTCGGCCACCGTCATCACCGGCACCAGGTTGAAGCTCTGGAACACGAAGCCCAGCAGATCGCGCCGCAGCAAGGTGCGCTCTGCCTCGCCCAGCCCGGCGACGCTCTGGCCGGCCAGCTCTATGGCACCGCTGTCGGGCCGATCGATCAGCCCGCACAGGTTGAGCACGGTGCTCTTGCCGCTGCCCGAGGGGCCGGTGAGCGCCAGCAACTCGCCCGACTCAAGCGCCAGGTCCACCCCGCGCAGCGCCTCGATCACATGCTGGCCCAGGCGGTAGGTCTTGCGCACGCCGCGCAGGGTCATCACCGGGGCGGTCATGGCGCCAGCTCCTTGAGCCGGGTCTGCGCGCGGGCAGCCTGCGGTGCCTGGGCATGCACCACCTGGTCCAGCCAGCGGCGCGCCTGGGCGGGCTGATCCGACCTGGCAGCCGCGTCGGCCGCGGCCATCCAGACGCTGCCGCGAAACGCCAGCGGCGCCTGTGCCAGCAGGGGACTGGCCAGCACCTCGTCCAGCAGCTTCTGCCCACGCTCGCGCCGGTTCATGAAGCCGGGTACCGCCAGGAAGGTGCTGGCCGCGGTGAACTTGACCTCCAGCGTGCCTGGCGTGCCGTGCTGCAGCGGCGTAGCGTGCCGGGCGGCCAGCAGGGCCAGCGCCTTGTCGAGCAGGGCCAGGCCGTCTTCGGCGTAGCCCATCTTCTTCCAGGGCAGCAGCGTCCCGCGCGCCTGCATCGCGGTGGCTGCGCCCTGGTAGGCCAGCAGCACCGGATTGGCGGGCTCCTGCGCATGCAGCGCGGCAAAGGCCTGGGCCGCGGCCTCGGGCGAGCCCTGGCCCGCACTGGCCTGCGTGAACAGCTCGAACGCGGGCTCAAACTGCGCGTCCGGCAACGCATGGGCTGAGCCCAGGGCCAGCGCCAGGGTTGCCGCCGCCAACAGGGTTTTGGTCATGTGGATTCCTTCGCTTGACTGATTGATCGGTGGGTCAAGCGTAGGAGCGCGTCGTGTGCGGGGCACCCGGTTTGCGACGAAATGCGTGCAGCCGGCGTGAAGTGCTGGCAGGGTCGGGTGGGACAGGGCGGCGCGGGATGGGGACGGGCAGTAAAATATGGCCAATCGGCCTGCCCATTCAGCGCAGGCCGCTGCTTTTTCCATAGCTTTGCAGGTTTGCCTTGGCCGGCCTGCGCGGTGTTACTTCTCCCATCCCATGATCGATCTTCGGGGCATCACCCAGATTTACCAGGGCCCGCAGGGCCCGGTCGAGGCCTTGCGCGGCATCGACCTGCATGTCACGCCGGGCGAGGTGTTCGGCATCATCGGCCGCTCGGGCGCGGGCAAGAGCTCGCTGGTGCGCGTGATCAACCTGCTCAACCGGCCCGCCAAGGGGCAGGTGCTGGTGGCCGGGCGCGACATGACGCAGCTGCCGGACGCCGAGCTGCGCGCCGCGCGGCGCGAGATCGGAATGGTGTTCCAGCATTTCAACCTGCTGTCCTCACGTACCGTGTACGACAACGTCGCGCTGCCGCTGGAGCTGGCGGGCATGCCAGCGGCCGAGATCAAGGCGCGCGTGGAGCCGCTACTGGACCTGGTGGGCCTGGCGCATCTGGCCGGCCGCTACCCGGCGCAGATCAGCGGCGGGCAGAAGCAGCGCGTAGGCATTGCGCGGGCGCTGGCGAGTCGCCCGAAGGTGCTGTTGTCCGATGAGGCCACGAGTGCGCTCGACCCCGAGACCACGCGCTCCATCCTCGATCTGCTGCGCCAGGTGAACCGCGAGCTCGGCGTGACGGTGGTGCTCATCACGCACCAGATGCAGGTCATCAAGCAGATCGCCGACCGCGTGGCCGTGATCGAGGCCGGGCGCATCGCGGAGATGGGCCCGGTGATCGATGTGTTCACGCGCCCGCGCGAGGCCATCACCAAGAGCCTGATCGATGAGATCGTGCCGCAGGAGCTGCCCGCCGGCGTGCTGGCACGCGTGCGCAGCCTGGCGGCGCGGCTCGAAGGCGGCGCGAGCGGCCAGCTCTTGCGCCTGTCCTACGCGGGCGAGCAGGCCTACGAGCCCATCCTGTCGCACCTGATACGCGAGCTGGGGCTGGACCTGTCCATCCTGCACGGGCAGATCGACGAGATCCAGGAGCAGACCTTTGGCTCGCTGGCCGTGTATGCCAGCGGCCCCATGGCGCGCATAGGCGCGGCCATCGACTACCTGCGTGCCCAGGGCGTGCAGGTGCAGACCGTGGAAGTACAGACGTAGGCAGGGGCAGGGCGATGTTCGAGAATTTTTCAGAAATGATGCTGGAGCTGTTTGCCACCTCGCTGTGGGAGACGGTGATCATGGTTGGCGCGTCGGGCATCCTCGGCGGCCTGGTGGGCATACCGCTGGGCGTGTTTTTGCGGCTGACCGACAAGGGCGGCATTCTGCAGAACGCACCGCTGAACACCGTGGTGGGCGGCATCGTCAATGCCGTGCGCTCCACGCCTTTCATCATCCTGCTGGTGGCCATCATCCCGTTCACGCGCCTGGTCACGGGCACGTCCATCGGCACCTGGGCGGCGGTGGTGCCGCTCACGCTGGCTGCGGCGCCCTTCATCGCGCGCCTGGTGGAGACGGCGCTGCGCGAGGTCGATGGCGGCCTGGTCGAGGCCGCGCAGTCCATGGGCGCGACCACCTCCCAGATCGTCTGGAAGGTGCTGCTGCCCGAGGCCATGCCCGGCATCGTCGCGGGGCTGACCATCAGCTTCGTGAGCCTCACAGGCTACTCGGCCATGGCCGGCGCTGTGGGCGGCGGCGGCCTGGGCGACCTGGGAATCCGCTATGGCTACCAGCGCTTTTTGCCCGACGTGATGCTGGCCGTGGTGCTGATCCTCATCGTCTTCGTGCAGGCCATACAAAGCCTGGGCGACTGGGTCGTGCGGCGCATGTCGCACCGCTGAGGCTATCGCTTCAGCAGGGCGATGACCTCGTCGTCCTCGACCTGGTCGAAGTCCCGGTAGAACTGCCCCACGGCCTGGAAGTTGGCCGGCGCCTGCAGGCACAGCAGTTCGTCGGCCAGGGGGCGCACCAAGGCCAGCGCCTCGGGCGAGGATACGGGCACAGCGCAGACCAACCTGGCGGGATGCTGTTTGCGCAGGCCGTGCAAGGCGGCGACCATGGTGGCGCCGGTGGCCAGGCCGTCGTCCACCACGATGACGATGCGGCCCGCGGGATCGCGTCGTGGCCGCAGCGGCGTGTACTGCGCGCGCCGCTGGCGTATGCACTCCATCTGCCGCTGCCTTTCGGCGGCGATGTAGTCGGCATCGGCGCCGGCACCGGCCGCATCGGGCGAGAGGTAGATCCAGCCGCTTTCGTCAACCGCGCCAATGGCGAATTCGGGCTGCCGCGGCGCGCCCAGCTTGCGCGCCAGCACCACGTCGAAATCGCCCTGCAGGGCCGCGGCCATGCTGGCGGCCATGGGCACGGCGCCGCGCGGTATGGCCAGCAGCAGCGGGTTGTGGCCGCGATAGGCCTGCAGCCGCTCGGCTAGTTGCTGTGCGGCGTCAATGCGGTTGCGGAACACTGCGGGGCGGTCTGCTTGGGTCATGGTGCGTAGAGGAGTTGTGCCATGCGGTGATGCGTACTGGTTGTTTGGATATGTAAAAGTATTTGTTCCAACTGCGGTGCTGCGGGCCTACGATCGCCGGTTTATTTCATAGCCCAAGGCTGCACCATGATTTCCAAGCGTTCATTGCTCCAATCCACCCTGGCCCTGGCCATCGCCGCGGGCATCGCCGGCAGCGCGCTGGCGCAGGACAAGCCGCACAAGATCGGCGTTACGGCCGGCCCGCATGCGCAGATCATGGAGCAGGTCAAGAAGGTGGCCGAGCGCCAGGGCCTGAAGATCCAGGTGGTGGAGTTCAGCGACTATGTGCAGCCCAACGCGGCCCTGGCCGCGGGTGACCTGGACGCCAACAGCTACCAGCACAAGCCTTACCTTGACGCGCAGATCAAGGACCGCGGCTACCAGTTCGCCGTGGCCGCGAACACGGTCAACTTCCCCATTGGCATCTATTCCAAGAAGATCAAGAAGCTCTCTGAATTGAAGGAGGGCGCGCGCTTCGGCATTCCCAACGACCCCACGAACGGCGGGCGGGTGCTGTTGCTGCTGCAGGCCCAGGGCCTGATCAAGCTCAAGGAGGGGGCGGGCCTCAAGGCCACACCGCTGGACGTGGTGGGCAACCCCAGGAAGCTCAAGTTCATCGAGCTTGATGCCGCGCAGCTGCCGCGCTCGCTCGATGACCTGGATGCCTCGGCCATCAACACCAACTTTGCCATCTCGGCCGGGCTCAACCCCAAGACCGATGCCATTGCCCAGGAAAGCCCGGACGGCCCCTATGTGAACGTGCTGGTGGTGCGCGCGGCCGACAAGGACAAGCCCTGGGTGGCGCAGCTCGTCAAGGCCTACCATAGCCCCGAGATCCGCCAGTTCATAGACACCCAGTTCAAGGGCTCGGTGCTGCCCGGTTGGTGATCGACGGCCTGTTGTCCGACAGCGGGTCGCATGGGGGCGCCGTACCATGCTGCGGCCGCCCCATGGGGGCGTTTCTCGGAAAGGCTTTGTATGAGCAAATACCGCATTGCCGTCGTCGTTGGTAGCCTGCGCAAGGAGTCGTTCAACCGCAAGCTCGCCAACGCTCTGGCGCGCCTGGCACCACCCGATTTCACGTTCGAGCAGCTGCGCATCGACGACCTGCCGCTGTACAACCAGGACGATGACGGCCACCAGGCCGCGCCGGTGCTGCGGCTCAAGAAGGAGGTCGCTGCGGCGCAGGGCGTGCTGTTCGTTACGGCGGAGTACAACCGCTCCATCCCCGGCGTGCTCAAGAACGCCATCGACAATGCCTCGCGCCCCTATGGCCATAGCGCCTGGGCCGGCAAGCCGGCGGGGGTGATCGGCATTTCCATTGGCGCCATAGGCACGGCGCTGGCGCAGCAACACCTGCGCAACGTGCTGGCCTACCTGAACATGCCCACGCTGGGCCAGCCCGAGGCCTTTCTGCAGGCCAAGGAGGGCTTCTTCGACGCCGAAGGCCATATCGGCGAGGCCAGCCGCGGCTTTGTGCAGGCGTGGATGGATGCCTACTGCGCCTGGGTCAGGCACCACAACGGCTGACGCGCGCTACCAGGTGCCGCGGTGCTCCGGCACGCGTGCCACCAGCGGCAGCGCCAGCGCCAGCAGCAGCGCGATGGCGGCATACACCCAGGCCTGGCGGGTATCGGTGCCACCCGCGCCCGCCAGCGCCGCTGTAGCCAGAGACACCACGGCAATCGTGCCTATTTGAAAGCACAGCGAGCGCAGCCCGGCAATGGCGGACGCATGCTCGGGCGCCAGCTGCAGCCCGGCGTTGCGGCTGGCCGGGTTGACCATGCCAGCACCTATGCCCACGGTCAGCGCCGCGCCCGACAGCCAGGAGTGCGGCGCCATGCCCGCCGGTGGAGCGAGCGCGATCATCGCCATGCCCAGGGCCGAAATGGCGCCGCCCAGGTACAGGGGCAGGCGATAGCCCGTGCGGCGCAGCGCCGCGGTGGCCAGCAGCGACAGCGTGATAGACGCCGCCCCCTGCGACATCAGCAGCGTGCCGGCCTGCAGCGCGTCCATGCCATAGCGGGTGGTGGCGTACAGCGGAACCAGCGCCGTGGCGCCTATGCAGGCGCCGCCATAGATCATGTTCACCAGGTTGACCGCCCCGAAGCCCGGCCCATGGATGAGCAGCGGGTCGATGAAGGGGTAGCTGCAGCGGCCGACATGGCGCAGAAACAGCCAGCCGCAGCCGGTCGCCACCAGGGCCAGCACCGCGAGCATGGGGGGCGACAGGGGCGATTCCGGCTCGCCCAGGTAGCTGGCCACCAGCATGCCGGTCAGCAGCGTGGCCGCCAGCAAACCCATGCCCAGGCCATCCATGTGCTGTTGCCGCTGCTGCGGTACGCCCTGCCGCACCGCGTCCCGCGGCACATAGCGCAGCGCCAGCGCGATCACCGCCAGGCCTATCGGCACATTGACGAAGAACACGCCGCGCCAGTTCCAGTAGGTGACGAACAGGCCGCCGAAGATCGGGCCGATCATGGAGCCTATGGGAAAGATGCTGCCGAACAGTCCCACGGCGCGGTCGCGCGCCTGGCCGAAGTGGTCGACGACGATGCCCGTGGCCGAGGGCGTGAAGCCCGCGCCGCCTGCGGCCTGCAGGGCCCGCAAAGCAACCAGGGCGGCGATGTCGTCGGTCAGCCCGCACAGCAGCGACGCGCCGGTGAACACTACGACCGAGCCCAGGAAGACGCGGCGGCGCCCGTAGCGGCCGCTCAACCGCCCGCTGATGGGCAGCATGAGCACGAAGCCGAAGGCGTAGGCGGTGATCGTCCAGCCGGCCCAGTTGACCGAGGTGTGCAGGTCCTGCTGCAGCGCGTGCAGCGCCGTGGCGACGATGGTCGAGTCCACCGACATCATCAAGAGCGCCAGCGAGACGATGCAGAACACCAGCACGCGCCGTGCCGGCGTGAGCGCGTCCTGGGCATCGTTCACCGCTGCCGCGGGCTGATCCTGGGGCTGGGCATGCATGGCCGCATGCTACGCGCCGCATGTCGGCCATGAGGTGGGACGGGGTTTGGCCGGTTCGTCAGGCGGCCTGCGAGATGCGCTCCTGGTTGGCGGCGCCGGCCTGCACATGGGCCTCTATGGCCTGGGTAGCGGCGGCGATGGCGCGGGCCTTGGCCTCCTCGCCCATGCCCAGGCCCTCGGCGCGCACAAAGCGCACGTCGGTCACGCCGAAGAAGCCCAGCACCGTCTGCAGATAGCTTTCCTGGTGCTCCATGGCGCGGCCGGCCTCGCTGGTCGAGTACATGCCGCCGCGGCTGGAGGCCACGATCACCGTCTTGCCCTTGGCCAGGCCCTCGGGTCCATTGGCCGTGTAGCGGAAGGTACGGCCGGGTTGGGCCAGGCGGTCTATCCAGGCCTTGAGCTGGGTGGGAATACTGAAGTTGTAGAACGGCGCACCGATCACCACCACGTCGGCCGCGAGGAACTGGCGCACCAGGCGCTCGGAGACGGCGTTTTCGCGCTGCTGCGCCTCGCTCAGGCCCTCGGTCTGGCCCGTGCGCGGGGCCATGGCCTCCATGGTGAAGTGGGCCGGGGCGTCGGCTGCCAGATCCAGGTAGTCCACCTGGGTCGAAGGGTGGCTGGCCTTCCAGGCCTCGACGATCTGGGCCGTGAGCTGGCGCGAAACGGAGTGCTTGCCGGTGATGGCGGAATCGATGTGCAGCAATTGCATGAATTTTCCTGTCTTGGTGAAAACCCTGATTTCGGGCAGTGGGTGAATTGTGGTTTTGTCACCAATGCTTGATAAGACGGAGAAATTATGATTTATTGTCCTGTTTTTGGGATAATAGTGTGATCCCATCGCTCTGCTCGACAGTCACCGAAGTCGAGTCATTAGACGACTTATCTATAAATTCACAACCATATATTCTTTTGAGTTTTAAGTCGTGGTCCCGACAATGCCATCCATTCCTGCATAGTGAAGAGGCATTTACGCATGACAACGACACGCAAGCTCCAGGCCCTTATCGCCACCCTGGCCCTGGGCGCCAGCGCCCTGGCTTCGGCGCAGTCCAACTCCCTGCTCAACGTCTCCTACGACGTGGCGCGCGAGTTCTACAAGGACTACAACCAGGCCTTCATTGCCCATTACAAGAGGACCAAGGGTGTGGAAGTCAAGGTGGACCAGGCCCATGGCGGCTCCAGCGCCCAGGCGCGCGCCGTCAACGACGGCCTGGCCGCCGACGTGGTGACCTTCAATACCACGACGGACGTGCAGTTCCTGGCCGACAACGGCGTGGTGGCCAAGGACTGGGCCAAGAAGTTTCCCAACGACGCATCGCCCACCTCCTCGACCATGCTGTTCCTGGTGCGCCATGGCAACCCCAAAAACATCCGCGACTGGAACGACCTGATCCGCCCCGACGTCAAGGTCATCGTCGTCAACCCCAAGACCGGCGGCAATGGCCGCTACGCCTACCTGGGCGCCTGGGGCTCGGTGCGCGAAAAGGGTGGCACGGATGCGCAGGCGGCCGACTTCGTCGCCAAGCTCTACAAGAACGTGCCGGTGCTGGCCAAGGGCGGACGCGATGCCACGGCCACCTTTTTGCAGCGCGGCATTGGCGACGTGCTGATCACCTTCGAGTCCGAGGTGGTGTCGGTGGAGCGCGAATTCGGCAAGGGCAAGGTCGATGCGGTCTACCCCTCGACCAGCATCACGGCGGAGAACCCCGTCGCCGTGGTCGAGCGCACCGTGGCCAAGAAGGGCACGGCCGAGCTTGCCAAGGCCTACCTGGACTACCTGTACTCCGACGAGGCGCAGGAGATCGCCGCCCGGCATGCCATTCGCCCGCGCTCAGAGGCCGTGCTCAAAAGGCATGCCGACCAGTTCAAGCCCATCCAGCAGTTCACCGTGGCCAAGTATTTCGGCTCCTTGACCGAGGCGCAGAAGGTGCACTTCAACGACGGCGGGCAGTTCGACAAGCTGTACGGAAAGTAAACACCCCCCTGAGCGGCTACGTTCCGCGGTGCGGCCGCCAGAGTCGGCAGCTCTTCGGGCTCGTCCAAGCCTGCGCAGGCAGGCTTGGAGCCGCGGCCCTCAGCCCCCGCTCTCGCATCGCTGTGCGATGCGGGCAGGGGGACGACACCAGCGCGGCGGGGCGGCCCTTGCGCGGTGTCCGCTGGTTTGGGGCGCGCCAGTATTTGCCGACGGTGCATAACGAATAACTTCAAATGAGTGTCAAGAAAAGCGCTGAAAGGCGCGCAAAGAGGGTGCTGCCCGGCTTCGGCCTGACGCTGGGCTACACGCTGTTCTACCTGAGCCTGATCGTGCTGGTGCCGCTGCTGGCCCTGCTGTTCAAGAGCTTTTCCATGACTTTGCCGCAGTTCTGGGAGGCCGTGACGGCGCCGCGCGTGCTGGCGTCGTACCGACTGACCTTTGGCGCCTCCTTCATCGCCGCCTGCGTGAATCTGGTGTTCGGCCTGCTGATCGCCTGGGTGCTGGTGCGCTACCCGTTTCCCGGCAAGAAGATCGTGGACGCGCTGGTGGACCTGCCGTTCGCGCTGCCCACGGCCGTGGCCGGCATCTCGCTGACGGCGCTGCTGGCGGGCAATGGCTGGGTGGGCCAGTACTTTGAGCCGCTGGGCATACAGCTGGCCTTCAACCCCAACGGCGTGGTGATCGCGCTGATCTTCATCGGCCTGCCCTTCGTGGTGCGCACGGTGCAGCCGGTGCTGGAGGATAGCGAGAAGGAGCTGGAGGAGGCCGCGACCAGCCTGGGCGCGACGCGCTGGCAGATCTTTCGCCATGTCATCCTGCCCGGCATCATGCCGGCGCTGCTGACGGGCTTTGCCATGGCCTTCGCGCGCGCCATTGGCGAATACGGCTCGGTGATCTTCATCGCCGGCAACATGCCCATGGTGTCCGAGATCACGCCGCTGATCATCATCGGCAAGCTGGAGCAGTACGACGTGGCCGGTGCCACCGCCGTGGCCGTGGTGATGCTGTTCTTCTCCTTCGTCATGCTGCTGGTCATCAACGCGCTGCAGGCCTGGCAGCGACGCCACGCGGGGATGCCGGCATGAGCGGCGCTGCCTCCTCCCGCAACGTCGCCCCGCGCGCACGCGCCGGCACCACCGAGGCAGCATGGGTGCGCTGGCTGCTCACGGCCATCGCCCTGGCCTTTCTGCTGCTGTTCCTGGTGCTGCCGCTGGCGGCGGTGTTCACCGAGGCGCTGAGGAAGGGCGTGGATGCCTACCTGGCGGGTCTGAATGAGCCTGACACCTGGTCTGCCATCAAGCTCACGCTGCTCACGGCCCTGATCGCCGTGCCGCTGAACTTGGTGTTCGGCGTGGCTGCGGCCTGGTGTATTGCCAAGTACGAGTTCAGGGGCAAGGCGTTTCTCACCACGCTGATCGACCTGCCGTTCTCCATCTCGCCGGTGGTCGCGGGCCTGATGTACGTGCTGGTGTTCGGCGCCAACGGCTGGCTGGGCCCCTGGCTGGATGCGCACGACATCAAGATCATCTTTGCCGTGCCGGGCATCGTGCTGGCCACCGTGTTCGTCACCTTCCCCTTCATCGCGCGCGAGCTGATCCCGCTGATGCAGGCCCAGGGCAACGACGAGGAGCAGGCCGCCATCGTGCTGGGCGCGAGCGGCTGGCAGACCTTCTGGCATGTGACGCTGCCCAACATCAAGTGGGGCCTGTTGTACGGCGTGATCCTGTGCAACGCGCGCGCCATGGGCGAGTTTGGCGCCGTGTCCGTGGTGTCGGGCCATATCCGCGGGCAAACCAACACCATTCCGCTGCATGTGGAGATTCTCTACAACGAGTACCAGTCGGTGGCCGCATTTGCCGCCGCCTCGCTGCTGGCGCTGCTGGCCTTGGTCACGCTGGTCATCAAGACCGTTGCCGAGTGGCAGAACGAACAGCAGCGCAAGGCCGCCGCGGCCTTGCCGCCCGAGCGTCCGACTGCATCCTGATGGGCCCCTAAGGCGCATGAATAAAGCGCAACAAGCTATTGATTTATGAGTATCGAAATCCGCAACGTGAGCAAGCAGTTCGGCAGTTTCCAGGCGCTGCGCGACGTGAGCCTGGACATTGGATCCGGCGAGCTGATCGCGCTGCTCGGGCCGTCGGGCTGCGGCAAGACCACGCTCTTGCGCATCATTGCCGGGCTGGAGACGCCCGACACCGGCAGCATCCACTTCAGCGGTGCGGACACCACCGACGTGCATGTGCGCGAGCGCGGCGTGGGCTTCGTGTTCCAGCACTACGCGCTGTTTCGCCACATGACGGTGTTCGACAACGTGGCCTTCGGCCTGCGCATGAAGCCGCGCCGGGAGCGGCCCAGCGAAGCGCAGATCCGCGACAAGGTCATGAACCTGCTCAAGCTGGTGCAGCTCGACTGGATCGCCGAGCGCTACCCCTCGCAGCTGTCGGGCGGCCAGCGCCAGCGCATCGCCCTGGCGCGCGCGCTGGCGGTGGAGCCCAAGGTGCTGCTGCTCGACGAGCCCTTCGGAGCGCTGGACGCCAAGGTGCGCAAGGAACTCAGGCGCTGGCTGCGCCGCCTGCACGACGAGTTGCATGTGACCAGCATCTTCGTCACGCACGACCAGGAAGAGGCGCTGGAGGTGGCCGACCGCGTGGTCGTCATCAACCAGGGCCGCATCGAGCAGCAGGGCACGCCGCAGCAGGTCTGGGACAACCCGGCCAGCCCCTTCGTCTACGGTTTCCTGGGCGACGTGAACCTGTTCAAGGGGCGCGCCAACGACGGCCGCATCCACCTCGACGAGGGCATGCAGATCGACAGCCCCGAGGCCCGGCATGCCGATGGCGCCCAGGCCTTCGCCTACGTGCGCCCGCATGACCTGGACGTGGAACGCTACGGCGGTCCGGGCCAGGCGCTGGATGCCCATGGCCGCCCGCGCGGCATCGTGGTGCAACTGGCGCGCGCCATTGTCGTCGGGCCGATCGCGCGGCTGGAACTAATTCCCGAGGGCAATACCCAATCGGCGGACAATGCATCCTCGGATGCGTTGATCGAGGCGCAGATTCCGGCGCAGCAGTTCCACGACATGGGGCTGCGCGATGGGGAGATGCTGGTCGTCACGCCACGGCGCGCCAAGGTATTTCTGGACGTAGCCGCCGGCATTTGAGTCCCGCCTGCTGTTGCTGCGGGTCGCTCGGGACCGACTCAATAGGGAAAAGAAAGAGTGTTGATGAACTGGATTACGGTGGCCCCGCGCCGCACCTTGGCGCTGATGAGCGCCGCCTGCGTGGCCATGCTGGCCTTCGGCATGTACCTGCAACATGTGGTGGGCCTGGAGCCATGCCCCATGTGTATCGTACAGCGCTATGCTCTCATTGGTGTAGCTGTCTTCGCAGGACTGGCAAGCGCTAGAAGCCAAAAAAGCTGGTGGATGAGCTGGGCCGTGCTGGCGCTGGCTACGGCGGGTTTTGGCGCCTTCACCGCCGCGCGCCAGAGCTGGCTGCAGTGGTACCCGCCCGAGGTGGCCACCTGCGGCCGCGACTTCTACGGCATGATCGAGCACTATTCCCTGAGCCGCTCCATCCCCATGATCTTCCGTGGCTCGGGCGACTGCACGGCGGTGGACTGGACCTTCCTGGGCGGCTCCATCGCCAACTGGTCTTTCGTCTGGTTCACGGCTTTCGCCGTGCTGCTGCTGGTGCTGTTGCTGCGGCGTGGCGGTGCGCACGCCAGGTATGCGTAGAATCCACAATGACTGTTGCGATTGCGAACATTTGTAAATAAATGCAGCAACAATCTGCGGCGTGCGTGCACCGCGCGGTGTAGTCCAGCCATCGCATTCTTTGCTTGAAAAGGGGGAAGCCTGCATGCCTCATGCATCGCAGAAGTTGCTGAGGCGTTTGCAGGAGCTCAACGAGGTGGGCCTGGCGCTGTCGCGCGAGCGGGACATCGACCTGCTGCTCGAGCGCATCCTGGATGCCGCGCAGACCCTCACCCATGCCGATGCGGGCACGCTGTACCGCGTGAGCGACGACGGCAGCGCGCTGCGCTTTGCGCTGGTGCGCACGTATTCGCTGGGCCTGCACCAGGGTGGGACGTCCGGGCAGGCGATTGACTTTCCCGACTTGCCGTTGCACCTGCCCGATGGGCGCGCGAACGATTCGCTGGTGGCCGTGCATGCCGCGGTGCATGACCGCACGGTGAGCGTTGCCGACGCCTACGGCAATGCCGACTTCGACTTTGCCGGCGCGCGTGCCTTCGACAAGAGCACGGGCTATCACTCGCGCTCGTTTCTGACGGTGCCCCTGCGCGACCACGACCGCGCGCTGATCGGTGTGCTGCAGCTCATCAATGCCATCGACCCGGCGACCGGTGCGGTGCGTGCGTTCTCCCAGGAGGACTGCGGCATCGCCGAGTCGCTGGCCTCGCAGGCCGCGATCGCGGTGACCAACCGCCTGCTCATCACCCAGCACGAGCGCCTGTTCGAGTCCTTCGTGGACCTCATCAACCTGGCGATCGACGAGAAGTCGCCCCACACCGGCGGGCATTGCCAGCGCGTGCCCGCCCTGACCATGATGCTGGCCGAGGCCGCCGACGCCACGGACGAGGGTCCACTCGCGGCGTTCAGCATGACCGAGCGCGACCGCTATGAGCTCAAGATGGCGGGCCTGCTGCACGACTGCGGCAAGATCACCACGCCCGTGCATGTGGTGGACAAGGCCACCAAGCTGCAAACCCTCTACGACCGCATCGGCCTTGTCGATACGCGTTTCGAGGTGCTCAGGCGCGACGCCGAGATCGACATGCTGCGCCGCCAGCTCGCGCTGCGCCCGCAGGCCGATGCCGCGGCCGAGGCGCAGCTGCAGCGCGGTCTGCAGGACCAGCTGCAGGCTCTGGACGGCGAACGCGAATTTTTGCGCCACTGCAACCTGGGCAGCGAGGCCATGCGCCCCCATGAGCAGCAGCGCGTGCGCGACATCGCCAGCGCGCGCCGTTGGCGCAATCCGCAGGGGCAGGAGGTCGCCTTTCTCTCGCCGGACGAGGTGGAAAACCTGAGCATTCGCTCGGGCACGCTCACGCGGGCCGAGCGCGGCGTCGTCAATCATCACATCGTGGCCACGATCAAGATGCTGGAGAGCCTGCCCTGGCCGCGGCACCTGCGCAACGTGCCGGAGTACGCCGGCGGCCACCACGAGCGCATGGATGGCAAGGGCTACCCGCGCGGGCTCACGCGCGAGCAGCTGTCGTGGCAGGCGCGCATGTTGGGCCTGGCCGACATCTTCGAGGCGCTCACCGCCGCTGACCGGCCCTACAAGCAGGCCATGACGCTGTCGCAGTCGCTGGCCGTCATGCGCAAGATGACGGAAGGCGGCCATATCGACCCCGATCTGTTCGATGTGTTCGTGCGTGAACGCGTCTACCTGCGCTATGCCCGGCAGTTCCTGAAGCCTGCGCAGCTGGACATGGCGGCGGTGCAGGAGCCGGTCAGAGCTTCTTGACCAGCACCTGGCTCTTGCGGTCCCAGTTGTACTTGCGCTTGCGCGCCTCGGGCAGCCAGCCCGGATCCACGGGCGAGAAGCCGCGCTTGATGAACCAGTGCATGGTGCGCGTGGTCAGCACGAAGATGCTCGACAGGCCCAGCATGCGCGCGCGCTGCTCTATGCGCTTGAGCAGCTTCTCGCCGTCGCCCGTGCCCTGGCTGCTGGGCGATACGGTCACCGCCGCCATCTCGGCCGTGCCGGCCTCGGGGTAGGGGTAGAGCGCGGCGCAGCCGAAGATCACGCCGTCATGCTCAATCAGGGTATAGGCTGAAATGTCGCGCTCGATTTCGGTGCGATCGCGCTTGACCAGGGTGCCGTCGCGCTCGAAAGGCTCGATGAGCTGCAGAATGCCGCCCACGTCGTCGGCCGTGGCCTCGCGCAGCTCTTCGAGCTTTTCATCAACCACCATGGTGCCTATGCCGTCGTGCACGTAGATCTCCAGCAGCAGCGCGCCATCCACGGCAAAGGGAATGATGTGGCTGCGCTCCACACCATGCTCGCAGGCGCGCACGCAGTGCTGCAGGTAAAAGGCCGGCTCGGTCGGGCTCAGGGCCGCGGGCAGCCGGGCCAGCAGCTCGCGCGCCTGGGCCAGGGGAAGTTCGGTGTCTACGGGGTTGTCTTCGCACTCGGGCTCTTCGGGGTGCGTGCGTATGCCGGGCACCTCCGACAGGAACAAGAGCTTGTCGGCCTTGAGCTCGCTGGCCACGCGCGTGGCCACCTCCTCCATGGCCAGGTTGAAGGCCTCGCCCGTGGGCGAGAAGCCGAAGGGCGAGATCAGCACCATGGCCTCGGATTCCAGCGAGCGGCGAATGCCCGCCACGTCCACCTTGCGCACCAGGCCGGTGTGCTGGAAGTTCACGCCGTCCACGATGCCCACGGGCCGCGCCGTGAGGAAGTTGCC
>JAFEDY010000018.1:3244-3513 GCA_018241405.1 Pseudomonadota bacterium | reverse complement strand
GCCTCCTGCGCGCAATCGAGCGCCACCGGGTCGGTGATGCGCATGCCGTGCGAATACTGGGCCGCATGGCCTTTGGCCGCGAGCTGCTCGTTGACCTGCGGGCGAAAGCCGTGCACCAGCACGATCTTCACGCCCATGGCCTGGATCATGGCCAGGTCCTGCACGATGCTGTGCAGCTTGCCCGCGGCAATCGCCTCGCCCGTCAGGCCCACCACGAAGGTCTGGTGCCGGAACTTGTGGATGTACGGCGCTACGGAACGGAACCAGGG
>JAFEDY010000018.1:2067-3223 GCA_018241405.1 Pseudomonadota bacterium | reverse complement strand
AAAAACGCTTGCGGCCCCTGGTCAGCCCTGTGGTGGCTGCGGCGCCTGCAAGCGCAGCGCGCAGTGTAGCGGCTGCAGGAACGCATGCGCCAGGCGCCGGTATTTGCTGCCAATTCGATAGCTTCCAGCGCAATTAGAACGGAAAAATCAGCTGCGAAGATAGGTAAATATGGCTTGCTGATTGCGCTAGAAGCTATCGTATAAATAGCAAGCCTCGCCTGCTCTCAATGGATCGAGTGGGCGGGCAGGGCGCTTGCTGCGCCTGTGCGGCCGGGCGATGCCGCCATGGGCGCGGACCGCGCGTCGCGCCTGTGCAGCGCCCAGCGTTCGATGCTGTAGTAGGACAGCGCCGCCAGCGCGGCCGAGATGGCCAGGCCCAGCGGCACCACGGCGGGCCAGGGCAGGTCGGCGCGCAGGTAGCGCACCACCGGGTAATGCCACAGGTAGATGCCGTACGACAGCTTGCCGAGCCAGACCAGCGGCGCTGCGCTCAGCATCTCGTACAGCGCGCCGTGGCGCCGTAGTATGGCCAGCAGCACGACCACCGTCGCGCATTCCACCACCGTCATGCCCCAGGCCATGGCGTTCATGTCGTCCCAGGCCTGGGCCATGAGCAGCGGCACGGCCAGCACCAGCCACATGAGGTGCGTCAGCCGCTGGCGCAGCGCCTGGAACCAGTCCGGCCGCTCCAGCACCAGCGCGGCCAGCAGGCTGCCGGTCAGCAGGCCCGTGGCGCGGGTGTCGAAGCGAAAGAAAATCTCGTAGAACTGCTGGCCCTGCAGCACCCACAGCAGGCGCCAGGCCCAGGCCAGCAGCAGCAGCAACGCCACGCGGCGCCACAGCCCGCCCGGTGCCGCATAGCGTGCCAGCACCACGAGCAGCGGCGGCCAGACCAGGTAGAAATGCTCCTCCACCGACAACGACCACATGTGCAGGAGCGTGCCCGGGCTGTCAAAGAACGCAATGCCGTAGTCGGCCAGGTACAGCAGCGACACCAGGGCGTCGGAGTACACATCGCTCAGACCCGGCCACAGCATGGGCGCGACGATGCAGTAGGCCAGCAGCAGCAGCGCCAGGGCCGGCGTCAGGCGCCAAAGGCGCCGGCGGTAGAAGCGCCAGTAGTCCAGTCGCCCGCTCTCCTGCAGCTCCCGCAGCA
>JAFEDY010000018.1:1129-1968 GCA_018241405.1 Pseudomonadota bacterium | reverse complement strand
GGGCGTTGCAGGGACCGCCTTGCGTGGTGGCGTCGTCGCGCAGTGTGTGGTGGCTCTTGTGGGGCAAAACGGGGGCTGGATGGAGCGCTTTGGCACCGCATTCACGGTGCGCAGCGGGTTATCGACATCGCCGGTCATCCCGAAGGGGCGGCACGTAGTTCGCCGTGGGAGGGCCACGGCCAGGGTGCTGGCTGCACCCTGCGGCTTTGGTGTGGGGCCCGTATGTCGCCCCGGATCAGCGTCCAGTGCGGCAAATTCTAGGGAGGGCAGAGGGCGCAATTCGTAGCCAAGTGTCAGCATTCATCAGGAATGATGACTTTTGAGTCGCCCTTGGGCGACCGGCTTTTCCGTCTGGAACGGCTTCGGGCGAAGACGGATTTTTGTTACCTTTTATGGCGTGAAGCCGTTCCCCATCAAGCGCCGGCAGCTCCTGTTTTTCAAGCGGCCAGGAGCTTTTGCACCAGATCGGCGGCCGTGGATGCCGCGTACTTGCGCATCAGCCGCGCGCGGTAGATCTCCACCGTGCGGTGGCTGATGTCCAGCGCGCGGCCGATCTCCTTGGAGGTCATGCCGTCGAGCAGGCGCGCCGCCACCTCGCGCTCGCGCGCCGTGAGCTCGGCCTTCACAGACCGCTGGGCCGAAAGATCCTCGAAGCTCCAGATGCCCGAGGCATGCGGGTCGTCGCGGTCCAGGGCGCGGCCCGAGACATGGCACCAGAAGGTCTCGCCGTTGGCGCGCTTCATGATGCGGTTGTCGGCGTAGTGGCCGTGCGCGTTCAGTATCGGTTCCATGCGCCGGCCCAGGCGCTCGTATTCCTCAGCCGTCGGATACAGAATGCG
>JAFEDY010000018.1:0-1067 GCA_018241405.1 Pseudomonadota bacterium | reverse complement strand
AGGCGATAGTCGGCAACATTCATAGTGGTGCTAGTCTTTAGGGAATACTACTTAAACAGATACGTAGTATCGTAGCGGATCGAACTAGCACCCCAGGAGACAGTAGTGAAAAAACTTTATCCCTCTGCGGCCGAGGCGCTCAAGGGCGTCGTGGCAGATGGCCAGCTGCTGGCCGTCGGCGGCTTCGGCCTGTGCGGCATCCCGGAGTCGCTGATCGACGCGCTGTGCGCCAGCGGTGTCAAGGACCTCACGGTGATCTCGAACAACGCCGGCGTCGATGGCTTTGGCCTGGGCAAGCTGCTCAATACGCGCCAGATCAGGAAGATGATCAGCTCCTACGTGGGCGAGAACAAGGAGTTCGAGCGCCAGTACCTGGCCGGCGAGCTGGAGCTGGAGTTCACCCCCCAGGGCACGCTGGCCGAGAAGCTGCGCGCCGGCGGCGCGGGCATTCCGGCCTTCTTCACCAAGACGGGCGTGGGCACCATCGTTGCCGAGGGCAAGGAGCTGCGCGAGTTTGACGGCCACACCTATGTGATGGAGCGCTCCCTGGTGCCCGACGTGGCGCTGGTCAAGGCCCACCGCGCCGACAAGAGCGGCAACCTGCAGTTCCGCCTGACGGCGCGCAACTTCAACCCGGCGGCGGCCATGGCAGGCAAGATCTGCATCGTGGAGGTCGAGGAGATCGTCGAGACCGGCGCCATGGTGCCCGACGAAGTCCACCTGCCCGGCATCTACGTGCACCGCATCGTGCACAACCCGACCCCCGAAAAGCGCATCGAGAAGCGCACCATCACCGAAAAGACAGGAGCCTGAGCCATGCCGTGGACCCAAGAACAGATGGCCGCACGCGCGGCGCAAGAGCTGCAGGACGGCTTCTACGTCAACCTCGGCATCGGCATCCCCACGCTGGTGGCCAACTACACCGGCGACAAGGAGGTGTGGCTGCAGTCCGAGAACGGCATGCTGGGCATTGGCCCCTTCCCCACCGACGACCAGGTCGATGCCGACCTGATCAACGCCGGCAAGCAGACGGTGACCACGACCCCAGGCTCGTCCTGCTTCGACAC
>JAFEDY010000017.1 GCA_018241405.1 Pseudomonadota bacterium | reverse complement strand
CTCGGCCGGGTAGACGTTGTAGCCGCCGCTGAGGATCAGGTCCTTGCTGCGGCCGACGATGCTCACGTAGCCGCGCTCGTCCTGCTTGTCCACGTCGCCGGTTTTGAACCAGCGGTCTGCGGTGAACTCCTCCGCCGTCTTCTCGGGCATGCGCCAGTAGCCCGGGAACACGTTGGGGCCCTGCACCTGGATGTTGCCGATCTCGCCCACGGCCAGCGGCACACCCGCGTCATCGACCACGCGCAGGCCCACGCCGGGCAGCGGGAAGCCCACGGTGGCGCCGCGGCGCTCTGCCTGCCCGGCGTGGCGCGCGTCGGGCGCGTAGGGGTTGGAGGTGAGCATGATGGTCTCGCTCATGCCATAGCGCTCCAGGATGGTGTGGCCGGTGCGCTCCTGCCATTCCTTGAAGGTCTCGATGAGCAGCGGTGCCGAGCCCGAGATGAACAGGCGCATACGGCTGGCCGCCTCGCGGGTCAGGCCCTTCTCTGCCAGCATGCGCACGTACAGCGTGGGCACGCCCATGAACACGGTGGCGCGCGCCATGGCGGCGATGGCCGCCTTGGGCTCGAACTTCGCCATCCAGATCATCTTGCTGCCATTGAGCAGCGCCGCGTGGATGGCCACGAACAGGCCATGCACATGGAAGATGGGCAGCGCGTGGATCAGCACATCGCCCGGCTTCCAACCCCAGTAATCCTTGAGCACCAAGGCGTTGGACAGCAGGTTGCCGTGCGCCAGCATGGCCCCCTTGCTGCGCCCCGTGGTGCCGCTGGTGTAGAGGATGGCGGCCAGGTCGTCCGCCTTGCGCGCCACGCACTGATGCGCGTCGCCACAATGCGCGGCGCGCTCCAGCAGGCTGCCCATGCGGTCGTCGCCCAGCGTGAACACATGCTGCGTGCCCGCGCTGAAGGCGATCTTGGACACCCAGCCGAAATTGCCCGGCGTGCAGACCACGACGGCGGGCTCGGCGTTGCCTATGAAATATTCGATCTCGGCGCTCTGGTAGGCGGTGTTGAGCGGCAGGAAGACGTACCCCGCGCGCAGCGTGGCCAGGTACAGCAGCATGGCCTCGACGGATTTTTCCACCTGCACGGCGATGCGGCTGCCCTCGGGCAGTTGGAGCGAAGCGAGCAGGTTGGCGATGCGGCTGCTCGCGCGCTCCAGGTCGCGCCAGGTGTAGAGCAGCGGCTGGCCGTCGGCCGTGGTTGCCTCTACGGCGATCTGGTCGAGGTCGGCGGGAAAGGCGGCGCGCAGCGCGGCAAACAGGTTCTGGTCGGTGGTGCTCATGGTGGGTTCAAGCCATCAAAATCAGAAAACGGGTGGGCGCTTGGCGAGGAAGGCGGTGACGCCCTCGCGGTGCTCGGCGCTGTCGGCGTAGGCGCAGGGGTCAGCTATGTTATCAATAGCTGTTTGCGCTTGCTGCATAGGCGCTAGCGCCATTTTTCTCATTTGCAATGTGCGCAGGGTCTGCTTGTTCATGCGCGCGGCGGCGGGTGCCAGCGCGGCCATGCGCAGCGCGCTGGCCGTGGCCTCGGCCTCCAGCCGGTCGGCAGGCACGACGCGGCTCAGAAAGCCGCGCTGGACCATCTCCGCGGCGCCGAAGGTGGCGGCCTCCAGCAACATCTGGCGCGCAGTGGTGTCGCCCACGACACTGGCCACGAGCGCCGCCTCGCGCGGCGCCATGGGAAAGCCCAGCTTGGCGATGGGCGCGCCAAAGCGCGCGCCCGGCTCGGCGATACGGATGTCGCAGCAGCTGGCAATCTCCACCCCCGCGCCCATGCAGGCGCCTGCGATGCGCGCGACGATGGGCCGGTCGCAGGCCAGCATGGCGGCCAGGCCGCCCCAGACCTCGTCCTCATGAAAGGCGCGCAGCTGCGCGGCGTCGAAGCGAAAGGATGGGTATTCGGAGATGTCGCCGCCTGCGCAGAACGCCTCCCCTGCCCCTTCGATCAGCACACAGCGCACGTCAGTCCTGCGCTGAATGCTCTCAAAAACAGAGC
This sequence comes from Pseudomonadota bacterium, assembly GCA_018241405.1. Lineage (GTDB taxonomy): Bacteria > Pseudomonadota > Gammaproteobacteria > Burkholderiales > Burkholderiaceae_C > Alicycliphilus. The sequence goes on along the minus strand of JAFEDY010000017.1, from coordinate 62,034 downwards.
GCAGCTGGCTCCACATAGCGCGCGACATGGCGTTGAGCCGCCCGTCGTGGCGCAGCGTCACGCGCACCACGCCGCGGCCCGTGGCCTCGCCCGCTGCCGGTGCGGTGCTTACTTCAGCAACCACGGCGTGCATCACTCCAACTTGGCGCCAGAGGCCTTGACCACCTGGGCCCAGCGCCTGACCTCGCCGTGAATCATCTTGCCGAAATCGGCCTGCGACAGCTGACCAAACTCGGCGCCGTTGCCGGCCCAGATGGCCTTGATTTCATCGGCCTGACCGAGCTTGCGCATCTCCTCTGCGATGCGCGCCTGCACCTCGGCCGGCGTGCCCTTGGGCGCCCACAGTCCGTACCAGGTGGAGACGGTGTAATCCGGCAGACCGACCTCGGCCGCGCAGGGCACGTCGGGAAAGGCCGGGTTGCGCTTGGCGCCCGAGACCATCAGCGCCTTGATGCGCCCGCCCTTGATATGCGTGGCCGACGAGCCCAGGCCGTCGAACATCATGTCCACGTTGCCGGCTATCAAGTCCTGCAGCGCCGGGCCCGCGCCGCGGTAGGGGATATGGGTGATGAAGGTACCCGTCTGGATTTTGAACAGCTCGCCCGCCAGGTGGTGCGAACTGCCGGAACCGGCCGAGCCGTAGTTGAACTTGCCGGGGTTGGCCTTCACCAGGGCCAGGAACTGGCGTATGTCGGCCACCTTGATGTTGCGCGGGTTCACCACCACCACCTGGGGCACGCTGGCGAGCAGCGCCAGGGGGACGAAGTCCTTCTCGATGTCGTAGTCGAGTTTGGGATACATCGACGGCGCGATCACATGGTGCACGCCGCCCATGAACAGGTTGTAGCCGTCGGCATGGGCCTTGGCCGCGGCGCTGGCGCCCACGGTGCCGCCGGCCCCGCCGCGGTTGTCGATCACCAGCGTCTTGCCCGTGGACTTGGAGAACTGCGCCGCCAAGGGGCGCGCAAATGCATCCGTGCCGCCGCCTGCGGGAAAGGGCACGATCAGGTTCACGGGCTTGGTCGGCCAGGCCGTTCCCTGCGCCCAGGTACTTCCCGCGCTCAGCGCCAGGCCCGCCGCGCCGGCGGCGCGCAGCATGTCGCGCCGGCGCGGGGCAGTCATGACGCGGATGCCGTCCATGTGCTTGTGCATTGGCTTGTCTCCTTCGGTATTGGCTTGAGTGAATACATTCAGTCGCGGATCAGGCTCTCGATGTCGCCTGACACCGGCACGCGCCCCTGGGCCAGCAGATCGCGGTGCTTGTCGATGCGCTTCAAGTCGTACAGGTAGTTGACCATGAGGCCGAAGGACTGCTTCAGGCCCTTGGCAGAAGGGTCGCCGGCCCAGTTCAGTCGCTCGACGCGCGCGCCGTTGCCCAGGTGAAAGCGCGCCACGGGGTCCAGGGGCTTGCCGTCCTGCAGCTCGCGCCCCAGATAGCGCGCCGCACAGTGCAGCAGAAACTGGCGCACGGGGGATTTGACGGGCAGCTCCAGCGCCTTGTCGGCCGCCGCCATCACATGGGTGATCTGCGGCGGCTCGAAACCCACGACGTTGCCCAGCTCGGCGCGGTGCTTGTCGTCCAGGCGCTCCAGCTGCGCCGCACCATGCTTGGCAAGCCAGCTGCGAAAGCCCGGGATGGGCGACAGCGTGGCAAAGTGGCGCAGGCGCGGGAATTCCGCGGTCAGCGTCTCGGCCACATGCTTGATGAGCGAGTCGCCAAAGCTCACGCCGCGCAGCCCGGCCTGGGTGCTGCTGATGGAATAGAAGATGGCGGTGGTGGCGCGCTGGATGTCGGCGGCCTCGGCCGTTTCATCCAAGAGCGGCGTGATGCTGGCGGAAATCTCATTGACCAGCGCCACCTCCACGAAGATCAGCGGCTCATTGGGCAGGCGCGGATGAAAGAAGCCATAGCAGCGCCGGTCGCTGTCCAGGCGGTTCTTCAGGTCGGCCCAGCTGCGGATGTCGTGTACCGCCTCGTACTTGATGAGCTTTTCGATCAGCGAGGCGGGTGAGTCCCAGGACAGGCGCCTCAACTCCAGAAACGCCACGTCGAACCAGGTGGAGAACAGCTGCTCCAGCTCGGCCTCCAGCGGCAAGAGGCGCTTGTCGCCCTTGAGATGCGGCAGCAGCTCGGCGCGCAGGTCCACCAGGAAGCGCATGCCCTCGGGGAAGGCCGCAAAGCGCTGCAGCAGGCGCGTGCGCGGCGCCCCCAGGGCGCGGCGCAGATGGGCCTCGGCCTGGGGTTCGTCGGCCGTGCCCATGGCGGCCTCATAGCGTTGATGGGCGCTCTTCATGTGCGCGAGGTCGGGCGCAAACTGCTCGCTCATCAACAGCCACAGGTCGCGCCGCTCCTCAGGGCTGGCGCCGGCATACCAGGCGGCCACCGCCTGGGCGCGGCGCCCGCCCTCGATCTCGCTCACGCGTGGCGCCACGACCTCCTGCAGTTGCACAAGCAACTGGCGCAGGGCGCGCGGCGACAGCGCCTCGTCGCCCTTGCGCAGCGTGGCCTGCAGGCGCTCGTGTGTGCTGCGCACCTGTGCGGACTTGGGCGCGGGTTCAGCGCCCTCCTTGGCCTTGCCGCGGGCAGAGCGCAGGCGCTCCACGTTGCGCGAGATCCAGGTCGGTGTGGCGTTCATGGTGCGATCCGGGAGGGGTGATTGCGGGCCAGCTCACGCAGCGCATCGCGCTGCGCCAGAAGATGCCGGTGCATGGCTTGCTCGGCGGCCAAGGCATCGCCTCGCTTCAGCGCAGAAAACACCGTCATATGCTCGGCCAGGCTTTGCTGCAGTCGGCCCGGCGCGTGCAGCGTCTGCTGCCGCGCCAGGCGCAGGATCTTGCGCAGGTCGCCAATCACCTGGGCCAGCCAGCGGTTGTCGGCCAAGGTGATGAAGGCCTCGTGGATGGCGTAGTTGGCCTCGTAGTACTCATTGATGCGGCCGGCCTCGGCATGCGCACGCAGGCGCTCGTGCAGCAGTTCCAGCGCGGCCATGTCGGCGGGGGCCGCGCGCTCGGTGGCCTCATAGGCGGCGCGGCCCTCCAGTAGCGCGATCACCGGGAAGATCTGGTCCACGTCGCGCGCCGTGATCTCGGCCACAAAGCAGCCGCGGCGCGGCTCGTGGCGCAGCAGGCCCTCGGCGACGAGCACCTTAAGCGCCTCGCGCAGCGGCGTGCGCGACACGGCCAGGCGCTCGCACAACGCCGCCTCGTCCACGAAGCTGCCGGGCGCCAGCTCGCCGGCAAAGATCTGCTGGCGCAACGTCTCGGCGGCCTGGTGGTGCAGGGAATCGGCAACGGAGCGCATGGCGATGATGGGACTTGACGGCTTTCTGTATGGCTCAAGTAGCGATGCCTGTTGATCCCTGTCATCCCCGCGAAGGAACGTCACCCCGGACTCCGATCCGCGGCGGGGATGGGGTTTTGCAGGCCTTGCGTGCAATCTACGGATATCGCTACGTGAACCTTCTGTATCCTGCCCGCGCGGGAACGACGGGTGCCCGCTGTGACTGCGGTGGCGGCGCTAGTACTCCAACCCGGAAACATCGAAACATGCAATCGCGCCTTCGCCCGCATGGCGGCGTTGCAAATCCTCGCCATAGCTACGGCTATGGCTGCGGTTTGCGCCTTGCCCTGCGGGCGAATTCATCGATTTCATATTGTTCCTCTACTTCCGGGTTGCAGTACTAGTGTCCCGAGTGGAAGGCTCGTTGAACAACAGCACGAGGGCTGTGATTACGCATAATTTTCAGTAATTATGGAATTGCCGCGCAGCGGCGGCGATCGGGACTACTACCTACGCCGGACTGAAGCTGGCCCTCTGCCGGCAATCAGCCCATGCCAGGTACTGGCAAAGCACGGCAGCGCGGCTTCGTTGCGCATGTGAATCACGCCTGAAGATCATCAGCAGACCTCCCCTATACTGGCCAGGACTAGGGCCAGGAACGGGGAGCGCCAAGGGCCACAAGGCCAGCGCGGTTGCCCTCTTCCCCCTTCTATGAGTGGGAGGTCTACATGGACAGATTCCAGTTTTGCGCCGGCCTTCTCGGTGGTGTGGCCCTGGCGGCACTTCCTGCAACGGCCTTCCCCCAGGCAGCGCCGGCACAGCGCCTGGACATAGCCCGCGCCACCGACATGGCGGGGCGGCTGCGCATGCTCTCGCAGCGCTGCACCAAGGCCTATTTGCAGTGGGGCCAGTCGATTGCCAGTGAAAAGGCGCGCACGCTGCTGCGGGAGTCAATCGCCCTGTACGAAGCGCACCTTGCCGCGCTCAAGGGTTTTCAACCCCACCCGGCGGTGCAGGCCAGCCTGCCGCAGCTGCACACTCTCTGGTCGCAATTCAAGGCCCTCCTGATTGGCGAGCCCAACCGCACGGGCGCGGCCAGCCTGTATGACGCCAACGAGTCGCTGCAAAGTGCAGCCCACTATCTCACCGTGTCCTACGCCAATACCACTGGATCGGCACTGGAACACCTGCTCGGCCTGGCAGGGCGCCAGCGCATGTTGTCCCAGCGCATGGCCAAGTTTTTCTTCTACCGCACCTGGGAGCTGTTTGAGGCCCCGGCCGACATGGAACTGCACCTGAGCCGCGCACATTTCACTGCCGTGCTGACCCAGCTGGAAACGTCACTCCATGCCAACCCCGCCGTGCAGGCCGCCGCCACGCGCATGCGCCGCGCGTGGGAGCCTCACCAGCAAGCGCTGTTTGCCAGCAAGGACATCACCGTCATGCGCGCAAACGCAGAGCAGGTGGCCGAGGGCAGCGAGCGCGTACTCGCCGCGGCCGAAGAGGTGGTAGCCCTGCTCGTCGCCCAGGCCCAGACCAAGCCCGCATAGCGACACAAGGCGCGCGTGTCGTCATGCGGACCGCCGCTGTGCCCACCACCACAGCCCTACGCCGGCCAGCACCATGGGCACGCACAGCCACTGCCCCATGCTCAGGCCCAGCGACAGCAGGCCCAGGAAGTCGTCGGGCTCGCGGAAGTATTCGGCCACGAAGCGCAGCACGCCATACCCCACGAGGAAGGCCGCCGCCACCTCGCCGCGCTTGCGCGGGCGCCGCGCGTACAGCCACAGGAGCGTGAACAACAGCAGGCCTTCGAGCAGGAACTGGTAGATCTGCGACGGGTGGCGCGGAAGCATGGAACCGCTTTGCGGGAACACCATGCCCCAGGGCAGGTCCGGCGGGGCAAAGCGGCCCCACAGCTCGCCGTTGATGAAGTTGCCTATGCGCCCCGCCGCCAGCCCCGTGGGCACGCAGGGCGCCACGAAGTCCGCCACCTGCAGCCAGGGCCTGCGGCGCGAATGGGCAAACCACAGCATGGCGACTATCACGCCCAGCAGCCCGCCGTGAAAGCTCATGCCGCCCTGCCAGACGTAGAAGATCTCCAGCGGATGGGAGAGGTAGTAGCCCGGCTTGTAGAACAGGCAGTAGCCCAGCCGCCCGCCCAGCACCACGCCGAGCACACCGAGAAACAGGATGTCCTCCACATCCTTGCGCGACCAGGCCTGGTCGCCCGTGAGCGACGCATAGGGCTCGTGCCGCAGGCGGCGCAGGCCCAGGAACATGAACAGCGCAAAACCGGCCAGATAGGTCAGGCCATACCAGTGAACGGCCACCGGCCCGATCTGCAGGGCCACGGGATTGATATGCGGGTACATCAGCATGGCGGGCATTGTGCCGCAGGTGTATTGCGGTCACATTTGAACCGCCACCCGATGCGCGCGATACTTCGCAGGTTGCAACCCACACAAGACCAAACACCATGCAAGGCCACCCCGACGTCATCGCCTGCCTCATAGACCTGCTGCGCGGCGAACTGGCGGCACGCGACCAGTACTTCATCCACTCGCGCCAGTACGAAGACCAGGGTTTCGTGCGTCTGTACGAGCGCCTGAACCACGAGATGCAGGAAGAAACCCAGCACGCCGACGCCATCCTGCGCCGCATCCTGCTGCTCGAAGGCAAGCCCGACATGCGAGCCCACGCCTTCACGCCCGGCGACACCGTGGAGCAGATGCTGCGCACGGACCTGGATACCGAATACGCCGTGCAAAAGCACCTCAAGGCCGCCGTCGCCTTGTGCGAAACCCACCGCGACTACGTCAGCCGCGACATGCTGCTGGCCCAGCTGCGCGACACCGAGGAAGACCACGCCTACTGGCTGGAGAAGCAGCTCGGGCTGATCGACAAGGTCGGCCTGCAGAATTACCTGCAGACTCAGGCTGGCGGCGCAGCGGACTCGTAAGCTCTTGGAACGCCGAGATCAGTCCGTGAACATCTTGAAGGCCGGACTGGTCTATTTCCTGCGCGTTTTCGGCGCGGGCTTTGCGCTGGCCCTCGTGCGGGTTCCGTTTCTTGTCCCGCGCTTGGGGGCCCGCAACGCCGAGCTTCTTGAAACACCCATCATGCTCGGCGTCATCATCTGGGCATCCTGGCGTTTGGCAGATCGTCATGTGGAACTTGGTCGTCTGGCCCGCCTGCTTGCGGGGACGGTCGCCTTCACACTGCTCGTCACAGCGGAACTGCTGGTGGCTTACGCTCTTGGCATGCGATCCTTTGGTGAGTACATCGGCGCACGCGATCCAGTTTCTGGAAGCATCTACGCCGCGTCCTTGCTTGTCTTTGCCCTGGCGCCGGCCTGCTGGCGCAACCGGCCAGGGCCCGGCAAGTCCGTCGGGCTGCAAAACGGTACGCCGTAGCCTATGCACCGCCCGGCACGCTGACCATGGTGGCCTGCATGAGTGCCACCACCTTGTAGTCCGGCCCGGCACCTGCAAACGCGCGCACCTCGCCCGTGCATACGGTGAGCATGCGCCCCGCGTTCTGCACCCGGCCCACGGCCAGAAAGCGTTCGCCAACGGCGGGCCGCATGAAGTTGGTCTTGAACTCTGCAGTAACTACCTCGCAGCCAGGCAGCGACTTGGTCAGGGCCGCGTAGCCGCAGGCGTTGTCCACGATGCTCGTGATGGCCCCTGCGTGGACAAAGCCCTGCTGCTGCGTCAGGTGGCGCGAGAACGGCAGCTCGATATGCACCTCGCCGTCCTGCACCAGCACCAGGCGGGCGCCCAGCGTCGTCATAAGGCCCTGGGCGTTGAAACTGGCGGCGATGCGTTGATGAAGATCGTTCATTGGAGTTTTGCTCCGTGTCGTTGCCTTGCAGAGGCTGTCGTCGGCGTCATGTGAGATTCAGCCCACCGTCCAGCAGCAGTATCTCGCCCGTCATATAGTCGCTCGCCGCCAGCATAGCGACGGCCTGGGCGATGTCCTGTGGCTGGGCCGCACGGCGCATGGGCGCGCGTTCGCGCCACAGCGCCTGCGCGGCCGTCCAGTCCGCCGTGAGCGGCGTGTCCACCAGCCCCGGCGCGACGGCGTTCACGCGGATGCGCGGCGCTAGCGAGAGCGCCAGCAGCCGCGTCATGTGGTTGAGTGCGGCCTTGGACGCCGCATACGGAATCGACGCGCCCTTGGGACGCACGCCGGCGTGCGAGCTGACGTTGACCACGCAGCCCGCGGCAGCCTCCAGCGCACCCTGCGCCTCTGCAATCAGCCGGAACGGGGCGATGACGTTGACCTCGTGCAGCTCCTGCCACATCTGCGGCGTGGCCGCCTGCAGGTCGCCGTGGGGCACGACGCGGCTGATGCCGGCGTTGTTGACCAGCAGATCCAGCCGCCCCCACAGGGCCACGGCCTCGCGCACCAGGCGCACCCTGTCGGCGTCCACGGCCAGATCCGCCTGGATGTAGGTCGCCCGGCCCAGCTCGGCGGCCATAGCGCGGCCGGTCTCCACGGAGCTACGGGAATGCAGGACGACCGCATACCCGTCCTCGGACAGGCGCCGCGCGATGGCCGCGCCTATGCCCGAGGTGGAGCCGGTGACCAGCGCGACAGGTGCTGCGTTCAATCGAGCAAGGACAGGTCGCGCACCGCGCCCTTGTCGGCCGAGGTGACCAGCTTTGCATAGGCCTTGAGCGCGCCCGACACCTTGCGCGGACGCGGCTTGGCGGGCTTCCAGCCCACGGCGTCCTGCTCGGCGCGGCGGCGTGCCAACATGTCGTCGCTCAGCAGCACGTCGATGCGGCGGTTGGGAATGTCGATGCGGATGCGGTCGCCGTTTCGCACCAGGCCGATGGCGCCGCCGGCCGCGGCCTCGGGCGAGCAGTGGCCTATCGACAGGCCCGAAGTACCGCCAGAGAAGCGCCCATCGGTCAACAGCGCGCAGGCCTTGCCCAGGCCCTTGGACTTGATGTAGCTGGTGGGGTAGAGCATTTCCTGCATGCCGGGGCCGCCCTTGGGGCCCTCGTAGCGCACCACGACCACGTCGCCGGCCTTGACCTGATCGGCCAGGATGTGGGCCACGGCCTCGTCCTGCGACTCGACCACATGGGCCGGGCCCTCGAACACCAGGATGGAATCATCCACGCCCGCCGTCTTGACCACGCAGCCGTCCAGGGCGATGTTGCCGGTCAGCACGGCCAGGCCGCCTTCCTTGCTGAAGGCGTGCTCGTATGAGCGTATGCAGCCCGCGGCGCGGTCCAGGTCCAGGCTGGGCCAGCGCGCGTTCTGGCTGAAGGCCACCTGCGTGGGCACGCCGCCGGGGCCGGCCATGTAGAAGGTCTTGACAGCCTCGTCGTCGGTGCGCGTGATGTCCCACTGCGCCAGCGCCTCACCCAACGTGGGCGCATGGATGGTGGGCACGTCGGTGTGCAGCCGGCCGGCGCGCTGCAGCTCGCCCAGGATGGCGTAGATGCCACCGGCGCGGTGCACGTCCTCGATGTGGTACTTGTCGGTGTTGGGCGCCACCTTGCACAGCTGCGGCACGACGCGCGAGAGGCGGTCAATGTCCTGCATGGTGAAGGCGATGCCGGCCTCCTGCGCAATCGCCAGCAGGTGCAGGATGGTGTTGGTGGAGCCGCCCATGGCGATGTCCAGCGTCATGGCGTTTTCAAATGCCTTGAAGCCCACGGAGCGCGGCAGGATGCGCTCATCGCCGCCCTCGTAGTACTGGCGCGCCAGCTCCACGATGCGCCGGCCGGCGCGCTTGAACAGCTGCTCGCGGTCGGCATGCGTGGCCACCACGGTGCCGTTGCCGGGCAGGGACAGGCCCAGGGCCTCGGTCAGGCAGTTCATGGAGTTGGCGGTGAACATGCCCGAGCAGGAGCCGCAGGTGGGGCAGGCATTGCGCTCGGCCTCGGCCAGGTCGGCGTCGCTGACCTTGTCGTCGGCGGCCATGACCATGGCGTCGATCAGGTCCAGCTTCTTGAACTGCACGGTGGCCGTGCCTGGCACGGTCAGTTGGGCCTTGCCGGCCTCCATGGGGCCGCCCGAGACGAAGATCACCGGGATATTCAGGCGCATGGCGGCCATCAGCATGCCGGGCGTGATCTTGTCGCAGTTGCTGATGCAGACCATGGCGTCGGCGCAGTGCGCGTTGACCATGTATTCCACGCTGTCGGCAATGATGTCGCGGCTGGGCAGCGAGTACAGCATGCCGTCATGGCCCATGGCGATGCCGTCGTCCACGGCGATGGTATTGAACTCCTTGGCCACGCCGCCGGCGGACTCGATCTCGCGCGCGACGAGCTGGCCCAGATCCTTGAGGTGCACATGGCCGGGCACGAACTGGGTGAACGAGTTGACCACCGCGATGATGGGCTTTGAGAAGTCCTCGTCCTTCATGCCGGTGGCGCGCCACAGGGAGCGGGCACCGGCCATGTTGCGGCCGTGGGTGGAGGTCTTGGAACGGTATGCGGGCATCGTGACTGCGTAGAAGTGGGCGGGAAGAATGCTGTGACCCATGCGCTTGGGGGCCGGCGCGCGCCATGGCGCAGGCCTCTTGAGCCCCGCCATGGGCAAACGGTTTGATTATGTCGTACGCTTTTGCCCACGCCGACACTAGGCTCCTTTCTCCCACCACCACTGCGCGAGGACTGCCATGACCGACCCCATGCCCCTGAACCGCCGCTCCGCCCACATCACCCAGGGCAAGGCGCGCGCGCCCAACCGCTCCATGTACTACGGCATGGGCTACACCGAGGCCGACTTCGACAAGCCCATGGTCGGCGTGGCCAACGGCCACAGCACCATCACGCCCTGCAACAGTGGCCTGCAGCGCCTGGCGGATGCAGCCGTCGAAGGCATACGCGAGGCGGGAGGCAACCCGCAGACCTTTGGCACGCCCACGATCAGCGACGGCATGGCCATGGGCACAGAGGGCATGAAGTACAGCCTGGTCAGCCGCGAGGTGATTGCCGACTGCGTCGAAACCTGCGTGCAGGGCCAGTGGATGGACGGCTGCGTGGTCATAGGCGGCTGCGACAAGAACATGCCCGGCGGCATGATGGGCATGCTGCGCGCCAACGTACCCAGCATCTACGTGTATGGCGGCACCATCCTGCCCGGCCACCTGCATGGCTGCGACCTGAACATCGTCAGCGTCTTCGAGGCCGTGGGCGAGAACGCCGCAGGCAAGATCAGCGACCAGGAATTGAAGGCCGTCGAGCGGCACGCCATCCCCGGCACCGGCTCGTGCGGTGGCATGTATACCGCCAACACCATGTCCTCGGCCTTCGAGGCGCTGGGCATGAGCCTGCCCTACTCCAGCACCATGGCCAACCCGCACCAGGAGAAGGTCGATTCCGCCCGCGAGTCGGCCAGGGTGCTGATCGAGGCCATACGCCGCGACCTGAAACCGCGCGACATCGTCACGCGCAAGTCCATCGAGAACGCCGTGGCCGTCATCATGGCCGTGGGCGGCTCCACAAACGCCGTGCTGCACTTCCTGGCCATCGCCCATGCGGCGGGCGTGGAGTGGAGCATCGACGACTTCGAGCGCATGCGCCAGAAGGTGCCGGTGTTCTGCGACCTCAAGCCCAGCGGCAAATACCTGGCCGTGGATCTGCACAAGGCCGGCGGCATTCCGCAGGTCATGAAGATGCTGCTGAACGCCGGCCTGCTGCACGGCGACTGCATGACCATCACCGGCAAGACGGTGGCCGAAGCCCTGAAGGACGTGCCCGACCAGCCGCCGGCCGGCCAGGACGTGATCCGGCCCATCACCCAGCCGCTCTACTCCCAGGGCCACCTGGCCATCCTCAAGGGCAACCTGAGTCCGGAAGGCGCGGTGGCAAAGATCACCGGGCTGAAGAACCCGGTCATGACCGGCCCAGCGCGCGTCTTCGACGACGAACAGTCGGCCCTGCAGGCCATCCTGGACCACAAGATTCGCGCGGGCGACGTGATGGTGCTGCGCTACCTGGGCCCCAAGGGCGGCCCCGGCATGCCCGAGATGCTGGCACCCACGGGCGCGCTCATCGGCGAGGGCCTGGGCGAGAGCGTGGGCCTGATCACCGACGGGCGCTTCTCCGGCGGCACCTGGGGCATGGTCGTGGGCCATGTCGCGCCCGAGGCCTTCGTCGGCGGCACCATCGCCTTCGTGCACGAGGGCGACAGCATCACCATAGACGCCCACCGGCTGCTGCTGCAGCTCAACGTGAGCGACGACGAGCTGGCCGGCCGCCGCGCCGGCTGGACGCCGCCCGCGCCGCGCTACACGCGCGGCGTGCAGGCCAAGTTCGCCTTCAACGCGGCCAGCGCCAGCAAGGGCGCGGTGCTGGACCTGTTCGACTCGCCAAAGGGCAAGGGCTGATGCGCGTGCTCGTCGTCGAAGACGACCCCGCCCTGCGCCTGGGCCTGGCGCGCACGCTGCAGGCCGAGGGCTGGCAGGTCGACGCCGTCACCGACGGCGAATTCGCGCTCGCGGCCACGGCCACCGAACATTACGACGCCGCCGTGCTCGACCTGGGCCTACCGCGCCGCGCCGGCCTGGAGGTGCTGCGCCACTGGCGCAGCCATGGCAAGGACCTGGCGGTCGTCATCCTCACCGCCAGCGACGGCCTGCAAAACCGGCTGAACGGGCTCAACGAGGGGGCGGACGACTACCTGGCCAAGCCCTTCGAGCCCGATGAGCTGGTGGCGCGGCTGCGCGCCATTGCGCGGCGCCGCCGCGGCGGCAGCAGCAACCTGCTGGTAGCCGGCGCCCTCTCCTTCAACACCGACACGCGCGAGCTGCGCCATGGCGACGAGCGCCTGCCGCTGAGCCCGCGCGAGGCGGCGCTGGTGGAGCTGCTCATGGCCTCGCCCGGCCAGGCCGTGCCCAAGAGCCGCATCATCTCGGCCATGTCGAGCTGGGAGTCGAACTTCAGCGCCAACTCGGTGGAGATCTATGTGCTCAAGCTGCGGCGCAAGCTTGCCGGCGCCGGCGTCAACATCGTCACACTGCGCGGTGTGGGCTACGCGCTGGAGCTGGTGTGAGTGCCACCCCGCACTGGCGCAGCGCCAGCCTGTGGCGCCAGCTGCTCATGCCGCTGGTGGGCCTGTGGGTGGCCTCGGCCCTCGTGGCCACGGGCGTGGCCTACTGGTTTGCGGGGCGCACCACCAACCAGTCCTTCGACCGCCTGCTCTCCGACGACGCGCAGGCACTGGCCGCACAGCTGCGCTGGCACGACGGCCAGGCGCGTTTCGTGGCCAGCCGCGAAACGGCCGACTCGCTGGTGTTCGACTCGCTGCTGCGCAGCCACTACGCGGTGCGTACCGAGGCCGGCCGCACGCTGGTGGGCGAACTCGACCTGCCCCTGCCGCAGCCCGACGACCCCCAGGCGGCACGCACACAGCAGTTCTTCAACCACCAGGCCGATGGCGGCCTGCTGCTGCGCGCCGTGGCGCTGCGCGTGCGGCCCTCGACCGGCGACGAGCCCGTCTGGGTGGTGGTGGCGGAGTCCGAGACCAAGCGCCGGCAGGTCACGAACGAAATCGCCGCCGCCATCTTCCTGCCCGCAGGGCTGGCGGGCTTCGTCATCATCCCGCTGCTGTACTACGGAATTCGCCGCGGCCTGGCGCCCACGCGGCGCATCAGCGCCCTGGTGGCGCAGCAGGGCGAGCACGACCTGTCGCCGCTGAACGTGGCCGAGGTGCCGGAGGAGCTGCGCGAGCTCGTGCAACACACCAACGCGCTGCTGGCGCGGCTCAAGGCCTCGGTTGATGAGCAGCGCCGCTTCGTCGCCGACGCGGCCCACCAGCTGCAGACGCCCATGGCCGGCATCCGCCTGCTGGTGGGCGACATGCGGCGCACGCAGCGTGCCGACCCCAGCCAGCCCATGGACGCCGAGGTGCTGGCCCATCTGGACGAGGTGGCCGCGCGTGGCGCGCGCATGGTGCGCCAGTTGCTGGTCTACGCGCGGGCCGAGGACGAGACCGTGATCGAGGACCAGGTCTTCGACGCCACGCAAGTCGCCCGGCAGGCGGTGCAGCGCTGGCAGGCGGCGGCCGACGCCGCCGGCAAGGCGCTGCAGCCACCCCCTGACGCGACGCATGGGGCAGCCATGGTGCGCGGCTCTCCCACGCTGCTGGGAGAAGTGGTGGCCAATCTCATCGACAACGCGCTGCGCTATGGCGGCCCGCATGTCGCGGTGGAAATGCTCGCCAAAAACAAGCGCATCCGCATCCGCGTGAGCGACGACGGCCCCGCGCTCGACACCGCAACGCGCCAGCGCATGTTGCTGCCCTTCTGGCGCGGCGACCATGGCCAACCCGAGGGCTCGGGCCTGGGCCTGTCGATCGCGCAGCGCGTGGTCGAGCGCATGGGCGGCCGGCTCACCGTGCGCATTGGGCCGGGCGGCCGCGGCACCTGCATCGACATCGACCTGCCGCACACCACACATTTGCTCACATAAAGCCAACGTAAAGCTTGGCCTGCCTAGACTGCGCCCCAACGTGGCCAGGCCTGCCCAGGCGCTGCCTGTGCCCACGCATGCAAGATTTCCAAGGAGCGTGGTCGTATGGCTGCTACACAACAAACTTCATCGGCGCCGCCGCGTTCGCGCGCCCTGCTCTGGGTGGCCGTGGCCGCCATCGTCATCGTCGTTGGCGGCGTCTGGGCCGTCAGCTCGCACAACGCCAAGTCCCATGGCGATGCCGAGGAACAACCACCCTCCGTCTCCGGCCGGGTACAGAAGGACGTGGTGCGCGTGGCCCCCGACCAGGCCCCCGCCTTCGACGTGGGCACGCCGCAGGAGCACCAGTTCGAGAACCTGCGCAGCACCACAGGCATCATCGACTTCAACCAGGATCGCACCACGCGCGTGTTCTCCACCCAGCAGGGCCGCATTGCGCAGGTGCTGGTCAGGGCCGGCGACGACGTCAAGGCCGGCCAGACGCTCTACACCGTGGATGTGCCCGAGATGTCGCAGGCCGCGTCCACGCTGATCTCGGCCGCAGGCACGCTGCGCGCCGCCACCGAGACCCTGCGCCGCGCCGAGGCCCTGGCGCGCGAGGACAGTATTCCGCAGAAGGAGCTGCAGCAGGCCCAGGCCGAACAGCAATCGGCCCAGGCCGCCTACGACGCGGCGCGCCAGGGCCTGCGCCTGTTCGAGTTCAGTGATGCCGACATCGCCCGCATCGAGCGTGAGCGCAAGGTGGGCAAGGAAATCGCCGTCAAGAGCCCCATCGCCGGCCGCGTCACAGCGCGCGCCGCCCAGCCCGGCCTGCTGGTGCAGCCCGGCAGCGACCCGGCGCCGGTCACGGTGTCGGACCTGCGCACGCTGTGGATGGTGGCCCAGGTGCCCGAGTCCGACTTCCGCTACTACCGCGTGGGCCAACCGGTGCAGGTGCGTGTGCAGGCCTGGCCGGGCAAGGTGTTCACGGGCAAGCTGTCCTACCTGGGCGACAGCATAGACGCCGACACCCGCCGCTTCATCGTGCGTGCCGAGGTGGCCGACCCCAGGCGCGAACTGCGCCCGCAGATGACGGCCGATTTCTACGTCACGGTCGCGGCGCCGCAGACCTCGGTGGCCGTGCCGAGCGAGGCCGTGGTACGCGAGAGCAACGGCGATGACGTGGTCTGGATCGCCATGGACCGCGACGAGCGCGGCCCGCGCTTCACGCGCCGCAAGATCACGCGCGGCCAGACCGCGGACGGCCTGGTGCAGATCACGGCGGGCCTGGCGGACAACGACCACGTGGCGCGCCACAACGCGCTGTTCCTCTCCGGCCTCTACGAAACCGACGCGCAATAAGCGCCCCTACCCCTAGGAGACCGCCGTGTTTCGTCCCCTGCTGGCCTTCGTGCTCTCGCGCCGGCCCATCGTCCTACTGGGCCTGCTGGCCTTTCTCGGCCTGGGCCTGCTGGCCTTCTTCAGGCTCAACGTCGAGGCCTACCCCAACCCCGCGCCGGTGATCATTGAGATCACGGCCCAGGCGCCCGGCATGTCGGCGGAGGAAATGGAGCGCTACTACACGCGCCCCATGGAGGTGGGCCTGGCCACCACGCCCAACGTGGAGAACATCCGCTCCACCTCGTTCTACGGCCTGTCCTTCGTGCGCGTGACCTTCAAGTACGGCACGGACTACTACTTTGCGTTGACCCAGATTGCCAACAACCTTCAGGCCAACGTCAACCTGCCCAATGGCGTGCAGCCGCAGATCCAGGCCTCCAGCCTGGTCGGCGAAATTCTGCGCTACCAGGTCAAGGGCCCATCGACCTACAGCCTGACCGAGCTGCGCACCCTGCAGGACTGGGTGATCGAGCGGCGCCTGCTCACCGTGCCCGGCGTGGTGCAGGTCGTGACCTGGGGCGGCACCACCAAGGAATACCATGTGGAAGCTGACCCCAAGCTGCTCGAAGCCCATGGGGTGACGCTGCAGACCCTGATCCAGTCCATAGGCAACGCCAACCTCAACGTGGGCGGGCGCGCCATCAGCGTGGGCGACCAGTCGGTCAACATCCGCGGCCTGGGGCTGGTGCAGAACCTCGACGACATCGCCAACATCGTGGTGGCCCAGAAGGACGGCCTGCCCACCCGGGTCAAGGACGTGGCGCGCATCGCCGAGGGCACCATGCCGCGCCTGGGCGAGGCCGGCCGCGACCTGCAGAACGACGTGGTCACCGGCGTGGTGATCATGAACCGCACGCTGCAGACCAAGGACGTCATCGCACGCGTCAAGACGGCCGTGGAAAAGCTCAACTCCGACGGCTCGCTGCCGCCGGGCGTGAAGCTCGCCCCCTATTACGACCGTGCGCAGCTCGTGGACGTGACCACGCACACTGTGATTCACAACCTCATCTTCGGCTGTCTGCTGGTGTTCTTCATCCAGTGGGTGTTCCTGGGCGACCTGCGCAGCGCGGTGATCGTGAGCGTGAGCATTCCGTTCGCGCTGTTCTTCAGCATCATGATGCTGGTGCTCACCGGCGAGTCGGCCAACCTGCTGTCACTGGGGGCGGTGGACTTCGGCATCATCGTCGATGCGGCGGTGATCCTGGTGGAGAACATATTCCGCAACTTCCAGCGGCCCGCGGCCATACGCGCCTCGCTGCTGCGCGCCATGTCGCGCGGGGCCGACGGCCCGCGCACCGACCCCGCCAACGGCTGGAGCTCGCGCCTGCGCATGATCTACATGAGCGCCACGCAGGTGGACAACTCGGTGATCTTCTCCACCCTCATCACCATTGCCGCATTCACGCCGCTGTTCACCATGCAGGGTGTCGAAGGCCAGATCTTCGGCCCCATGGCGCGCACCTATGGCTATGCCCTGGCGGGCGCCCTGATCGCCTGCTTCACCATCACGCCGGTGCTGGCCAGCTACCTGCTGCCGGCCAAGGTCGAGGAGAAGGAAACCCTCTTCGTGCACGCCATCCAGCGTGCCTACCGCCCGGCCCTGAACTGGGTGCTGCACCACACGCGCATCACGCTGGCCCTGGGCGCCCTGGTCCTGGTGGCCGGCACCCTCATGGCCATGCGCCTGGGCAGCGAGTTCCTGCCCGCGCTGGAGGAGGGCAACCTGTGGATACGCGCCTCCATGCCGCCCACGATCTCGCTGGAATCGGGCCGCGACAAGGCCAACAAGATGCGACAGATGATCAAGGAGTACCCCGAGGTGGTCTCCGTGGTGTCGCAGCACGGCCGCCCCGATGACGGCAGCGATGCCGCCGGCTTCAACAACGTGGAGCTGTTCGCGCCGCTGCAGCCGTTCGATAAATGGCGCCCCGGCATGACCAAGGCCAGGCTGGTGGGTGAGCTGCAGCACAAGTTCGAGGCCGAATTCCCCGGCGTGAGCTTCAACTTCTCGCAGTACATCCAGGACAACGTGCAGGAAGGCCTGTCCGGCGTGAAGGGCGCCAACTCGGTGAAGATCATCGGCCCTGACCTGGCGACGCTGGAAAAGCTCGCCGCCCGGGTGCAGGAGGTGATGTCGCACATCGACGGCGTGGCCGATCTCGGGGTATTCCACATCCTGGGCCAGCCCAATATGAACATCCAGATCGACCGCGTGCGCGCCGCACGCTACGGACTCAACACCGGCGACGTGGCCAACGCCATCCAGGCGGCCCTGGGTGGCGTGGAGGCGACGACGGTGCTCGAAGGCGACCGGCATTTCAGCCTCACGGTACGCTTTGACCAGCGCCACCGCGCCAGCCCCGAGGCCGTGCGCGCGCTGCGTGTGGGCTATACCACGGCGGCGGGCAACACCTCGTTCATTCCGCTGTCGGACCTGGCCAGCATCTCGCTGGACACGGGCGCCACCTACATCTACCGCGAGAGCAACGAGCGCTACATACCACTCAAATTCTCGGCCCGCGGGCGCGACCTGGGCAGCACCGTCGATGAGGTGCAAAGGCGCATCGCACAGGACGTGCAGCTGCCCCAGGGCTACCGCGTGATCTACGCGGGCGAGTTCGAGTCGCTGCAGGAGGCCAAGGCGCGCATGCTGATCGCCATTCCCGTGGCCGTGGTCCTGGTGATGGCGCTCTTGTATGCGCTGTTCAACAACTTCACCTACTGCCTGCTGACGGTGGCCTCGGTGCCGTTCACGGTATTCGGCGGCCTCCTGGCGCTGTATGCGACCGGGCAGGTGCTGAGCATTTCGGCGGTGATCGGCTTCATCTCGCTGCTGGGCGTGTCGGTCATGGACGGCATCCTGATCCTGAGCTACTACCGCGGCCTGCGTGCACGCGGCCACGAGCACCTGCAGGCCATGGAGGAGGCCTACCGCACCCGCATGCGGCCGCTGCTCATGACGGCACTATCGGCCGCCCTGGGCCTGCTGCCCGCGGCCCTGTCGCACAGCATTGGCAGCGAGGTGCAGCGCCCCCTGGCCACCGTGGTGGTGGGCGGCATGGTCATCGGCCCGATCTTCCTGCTGCTGGTGGTGCCGGCGCTGCGCCTGGCCGTTCTGCGCCGCGTGAAGTTTGCCAAGAAGCGCGAAGGTCTGGGAGGCCGAGCACATGCGTAATCCAACATCATCCCTGCCCTCGCCCAACAGGCGCCTGCTCCTCAGTCTGCTGGGCCTGTCGACTCTGGCCGCTACGGGCTGCGCCGTGGGCCCCGACTATGTGCGCCCCGCCGTGCCCCAGGCCGGCGCGCTCACGCGCGAACCGCTGGCCACGGCCGGCAAGGGCGGGCCCGTGCAGCGCCAGTGGTGGAAGGCCTTTGGCTCGCCCGAGCTCGACGCCCTGGTGCAGGAGGCGCTGGAGCGCAGTCCCACCATCGAGGCCGCCAGCGCCACGCTGCGTGCCGCGCGCCAGAGCGTCATTGCCCAGCGTGGCTTCTTCTATCCCACGGTACAGGCCAGCTACAACCGCTCGCGCCAGAACACGGGCGGGTCCATGTCGCCGCCGCTCAACAGCGGCGAGACGCTCTACACCTACCACACGGCGCAGCTGAGCGTGAGCTATGTGCCCGACATCTTCGGCGCCAACCGCCGCCAGGTCGAGGGCCTGCAGGCGGCCGAAGAAGGCCAGCGCCTGCAGCTGCAGGCCGCGCGGCTGACGCTGGCGAGCAACGTGGCCGGCGGCATGCTGCAGGCCGCCATGCTCGCCGAGCAAAGCACGCTGATAGAGCAGGCCATCAAGGCCGCCGAAGAGCAGCTGCGCCACATGCGTCTGCAGCAGAAGAATGGCTACGCCAGCGGGCTGGACCTGGCCACCCAGCAGACGCTGCTGATCCAGATGCAGCAGGCACTGCCACCGCTGCGCAAGCAGCTGGAGGAGACGCGCAACTTACTGGCCACGCTGGCGGGCCGCACGCCCGATGCAGCGCCGGCCGTGCCGCAGCTGTCGGCATTCGCCCTGCCCGAGCTGCCGCAGGCCGTGGCCTCGCAACTGGTGGAGCAGCGCCCCGACGTGCGCGCCGCAGAGACCGACGTGCAGCAGGCCAGCGCCGCCATCGGCGTGGCCAAGGCCGCGCGCCTGCCGCAGCTGTCGCTCACGGCCGCCTACGGCGGCGGCGCCACCAACTTCCGCGACATGTTCACCGCGGGCAATACGGTCTGGGGCTTGGGCGCCAACCTGCTGCAGCCCCTCTTCGCCGGCGGCACACTGGCGGCGCACCAGCGCGCCGCCGAGGCCGGGCTGGACGCGGCCGCCGCACGCTACCGCGGCGCCGTGCTCTCGGCCTTCCAGGACGTGGCCAACGCGCTCTACGCGCTCGACACCGACACCAAGGCCCTGGAGATGACGGCCGACAGCGAGAAGGCCAGCCGCTCCACGCTGGATCTCACGCGCGCACAGCTGCGCCAGGGCTACAGCGCGAAGCCGGCGGCGCTGGCCGCCGAGCAGTCCTGGCTGCAGGCGCGCGCCGCCCATGTGGCCGCACGCGGCGCGCTGCTGGGCGACGCCGTGGCGCTCTACCAGGCCCTGGGCGGTGGCGTGCTGACCGATGGCATGGTGGACTGACAAAGACATCTCTTGCCCCATAACCGCAGCGGCGCGCAGCCCCTGCGGCTTTTTTGCGCCTGTCGCCGTGATGGCACAAGTCACGAAACCGACACAGCCGCCGGCCATAGTGCTGCCCCGGAAACCATCACTTTTCGGAGCACCCATGACACTTCGGTTGATAGCCCTGGCTGCGGCCACCCTGGCCCTGTCGGCCTGCGGCGGATCGAGCGACAACAGCGCGCCGGCCACTGCGGCCGCGCCCAAGAACATCCTCTTCTTCCTCGGCGACGGCATGGGCCTGACCACGCAGACCGCCGCACGCATCTACAAGGTCGGCGAGGCTGGCGACCTGACAATGGATCTGCTGCCCGAGACGGCCTTCATCCGCACCTACTCCAACAACGCCCAGGTAACCGACAGCGCGCCCTCCATGGCCGCCTACATGACCGGCGTGAAGATGAACAACGAGGTCATCTCCATGACGCCCGAGACGCGCGCCTTCGACGCCAGCGGCAAGGACTACGTGAGCGGTGCCGACAGCAGCTGTCCCACGAGCGGCAACGGCCAGGCCGCGACCACACTCTTGGAGCTGGCCAAGGCCGCCGGCATGGGCACGGGCGCGGTCACGACCACGCGCATCACGCACGCCACCCCGGCCGCCACCTACGCCCATATCTGCCACCGCGACGGCGAGAACGCCATCGCCGCCCAGGCCGTGCCCGGCGGCGCGGGCTTCAACGGCGCCCTGGGCGACGGCGTGGACGTGCTGCTGGGCGGCGGGCGCCAGTTCTTCCTGCCCCAGGCGGCGGGCGGCAAGCGCAGCGACGGGCGCGACCTGACGGCCGAGCTCAAGGCCAAGGGCTACACCTACGTGCAGAACAAGGCCGAGTTCGACGCCGCCGCGCCCGCCGCGACGAAAAAGCTCGTCGGCCTGTTCACCAGCAGCCACATGGCCTACGACATCGACCGCGACGCGAGCAAGGAGCCCAGCCTGGCCGAGATGACCGACAAGGCCATCGACCTGCTGGCCAAGAACGACAAGGGCTTCTTCCTCATGGTCGAGGGCGGGCGCATAGACCACGCGCTGCACGAGACCACGGCGCGCAAGGCGCTGCAGGACACCGTGGCCTTCGACGACGCCATACAGCGCGCGCTCGACAAGATGCAGGCCAGGGATCCGGGCCTGAAGAACACGCTCATCGTCGTCACCGCCGACCACGACCACACCCTGGTACTCAACGGCTACGCTGCCCGCACCGGCCCCACCACCGCCAGCAACCCCGGCGTGCTGGGCCTGCTGCGCAGCTTCGTCGATGGCAGCCTGTCGCTGGATCTGGGCGGCAACCCCTTCAGCATCATCGGCTTCGGCACCGGCGAAAGCCGCCCTGCCCAGCGCACCGCGCTGACCGACGCCCAGGTGGCCGACAAGGCCTACCACCAGGAGGCCGCCATCCCCATGGCCTCGGGCAGCGAAACCCATGGCGGCACGGACGTGTTCCTGGGCGCCACCGGCAAGGGTGCCGAGTTGTTCACCGGCACCCTCACCAACACCGAAGTCTTTGGCCTGATCCGCAAGGCCACCGGTCTGTAAGCACCACCAGCGAAAGCACTGCCATGAAGTCTCTGCACCACCTACCCCTGGCCGCCGTCCTCATGCTGGCCACTACCAGCGCCAGCTGGGCCGCGGGCGAAGCCACCAACGTCATCTTCTTCCTGGGCGACGGCATGGGCCCCACCACCGTCACCGCCAGCCGCATCTACCAGTACGGCGAGGCAGGCCAGCTGGCCATGGAGAGCCTGCGGCGCACCGCACGCATCAAGACCTACTCCAACGACGCGCAGACCACCGACAGCGCACCGTCCATGGCGGCCTACATGACCGGCGTGAAGATGAACAACGAAGTCATCTCCATGAGCGCCGACACCCGCGCCTACAACGGCAGCAAGCCCTACCTGAACGGCGCCGACAGCGCCTGCCCGGCCAGCGGCAACGGCCAGGCCGTGCCCACGCTGCTGGAGCTGGCCAAGGCCGCGGGCAAGTCGGTGGGGGCGGTGACGACCACGCGCATCACCCACGCTACGCCCGCCGCCACCTACGCCCATGTCTGCCACCGCGACGGCGAGAACACCATCGCCGCCCAGGCCGTGCCGGGCTCGGGCCTGTTCAACCCTGCCCTGGGCGCGGGGGTGGACGTGCTGCTGGGCGGCGGCGCCAAGTTCTTCCTGCCCACCGCAGCGGGCGGCAAGCGCACCGATGGGCAGGACCTGACCGCCCTGCTGCAAAAAGCGGGCTACACCTACGTCAGCACCGGCACGCAGCTGCAGGCCGTGAACCCGGCGGCTACGCCCAAGCTGCTCGGCCTGTTCAATCCGGACCACCTCAACTACGAACTCGACCGGGCGAAGAAGCAGATCGACGAGCCCAGCCTGGCCGACATGACGGAAAAGGCCATCAAGGTGCTGCAGCAAAACGGCAAGGGCTTCTTTTTGATGGTCGAGGGCGGGCGCATAGACCACGCGCTGCACGGCACCAACGCCAAGCGCGCGCTGACCGACACCATCGCCTTCGACGAGGCGATCCGCCGTGCATTGACGCTGGTGGATCAGAAGAACACCCTGATCGTCGTCACCGCCGACCACGACCACACCATGGCCTTCGCCGGCTACGCGCACAAGGGCAACCCCATCCTGGGAAAGAGCACCGACATCAAGGCCACTGCCGTGCAGGGCCAGCCCGTTTTGGCGCAGGCGGCCGACGGAAAGCCCTACACCACCCTGGTGTTCGGCAACGGCGGCGGCCCGCGCAAGGCCCAGCGCGACGACCTGACCTCCGTGGACACCGCGGGCGACGACTACCTGCAGGAAGTGGGTGTGGCCCTGGGCGCGCCCGGCTCCGAGACGCACGGCGGCGGCGATGTGATGCTGCTTGCCACCGGCGCGGGCAGCAGCGGCTTCAAGGGCACCCTGGTCAACACCAAGGTGTTCGGCCTGATCAAGGCCGCCCTGGGTTTGTGAGCCGCCCCACACCTACCACGCCCGGCGCCCGCCGGGCGTTTTCGCATTTTCCGAACACCATGAACAAAGACCTCATCGCCACCGCCCTCTCGCTCTCCTTCGCCCTGCTGCTGCCCGCCCCAGCCGGGGCGCAGCAGGCAGCCGGTGCAACGCCCACGCCCGCGACCACCCGCACAGCAATATCCACAGCCACCGCGCCAGCGCTGGCACTGCAGATCGAACACCACATCACCACGCTGTCGGCCGACGGCATCACGCGCACCCTGCACTACACCGAGCACATGCTGCGGCACGGCGACCAGGTCTGGCTGGCGCGCGTGCTGCCGCCGCATGCGCGCGAAGCGGCCGAGCATGCCGACGGTGGCAAGGCGCACAGGCACATGGACATTGCCGCCGCCGCACGCTGGGTGCAGCGCAACGCCGACGGCAGGCTACAGCTGCGCCTGGTGAACGCGCACGAACGTCTGCTGGTGGACGTACCACAGGCCGAATGGGGCCAGGTGGGCTTTGACGGCCAATGGGCCGCCGCCCAGCACCTGCTCGACCCCGCACAGATCGCCCGTATGAAGCCCCTGGCCCGAGCGGCCCCGGCCGGTGCCCGTTGGTACCAGGGCGGCAGCGCCAACCAGCCCGTGCAGGTGCTGTGGGACAACCTGGGCCAGTTCCCGCAGCGTATCGAGTCGCGCAACGCCCAGGGCAGCCAGCACAGCGTCACCTCGGTAAAGCGCCAGGCCCTGCCCGGCACCCTGCCCTGGACGCAGCTCACAGGCTATAGCCACAAGGAATACGCCGACCTGCTCGATTGATGACGCCGCGCTGAAATGACGACAGCCCGCCGAGGCGGGCTGTTTTTGGGCTGTCTTACGCGGCCTTCTGAATCAGTTGTTCTGCGCCAATTGATCCAGAATTGCGGGGTTCTCCAGCGTGCTGGTGTCCTGGGTGATGGACTCGCCCTTGGCCAGTGAGCGCAGCAGGCGGCGCATGATCTTGCCCGAGCGGGTCTTGGGCAGGTTGTCGCCGAAGCGGATGTCCTTGGGCTTGGCGATGGGGCCGATTTCCTTGGCCACCCAGTCGCGCAGTTCCTTGGCGATTTGCTTGGCCTCCTCGCCGGTGGGGCGCGAGCGCTTCAGGACCACGAAGGCGCAGATGGCCTCGCCCGTGAGGTCGTCGGGACGACCCACCACGGCGGCCTCGGCCACCAGGTCGGACTTGGCGACCAGGGCGGATTCGATCTCCATGGTGCCCATGCGGTGGCCCGAGACGTTGAGCACGTCGTCGATGCGGCCGGTGATGCGGAAATAAGCGGTCTTGGCGTCGCGCACCGCGCCGTCGCCGGCCAGGTAGTAGCCCTTGAGTTCTTCGGGGAAGTAGCTCTTCTTGAAACGCTCCGGGTCGCCCCAGATGGTGCGGATCATGGACGGCCAGGGACGCTTGATGACCAGGATGCCGCCCGAGCCGTTGGGTACGTCGTTACCGGTTTCATCGACGATGGCAGCCGCAATGCCCGGCAGCGGCAGCGTGCACGAGCCCGGCACCAGCGGCGTAGCGCCCGGCAGCGGGGTGATGAGGTGGCCGCCGTTTTCCGTCTGCCACCAGGTATCGACAATGGGACAGCGCTCGCCGCCCACGTTCTTGTAGTACCACATCCAGGCTTCGGGGTTGATGGGCTCGCCCACGCTGCCCAGGATGCGCAGGCTGGACAGATCCGATTGCTTGGGATGCACGGACTCGTCGGAATCGGCGGCCTTGATCAGCGAGCGGATGGCCGTGGGCGCGGTGTAGAACACCGTGACTTTGTGGCGCTCAATCATCTTCCAGAAGCGGTCGGCCTTGGGATAGGTGGGCACGCCCTCGAACACGACCTCGGTCGCGCCGGCGGCCAGAGGGCCGTAGGTGATGTAGGTGTGGCCCGTGACCCAGCCGATGTCGGCCGTGCACCAGAACACATCGCTGGGCTGGATGTCGAAGGTCCAGTCCATGGTCAGCTTGGCCCACAGCATGTAGCCGCCGGTGGAATGCTGCACGCCCTTGGGCTTGCCGGTGGAGCCCGAGGTGTAGAGCACGAACAGCGGATGCTCGGCATTCACCGGCACCGGGGCGCATTCGGTGCTTTGGCCTTGCTGCGCCTCGGCAAACGAGATGTCGCGGCCTGCCACGCGGTTCCAGGCGGTGGGCGTGCGCTCGTACACGAACACGGTCGTGACGCACTCGCAGCCGCCGGAGGCAATGGCCTCGTCCACGATGGCCTTGAGCGGCAGCTCCTTGCCGCCGCGCAGCTGGTAGTTGGCGGTGATCACGGCCACGGCGCCAGCGTCCTGGATGCGCTCCTGCACGGCCTTGGCGGAGAAGCCGCCGAACACCACGCTGTGCGTGGCGCCGATGCGCGCGCAGGCCTGCATGGCCACGATGCCCTCGATGGTCATGGGCATGTAGATCAGCACGCGGTCGCCCTTCTTCACCCCGCGGGCCTTGAGGGCGTTGGCGAACTGGCTCACGCGTGCCAGCAGCTCCTTGTAGGTGACCTTGGTGACCTCGCCGCCATCGGCCTCGAAGATGATGGCCGTCTTGTTCTCGACCGGCGTGCCCATGTGCTTGTCCAGGCAGTTGGCGCTGGCGTTGAGTTCGCCGTCGGCAAACCATTGGTAGAACGGCGCGTTGGACTCGTCCAGGGTCTGTGTGAACGGCTTGGTCCACTGCACGTTTTCGCGGGCCAGGCGGGCCCAAAAGCCCTCGAAGTCCTTGTCGGCCTCGGCGCACAGCGCCTCGTAGCCGGCCATGCCGGAGATGCGCGCCGCCTTCACCAGGCTTTCGGGCGGGGGAAAGATGCGGTTTTCGACCAGAACGGACTCGATCGCGGACGGGGAAGCACTCATGAATTTGTCTCCTTGCGCTAGAACGAAGATGCGGGCGGTACTTTCGGCGCTGCTACTTACAGGCCACTGACGCAGCCGCAGCAGCTTACGCCAGTGCCCGTCGTGCAACCACAGGAAAACCTGTCGGTGCGCGCGACTGACACACGGTAAAACCTGCGGTTCCTGCTTATTTTGGCCCCATGGGCCATGCCCCGCCCCTCCCCGTTGTCCTCGGTGGATCGCCACGGACGCTTCGTGGGCGAGCGCGTTCCCGTCCAGCCCCATCTGCCCAGGGCAGCGCATCCCTGTGGCGCTTGCTGCCCGAACGAGAAGGGATGCCAGCGCATGAAAGAGAACGACGACACCACCGCCGGACCATGGCCGGCCTCTTTATGGTGAAATAATGCCCGAAGCGCCCGCCTGACAAGCGCAGCAAGCTACAAATACAATAGTTGACAATACCTTTGTGGTGGGTTGTGGATACTATGGACGTCGCCATCGCCGCCACCGCATTCCGTCCTAGAATGATTTTGTCCGCAGTGCTTTACGTTGTGCCCCGCCCATGCATGCCTCCCCGCGCCCCTGTGCCGACGCACCGCTGCAACGTCCCCTGCTGACCGCCCAGGAGCGCGAGGCCATCGACCGCAGCGCCTGGTTTGCCTCGCTCCCGCCGTCGTTGCGCCATGACATCTTCCGCCTGGGCCATGTCACTCGCCACGCGCATGGCGACACCATCGTCGAGCAGGGCCGCTCCATACACAACTGGTTTGCCTGTGCCAGCGGGGCGCTGCGCTTTCGCCGCACCACGCCCGCGGGCCGGCGCATGACGCTGGCCTATGTCGAACCCGGCATCTGGGTAGGCGAGGCCGAGGTGCTCTACGGTCACCCATGCACCTATGACGCACATACCCATGGCAACACCACGCTGCTGAGCGTGCCCGAAATCGCCCTGCGTGCGCTGCTGCAGCAGCACCCCACCTTCGGCCAGGCCCTGCTCACCTTGCAGGCGCGCAGCATGCGCTCGCTGTACCTGATGATGGAGGATGTGGCCACCATGCCGCTGCGCGCGCGGCTGGCCAAGCAACTGCTGCATCTGCAGGAGCGTTTCGGACCGCACCATCTGGCCCCTGGCGAGCACCGCCTCCTGGGCCTGTCGCTGGCGCAGGAAGAACTCGCGGGCCTGCTGGGCGGCTCGCGCCAGCGCGTGAACACCGAACTCAAATGGCTGGAGCGCAACGGCCTGATCAGTGTGCGCCCGCGCGGCATTGAACTGCACGACGTGCAGGGCCTGCGCACGCTGGTGGAGCAGGCCGCCGCCGAGGGGCACCCCGACTGATTCAGCGCCCCACCATCTTCCCCGGCACCACCCATTCGTCGAACTGCACGGCCGTCACATGGCCTAGCGCCAGCGCCGCCTCGCGCAGGCTCGTGCCCTCGTGGTGTGCCTTCTTGGCGATCTGCGCCGCCTTGTCGTAGCCGATGTGGGTGTTGAGCGCCGTCACCAGCATCAGCGATCGCTCCACCAGCTCGTCGATGCGCGCGCGGTTGGGCTCAATGCCCACGGCGCAATGGTCGTTGAAGCTCTTCATGCCATCGGCCAGCAGGCGCACGCTCTGCAGGAAGTTGTGCGCCACCATGGGGCGGAACACGTTCAGCTCGAAGTTGCCCGAAGCTCCGCCCACGTTGATGGCCACGTCGTTGCCCAGCACCTGCGCCGCCAGCATGGTCAGGGCCTCGCACTGCGTGGGGTTGACCTTGCCGGGCATGATGGACGAGCCGGGCTCGTTCTCGGGGATGGTGATCTCGCCTATGCCGCTGCGCGGCCCGCTGGCCAGCCAGCGCACGTCGTTGGCGATCTTCATCAGGCTGGCCGCCAGCGTCTTGAGCGCGCCATGCGCCGCCACCAGCGCGTCGCAGCTGGCCAGCGACTCGAACTTGTTGGGCGATGTGACAAACGGCAGTCCGGTCTGCGCCGCCAGGTCGGCCGCCACCTGTTCGGCGTAGCCCTTGGGGGCGTTGAGCCCCGTACCCACCGCCGTGCCGCCCAGCGCCAGCTCGCACAGGTGGGGCAGCGCGTCGCGCAGATGGCGCTCGCCATGCGCCAGCTGCGCCACCCAGCCCGAGAACTCCTGCCCCAGCGTGAGCGGCGTGGCGTCCTGCAGATGGGTCCGGCCAATCTTCACGATGTCGTCGAACGCATCGGCCTTGGCCTCAAGCGTGGCGCGCAGCGTGGCCAGCGCCGGCAGCAGCCGGTGCGCAATGGCCTCCACCGCCGCCACATGCATGGCCGTAGGGAACACATCGTTGCTGGACTGGCTCTTGTTCACGTCGTCGTTGGGGTGCACCAGGCGCGCCTCGCCGCGCGCGCCACCCAGCAGCTCGCTGGCGCGGTTGGCCAGCACCTCGTTGACGTTCATATTGGTCTGCGTGCCCGAGCCCGTCTGCCAGACCACGAGCGGGAACTCGCCCTCATGCCTGCCGGCGATCACTTCGTCGGCGGCGGCCACGATGGCCTCGCTCTTGCGCGCGTCGAGCAGCCCCAGCGCCTGGTTGACCCGCGCCGAGGCGCGCTTGACCTGGGCCAGCGCCAGGATGATCTCGCGCGGCTGGCGCTCGCCCGAGATGTCGAAGTTCAGCAGCGAGCGCTGCGTCTGCGCGCCCCACAGCCTGTCGGCCGGCACGTCGATGGGGCCAAAGGTGTCGCGCTCGGTGCGGGTGGCTTGACTGGAGGACGAGGACGGTGGGGTGGTCATGGGGCAGTGCTCCTGGACAAGACGCGGCCAGCATAGCCACTTGCACGCCGCCGCACCATAGCCGCAGATGAATGTGACATGGCCCCAGGGTGATGCGCTCAGGCGTCAATCGCGCAGCGGCTTGACCACCCGTTTCAAATCATTGCTCTCGGGATGCGGCAAGATGGCAAAGCCCAGGCGGGCCATGAGCTTGAGCATTTTTTCGTTGTTCGCCAGCACCTCACCAACGACGGAGCGGTAGAGCCGGTCGCGCGCGCAGTCGATGATGGCCTCCATGAGTCGCCGCCCGAGGCCGCATTTCTGCCACGCATCGGCCACGGCCAGGGCAAACTCCACCGACTCGCCATCCGGCGTCTGCACGTAGCGCACACTGCCGATCTGGCGTTCCCCGCCGCCTTCGCGCACCACGGCAATCAGCGCCATTTCGCGGTCGTAGTCGATCTGCGTCAGGCGCACGATCTGGCTCGGCGGCAGCTCGCGCGTGCCGTCCATGAAACGAAAACGCCGCGATTCGTCCGACATGGCGCTCACAAAGGCCTGCTCCAGCGCCGCGTCTTCGGGGCGCACGGGGCGCACCTGCACACGGCCGCCGCCGACCATGCGCCACTCCTGGCACAGATGCGCCGGGTAGGGGTGGATCGCCAGGTGGTTGTAGCGGCCCTGGCCCTCGCCACGCACGGGGTCAATGAGCACGCGCGCCTCCAGCGCCACGCAGCCGGCCGCGTCCACGATGAGCGGATGGATCTCCAGCGATTCAAGCGCCGGCAGCTCGCACACCATGTTGGAGACCGCCAGCAGCGCGTCTTCCAGCGCCGTCAGATCAGCGCCGTACTGGTTCAACCCGGAGGTCAGCATCTGGCCCTGGCGCGTAGCTTCGATCAGGTTGCGCGCCAGCACGCGGTTGAGCGGCGGCAGGGCAACGGCGTGGTCGCGCAGAGCCTCGCCCTGCAGGCCGGCCGAGCCCAGCTGCAGCACTGGACCAAAGACCGGATCACGCAGCACGCGCAGCACGAAGTGACGCGCCTGCGGCCGCTCGCGGTTGGGCGAGAACGTGACATGCGGCGCCACCCCGACCTGCCCTGCCGCATCGCCCTGCCGTGCGGCCAGCTCATGCACGGCCGAGCGCACCGACTCCAGGCTGCTGAGCTTGCGGCGCATTGCGGGTGTGTCGGATGTATCGCTACAGCCCGCGGCGCCCTCCAGGGCCATGTCCACCGGAAGGCCGAGCTGTTCGGCCACGAACATGGCCTCGGTGATGCCGCGCGCACTCAGGCAGGGGCGCACCGGCACGCCAAAACTGTGCAGGAGCGCATGTGCCTGCATGCGTGGCAAGCGGGTACAGCGCTCGGTCACCAGGGCGTCGACCAGCGCACGGCCGTTGCCCGATGCGGCGCGGCCCGTGCCACCGCCGGGGCTGGGCACTTCCAGCAGCAGCTTCTGGTTGTCGTAGTAGGCCGAGATGCTGTGAAACAGCTCGATGACGGTGTCGGGCGTACGAAACACCGGCACGCCGGCGTCTTCCAGGGCCTGGCGTGCGCCGTCCACCAGCTTGCCGCCCATGAAGCAGCAGCACAGCACCACGGCGCTCTCACGTGCGATCTGCACCAGGCCCTCGGCCACCGCCAGGGGCGAGACCAGCGACATGGGTGAGAGGATGATGAGCACGGCATCCACGCCCGGGTCGCGCGCCACCAGGCGCGTGACCCCCAGGTAGCGCTCGGTGGTGGCATCGCCACTCAGATCGATCGGGTTGTGGCCCTTCCAGTCGGCGGGCAGCAGTGGCGTCAGCGCGGCCACGGTGTCCCCGCCGAAGCTGGCCAGCGGCACCCCCAGGCGGCGCGCACCGTCCGAGGCCATGCGGGCCGGCCCGGTGCCGTTACTGATGATGGCCAGGCGGCTGCCGCGCGGGTGCAGGTGCCCGGCGAGCGCACGCGCGGCGTGAAAGAGCTGACTCACGTTGCTCACGCGCACTGCGCCGGCGCGGCGCACGGCGGCGTCGAAGACCTGATCTGCCAGCTGGGCCGCATCGTTGTCGAGCGCGTCATCGCCCGTGTGGTTGCCCGACTTGAGGACGATGACCGGCTTGATACGCGCGGCCGAGCGCAGCGCGCTGATGAAGCGCCGCGCGTGACGAATCCTCTCGACATGCAGCAGGATGTAGCGCGTGTACTCGTCGTTGGCCAGATAGTCGAGCACGTCGCCAAAATCCACGTCCATGACCTCGCCGATGGACACGGCGAGCGACAGGCCCAGGCGGTTCATGGTGGCCCAGTCCAGCACGGCGGCGCACATGGCGCCGGACTGCGCGACCAGGGCCAGGTCGCCTGCAATGGCGCTGATGTCCGTGAAGGTGGCGTTGAGCGAGGCGTGCGGACGCACGAAACCAAGCGACTTCGGCCCCATGAAGCGCACACCGCTGCTGAGCGCCGCCTCGCGGATGCGCTGCTCCAGCGCGGCGCTGTTGCTGACCACGCCGGCCGGGTGCGAGACGACGATGACGTGGTGGATGCCCGCCCGGGCGCACTGTGCGATCAGCTGCGGGATGGTGCGCGGCGGCGAGGTGATGATGGCCAGGTCGATCGGCGGCGGCACCGATTCGATATCCGGCACACAGGGCTGGCCCAGCAGCGTCTGGTGGTGCGGGTTCACTGCCACCAGACGGCCCTGGTAGCCGTGCGTGAGCAGGTTGTTGAAGATGACGTAGCCGGTGCTGCCCGGGTTTTCCGACGCGCCGATGACTGCGATGGCGCGCGGGTCGAACAGCGCCGTGAGGTAGTGCGTTGTGGTCATGGTTGCTCTCTCTGGCAGGTCACGACGCGCCGCCCACTGGCCACGGACAACCCGTCACATGCCCAGGTAGGCGGCGCGCACCTGCTCGTTGGTGATCAGTTCACGGCCGGTGCCGGTCAGCGTGATGCTGCCGGTCTCGAGCACATAGGCACGGTCGGCAATCGACAGCGCGGCAAACGCGTTCTGCTCGACGAGGAAGATTGTCATGCCCTGCTCTTTCAGGGTCTTGACGACGTTCAACACCTCTTCCACCAGCAGCGGCGCCAGGCCCATGGATGGCTCGTCGAGCAGCAGCACCTTGGGCCGGCCCATGAGCGCGCGGCCAATCGCCAGCATTTGTTGCTGCCCGCCCGACAGCGTGCCCGCCGGCAGCAGGCGCTTTTCCTTCAGCACCGGGAACATGGCGAAGACCTTCTCCAAGTCGCCTTCCACCTGGCCGCGCGGCTGGGTGTAGGCGCCCAGGCGCAGGTTGTCCTCGATCGTGAGCGGGCCAAACACCTGGCGCCCCTCAGGGCTCTGACAGATGCCGCGGCGCATGCGCAGGTCGGCGCGCAGGCGCGAGATGTCCTCGCCGTCGAAGACGATGCGCCCGGCGCTCATCGGCTGCACGCCCGAGAGCGCGCGCAGAAACGTCGTCTTGCCGGCGCCGTTGGCACCAATCAGCGCCACCAGCTCGCCCTTGCGTACCTCCAGCGTAATGCCCTTGAGCGCCTGGATGCGGCCGTAGCAGCTCTCCATGCCCTGCACCGACAGCAGCACATCGGCGCGCGCCGCCGTGCTGCCGGGCTGCAGGGCGCCGGCGCTGCGGCTGCCCAGGCCGACGGACTCGGGCGCCAGACTGGCGATGCGGTGGTAGAGCTCGCGAAACTCGGCGCGCGCCTTGCTGCCAAAGAGCGGGTCTTGGTTGTCCAGAAACGCCGCGTCGATCTCGGCCCAGTCCTCTGCCGTGAGCAGTTCGCGCGCCAGCGGCATGACGTCCTTTTCCTCACTGCGCACATGGCTCTTGAGGGCCGCGGTGTAGATGCGCAGGGCTTCGGTGAAGGCCGTGCTGGCCTCGCCCCCGGCCGCAGCGGCGGCCAGGCGCTGGCGCAGCTGCGCCAGGTTGTCGACACCGTTTCGGTGCTCGGCCTGCAGGCGGTCGAGCACCGCGTCGGCCAGCGTGGTGCGCTCGCGCAGCAGGCGGAACAGGTAATCGTCCTCCTTGGCGTGGTGCGCCTTGTCCATGAACTGCTCGATGTAGTCGAACACCGAGGCGAAGAACCCCGCCTCCAGCGGACGTCCCTCCTCCACCTCGGCGGCCACCTGGTCGAGCGTGGTGGCGATGCGCCACAGGTTCTGGTGCTCTTCGGTAATGATGCGTAGCGATTGCATGGCTGCGCGGCTCCTCAATGGGTGCCCAGATAGGCGGCGATCACGTCCGGGTTGCGGCGGATTTCCTCGCCCGTCCCCTCGGCCAGTTTCTTGCCGTAGTCCAGCACCAGAATGCGATCCGACAGGTTCATCACCATCTTCATGTCGTGCTCGACCAGCACCACGGTGACACCCGAATCGGCCATCTTGCGCACCAGATGGTCTACTTCCAGTGTTTCCTTGGGATTGAGACCGGCAGCGGGTTCGTCGAGGAACACCAGGCGCGGCTTCATCGCCAGCGCACGCGCGATCTCCAGGCGCTTGAGCGCACCGTAGGGCATGGAATCAGCACGGGCCTCGACATAGTCCTTGAGGCCCACGAAGTTCATCAGCTGTGCGGCCTCCTGGCGCAGCGCATCGTCGCGCCGGCGCAGGCTGGGCCAGCGCAACGCCGCCTTGAGCGGGTTGCGATCGAGCTGCAGGTGCGCGCCCACCATCACGTTCTCCAGCGCGCTCATGTTCATGCAGATCTGCAGGTTCTGGAAGGTGCGCGCCACGCC
The DNA here is from genome assembly GCA_018241405.1 of Pseudomonadota bacterium. GTDB lineage: Bacteria > Pseudomonadota > Gammaproteobacteria > Burkholderiales > Burkholderiaceae_C > Alicycliphilus. The sequence continues at coordinate 29,011 of JAFEDY010000017.1, read as the reverse complement.
GCGCTCGGCCAGTTCGTTGGGCGAGCACCCTTCGATCGCCTCGCCGTCGAGCCGGATGCTGCCGGCAGTCGGCTGGTAGACACCGGTGATCAGGTTGAACAGCGTGGTCTTGCCGGCGCCGTTGGGGCCGATGACCGAGTACACGACGCCAGCATCGATGGCAAACGACACGTTCTGCACCGCCTTGACGCCACCGAAGTGGATCGACAGTTTTTCGACTTGCAGCAGGGCCATGCTCACTCCTTCCTCGACCAGCGTGCGGCCAGCGTGGGCACCAGCCCCTTGGGCAGGAAGATCATGCAGGCCATCAGGATAGCGCCAAAGATCACGGTCTCCCAGCCCTCGAACGTCGCCAGCGCCTGCGGCAGGGCCGTGAGCAGCACCGCCCCGATGATGGAGCCATAGACCGAGGCCATGCCGCCGACGACGACCATGGTGACGAGTTCGATGGAGTGGAAAAAATCCGCGAAATTGGGGGTGACAAAGCCGACGTAATGCGCCGTAACACTGCCCATGATGCTGGCGAACACGGCCGACATGACGAAGATGCTGCCCTTGTAGCGCGCGACATTCACGCCCACCACCTGCGACGCCACCTCCGAGCCATGCAGGGCACGCAGTGCGCGGCCAAAGGGTGAATCGATCAGATTGAGCGAGGCCCAGACCGACACCACCAGCAGCGCAGCGACGACCCAGTACCACTGGCGGTCGCTGGAGAGTTCAAAGCCGAACAGGCCCATCGCCGGCACCGGCATGCCGTCCGGACCGCCGGTCCACTGCGTCTCATTGCGCAGCGCAATGCTGATGATGATGCCCAGGCCCAGCGTGGCCATCGCCAGGTAGTTGCCCTTCAAGCGGAAGATGGGCCGCGCCACCAGCGCCGCCAGCACGCCGCAGGCCAGCGCCCCGGCACACATGGCCAGCAGCGGGTGCCAGCCGAAGTGCGTGGGCAGTGCCGCCGAGGCGTAGGCACCGATGCCGAGAAAGCCCGCGTGACCGAGGCTGATCTGGCCGGCAAAGCCCACCAGCAGATTGAGCCCGAGCACGATGACGGCATTGATCGCCATGCGCACGGCGATGTCGAGATAGAAGCTGTTGGGCAACACCCAGGGCAGCACCAGCAAGATGGCGGCGATCAGGTACAAGCCGCCATAAACCCTCTTGTTCACGCTTTTGCTCATGCTCATACCCGCTCCGTGGACTTGCTGCCAAACAGCCCGTTGGGCATAAGGAACAGTATCAAGAGGATGAGCAGGAAGGGGATGGCGTCCTTGTAGGCCGAGGAGATGTAGCCCGCGCCCATGGCCTCCAGAATGCCCACCAGGAGGCCGCCCAAGACGGCCCCCAGGCCATTGCCCATGCCGCCGAGCACGGCAGCAACAAAGCCCTTGAGGCCGAGCATGATGCCCACGTCATAGGAGGTCATGGTGATCGGCGCCAGCAGGATGCCGCCCAGCGCACCCAGCGCCGCCGACATAGCGAAACTCATCAACAGAACCCAGCCGGTCGGAATACCGACGAGCTGCGCCGCGAGCCGGTTGGCCGCCGTTGCCAGCATGGCCTTGCCCTGCAGGGTGCGCGTGAAGAACCACCACAGCGCGAGCACCGCCAGCGCCGTGCCGCCCAGCACCCACAGGCTCTGCGGCTGCAGCGTGGCGCCCAGGATGTTGATCGGCGCATCGCCCGAGAACGGTGCCAGGCTGAAGGCGCCCTTGCCCAGAAACACCGCCGTGAGTCCGCGAATGAAGAGCGATGCGCCGATGGTGATGATGATCAGCACTACCGTGTCCGCACCCTTGACCGGCTCGATGGCCAGCTTTTCGATCAGCACGCCGACCACGGCCGGCAGCGCTATCGCCAGCAGCAGCGCCGCCCACAGCGGCAGCCCCCACTGGGTGAACATCACCGACAGCATGCCACCGAGCATGATGAACTCGCCCTGCGCGAAGTTGATCACATGGCTGGCGTTGTAGATGAGCGCAAAGCCAAGCGCGGCCAGCGCGTAGGTGGCGCCCACCGTGACGCCGGAAAACAGGTACTGCAGGAACTGCTCTAGCATAGCGCTCGCTCCCAGGTTTCTTGCCACAACAACATGCTGCCTCCTCGTCTTTCGTTCTGATCGTGATGAGCGGGCTTCAAGAACCCAGCAGATGCTCGGCATCGGCCACCGTGGGCTGCTGCTGAACAAAAAAGCCTTCCGTGAAAATCATGTCGGCGTTGGCACCCAGGCTCTTGCAGGTTTGCACGCAGGTCGCGGTGAACTCGGGGCTGCCAGCGGCGAAGATGGTGTGCTTGGACAGATCCTTGAACATCTTCGGCAGCAGCACGTCCACGCGCCCATGTTCGAAGCCCTCTTTCTGCTCGCGCGTCAGCGTGACCTTGTAGTCGAAGTTGCGGTGCTTGGTGCGCCACCATGCCATCATGCCGTGGGCATAGGCGTCTTCCTGTGTGCGCGCCGACAGGACGAGCATGACCGGCTTGCGAAAACCACGGCGCAGCGCCGCCTCGGCCAGCGACATGATGGGCGCCAGGCCTGTGCCGGCGGCCAGGCACAGAATGGGCGTCTCCACCGCCGGATCGCCAATGAAGGTGCCGTAAGCGCCATTGATCTTGACGCTGTCGCCCACGCCCAGTTGGTCGTGGATCCAGACGCTGGTCAGGCCATCATCGGCACGCGCTACGTGCAGCACCAGCTCGCCGTCGGGGCGCGGCGCATTGCTGATGGAGTAGGCGCGCATGGGGTAGCCCGCACGCGGATCGCCAATGGTGACGTACTGCCCCGGCCAGTAGCGGATCGGCTGGCCCACCGGGCGCAGATGCAGTTCCACCGCACGCGCGGCGATGGGACGCTTGTCGGTGACGACGAAGAGCGCGTTTTCACGCGGAGGAAACAACTTGGGACGTGCGTCGGCCGTGCCCCACTCGATCACCATCTCGTCGGAAATGGGCTTGGCCATGCACATCAGGCCGAAACCCTGCTTGCGCTCCTCGGCCGAGAGCGCCATATCGAGCACCATGCCCTGGTCGTACTGACCCTCCAGCACCTTCACCTTGCACTCAGCGCAGGCGCCGGCGCGGCAGTTGTTGGGTAGCGCGTAGCCGGCCTTTTCCAGTGCCATTAAGACGGTGTCGCCACTCTTGCACTCCACGCTTTTGCCCGAAGGCTGGATGGTGACGCGGGCCATGATGCTCACTCCTGATTCAATATTAAAACAATAGCTACCAGCGCACTAATGGCGTCCCAAAATGCCAAATTCGCCTGACTACGTACATCCTGCAGCGGCCCTTCACCCCTCCCGGGGGCTGCAGCGAGACGCTGCGCTCTTCAGGCTGTCCAGCTGCCCGCAGGCGCAACTGGAGCCACAGCCTTCAGCCCCAAAGGGGCGAGGGCGATCGGTGGCGCCGGTATTTCTCCCTCTCCCTCTGGGAGAGGGTTGGGGTGAGGGCCCACGACATGATCTGAGGAATGTGCCCAATCAGACCAACTCATTCAATAACGGGGACGCCCCTGTGCCCCCGTTACCCTCCAGGATGTCGAGCGCTTAGAACACCGGGATGATGTCTTCCATGTCCAGGTCGGAAACCTCCTGGCCGGTGATGCCCACCTCGGGAATCGCCGGGAACGGGATGTTGTAGCGATCAAGCACGCCCTTCAGGTTGATGATGGCGTTGCGCCAGTTTTCCTTCTTCATCTCATAGGTCGGGATCCCGAAGCCCGCGCCGCGCGCCACTTCCTCGGCCTCGCGCTGGTTGGCGATGAAGTCAGCGGGCAGATCCCAGAAGTCCATCGGGGGCTCGAACAGCACGGCCGACAGGAACAGATAGCCGGCGCGGATCTGCTTGGTCACGATGGCCTTGTTCTCTTCCTTCAGCCCGGGGTAGTCGCGCTCCATCACGGCCATGCAGATGGCCATGTGGCGGCCCTCGTCGCGGCCGATGTTCTTGAACCCCTCCTTGAACACGGGCTCACGCGAGTTTTCATACATCTGCTTGAAGATGGTGGCGGCGGCGATCTCGCCCATCAGAAAGGAGCTGAAGAGCACGGCCAGGTCGTACTTGGGCACGGCCTGCTTGTAGCCAGTCCAGTAACGCCCGCCGTTGAAGTACAGCCACTTGGCGTTCTTCTGCAGGCGCTTGCCCAGCTCGGTCTTAGGTTCGTAGGTGAGCGGATCGGGATGGCCGAGCAGCTTGGTGATGGCCAGGCCGCACATGACTTCGTGGCCCTGCTCGTCACGCGTGACGGAGAAGAAGCACTTGCGCACCGGGTCTTCCTCATGCACCTCGTAGGTCTTGATCAGGGCCTCGGCAAACACCGGCGGCGCCGAGGCGTCAAACACCGACAGCAGCGTCCACCAGTAGGCGATGGCCTCGCGCTCCTCCCAGGTGTAGCTGTCCAGATCCAGCGTATCCCAGGGCAGCTTTTCGGGATCCCAGGTTTCGCGCTGCGAGGCTTCCCAGACCTCCTGCAGCTTGTGGGTGTGACTGTGCCAAGACAACGGATAGACGTTGGGTTGCTCGGTTGCCGGCGGAAATTCCATCTTGTCGGCGAAACGTTCCTTGCTGTGTGCCATAGATCCTCCAAAGGGTGTGGTGTAGGTGAATCCATCTGCATGACGGATGGCGCAATTATGATACTTTTGATAGGCAGTACAACTGGCTATGATGTATCAATTTATAGGTAGATTCCCTAGAAATGACCGACCAAAACACGGACGGATGGGCATCGATGAAAAATTAATTCTTCAAAATCAGCATGTTGCAGGCTATTTTTATAAATCTACACACATCCTCAACCATCAAAAATTCGATATCAGACGAAAAACAAGATACTTGTCTTTGACGTTTGTACATTTGTCTTGTATCGTATAGGCAAAACACCCCGCTCCACCCCGTGCCGATGCCGTTCAGCACACACCCTTCAGAGAGACCCATGACACATCCCCTGCTCGAAGCCCACCGCGCCACGCTCGACGGCGCCCTGCACGCCATCGCCACGCGTGGCTACTGGGCGGCCTACAACGAAATGCCCAGCCCCAAGGCGTATGGCGAGACCGCCACCGAGGACGGCAAGAAGGCCTACGAAGCCCATCTGGGCAAGCGATTCGAGCTGGATCAGCCCGGCCTCAAGGCCTGGTATGACGGGGAGCGCTCGCCCTACGGTGTCGACCTCAACGTGCAATACCCGATCTGCGACCACGGCGTGCTCATCGCTGCCGCACAAAAGGCCATGGAGGGCTGGCAACAGGCCGGCGTGCAGGGCCGCACCGGCATCTGCCTGGAGATCCTGGCGCGCCTGAATCGCCAGAGCTTCGAGATCGCCCACGCGGTGATGATGACCACCGGCCAGGGCTGGATGATGGCCTTCCAGGCCGGCGGCCCGCATGCGCAGGATCGGGGCCTGGAGTCGGTGGCCTACGCCTGGCGCGAACAGTCCTTCGTGCCCGGCGAGGCGCTGTGGGAAAAGCCCCAGGGCAAGAATCCGCCGCTGGTCATGAAGAAGCACTTCGAGGTCGTCGGCCAGGGCGTGGGCGTGGTTATCGGCTGCGGCACCTTTCCCACCTGGAACACCTACCCCGGCCTGTTCGCGGCCCTGGCGACGGGCAATGCCGTCGTCCTCAAGCCCAACAACAGCGCCGTGCTGCCGGCGGCCATCACCGTGCGCACCATCCGCGCGGTGCTGGCCGAAAACGGCATCGACCCCAACCTGGTCAGCCTGTGCGTTCCAGGCGACCGCGCGGCGACGCAAAAGCTCGTCACCGACCCGGCGGTGCGCATGATCGACTACACCGGCGGCAATACCTTCGGCCAGTGGCTGGTCGACAACTGCCGCCAGGCACGTGTCTATGCCGAACTCGCGGGCGTCAACAACATCGTCATCGACTCGACCGACGCCTACAAGGCCATGCTGCGCAACCTGGCATTCACGCTGTCGCTCTACACCGGCCAGATGTGCACCACCTCGCAGGTCTTCTTCGTGCCCGCCGGCGGCATCGCCACCGACGAAGGCCACAAGAGCTTTGAGGAGGTCTGCGCCGACCTGGGCCAGGCCGTGACCAGCTTCCTCGCCAAGCCCGAGGTGGCGCATGCCGTGCTCGGCGCCGTGCAGTCTGCCGACACGCTCAAGCGCATTGCCATGGCCGACAGCGGCACCCTGGGCAAGGTGGTGCGCGCGTCCACGCAGCTGGAAAACCCGGACTTCCCCAAGGCCATCGTGCGCACCCCGGTGCTGGTGGCCTGCGATGCCACCGACGAGCATGCCTACATGGAGGAGCGCTTCGGCCCCATCAGCTTCATCGTGCGCACGCCCGACACGCAGGCCGCCATCGCGCTGTCGCAGCGCGTGGTGTGCCAGCACGGCGCGCTCACCGTCGGCGTCTACTCCACACAGCAGGAGGTGATCGATGCTATGACGCAGGCGACGCTGCGCGGCAAGGTGGCCCTGTCCATCAACCTCACGAGCGGCGTCTTCGTCAACCAGTCGGCGGCCTTCTCCGACTACCACGCCACCGGCGGCAACCCCGCGGCCAACGCCTGCTACAGCGACGCGGCTTTTGTTGCCAACCGCTTCGTCGTCGTGCAGCGGCGCTACCACGTCTGAACGGAGGGCGACATGGCTTTCAACGACATCCTGTTCAGCGTGGAGGCGGGCGTGGCCCGGCTCACGCTCAACCGCCCGGACAAGCTCAACAGCTTCACCGGTGCCATGCATTCCGAGGTGCGCACGGCGCTTGATCGGATCCAGGGCGACACCTCCATCCGCGTGCTGGTGCTCAGCGGCGCCGGGCGCGGCTTTTGCGCCGGGCAAGACCTGGCCGACCCGCAGATGGCGGCACTGGACGGACGCATGCCCGACATCGGCAACGTGGTGGAGAACCACTACAAGCCCTTGATCCTGCGCCTGCAGAACCTGCGCGTGCCGACGATCGCCGCCGTCAACGGCACGGCTGCCGGCGCCGGCTGCTCTATCGCGCTGGCCTGTGACCTGGCCGTCGCCAGCGACAAGGCATCCTTCCTGCAGGCGTTCTCGCGCATCGGCCTCGTGCCCGACACCGGCGGCACCTGGTTCCTGCCCCAGCGCGTGGGCATGGCCCGCGCCATGGGCCTGGCGCTGCTGGCCGACAAGCTGCCTGCAGCCAAGGCGGCCGAATGGGGTCTGATCTGGGAATGCGTGCCCGACGCCGAGTTCATCGCGCGCATCGATGCGCTCGCAGCGCAGCTTGCCAGCATGCCGACCAAGGCTCTGGTGCGCACGCGCCAGGCCATGCACGCTGCACCCACGCACACGCTGGAGCAGCAACTCTCGATGGAAGGAGGCTTCATGCGCGAGCTGGGCTGGAGCCACGACTATGCCGAGGGCGTGCGCGCCTTCATGGAAAAGCGCGCTCCGCACTTCACGGGAGAGTGAAGTACATGGATATGACAACCATCCCCACCGAACCCCAGACCCTGGCCGACGCCACGGCCCAGGCCATGTATACGCGCGACCGCACCGCGCAAGCCCTGGGCATGCGAATAGTGAATGTGGGCCCGGGTACGGCCCTCTTGAGCATGAAGGTACGCCCGGATATGGTCAACGGCCACCATATCTGCCACGGCGGCATGATCTTCACGCTGGCCGACACCGCCTTTGCCTACGCCTGCAATAGCTACAACAAGAACACCGTGGCCTCGGCCTGCCATATCGACTTTCTGGCACCGGCACGCGAGGGCGACCTGCTCGAAGCCGAAGCGCAGGAGCGCTCGGCAAGCGGCCGCACCGGGGTGTACGACATCACGGTGCGCACAGCGGGTGGCCAGGTCGTCGCCCTGTTTCGCGGCAAGAGCTATCGCATCAGCGGCGAGGTGATCGCCGGCCTGCAGCAAGCCGATTGATTTCTTCAAACATCCTTGACGAGGAGACAGACCATGACCGTCAAACAAGCACCCGACAACGAACTCGATCCAATCGAGCGTGCCAGCCGCGATGAACTCTCGGCACTGCAGCTTGAACGCCTGAAGTGGTCGGTGCGCCACGCCTACGACAACGTCGCGCCCTATCGCAAGAAATGTGATGATCAGGGCGTACACCCGGACGATCTCAAGCGCCTTGAGGACATTGCGCTGCTGCCCTTCATGACCAAGGCGGATCTGCGCGACCACTATCCCTTCGGCCTGTTTGCCGTGCCCCGCCAAAAGATCGTGCGCCTGCACGCGTCAAGCGGCACCACGGGCAAGCCCATCGTCGTCGGCTACACCCAGCGCGACATCGACAACTGGGCCAACCTGGTGGCGCGCTCCATCCGCGCCGCCGGCGGACGCGCCGGCGACATGGTGCATGTGGCCTACGGCTATGGCCTGTTCACCGGGGGGCTGGGCGCGCACTACGGCGCCGAGCGCCTGGGCTGCACCGTGGTGCCGATGTCCGGCGGCCAGACCGAGAAGCAGGTGCAGCTGATCATGGACTTCAAGCCCGACATCATCATGGTCACGCCCTCATACTCACTGGTCATCGCCGAGGAGTTCGAGCGCCTGGGCATCAGGCCCGAGGAGATTTCACTCAAGGTGGGCATCTTCGGCGCCGAGCCCTGGGGCGAGGGCATGCGCGGCGAGATCGAGCGCAAGCTGGGGCTGGACGCCATCGACATCTACGGTTTGACGGAGGTCATGGGCCCGGGCGTCGCGTCCGAGTGCATCGAGACCAAGGACGGCCCGGTGATCTGGGAAGACCATTTCTACCCCGAGATCATCGACCCCGAAACCGGCGAGGTGCTGCCTGACGGCGAGAGCGGCGAGCTGGTCTTCACCTCGCTCACCAAGGAGGCCTTCCCGGTCATCCGCTACCGCACGCGCGACATCACCGAGCTGCTGGCGCCGACTGCGCGTTCCTTCCGGCGCATCGGCAAGATCACCGGGCGCTCGGACGACATGCTCATCATCCGCGGGGTCAACGTCTTCCCGACGCAGGTCGAGGAGATGATCCTGCGCGACCAGCGCCTGGCGGGCAACTACCAGCTCGTCGTCACACGCAGCGGCCATCTCGACAACCTGGAGGTGCGCTGCGAGGTGCAGCACACGCTCTCTGGACAACTCTCACCGGCCGACATGCAGGGCATCGGCAAGGAACTGCAGGCACGCATCAAGACCAACATCGGTGTCTCCACGCAGGTGCATGTCATGCCCTACGACTCCATCCCTCGCACCCAGGTCGGCAAGGCCAGGCGCGTCATCGACGAGCGCGCGCGCGGATAAGCATCAGGTTCACACACCCAAACCACCAAAGAAGGAGACCTCCCAATGAAACACGCTTTTGCCAAGCTGGCCGCCTGCGCCAGCCTCGCCCTCGGCCTCGCCAGCGCCTTTGCCGCGGATCCGGTCAAGATCGGCTCGGTGCTCTCGGTCACCGGCCCAGCCGCCTTCCTCGGCGACCCCGAGCTGAAAACGCTGCAGCTCTACGTGGACGAGATCAACAAGCAGGGCGGCGTCATCGGCCGCCCCATCCAGTTGGTGCACTACGACGACGGCAGCGATGCCAACAAAGCCAACGGCTTCACCAAGCGCCTGATCGATGACGACAAGGTGGACGTGCTGGTCGGCGGCACCACCACCGGCTCCACCATGTCCTCGGTGCCGCTGGTCGAGAAGGCGGGCGTGCCCTTCATTTCGCTCGCCGGCGCGGTGGTCATCGTCGACCCGGTCAAGAAGTGGGTGTTCAAGATGCCGCACAGCGACCGCATGGCCGTCGAGAAGGTGTTCGAGGACATGAAGAAGCGCGGCATCAGCAAGATTGCGCTGCTGTCGGAGACCTCCGGCTTTGGCGCCTCGGGCAAGAAGGAGACCGAGGCCGTCGCCAGCAAGTACGGCATGACGCTGGTGGCCAACGAAACCTACGGACCCAAGGACACCGACGTGAGCCCGCAGCTCACCAAGATCAAGTCCACCCCCGGCGTGCAGGCGGTGTTTGTCTTCGGCCTCGGCCAGGGCCCGGCCATCGTCACCAAGAACTACAAGCAGCTGGGCATCACGCTGCCGCTGTATCAGTCGCACGGTGTGGCATCCAACGCCTACCTGCAGCTCTCCGGCCCCGCGGCCGAGGGCGTGCGCCTGCCTTCGCCCGCGCTCCTGCTCGCCGACAAGCTGCCCGCCAGCGACCCGCAGCAGCCGGTGGTGACAGCCTATGAAAAGGCCTACAAGGCCGCTTACAAGACCGAGCCATCCACCTTTGGCGGCTATGCCCGCGACGGGTTGATGCTGGCGCTGGACGCCATCAAGCGCGCCGGTAGCACCGACAAGGCCAAGGTGCGCGACGCCATCGAAGCCACCAAAGGCTTTGTCGCCACCAGCGGCACCTACACCATGTCACCCACCGACCACATGGGCTTGGATCTGTCGGCCTTCCGCATGCTGGAGGTGAAGAACGGCGACTGGGTCGAGGTGAAGTAACTGAGCTGCGGCTTGCGTGCGGCTGGTCGATGCGCGCTGCACGCAGGCAACGCGAGGCGATTCAGACCTTGATCGGGTCGGTGCGTGCAAAACGCTGCCAGCGCGACACGTCAACGGCGGGGCGGCTGCCATCGGCCAGGCACACCTGGCTGTCGAGATGCCGGTCGGACGGCTCCACCAGACGCTGGTAGAGCTCCTTGCACAGCAGCCGCGCGAGCTGCCCGGGCCACTCCTGGGGCAGCAGCACCTCGGGCAGCTCCGGGTCGCGCAGCAGCAGGCGGCGGTAGTCGTGAATCAAGAGCAGGCGCAGCAGGAAGGCTTCCTCGTCGCTGATGCCGTCGAGCCCGTCGCTGCGCAGCACGTCCAGAATCGGCTGGTACTGCGCGATAAAACCGCCATAGGCCTGCGCCAGCAGCGACAGATCCCAGGCCCGCGCCACCAGGTCGGCATCCGACGCCGAACGCGCCAGGCGCGCGTCGGCGGCAAACAGGGGCAAGAGCTGGGGCAGCACCTGGGCCAGCCCCTCCACAATTAAGGCATCGAGGACACCGGTCAGATCGGCACCGGGGTGCACGAAGCAGTCGCCGCCCAGTGCGCCAAAACCCTGCCAGAACAAGGCCTCGCGCAATGCGTCGCGTGTCTTGGACTCCAGCTCTCCGACCACCAGAATCACGCGCCAGCGACGATCCCACTGCGGTGCGCTGGAGGCGTAAATATGGCGCGACGCCTCCTCAAACCGCCGCCGGCCGGACTGCGTGAGCAGGTAGTCCGAGCGCCTGCCCACACTCTGCACGCGCAGCCACTCATCCTTGACCAGCCGGAACACCGAGGTGCGGATCAGGCGCTCATTGAGCTGCAGGGGTTCGAGCAGCTGGATCAGGCTCCCGAGCCAGATGCGCCCGCCGCGCGGCAACACCGCGTCACCAAAGGTGGTGATGATGAGAGACGTCGCATGCACACGGCGCTGCTGGCGAAACGACTCAAGGCGCTGTTGGACGAGGTGACTCACTGGGGGATTTCAAGGACGCTCCCTGGCACGGCAAGGAGGCAACATACAACTGCGGCCATCGCAAAACACACTGGCCGACTGCCTCACGGACAGCGTGAAATTATCGCACGCACGGCGCGCAGCCCCGGCAGCGCCTAAACCCACAGCGCAAGTGCAGTGCAAGCTGCACGGGGATAATTGCAGGCTTTGTGTTTTCTACCCACCATCCCACCCCACGCCATGACACAGACCGTAATCCTCAAGCAAGACTTGATTGACTCCGTCGCAGCCGCGCTGCAGTACATCTCCTACTACCACCCCGCCGACTACATCGCGCACCTGGCGCGCGCCTACGAGCGCGAGCAAAGCCCCGCGGCCAAGGACGCGATGGCGCAGATCCTCACCAACAGCAAGATGAGCGCCACGGGCCACCGCCCCATCTGCCAGGACACGGGCATCGTCAACGTCTTCCTGAAGCTGGGCATGGACGTGCGCTTCGAGGGTTTTGCTGCTGACCAGAGCCTGGAGGACGCCATCAACGAAGGCGTGCGCCGCGGCTACAACCACCCCGACAACACGCTGCGCGCCTCGGTCGTCGCCGACCCGCACTTTGCCCGCAAGAACACCAAGGACAACACGCCCGCCGTCATCAACGTGCAGATCGTGCCCGGCGACAAGCTGGACGTGACCGTGGCCGCCAAGGGCGGCGGCAGCGAGAACAAGTCCAAGATGATCATGATGAACCCCAGCGACAGCCTGGTGGACTGGGTCTTGAAAACCGTGCCCACCATGGGCGCCGGCTGGTGCCCGCCGGGCATGCTGGGCATAGGCATAGGCGGCACGGCGGAAAAGGCGGTGCTGCTGGCCAAGGAAAGCCTGATGGAAGACCTGGACATGTACGCGCTACAGGCCAAGGCCCAGCGTGGCGAGAAGCTGACCCAGGTCGAGGAACTGCGCCTGGAGCTGTACGAGAAGGTCAATGCCCTCGGCATTGGCGCGCAGGGCCTGGGGGGCCTCGCCACCGTGCTGGACATCAAGATCAAGATGTACCCCACGCACGCCGCCAGCAAGCCCGTGGCCATGATTCCCAACTGCGCGGCCACGCGCCACGCCCACTTCGTGATGGACGGCAGCGGCCCCGTGTACCTGGAGGCGCCCAGCCTGGATCTGTGGCCCAAGATCGACTGGGAACCCGACTACAACAAGTCCAGGCGCGTCGATCTGAACAGCCTGACCAAGGAGGAGGTGGCGAGCTGGAAGCCCGGCGACACCCTGCTCTTGAATGGCAAGATGCTCACCGGCCGCGACGCCGCGCACAAGCGCATCCAGGACATGCTTGCCAAGGGCGAAAAGCTGCCGGTGGACTTCACCAACCGCGTCATCTACTACGTGGGCCCCGTGGACCCCGTGCGTGACGAGGCCGTGGGCCCCGCCGGCCCGACGACCGCCACGCGCATGGACAAGTTCACCGACATGATGCTGGAGCAAACCGGCCTGATCGCCATGATCGGCAAGGCCGAGCGCGGCCCCGTCGCCATCGAAAGCATCAAGAAGCACAAGTCGGCCTACCTGATGGCCGTCGGCGGCGCCGCCTACCTCGTGTCCAAGGCCATCAAGCACGCCAAGGTGGTGGGCTTTGAAGACCTGGGGATGGAGGCCATCTACGAATTCGACGTGGTGGACATGCCCGTCACCGTGGCCGTGGACGCGGGCGGCACGAGCGCCCATATCACCGGGCCGGCGGAGTGGCAGAAGCGCATTGCTACGGGCGAATTCAAGGGGATCGAGGTGGCGTCGGCATAAACCCGCCGCAAAGTTTCCGCCGCCCAGGTCTGCCGGCTGGGGCCGTCTTTCAAGACCCGCCAGAGGGTGATGGTTTTTTCAGCGTTTTTCGTAGAAATGCTGCATGAATGACTTGCGATAGCCCTGGTGGCAGGCCAGGCAGTTTTGCTGCACCTTGGCGAAGGCGGCGATGACGGCCTGGCCATCGCTGCGCTGCGCCGCCTCGCCCATGGCGGTGGCGGCGTCATGCACCAGGCCATCGAAGCCCCGGAATTTGCCGGCATCGGTGCCAAGCCAGGCCAGGATGCGCAGCTTCTCGGCTACCGGCGGCTCGGCATGGCGGGCGATCTTCGGCGCCAGATCGGCCACCACGGCCCAGTCTTCCTGCGATATGGCGCCGGTGACGGCCTGCATATCGCGCCCCAGCTGCTGCATCACCTCGCGCAGGGCCATGGGCTCTGCGGCTGCCGTGGTTTGTGCGCCGGGAGCGGCGGCGGCGCACAGCAGCGCTGCGAACAAGCTGGCCCTGAGGGTCGTCTGGCGGAATCCGATTTGCGGCATTTGACTTCCTTCGTGAGTGGATGGCGGGCGCGTCATTCTGTGGGAAGGGGTGACCCTGCGGCACCGGCCATTCAGTCAAAGCCGCGCCCCTCGCCCGCCTCCTCGTGCGTCACGCCGTCGCGGATGTGATAGATGCGCTTGAAGGTGGGGATGATCTTCTCATCATGCGTGACCACGATGATGGCGGTCTCGAAGCGCCTGGCCATGTCGTTGAGGATACGGATCACGGTCATGGCGCGCTGCGAATCGAGCGGCGCCGTGGGCTCGTCGGCCAGGATCACCGGCGGGCGGTTGACCAGGCCGCGCGCAATGGCCACGCGCTGCTGCTCGCCGCCCGACAGCCGCGCGGGCATGGCGCGCGCGCGGTGCTGCACGTCCAGCGCCGTGAGCAGCTCCAGCGCGCGCTGGCGCGCCTCGTCGTTGCGCACGCCGGCCAGCATGGGCAGCAGCGCCACGTTGTCGGTTGCGTCCAGGAATGGGATCAGGTAGGGCGCCTGGAACACGAAACCGATCTGGTCGCGGCGCAGGGCGCCCAGGTCGGCAACACGCCAGCCGTCGTCGTAGATCACCTGCTCGCCCAGCGTCATGCGGCCAGCGCTGGGGTCGATCACCGCGCCCAGGCACTTGAGCAGCGTGCTCTTGCCCGAGCCCGAGGGGCCGATCAGGCCCACCACCTCGCCGGGCGCCACCTGCATGTTCACGTCCTTGAGCGCCAGAACGGCGGTGTCGCCCTTGCCAAAGCGCTTGCTCAGGCCCTCGATGCGTATGCCTCTGCCCATCATCCAATGGCCTCCGCCGGATCGACCTTGAGCGCCATGCGGATGGCGACGAGGCTCGCCAGCACGCAGATGGCCAGCACGGCGGCAAAGCCCGCGATGGAGTCGAAAGGCACCAGCAGCACGTATTTGGGAAACAGCGGCGCGGCGAAGGTGGCCGTGATCTTGCCGACGACGAAGCCGATCACGCCCAGCACCAGTGCCTGCTGCAGGATCATGGCGGCGATGGTGCGGTTGCGCGTGCCTATGAGCTTGAGCACGGCGATCTCGCGGATCTTGTCCATGGTCAGCGTGTAGATGATGAAGGCCACGATGGCCGCGCTGACCAGGGCCAGGATCACGAGGAACATGCCGATCTGCCTGGCCGAGGTGGCGATGAGCTTGCCCACAAGGATGTCCTCCATCTGCGCGCGGTCGTACACCGTGAGGCGCTTCCAGCGCCGGATCGGCTCGGCCACCTCCTCGGCCGTGAGCCCGGGTCGCAGGCGCACCAGCACGGCGTTGACATAGCTGTTGCTCGTCTGTGCGGCGATCACCGCATCGAGCAGGCCGGGCACGCCGGGGCGGTTGAAGGCCGGGTTGGCCTCGGTGCGGCGGCGCTGCATGAGGATGGCATCGTTGTCCTTGAGGAACTGCGCCTCCTGCGCATCTTTGAGCGGTATGAAGACCATGGGATCGCCACTCGACGAGACCATGCGCCGCGTGAGGCCCACCACCCGGTAGTGGTTGCGGCGGATCCTCAGCAGGTCGCCGATCTGAAAGCCCGTCGCGCCGTCGGCCACCGCCTCGTAATGCCCGCGCGTGATCTGGCGGCCGGCGACGAGGTAGGGCGGCCAGCCCGGGTCGCCGGGCTGGCCCGCGGTGATGCCCACCACCATGGAGCGCACATCCCTGTCGCCATGGCGCACCTGCATGGTCAGGTAGGTGATGTTGGCCGCCTGCGCCACGCCGGGCATGGCGCTGATGCTGCGCCACAGGTCGTCGGGCACGCTTGACGCTTCAGCGTACGGACCCAGGGTGTCCTTTTGCACCACCCACAGGTCGGCGCCACTGTTGTCGAGCAGCACCCGGCCGTCGTCCACCATGCCGCGGTACACGCCGGCCATGGTCAGGGTCACGCCGATCAGCAGGCCCAGGCCAATGCCGGTGAAGACGAACTTGCCCCAGGCGTGCAGGATGTCGCGCCCGGCCAGGCTGATCATGGCGCTGCCCCGGCGATGCGCTCGACCACCTGCACGCGGCTGCGCGCGCCCAGCGCCCGCTCGCTGTACACCACCACCCGCTCGCCCGCGGCGATGCCCTGCTGCACCTGCACCCGGCCATCGAGGTCGGTGCGGCCTAGCGTCAGCGGCACAAAGCGCAGGCCGTCCCCGTCGATCTGCCAGACGCCACGCCGACCGCCGACGATGCGAATGGCCGCATTCGGAATCGTAGGCGCGGCGGGTAGCGCGGGCAGGTGCACGGTGATCTCGGCCAGCTCACCCACCGGGGGCAGCGGGGAAAGCGCCTGATCGAAGACGATCTTGGCCAGCGTTTCCTCGGTCACCACATCGGCCTGCGGTTCGACCCGCAGCACGCGGCCGGGCTGCTCCTGGCCGCGCCGCGAGCGCAGCATCACGCGGCCCGGCAACCCTGCGGCCAGGCCCGCGGCGTTGATCTGGTCGAAGCGGGCATGGACCCACAGGCTCGTGGGATCGATGAGCTCGATGACCGCCTGCCCCGCCACCACGGTGGTGCCGGGGTCGGCATTGCGCGCGCTGACCAGCCCGGCCACGGGGGCCACCAGCCTGAGGTTGCCGCGCTGCGCACGCAGCGCCTGCAGCTCGGCGCGCAGGCGGTTGCCGTCCTCGCGGGCGGCGCCCATGGCGGCCACGGCCACGGACAGGTCCTGGCGCCGGGTGGCAGCGCTTTCCTCGCTGGTGCCGCGCACGGCCAGCAGTTGTTCATAGCGCGCAGCCTGGGTCTGCGCGAAGCTCTGTTTGGCCTCGGCCTGCCGCAGGGCGGCCTCGGCACTCTT
Source organism: Pseudomonadota bacterium (assembly GCA_018241405.1). GTDB lineage: Bacteria > Pseudomonadota > Gammaproteobacteria > Burkholderiales > Burkholderiaceae_C > Alicycliphilus. The sequence goes on along the minus strand of JAFEDY010000017.1, from coordinate 12,468 downwards.
GATCGCCGCCTGCTGCGCACCTATGCGTTCGTCCAGGTCCACCGGGTCCATCTCGCCGAGCAGCTGGCCGGCCCGCACCGTATCGCCCACATGCACATTGAGTTGCCTGACCCGGCCGGCAAGGGTCGGTCCGATCTTGTAGGTGTAGCGCGCCTGCACCGTGCCTATGCCCGACAGGGCCGGGGCAATGGCGCGCGACTCCACGGTGGCCACGGTCACCGCCACGGGCGCCAGCGGCCCCGAGCGCAGTGCGACATAGACGAATAGCAGGGCCAGCGGCGCGATGACGGCAATCAGCGCCAGCGTGCGGCGCTGCAGGGTCGGGAATTTCATCGTTCGCTCCCAATACCGCGGCGAAAGATGGCAAACACCCTGGGCGCATCCTGGCGCAGGCGCGCCACGTCGCCCGCCAGCAGGGACTGCATCACCAGCCCCTGGATGCTGCCGATGAAAAGCACAGCGGCGGCCTGCACGTCCAGCCGCGCATCCAGCTCGCCCTGGGCCTTGCCGGCTTCAAGCAAACCGCGCAGGCGCTCGCCGTAATTCCGTATCAGGGCCTGGACCAGCTGCTTTGGCAGCGTCTGGCCGGGCCGCTGCAGCTCGCCAAAGATCAGGCGCGGCACGCCTGGGTGCTCAGACACGAAGTCGATATGGGCCATGAACACCGCCTCCAGCGCCGCGGCCGGGGATGCGGCGGCCTGGGCGGCCTGGTCCACGCGCTCCAGCAGGCGCTCGGTAACCCAGGACATCACCGCCTGCAGGATGGCGTCCTTGGTCGGGAAATGGCGGAACAGCGCGCCCTGCGTCAGCCCCATGCGCTGCGCGATGGCGGTGGTGCTGATGTCGCCGGGGTTCTGCTGCGCGGCCAGCTCGATCATGGCCGCCACCGTGGCCGCGCGCCGCTCCTCGGCGGGCAGATGCCTGGGGTATTCGTTCATCGCACGGCGCCCGATAGTAAGTAACTTATTACTATCTTAGCCTGCGATCTGAACCCTGCGCAAGAGAATTGTTAGCCCCAATGCCCTCGGGCACGAAGAGCGGGTGGGAGCTTACGCCGCTGATGCCGCCGATTTCAGCGCCCCTCGCCCGCCTCGGGCACGTAGACCATGGAGCCGTCCTTGAGGCGGTAGGCCACGCCGGCCTTGGCGCCCTGGCCTTCGCCGATCTCGCCGCTGGCCTTGTAGCGGTCGACCTTCTGGCCGTCCTTGACGATGATCTCCATGTTGTCCTTGCCGGGGTTCTTGATCACCGTGACCGACTCGCTGCTGAAGGGGTTGACCGAGCTGTTGGCCACGGCCAGCAGCAGGGCCGCGATGATGACCAGGAACACGTCGATCAGGTTGACGACCGAGAGGATGGGGTCGTCCGCCTCCAGGTCTTCCATCAGGCGCAGGCGGCTCATTGGGCGCCCTCCACGGCCATGACGGCCACCGGGTCGTGGGCGCGCGCGGGCTTGTTGACTGCAGAGGCAGCAGTGGTGGCGATGGTGGTGGCCGGCGCGTCATGCTCTATGGCGGCCAGGTCCACGGCGTACCAGCGCCGGCGCACGTTGACCACCACGTAGCTGATGGAGGCGGCCAGCAGCGCCAGGATCACGGCCGAGAACGCCACCGTGAGGTTGCGCGAGACGTCCTGCATCTGCCCGTCGGACAGCGCCATCAGCGCCGGGCCCATGGGGATCATCGTGGCCACCAGGCCCAGCATGGGCGCGATGCGCGTGGCGATGCGCGCGAACTCCATGCGCTTGGTGGCCAGGGCTTCCAGCTCGGTGAGGGTCAGGCGCGGGTTGCGCGCCAGCGCCGCGGCCAGCTCGAAGCCACCACGCTGGCCGCTGTGGCGCTGCCAGGCCTGCCAGACAAAGGCGCCCAGCGCGTAGAAGGCGTGCACGAAGAGCAGCGCGATGAGCAGCAGCACGGGCACGAGGAACAGCTGGCTGGCGGAATACATCGCCGATTCGATGGGGTTGGGAGTCATGGTGGTGTGCTTAGGTGGAGAGTGAAAAACGGTTGCGGCGGCGCTGCGCGAGCGCACCGGCGCCGCTGATGCCCGCCAGCGCCAGCGCGAACAGCGCGGTGGCGGGGTTGAAGGGTGGCGCCTGGGTGGGCTCCACCTTGGCCAGGCGCATGCCGGTGACCACGGGTGGGGCCGGGGGCGCGGGTTCGGACGGGGCCGGCTCGGGCTGCGCCTGGGCCGCGGGCGACGGCACGGCCGCGGCCGGGGTCGGGGCCGTCAGGCCGTAGCCGGCCTGGGCGGCGTCGCCGGCGCCCTCATTGACGAACTGGGCGAAGCGCGCGTTGTCGCTCTGCACGTCATAGCGCCGCGCCAGGTCGCGCCAGCGTTCCTTCAGCTCGCGCACGGTGGCGGCGTCGGCCTGCCAGTAGCCCTGGCGCGCGGCCTCCAGCATGCGTTCCATGGTCTGGGCCAGCGCGTGCGGGTTCCTGGACTCGAACCAGTCCTTGAGGCCCAGCTGGTGCTTGTCGCGCACGTACACATCGACCATCTCCTGCCACTGGTCGTCGCGCACGATCTCGCGCGCGGTGGCCGTCCAGCCCCAGAAGTTGTTGGTGGCGTCCAGCACCTGCAGCGTGCCGGCGTAGCCCTCCTTCATCAGGCCCTGGATGTAGCCGGGGTGGAACTGGCGCGTGGCCAGCTCCTTGGCCAGGAACTGCGCCGCGCCTTCGACCTTGCCGCTGCCCGCGCCGCGCAGGTTGCTGATGTAGAGCTCGGGCGCCTTGCCGTCCAGGTGCCGCACGGCCAGCGCGATGCCGCCCAGGTACTGGAAGGGGTCGTCGGTGGTCAGCATGCCGTAGAGGTTGGAGCTGCGCGAGAGCACCGCGCCCTCGGTGCCGCTCAGGTGCTCGGCGTAGAGATTCACGGCCTTGCCGCCGCCCTTGCCGCCGCCCCCACCTGCCGTCCCGGCCACGCCGGCGCTGCCCCATTGCGATTCATCCGGGCCGTAGGCGAACTGCATCTTCGCGAGATACAGCTGGGCGAGCTTCTTGTCGCCCTCGGCCTTGCCCTTCCAGGTGTCGGTGGCCAGCGCTGCCTCGTCCAGGCCCGAGCCGTAGCGCCCGCTCTCCGACGCAAAGATGCGCGTGGCGCCGGCCAGCTCGGCGGCGCGGGCGTCGGCGCCTTGCGCCATCATCTTTTGCGCGATGCGCCGGCTGTTGGCGGCGATGGGGTTGTCGGCCTCGTCCCGAGCACGCGACGCCAGCAGCACGGCCTGGGCCAGCTGCTTCATGACGTTGGGGAAATGGTCGCGGTACAGGCCGGTGGCCGACAGCACCACGTCCACACGCGCGCGGCCCAGCCGCTCGCGCGGCACCAGCTTGACGCCGGTGACGCGCCCGCCCTGATCCCACACGGGCTCCACGCCCAGCAGCCACAGGGCCTGGGCCTCCAGCATGCCGAAATGGCGCATGGTTTCCACCGACCACAGGCTGAAGGTCAGCTTCTTCGGCAACCTGCCGTGCAGCTTTTTATGCTCGGCCAGCAGGTTCTCGGCCGCCTGCTTGCCGGCCTCCCAGGCCTGCTTGGTGGGCACGCGGGAGGGGTCGAAGCCGTAGAGATTGCGGCCCGTGGGGTAGGCGTCGGGGTTCTTGATGGGGTCGCCGCCGTAGGAGGTGGGCAGGTAGCGGCCATCGAGCACGGCGAGCAGGCCTTTGAGCTCCTCCTGCGCGCCGATGTCGGCGTATACCTGCGCCGCCTTCTGCAATGCTTTTTGTAGCTGCTCGGGCAGATGGGTAGTTGGCTCGCCGTTCACCACATGCTTTCTCAAGAGCTGGTAGGGCGCAGTTTGCGCCAGCCTGTCCCAGGAGCCGACCAGGGCCTCGTCCAGGTCGGCGGCGCTCACGCCCGCGTGGCCGGCGGCGGCCTCCCAGAACGGGCTGCCCAGCATCAGCAGCACGGTGCCCAGGCGGTGCAGCTCCTCGGGTGCGCGGCCCAGGGTGTGCAGGCCCTGGGGCTGGGCGGTCTGCGCCAGCTCGTGCAGGTGGTTGTGCAGCTGGTCCACGAAGTCGGCAAATTGCGCCTTCACCCGCGCCTCGGTCCAGTCCATGTCGGCAATCACGCGCTCCTTCTTCGCCGCGGCCAGCAGGTCAACGGCCATGCGATCGCGCACGGCGCCCTCGTCCTGGGCCTGCCACTCGTGCAGCAGGTCGTGCATGGCGGTCAGCGCGTCGTGCAGGCCGCCCGGGGCAAACGGCGGCGTCTGGTGGCTGACTATTGTTGCGCGGCCGCGGCGCTTGGCCTGGGTGGCCTCGCCGATGTTGTCCGCGATGTACGGGTAGGCCACGGGGATGTCGCCCAGCGCCAAGAGCGGCGCGTCATGCACCGACAGGCCGCGCTCCTTGCCCGGCAGCCATTCCTGCGTGCCGTGCGTGCCGTAGTGCACCAGCGCGTCGTTGTGCTGGCGCGTCCACAGGTAGGCGGCCAGGTAGTGGTGCGGCGGCAGGTCGGTGGTGGAGTGGTAGATCTCGCGCTCCTTGGCGCGCGCGTCTGTGCTGCCCGGCGCCATGCCGCTGCGCCCGGGCTGGGGCAGCAGCGTGACCTGGCCCAGCTGCAGGCGCGGGATGACGAACTGCGCCTGGCCGCCGCGCTGCAGCACCCAGGGGGACTTTTCGGGCTCGCCCCAGGCCTTGCGTATGGCCTCCTGCGTGGGCTGCGGCAGGCCGGCCAGCCAGGCGCGGTAGTCCTTGACGGGCAGCAGCGCCGCCAGGCCGTCCTGCAACAGCGGCTCCAGCGCGCCGCCGCGGTAGGACGGGGCCAGCAGGCGCTGCAGCAGCGTGATCAGGTGCGTCTCGTCCGGCGTCTCGGTGCGGTAGCCGGCGGCGGCCATGGCGGTCAGCGTGCTTTGCAGGCTGCGCGGCACGTTCAGGAAGGAGGCCGACAGGTTCTTCTCGCCCGCCGGGTAGTTCCAGAACATCACGGCCACGCGCTTGTCGGCGTTGGGCTTGCGCTGCAGCTTCACCAGGTTCAGCGCCTTGGCGGCCACGGCCGCGGCCTGGGGCGCGATGGGCAGGATCTGCTCGTCGCCCTTGCGCACGGCAGACGCCACCTGGATGTCGGTGATGCCCGCGTATTCGGCCTGCGCCAGGTAGAAGGGCACGTCCATGGTGGCGATGCCCTGCGGGTTGGCGGCCCAGTCTGCCTCGTCGCCGCGGCGGTAGGTCATGGCCTGGATGACCGAGATGCCCATGCGCTCGAACTCGGCGCGGCGCTCGTCGGCGTTCAGCGTGATCTGGGTGTTGATCAGCACGTCGGCCAGCACCGGCGTGCCCGGGCCGGCGGGCTGCAGGATCTTGGGAAAGCCGCCGTCGCCCATCATCGGCGTGTAGAACGGCAGGGCCACGGCGCCGCCGGCCTCGATGCGCGCCACCATGTCGTCGATGTAGGCGGTCTGCATGGAGCCTATGTACTGCTGGTGCAGCGCAATGGCGACGACGGGCTTGCGCGCGGCCGCCTTCGTATCGACGCCCTGCCCGCGCAGGTAGCCATGCACGTCGCCCGTGACCAGGCCGCTCTGGCGCGGGTGGTAGATGCCGGTCTTGGGGAAGACCACCGGGTCGGGCGCGGCGGCCAGGGCGTTGGCACCCTTGAGCTGCGCCGCCAGCGTGGCGAAGAAGCCCTCGTAGTTCTGCCGCCCGCCGCTGGCGTAATAGGTAATGAGCCGGCGCGCCACGGCCTCGCTCAATCCGCCGCCCCAGGCCGGTTGCGCGTCGTACAGCCAGGCGTTGGGAGCCTTGAGCCCCGGCAGCGCACGCACCAGGCGATCGCGCACCTCGTCCTGCAGGTAGCTGTCGAAGAACACGGCGTCACGCCCTTGCCACAGGCCGGCATCGACGTCGGCGGGCAGGCTGTTCAGATAGCGCACCTCGACGGCGATGCCGTGCGGGCGCGCGATCTCGGCGAGCTGGTGGAACTTGCCCTGCGGCACGTTGCCGGTGGCGATGAAGAGCACCGACGCGGCGCGCGCCGCGCCGGCCAGCAGCAGCAGCGCGGCGCACAGCAGCCAGCGCAGCTTGTAGTGATAAGTCAAATCGGCCTCCTGCGCGCTATGGACAAGCGCTAGCAGCTATTGTTTTTATAGTTAGAAATCCAGGCGTGCCGAGACGAACACGCGCCGCCCCAGCTCGGCGTAGCCGAAGTTGGGCGACTTCTCGGCCAGGCGCACATTGCCCAGGTTCTCCAGGCCGGCGCGCAGGTTCAGGCTTTGCGTGGCATTGAGCTTCCAGGCGCGGCCCAGGCTGGCGTTCCACAGCGTGTAGGCGGGCAGCCTGTTGCCATAGCTGTCCTGCTTGCCCGTGTACTGCAGGCCCAGGCGCGCATCCCAACCGGCAGAGCGCCAGGCCAGGTGCGATGCCACGCTGGTCGTCGGCCTGTCGTTCAGGCGCTTGCCGGTGCTCTTGTCGCGCGTGTGCAGCACGGTGGCGTCGGTGCTCAGGCTGAGCTGCGGCGTGATGGCCCAGGTAAAGCCCGCCTCCAGCCCCTGGATGCGCGCGGCGTCCACGTTGTCGTACTGGTAGACGCGGCGTATGCCGACCTGCTGCAGCAGGCGGTAGGTGATGAGCTGCCTGACCTCGGTATGAAAGGCCGTGGCGCGCAGCGACCAGCTGGGGCTGACCTGCCAGTCGGCGCCAATTTCGAACGAATTCGACGTCTCGGGCTTGATGTTGCCATTGCCCAGGAAGCTGTGCGGCCCCTCTGCGCCCACGTAGTTGGGCGAGATCTGCTTGAGCGTGGGCGCCTTGAAGGCGTGGCCGTAGCCGCCCTTGACGACCAGGCTGGGGCTGGCCTCCCACACCAGGTAGGCGCGCGGGCTCAGCTCGCTGCCGAACAGGCCGTGGTGGTCGGCGCGCAGGCCCAGCGTGGCCATGAGACTCGCGGTGAGCGAGAACTCGTCCTGCACGAACAGCGCCTTGTGCGTGACGTCGTCGCGCCCGCCCTTGAGGCCGGCGTTGACCAGCTCCTCGTTGCGCCACTCGCCGCCCAGGGCAATCTGGTGGCCGCCGCGGCGCAGGGTGACATGGCCATCGACCACGTCGTCCCGCATGTCCTGCGGGCGCGTCGCTGCCACGCCGTTGCTGCGGGTGTTGGTCACGCTCATCTCGCTGCGGTAGGCGCGCAGCTGGGCGCGGGTATCGCCAAAGTCGCCGGTCCAGCCCACATGGGTCTGGCGGCGGTCCAGGTCGTAGCGGTTGGCGTAGGCGCGGCCGGCCGGGCTCACGTCGTCGTACAGGCGTATTTCCTTGCCGTCGCTGATGCCGGCCTGCAGGCGCTGCCGGGCCGTGAGGTCGAACTCGGCCTCCAGCCCCAGGTTGCGCGGCTTGCGGCCCTCGATCTCGCTGTAGCGGCGGTCGTCCACATCGGGCGTGGCATTGCGGTGCGCGTACTCGGCGTTGACCGACAGGCGCGCACGCTCGCCCAGCGGCCCGCCCGCGTAGATCGAGGTGCCGCCCTCGCTGGCCGCGTCGCTCGACAGGCCCGTCGCGCCCGAGATGCCGATGGAGCCGCCCCAGCGGTCCCTGGGGCGCTTGGTGATGATGTTGATGACCCCGCCCAGCGCCTCGGAGCCGTACAGCGCCGACATCGGGCCGCGGATGATCTCCACGCGCTCCATGGCCGAGATCGGCAGCCAGCCGTACTGGTAGTCCGAATGGCCGATCACGTCGTCGCTGGCGCTGATGCGCCGCCCGTCGATCAGCGTCAGCGTGTGCTTGCCCTCCAGGCCGCGCAGCGCCAGCGTCTTTCTGCCGCCCACCTGGCGGCCGGTGAGCGTGATGCCGGGCGCGCCGCGCACGGCGTCCAGCAGGTCGGTGGCGTTCTTCTCGGCCAGCTCCTCGGCGGTGATGACGGTGACGCTGGCCGGCGCGGTGCGTGCGTCCTGCTCGGTCATGGTGGCCGTGACGGTGACGGCGGGCAGGCCCTGGGCGGGCGCCTGGGCCACGGTTTGCGCGGGCTGCTCGGCCTGGGCCGCGCCGGCCACAAACAGCAGCGCGGCCAGGGCCAGTGGATGGCGGCGGCAGGGCCTGCCAAAGTTCAGACGGTGGTGCATGGATGTCCAGAGAAAGAACCGCGCTGGCTGGACGCAACGACCGGAAGACGCGCGCGAGGCTGGGCGGAAAGTGCAAAATACCAGAGAGAATCGCAAATGCAATTCATTCGCATTCGTAATTATTTTGAAAAACACGGAAACCGGAATGACATTTGTCAAACCGCCCTCGGCCGACGCGCCGTTGCCACAATGCCCCAACGCGGCCAAGGTGCGGACACTGCTGGCGGCCTGCCCGGCGCTGCAAGGCCTGCCGCCCGCGGCCCTGGCCGACCTGGCGCGCCACGCCACGCCCCGGCGCCATGCGGCCTGCGAGACGCTGTTCCATGAGGGCGATCCGGCCAGCCACTGCCTGCTGGTCGAGCTGGGCTGCGTGGAACTGCTGCGCTATGACGCGGCAGGCGAGGAGCGCATGCTCGAGCGCTTCGGGGCGGGCGCCCTGGTGGCAGCGGCGGCCATGTTCCTGCCCCATGGCCAGCACCCCATGACGGCCCGCGCGCATACGGGCACCCGGGTCTGGCGCATACCGCGCCAGGCGCTGCACACGGCCTGCGCCTGCCACCCTGCCCTGGCCCTGTGCCTGCTGCAGGCGCTGAGCCAATGCCTGTGCCGGCGCGAAAACGAAATCGACTGGCTCACGCGCAGCAATGCCCAGCAGCGCCTGGCGGGCTATGTGCTGGCACTGGCCGGCCCCGGCGGCACGCATGTCGAGTTGCCCACCAGCCAACGCCACCTGGCGGCACGCCTGGGTGTGCGCGCCGAGACGCTCAGCCGCCTGCTGGCGCAATGGCAGGCCAGCGGCTGGATACAGGGGACGCGCCGCGACTGGCGCCTGAACGACGCCGGCGCGCTGCGACGTCTGCTACCACCGGGCATGGGGCCGGAGCAATTCAGCGTCTGGCACCGATAATGCGCGGCGACTTGCGCATTCGACCGCCGTTGCGCACCCTTCTTTCTTTCGATGCCAGAGATTTCCCATGCCAGCCAAACGACTCACCACCCGCCTGGCGCTCGCCGCCGCCCTGCTGCTGTCGGGTCTGGCCCATGCCCAGGTCAACGTGCAAGACGCCTGGGTGCGCGCCACCGTGCCGCAGCAGAAGGCCACCGGCGCCTTCATGCGCCTGACGGCCGCGCAGGACATGCGCCTGGTCGGCGCCAGCAGCCCGGCGGCCGGCGTGACCGAGGTGCACGAGATGAAGCTCGTGGACAACGTCATGAAGATGCGCGCCGTGCCCCTGCTGGAGCTGCCCGCCGGCCAGGCGGTGGAGCTCAAGCCCGGCGGCTACCACATCATGCTGCTGGATCTGAAGCAGCCCGTGGCCCAGGGCGCCACCGTGCCGCTGACCCTGGTCTTCGAGGGCAAGGACGGCCAGCGCCAGTCGCAGGAGCTGCAGGTGCCCGCGCGCGCCCTGGGCGCGGCGGCCGCGCCGGCCGCCGGGCATGGCAAGCATGGCGGCCATTGAGCCAGCGCCCAATCATTCAAGCATTTTATGGCTCCAGCGCTTTACCATAAAGCGCTGGAAGCTATTGTTTTTATAGTTATCCATTCGATGTGCCGGCAGCATCCGGCGGCGGCTTGACCCATAATCGAGCGCTTTGCACGGCGTCCGCGCCGTTGCCCGCCATCCATGCACCCTCACGCCCAAGACCTCTGGCGCGGCCCACGCTGGGCACTTGCCATCCTGCTGGCCTTGCTGGGCATGGTGGGGCCGTTCTCCATAGACACCTATCTGCCGGCCTTCCCGGCCATCAGCAATGCGCTCGGCGCCACGCCGGTGCAGATGCAGCAGACGCTGTCGGCCTATCTGTTCGCGTTCGCCTTCATGACGCTGTTCCACGGCTCGCTGTCGGACAGCTTTGGCCGCCGCCCCGTGGTGCTGTGCGGGCTGGCGGTGTTCACGCTGGCCTCCATGGGCTGTGCGCTATCGCAAAGCATAGGCCAGCTGGTGGCCTTCCGCGCCCTGCAGGGGCTGTCGGCGGGCGCGGGCATCGTGGTCTCGCGCGCGGTGATCCGCGACATCTTCCCGCCCACGCAGGCGCAGCGCGTGATGAGCCAGGTCACCATCTTCTTCGGCGTGGCACCGGCCATTGCCCCCATGGTCGGGGGCTGGGTGTCGGTGCACCTGGGCTGGCACAGCGTGTTCTGGTTTCTGACCGGCGTCGGCGTGCTGCTGTGGTTTGCCAACTGGCGCCTGCTGCCCGAGACACTGCCGCCGCAGGGCCGCCAACCCATGCACCTGGGCCACCTGCTGCGCGGCTACTGGGAGCTGGGCACCAGCCCGCGCTTTCTGCTGCTGGCGCTGGCCAGCGGCGTGCCGTTCAATGGCATGTTCCTGTACGTGCTGTCGGCGCCGGCCTTTTTAGGTGATCTGCTGGGCCTGGCGCCCACGCAGTTCTTCTGGTTCTTCATGACGACGATCGCCGGCATCATGGGCGGCGCCTGGGTGAGCGGACGCCTGGCGGGACGCATTCCGCCAAAGCGCCAGATCCGCCACGGCTTCCTGATCATGTTTGCCATGGCAGTCCTGAACCTGTGCGCCAACCTGCTGTTCAAGGCCCACCCCGCATGGGCCATGTGGCCCATAGGCGTCTTCTCTTTTGGCTGGGCGCTGATGGTGCCCGTGGTCACGCTGCTGGTGCTGGACCTGTACCCGCAGCGCCGCGGCATGGCCTCGTCGCTGCAGGCCTTTGTGGGCTCCACGGCCAACGGGCTGGTGGCCGGCGTGGTGGCGCCGCTGGTGATGCATTCCACGGTGCTGCTGGCGACCGCATCCCTGCTGATGATGTGCGTGGGCCTGCTATCCTGGATCTACCTGCACCACCGCTGGCCCGAGATCGGACGCACGGCTGCGCATGCCTAAGGCTGCGCCCGGATGATGGCACGGCCTCAGTCGCGGCGCCGGTCTATGCCCAGAGCCGTGTAGTAGCGCACCTTTTCGGCATACATGGCCTGATCCGCACGGTGCACGGCGGCCTCGATGTGCTCGCCCGCTGCGGCCACGGCCAGGCCCATGGCCAGACCCAGGGCCTGGCCCGCGTAGAACTGGTTGTTGAGATCCAGCATGTTGGCGATGCGGTCCAGCATGGCCTGGGCGCCGCGCTCGTCGGTCATGGGCATGAGCACGCTGAACTCGTCGCCACCGATACGCGCCGCGCAGGCCGGCGCATCCACTGCCTTGGCCAGCACCTCGCCCACGCGTCGCAGCATGGCATCGCCCGCGCCATGGCCCTGCTCGTCGTTGATCGCCTTCAGGCCGTTCAGGTCGATGGCCAGCACCGCCACCGGCCAGGGGCCCTTGCGCGTGAGGCGGCTGAGTTCCTCCATGTAATAGGCGCGGTTGCGCAGGCCGGTGAGCACGTCATGTTTGCCCAGGTACTCCAGATAGGCCTCGGCCTTCTTGCGCGCGGTGATGTCCACCAGCGACAGCAGCACCATGCCCCAGTCGTGGCGGCGCTCCTCCAGCACCGCGAACTGCATATGGATGTGCAGCTGCTCGCCAGCGAGGTTGTAGTTGATCACCTCGCGCTGCTGGTATAGCTTGCCCTCCCACAGGTCTATGAGCTGCTCGGCAAACGACTCGCGCATCTCGCCGCGAAACACCTTGTCCAGCCCTGCCAGCAGGGCCTGCCTGCTGCCTGCGCTGAACATGTCCAAGGTGAGCCGGTTGACGTCGAGCACGCGGATCTCGCGCATGCAGCGCTCGACGAACTCGGGGTGGACCTTGAGAAAGGTCCGGAAGTCGCGTATGCCCTGGTCGCGCACCTCGTCCAGCAGGCGCTTGACAGCGCTGAAGTCCTCGACCCACAGCGACACGGGGGAATGCTCGAACAGCCCGCGTGCATATTCCTCGCTGCGCTGCAGGCGCAGGCGCGCCTGCGCCTGCTCGGTCACATCCTCCAGCGACACCAGCACACGGCTCCAGCAGTCTTCATAACCGGGCAGGATACGCCCGCGTATGCGCACATCCAGGCGCCGCCCATCGAGCGCGTAGTTCACTGTCTGGTTGGCAAACTCGGGCGCGCCGTCCCAAAGCTGCTGCACCTCGACGATGGCGCTTTGGAACATGTCGCCGCGAAACACCTGATCCAGCGAGGCCTCCAAGGTGGCCTGGTCGGGCGCAGCAAACAGTTCCAGCGTGCGTTGGTTCACGCGCAGCAGGCGGATACTGGCGCCGAAGGCCGCGATGCACTCTGGGTTCTGGCGCAGATGTGCCGCCACATCGACCACCCCCTGCGCGCGCCACTGTGCAAACAACCGGCGCACGGCGCTGTAATCCTCCAGCCAGAGTGAGACGGGGGCAACATCGAACATGTGCTCGAAATCGGTGGTCGCGGAAATTTGTAACAACATGCGCTTCTCCAGGTGCAGGGATTATCGGCACTGCCCGGGCCGTCCATGACCCGTCCTGAATAGCGTT
>JAFEDY010000016.1 GCA_018241405.1 Pseudomonadota bacterium | reverse complement strand
TAGGTTTCGCTACTTGAGCCTTTGGAAAAACCTGTAAGCCATTGATTTCTAACGATTGGCGGTATAAAGCGGGTCTTTGCCGCGCCCGGCTCCGCCGCCGCCATCCGGCCCCGTCGCCTTGGCTCCAAGGGGACAATACTTCTGAATTCATAGCTGTCAGCGCTTGATGCACAAGCGCTGCAGGCCTTTTTTTACTGTAATCACTCATGCGTTATTTCGTATCTCTGCGCGCGCGCTGGGCCCTGCTGCGGCCGCGGCTGGCGCGCCTGGCCCAGCGACCCGAGCGCTGGGCCTCTGCCCACGGCCTGCTGTGGCTGCTGGCCGCGCTGGCGCTGGCCGGGTTTTTGTACGTACTGGCGCTGATCCCGTTCACGCCCGCCATCAGCGACATCCGCAAGGCCAAGAGCGACCAGCCGGCGCAACTGGTGTCGGCCGACGGGCGGCTGCTGGCCGAATACCGCTGGGTGAACCGTGAATGGGTACCGCTCAAGACCATTGCGCGGCCCGTGGTGGATGCGCTGATCGCCACCGAGGACCACCGCTTCTACGACCACTTCGGCCTCGACTGGCGACGTACGGCCTCGGCCCTGCTGCGCACCGCGGGCGGTGATCGGCAGGGCGGCTCCACCATCACCCAGCAGCTGGCGCGCAACCTCTACCCCGAGGACATAGGCCGTGCGCCCACGCTCACGCGCAAGCTCAAGGAGGCCATCACGGCGCTGAAGATCGAGGCGCTGTACTCCAAGGACGAGATCCTGGAGACCTACCTGAACACCGTGCCCTTTCTCTACAACGCCTATGGCATAGAGATGGCGGCGCGCACCTACTTCGACAAGTCGGCCGACAAGCTGACGGTGCTGGAGAGCGCCACGCTGATCGGCATGCTCAAGGGCACGGCCTACTACAACCCCGTGCTCAACCCCGAGCGCGCCCAGGAGCGGCGCAACACCGTGCTGGCGCAGATGAAGAAGCGCGGCAAGCTCCCGGCGGCCGAGTACGACAAGCTCATCAAGCGCCCCCTGCGCATACGCTTCGAGCGCCAGAGCGAGGTGGCGGGCCTGGCGCCGCACCTGGCGCAGCAGCTGCGGCGCCAGCTCATCGACTGGGCCGACCGCAATGGCTACAGCCTGTATTCCGACGGGCTGGTGGTGCGCACCACCATCGACGCCCGCCTGCAGGAGATCGCAACCCAAGCCGTGCAGCGCCAGGGCCGGCAGCTGCAGGGCGTGGCCGACGCCGCCTGGGCGCCGCGCGGTGCCTGGGGCGCCAAGAACCCGCTGGTGCAGCAGCTGGTGCGCGAGTCGCCCCAGTACGAAAAGGCCGTGGCAGCGGGAGGCGCGCCCGAGGAGGTGCTGATGAAGCTGCTGGCCGATGGTGACTTCCTGCGCAGGCTGCGCGAGGCCAAGACCCGCGTACAGGCCGGCTTCATGGCGCTGGACCCCAGGAACGGCGCGGTGCTGGCCTGGGTGGGCAGCCGCGACTATGGCGCCGATCCCTTCGACCATGTGCAGGCGGCCCGGCGCCAGCCCGGCTCCACCTTCAAGCCCTTCGTCTACGGTGCGGCCTTTGCCAAAGGCATGCTGCCCACGGACGAGCTCATGGATACCGCCGTCGAAATCCCCCTGGGCGGCAAACAGGTCTGGCGCCCCACGGACGGCCGCACGCCGCCCAGCGAGCAGCCCATGATGCTCCGCGACGGCCTGGCCTATTCCAAGAACACCATCACCGCCCAGCTCATGCAGCAGGTGGGGCCCGAGCGCGTGGTGCAGCTCGCGCGCGCCATGGGCGTGCGCGAATCCAAGCTGGAGGCCGTGCCCGCGCTGGCGCTGGGTACGAGCTCGGTCACCCTGAAGGAAATGGTGGCCGCCTACGGCACCATCGCCAGCGGCGGGCGCTACATGGCGCCCCAGGTGATTACGCGCATCGAGGACAAGAACGGCAAGCTGCTCGAAGAATTCAAGAGCGCCGCGCCCGAGCGCGCCCTGGGCCTCAACGCCGCGCAGGAGCTGCGCGACGCCATGCGCGGCGTCATCGACAAGGGCACGGGCGCGGCCATACGCGGGCGCTACGGCATCACGGCCGACGTGGCCGGCAAGACCGGCACCACACAGGACAACACCGACGGCTGGTTCATCCTCATGCACCCGCAGCTGGTGGCCGGCGCCTGGGCCGGTTTCAATGATGGGCGCATCACGCTGCGCAGCGACTACTGGGGGCAGGGCGCGCACAGCGCGCTGCCCATGGTGGGCGACGTGTTCCGCCAGGCGCTGCGCGGCAAGATCATCGACACGCGCGAGCGCTTCATCGACGAGGAGGACAGCAGCTGGATCGCCACGGCCACGGGCACGCTGCGCAACTGGGTCTATGACCTGTTCGGCCGCCGCACGGGCGAACCAGCCGGCCCGGCAACGGCGCCGCCCGCGCCGCAGCCCGAGCCGCCGCGCGCACCCGCGCCCGCGGCCAGCGCCCCGCCAGCCGAGGAGCGCCCGGAGATCATCGAGGCGCCGCTCGTGCCCCTGCAGGAGGTCACGCCGCGCGCCAATGCGCCGGCGGAGCCGCCCGTGTGGGTCAACCAGGCGCCCGAGGCTGAGACGGCGCCTTCTGCGATCACCGGGCCGTTGGAGGGTGCGCAGCCAGCACGCCCGTAAGATCACGGCTGCGCCACAAGGCGCCGCGCCGATCCTCGTTGCGACCCGCCGGAGCCTTCATGCAGCCATCACAGCCCGCCTCACGCCCGCGCATTCCCGCCACCGTCTGGGTGCTGGGTGTGGTCAGCATGCTCATGGACATTTCTTCCGAGATGATCCACAGCCTGCTGCCCATGTTCATGGTGGGAACGCTGGGCATGTCGGTCCTCGCGGTGGGCGTCATCGAAGGGTTGGCCGAGGCCACGGCGCTGATCGTCAAGGTGTTCTCGGGCGCTCTCAGCGACTATTTTCGAAGGCGCAAGGGCCTGGCGCTGCTGGGCTATGCCCTGGGCGCCTTCACCAAGCCGCTGTTCGCCATCGCCTCGGGCGCGGGCCTGGTAGTGGCCGCGCGCCTCATCGATCGCGTCGGCAAGGGCATACGCGGCGCACCGCGCGATGCGCTGGTGGCCGATGTCACCCCGCCCGAGATCCGTGGCGCCGCCTTTGGCCTGCGCCAGTCGCTCGATACGGTGGGCGCCTTCGTCGGCCCTCTGCTGGCCGTAGGCCTGATGCTGCTGTGGGCGGACGACTTCCGCGCCGTGTTCTGGGTGGCGGTGGTACCCGGCCTGCTGGCCGTGGCCGTGCTGGCGCTGGGCGTGCGCGAGAGCGAGCGCCACGAGGAGGGCGCGCCACGCACCAATCCGATCAGGCGCGAGAACATGCGCCGCCTGGGTGCCGCCTACTGGTGGGTAGTGGCGGTGGGCGCCTTGTTTACGCTGGCACGCTTTAGCGAGGCCTTCCTCGTGCTGCGCGCCCAGGAACTGGGCATTGCCATCGCCCTGGTGCCGCTGGTGATGGTGGCGATGAACCTGGTCTATGCGGCAGCAGCCTACCCGTTCGGCTGGCTGTCGGATCGCGTGGGCCACAGGCAACTGCTGGCCTGGGGGCTGGTGGTACTGATCGTGGCCGACGTCCTGCTGGCCACGGCCCAGCATTGGGGTATGGTGATCGCGGGCGTGGCGGTGTGGGGCATACACATGGGCATGACGCAGGGCCTGCTGGCCACCATGGTGGCCCATGCCACGCCGGCCGATCTGCGTGGTACGGCCTATGGCGTGTTCAACCTCGCCAGCGGCCTGGCCATGCTGGCCGCCAGTGTGATCGCCGGGCTGGTGTGGGACAAGCTGGGACCGGCCGTGACCTTCTGGGCCGGCGGCGCCTTTGCGGCGCTGTGCCTGGCGGGGCTGGGCCTGGGGCGACTGCGCAGCACTCGGCCTACCGCTTCAACGGGCTAGGTGACAACAGGCCGGCCAAAAAGGCGACCACGGTCGTAAATACCGTCAATATTGTCTCGCCTTTTGTAATATACGTAACACCTGCCTCGGCTTTTACGGTTACCGTTGAGGCCAATACATATGCCGAACCCAGCATCACGACGGCAAACGCAAGCACCACGATAATCCATATGAAATTATTGGTCAGCGAGTCCGGGGGTGGCAAAGCGCGCGGCAGGCTTTGGGTTGCATCCTGGGCCAGGCTCTTCAGAGTTTCAATGGGTCTATTTTTCAACGCCTCCAGCGTGTCAGGATTTGCGAGCGCAGTCTTGACGAGTAGATCTGCAGAGCGGATTTGTTCTGCCATGATGTACCTCCGCGAAGGGTGGATGAGGGCGATTTAATTGAGAATCGCTGAGCTTATTTGACTCCAATCTGGCGGCGTTGGCAAAGTGCCATGCGATTAACTGATCTTTGCCGCCCATCCCACGACTCTTGATGCGGAACTGATTGGAGCCGCAGGTATTTGGTTTCTGCGTGGTTTTAGTCGCAACGTATACAAGCCGTGGTTCTGGCATTGACGTCGCTGCGAAGAGGGTGCATCTTGATGCACCTGCCCGTATTCGGGCGTTGGCGATTGCCTATGGATTCTTCCGTTCACCGAGGGAGGCTGCATTTCCGGTTGGGCAAGGGGCCTGCTCAGCCAGTTCACCGACCCGGGCCCCGTTGCGAAAGGAAACGTCATGGCAACCTACATTGCTCTGTGCAACTTCACCGACCAGGGAATCCGCAGCGTCAAGGACACCACCAAGCGTGCCGATGCCGTGAAGGAGGCAGCCTCGAAATTTGGCGCCAAGATGTCGCAGATCTATTGGACGCTTGGCCCCTATGACCTGGTCACGGTCATCGAGGCCGCGGACGATGCGTCGGCCACGGCCTTCGGCTTGGCCATTGCGTCGGCCGGCAACATCCGCATGCAGACCCTGCGCGCCTTCTCCAAGGATGAAATGGCCGGCATTCTCGCGAAGATGGGATGAAAAAGGCCCTGGCCTGATGGCGGCGCAGCACCCGGCCATCCGGTGAGCGGGAGGATAAGAACGTAAACACGTTCTAAAGGATGTCGAAGCTGTGCACGCCAAAGCGCCCCGCGCGGCGGTCGGCGAAGAACTGTTCCAGCGTTCTCTTGACGGTGCGAAACGAGATCTCGTCCCAGGGGATCTCGTCTTCGCGGAACAGCCGCGCCTCGATGGTCTCGTGCCCGGGGTCGAAGCGGTCGCTCAGCAGCGTGGCCAGGTAGAAGATATGCACCTGGCCCACCTGCGGCACGTTGAGCAGCGAAAACAGCGGGCCCAGCTCGATCTGGGCGCCGGCCTCCTCGTCGGTCTCGCGCGCCGCGCCTTGCGCCGTGGTTTCGTCCAGTTCCATGAAGCCGGCGGGCAAGGTCCACTTGCCCCAGCGCGGCTCGATGTTGCGCTTGCACAGCAGCACGCGATCGCCCAGCACCGGCACCGTACCCACCACCATGAGCGGGTTTTCGTAGTGGATGGTGCCGCAGACCGGGCAGACGGCACGCTCGCGCGTGTCGCCGTCACCCGGCAGGCGGTAGGCCACGGCCGCGCCGCATTCGCGGCAATGCTTGATGGGGCGGCGGAAAATCATCGGGGATATGTAGAAAAAAGGACTCCAGCGCTTGTGCATCAGACGCTGGCAGCTATCTTTATAGTAGTTTTAAACCAGTTCGACGCGCAGCCCACCCAGGCCAGCGATGCCCGCGTCGAGCACATCGCCACGCACCACGGCGCCCACGCCCTCGGGCGTGCCCGTGAAGATCAGGTCGCCGGGCTGCAGTTCCCAGGCGGCCGACAGGTGCTCTATGGTTTCGGCAATGTTCCAGATCAGCTGGCTCACGCTGCTGCGCTGGCGGTCCGCGCCATTGACCTGCAGCCAGATGGCGGCCTGCTCCACGTTGCCGGCCTGCGCGGCGGGGGTGATCGGGCCTATGGGGGCGCTGGCATCGAAGCCCTTGCCTATGCACCAGGGGCGGCCCTGCTTCTTCATCTCGCCCTGCAGGTCGCGGCGCGTCATGTCCAGGCCCACGGCGTAGCCCCAGATATGCTGGTGCGCATACGCCGCGGCGATGTTCTTGCCGCCCTTGCCGATGGCCACCACGAGCTCGATCTCGTGGTGCAGGTCCTGGGTGAGGCTGGGGTAGGGCATGCGGCCCGTCTCGCCCTGGTTCACGGGCAACACGGCATCGGCCGGTTTCATGAAGAAGAAGGGCGGCTCGCGGCCGGTGAAACCCATCTCCTTGGCATGCTCGGCATAGTTGCGGCCCACGCAGTAGATGCGGTGCACGGGAAAGCGCGCACTCGATCCCTGCACGGGAACGCTGGCCGGGACGGGGGCGGCAATGACGTAGCTCATGGTGATGGCTGGATGGTTGGGAGCGTGACAGATGGACGCAGTGTGCCACGGTGCGGCCCACCCCATGGACCACTGCGTTCATTCGCCCTGTGCGTGCTTGGCGTATGCTGGCCCGCATGAAGCTCTACAACTACTTCCGCTCCTCGGCTTCGTTTCGTGTGCGCATTGCGCTGGAGCTCAAGGGCCTGCCCTACGACTACGTGCCCGTGCACCTGGCCAAGGGCGAGCAACGGGCGCCGGCCTACGCCAGCCGCCTGGGTGACGCGCTGGTGCCGGCGCTGCAGACCGATGACGGCCACCTGCTCGCTCAGTCCATGGCCATCATCGAATACCTGGACGAGACCCATCCCGCGCCGCCGCTGCTGCCCGGCGACGCGCTGGCGCGGGCCCATGTGCGGGCGCTGGCACAGATGGTGGCCTGCGAGATCCACCCGCTGAACAACCTGCGTGTGCTCAAGTACCTCAAGCGCCAGCTGCAGCTCGATGATGCGGCCAAGGACGCCTGGTACCGCCATTGGGTACGTCAGGGGCTGGAGGCCTTCGAGCGCCAGCTGGAGCTGCTGGCGAGCGAGCGTGCCGCCGCGGGCCTGGCGCCCTCGCGCCTGTGCTGGGGCGACGCGCCCACGCTGGCCGACTGCTGCCTGGTGCCGCAGGTCTTCAACGGCCAGCGCTTCAACGTACATCTCGACGGCCTGCCGCGCACCATGGCCGCGTTCGAGGCCTGCATGCAGCTGCCCGCCTTCCAGCGCGCACAGCCCTCGGCCTGCCCGGACCATGAGGGCTGAACCCATGGCGCAAGCCGTTCCCCACGACTGGCTGCGGCCCGACTGGCCGGCGCCCGCCCAGGTGCGCGCGCTGTGCACCACACGCAGCGGTGGCGTGAGCGCGCCGCCCTTTGACAGCTTCAACCTGGGCCGCTACGTGGGCGACGCCCCGTCGGCGGTGCAGTCCAACTGGGCCATGTTGCAGAGGTCCTTGAGTTCCGGGGGGCGGCCCGTGCGGCCCGTGTACCTGCGCCAGGTACATGGCACGGCCGTGCTGCCGCTCCATGCCGATACGCCCGAGGGCGCGGGTGTGGACGCCTGCACCACCCAGGCGCGAGGAATAGCCTGCACGGTCATGGCGGCCGACTGCCTGCCCGTGCTCTTCACCAACCGTGCTGGTACGCGCGTGGCGGCGGCGCATGCCGGCTGGCGTGGCCTGGCGGCGGGGGTGCTGGAGCAAACCCTGAGGTGTTTTGCGAATGAAACGCAGGATGGAAAAGCGCAGCCAGCTATCAATAATGAGGCTGCAAAATCACCTGGCGAGGTGCTTGCCTGGCTCGGCCCCTGCATAGGTCCACTGGCCTTCGAGGTCGGCCCCGAGGTGCGCGATGCCTTCTGCGCGCAGGACCCGCAGTCCGCCCGGCATTTCACGCCGCATGGCAGCGGCGGCAAGCTGCTGGCCGACCTGGCGGCTCTGGCGCGCCAGCGCCTGCGCGCCCGGGGCGTGACCGCCCTCTACGGCAACGATGGTTCGCCCGCCTGGTGTACGGTAGGCAACCCCTTACGGTTCTTTTCCCACCGGCGCGATACCCCCCTGTTCGGCAGCAGCGGGCGCATGGCGGCCTGCATCTGGCTGGCCGACTGACGGCGCTGGGGCCGCCGCCGCGGCCCGCTGGCGCGCCCGTATGGCGCGCTTGCGCGCCGGCGTGCCCAGGATGTAGAGCGCCACCGACATGGGCAACAGCCCGTAGAGCACAAAGGTGATGACGGCGCCAAGCACCGTGCCCTGCGCCGAAAGCGCTTCGGCCACCGCCATCAGCAGGGTCACATACAGCCACCCGATAAGCACCAGGTACATCTTCAAATTCCCAGAAAGCGTGGATTGTGGCCGGGTGGCGACCGTCCCGGGAACATTATTGCCCTGCAGCATTGTTGTGGATTGCCGAGCCGGGGCCGGCTAGGCAACAATCGCGGGTCCTGCCCACGTCGGGCAAATTCAAGGAGGCAGCATGGATAGCGACACCGACTGGACCGAAAGCGCTCGGCAATTCCAACAATTGATCAACGAAAGCTGGGGCAAGGCGCTGCAGATGCTGCAGCCCGGTGAGCTGGGCAAGGCCATGTCGTTACCGCCTGCTACGCCGGTGGGCTTCGCAACCGACAAGCTGGCCGCACTGCAGCAGCAGTACATGGACGATGCGCGCGCGCTATGGGGCCAGGGCCTGCATTCACAGCCGGCCAAATCCCATGACCGGCGCTTTGCCGGGGAGAGTTGGGCGCACAACCCGCTGTCGGCCTTCTCCGTGGCGGCCTACCAGCTGCAGGCCCGCGCCCTCATGGGCCTGGCCGATGCCGTGGAGACCGACGAGAAGACCCGCGCGCGCATCCGCTTCGGCGTAGAGCAGTGGTTGGCCGCCTTGGCACCCAGCAACTTCCTGGCCTTCAATGCAGAGGCGCAGAAGAAGGCGCTGGAAACCCATGGCGAGAGCATCGCCAAGGGCGTGGCCAACCTGCTGCACGACATGCGCCAGGGCCATATCTCCATGACCGACGAGAGCCGCTTCGAGGTCGGCCGCAACGTCGCCACGACCGAGGGCGCGGTGGTGTTCGAGAACGAGCTGTTCCAGCTGCTCGAATACAAACCGCTCACGGCCAAGGTCTACGAGCGCCCCTTCCTGATGGTGCCGCCGTGCATCAACAAGTACTACATCCTTGACCTGCAGCCCGAGAATTCGGTGATCCGCCACGCCGTGGCCGAAGGCCACCGCACCTTCGTGGTGAGCTGGCGCAACCCCGATGCGTCGCTCGCGCACAAGACCTGGGACGACTACATCGAGCAGGCCGTGCTCACCGCCATCGCCACCGTGCAAAAAATCGCCGGTGTCGATCAGATCAATGCCCTGGGCTTTTGCGTGGGCGGCACCATGCTGACCAATGCGCTGGCCGTGCTGGCGGCGCGTGGTCAGGACAGTGTGGCCAGCGCCACTTTCCTCACCACGCTCATTGACTTCAGCGATACCGGCATCCTCGATGTGTTCATCGACGAAACCTTTGTGCGCGTACGCGAGATGCAGATGGGACAGGGCGGCCTCATGAAAGGCCAGGACCTGGCCTCCACCTTCAGCTTCCTGCGCCCCAACGAGCTGGTGTGGAACTACGTGGTCGACAACTATCTCAAGGGCCAGACGCCGCCCCCGTTCGACCTGCTGTACTGGAACAGCGACAGCACCAACCTGCCCGGGCCGTATTACGCCTGGTACCTGCGCAACTTCTATCTGGAAAACAAGCTCATCCAGCCGGGAGCCCTCACGGTGTGCGGCGAGCAACTGGACCTGAACCAGGTCCGCCTGCCCGTGTACATCTATGGCTCGCGCGAGGACCACATCGTGCCTGCTGCCTCGGCCTACGCATCCACCCAGGTACTGCCCGGCAAGAAGCGCTTCGTCATGGGGGCCTCGGGCCATATTGCAGGCGTGATCAACCCGCCGGCGAAGAAGAAGCGCAGCCACTGGGTGCGCGAGGATGGCAAGCTGCCGCCTACGCTGAACGAGTGGCTGGACGGCGCGGCCGAACTACCCGGCAGCTGGTGGGACGACTGGTGTGCCTGGCTTGCGAGCCATGGAGGCAAACAAATCGCAGCACCCAAGAGCTATGGAAAAGCGCCGCACTACAAGGCCATCGAGGCGGCGCCTGGCCGCTACGTCAAGCAAAAGGCATGATCACAACCGCTTGGGCCTTGGGCTGAGGCACTTCGGATACCAGAGACAATACTTGTTCGCCCTCGGCATGATGCCGGCGGGTATTGCTGGAAAAAGGACTCACCATGGAAGACATCGTCATCGTTTCCGCCGTTCGCACGCCCGTGGGCAAGTTCGGCGGCTCCCTCGCTAAGACTCCCGCCACTGAATTGGGCGCCCTTGTGATCCGCGAGGCTCTGGCGCGCGCGCGCGTTGCCCCGGAACAGGTGGGGGAGGTCATCATGGGCCAGGTGCTTGCCGCCGGCTGTGGCCAGAACCCCGCACGCCAGGCCATGATGAAGGCCGGCGTAGCCAAGGAAACGCCCGCGCTCACGATCAACGCCGTGTGCGGTTCGGGCCTGAAGGCCGTCATGCTCGCGGCCCAGGCCGTGGCCACGGGCGACAGCGAGATCGTGGTGGCCGGTGGCCAGGAAAACATGAGCCTGGCGCCCCATGTGCTCAACGGCTCGCGCGATGGCCAGCGCATGGGCGACTGGAAGCTGACCGACACCATGATCGTTGACGGCCTGTGGGACGTCTATAACCACTACCACATGGGCATCACGGCCGAGAACGTGGCCAAGGCCTACGGCATCACGCGTGAGATGCAGGACGCGCTGGCCCTGGGCAGCCAGCAGAAGGCCGCCGCTGCGCAGGATGCGGGCCGGTTTGCCGATGAAATCGTCGGTGTGTCACTGCCGCAGAAAAAAGGCGACCCCCTCCTGTTCAATGCCGATGAGTACCTGAACCGTAAGACCAACGCCGATGCGCTGGCTGGCCTGCGTCCGGCGTTCGACAAGGCCGGTTCGGTGACGGCTGGCAATGCCTCGGGCATCAACGACGGTGCCGCGGCCGTGGTGGTCATGACGGCCAAGAAAGCCGCCGCCCTGGGTCTCAAGCCCCTGGCGCGCATCGCCGCCTATGGCACGTCGGGCCTTGATCCCGCCACCATGGGCATGGGGCCCGTGCCCGCATCGCGCAGGGCCCTGCAACGTGCCGGCTGGAACGCCGCCGACGTGGACCTGTTCGAACTCAACGAGGCGTTTGCCGCCCAGGCCTGCGCCGTGAACAAGGAGCTGGCGGTCGATCCGGCGCGCGTCAACGTCAACGGCGGCGCGATCGCCATTGGCCACCCCATCGGTGCCTCGGGCTGCCGCATTCTGGTCACCTTGCTGCACGAGATGCAGCGCCGCAATGCCGCCAAGGGCCTGGCCGCCCTGTGCATTGGCGGTGGCATGGGTGTATCCATGGCCCTGGAGCGCTGAGCGTCGCCCCTCAGCGAGAGGTTTGGGATCGCTCCACGCCAAACGTCGCATCATGCCTGATCCTGACGCCAAAGTGACAATCCCGTTTCGCGGGTTCCACCTTTAGGCGTTAGGCCAATTTTTGAGTAGAGTGTTTACCGTTTCATCCACCAAAGCACACAGGAGCACACAATGAGTCAAAAAGTCGCGTACGTCACAGGGGGCATGGGTGGAATTGGCACTGCCATCTGCCAGCGCCTGCACCGGGAAGGGCTGAAGGTCATTGCGGGCTGTGGCCCCACCCGGGACTACGAAAAGTGGTTGAGCGAGCAAAAGGCGCTGGGTTTTACCTTCTACGCCTCGGCCGGCAACGTGGGAGACTGGGACTCCACCGTCGAGGCATTTGCCAAGGCCAAGGCCGAGCATGGCAGCATCGACGTGCTGGTCAACAACGCCGGCATTACGCGTGACCGCATGTTTGCGAAGATGACGCGCGAGGACTGGGACGCCGTGATCGAGACCAACCTCAACAGCATGTTCAACGTGACCAAGCAGGTCGTGGCCGACATGGTGGAAAAGGGCTGGGGCCGCATCGTCAACATCAGCAGCGTGAATGGCGAGAAGGGGCAGGCCGGCCAGACCAACTACTCGGCCGCCAAGGCCGGCATGCACGGCTTCTCCATGGCGCTGGCGCAGGAACTGGCCACCAAGGGCGTGACGGTGAACACCGTGAGCCCGGGCTACATCGGCACGGACATGGTCAAGGCCATTCGCCCGGAGGTGCTGGAGAAGATCGTTGGCACCGTGCCGGTCAAGCGCCTGGGTGAGCCCAGCGAAATCGCCTCCATCGTTGCCTGGCTGGCATCGGAGGAGGGCGGCTACGCCACGGGTGCCGATTTCTCAGTCAACGGCGGCCTGCACATGCGCTGATGCCTGAACATGCCCGCTGCTTCATGCGGGCGTGGTCAAAGCAAAAAGGAACGTGTTACCACGTTCCTTTTTTTATGGAGCCAGCGACTGGAGCGGTCCTGACACGAAGTTTCTGCCGGCGTCAGTCCGATAGCTGAATTGGGAGAAATATTTTCTGGGGACGGAGGACGATGTGATTGAAGGGGCCTTCGGCAGGCCTGCACATGCGCTTTACAGGCGGGCAGGAGCGCGCTTGCGGTCGCGTTCGTCTTCGGGCCAGGCAGAGAGCATTGCGGTCATGGTCATGGGGATAACTCCTTAGATGTATCCACAACGCGGTCTCTGGGCGCGGCGTTGACATGCGCTTGAAAAAGAATGCAACGCCCGGAGGTTTCGGGCCTTTGCTGCATTTATGATAGCTTCTCGCGCTTTATGGTTAAGCGATCAGGCTGATTTTTCCCTGAAAGCTATGGCCGTGCTGCACGCCTATCGTGCCAGATCTTCCAGCGCCGCTGACACATCCAGCCACTTTTCTTCCAGCCTCTCGACCTCCTCGGAGCAGGTTTTCAGGCGTCGGCCGCATTCGGCGATATCGGCGGGGGGCAGCGGCTGCATCAAGCGCTCTTCCAGCTGTGCCTTTTCTTGGGCAAGCAACTCCAGGCGCTGGTCTATGGACTCTAGTTCGCGCTTCAGGGGACGGGCTCGTTCGGCCATCTGCTGGCGGGCCTGGGCTTCCAGGCGACGTTGTTCGCGCGCGTCCAAAACGGGGTGCGTTGCAGGCGTTGCGGCGGCGGCCTCGGTGGCCGTACGGGCCTGCTCGCGCAGGCGCTTGGATTCGTCGAGCAGGTAGCGCTGGTAGTCGTCCAGGTCGCCGTCGAACGGCCCGACCTGGCTGCGGCCCACGAGCCAGAACTCGTCACAGACGGCGCGCAGCAGGGCGCGGTCGTGGCTGACCAGCATGACCGTGCCCTCGAACTCGTTGAGCGCCATGGCCAGGGCCTCGCGCGTGGCCAGATCCAGGTGGTTGGTGGGCTCGTCCAGCAGCAGCAAATTGGGCCGCTGCCAGACGATCATGGCCAGCACCAGGCGCGCCTTTTCGCCCCCGCTCATGCTGCCCACGCTCTGGCTGACCATGTCGCCGCTGAAGTTGAAGGACCCGAGGAAGTTGCGCAGATCCTGCTCGCGCGCATCCACGCCGCATTCGCGCGCCAGGCGCAGCATGTGGGCAAGCGGGTGCTCGCCCTCGCGCAGCACGTCCAGTTCCTGCTGGGCGAAGTAGCCAATGGCCAGGCCCTTGCCCTCGGTGACCTTGCCGCCCAGGGGCGCCAGGGTGCGGGCGATGGTCTTGACCAGGGTGGACTTGCCCTGGCCGTTGGCGCCCAGGATGCCGATGCGTTGGCCGGCGAGCACGGTGCGGTTGACGTCGCGCAGGATGGCTTTCTCGCTGCCGTCATCGGCGCGGTAGCCAAAGACCGCGTCGGTCAGCGCCAGCATGGGGTTGGGCAGGTTGGCGGGCTCCTGGAACTCGAAGGTGAAGTCGGCGCTGGCCAGCACGGGCGCAATCTTTTCCATGCGCTCGAGCGCCTTGACGCGGCTTTGCGCCTGGCGCGCCTTGGTGGCCTTGGCCTTGAAGCGGTCGATGAACTTCTGCAGGTGGGCGATCTTTGCCTGCTGGCGCTCGAAGGCGGACTGCTGCAGCACGATTTGCTGGGCGCGCAGCTCCTCGAACTGGCTGTAATTGCCGCCATAGCGCGTGAGCTGGGCGTTGTCGATGTGCAGCGTGGCCTGGGTCACGGCGTCGAGGAACTCGCGGTCGTGGCTGATGACGATGAGCGTGCCCTCGTAGCGCTTGAGCCAGGCTTCCAGCCAGACCAGGGCATCGAGGTCCAGGTGGTTGGTGGGCTCGTCGAGCAGCAGCAGGTCGCTCGGGCACATCAGCGCGCGCGCCAGCTGCAGGCGCATGCGCCAGCCGCCCGAGAAGCTGTTGACGGGGTTGCCCAGCTCAGCGACTTGGAAGCCCAGGCCCAGAATCAACGCCTGGGCGCGCGCCGGGGCGTCGTGGGCACCAGCGTCGGCCAGGTCGGCATGGGCCTGGGCAATGGCCATGCCGTCGCCCGCTTGCTCTGCATTTTGTAGCTGTTCGCGCAGCTGTGACAAGCGTGTGTCCCCATCTAGAACGAAGTCCGTGGCGGGCTGCGCGGTCTCTGGCATGTTCTGCGCGACCTGTGCCATGCGCCACTGCGGCGGCATGAAGAAGTCGCCGCCGTCCTCGTGCAGCGTGCCGTTGAGCAGCGCAAACAGACTCGACTTGCCCGCGCCGTTGCGCCCTACGAGGCCAATTTTTTCACCGGGGTTGATGCTGGCGCCGACGCCATCGAGCAGCACCTTGCTGCCGCGGCGCAAGGTGACGTTTCTGAGAGTGATCATGCAAAAAATTCTGTCAGGGCCGCGCGCGTGATCAGCAGCACCTGGTCTTCGCCCGCGCTGGTCTGCAGCCAGAACACAGGCAGTTGCGGGAAGGCGATCTCGAAATGCGCGCGCTCGTTGCCGATCTCCAGCACCAGTACCGCGTCATCGGTCATGCGGGCGGGGGCGTCACGCAGCAGGCGGCGGATGAAGTCCATGCCGTCGGCCCCACCGGCGAGGGCCAGCTCGGGCTCGGCGCGGTATTCCAAGGGCAGCTGCGCCATGCTTGTGGCATTGACGTAGGGCGGATTGCACAGGATCAGGTCCCAGGGGCCGGGGACTTGGGCCAGGCCGTCGGATTGCAGCAGGCGCACGCGCTCCTGCAGGCCGTGTTTCTCGACGTTGATCTGCGCCACGGCCAGGGCGTCGCCCGAGAGGTCGGCGCCCGTGACCTGCACCTCGGGCCAGGCCATGGCCGCCAGCACGGCCAGGCTGCCGTTGCCGGTGCACAGGTCGAGCACGTTCTTCGTCTGGTCGCTGAGCCAGTCGTCGATGCTGCCGTCGGCCAGCAGCTCGGCGATGAAGCTGCGCGGCACGATGGCGCGCTCGTCCACGTAGAAGGGCACGCCGACCAGCCAGGCCTCGCGCGTCAGGTAGGCGGCGGGCTTGCGCGTGGCAATACGATCCTCAAAAAGCGTAGCTACCAGCGCTTGATTGGCGGGCGTTACGGGCTGATTTTCCACCGAATCAGCGGCGCCTTGTTCAAGGATGCTGTCCAGCGGCAGGCCCAGGCGCCACAGCACCAGCCAGGCGGCCTCGTCCTGCGCATTGGCCGTGCCGTGGCCGAAGCCAACGCCGGCTTGCGTGAGGCGTGCGGCGCCGCTCTCTATCAGCGCACCCACGGTGGCGCCCTGCACGGCGTGCGTCATGCCGCTGCCCGGGCGTTGAGGTTTTCCAGCGTGCGGCGGTAGATGTTCTTGAGCGGCTCTATGTCCACCAGGCGGATGTTCTCGTCGATCTTGTGGATGCTGTCGTTGGGGGGGCCCAGTTCGACCACCTGCGGGCAGATCTGGGCGATGAAGCGCCCGTCGCTGGTGCCACCGGTGGTGGACAGCTCGGTGTTCAAACCCGTCTCCGCATGGATGGCCTGCTGCACGGCGGCGACCAGCTCGCCGGGCTGCGTCAGGAAGGGCTGGCCGCCCAGTGTCCAGGCCAGGTCGTATTCCAGGCCATGGCGGTCGAGCAGGGCGTGCACGCGCTGCTGCAGGCCCTCGGCCGTGGACTCGGTGCTGAAACGGAAGTTGAAGTCGATGACCACCTGGCCCGGGATGACGTTGGTGGCGCCCGTGCCGGCGTGGATGTTGCTCATCTGCCAGCTGGTGGGCGGGAAGAAGGCATTGCCCTGGTCCCACACGGTGGCGGCCAGCTCGGCCAGCGCCGGCACGGCCTGGTGGATGGGGTTGCGCGCCAGCTGCGGGTAGGCGATATGGCCCTGCACGCCGCGCACGGTGAGCCGGCCCGACAATGTGCCTCGGCGGCCGTTCTTGATCATGTCGCCGGTGCTCTTGACGGCAGTGGGCTCGCCCACGATGCACCAGTCCAGGCGCTCGCCGCGCGCGCGCAGGTGTTCGACCACCACCTTGGTGCCATCGACCGACGGGCCTTCCTCGTCGCTGGTCAGCAGGAAGGCGATGGTGATGGAAGGCAGGGGCGTGGCGGCCAGGAACTCTTCCACGGCCACGACGAAGGCGGCGATGGAGGTCTTCATGTCGCTGGCGCCGCGGCCGTACAGGCGGCCGTCACGCTGCGTGGGCGTGAAGGGAGCACTGCCCCATTGATCCACGGGGCCCGTAGGGACGACGTCGGTATGGCCCGCAAAAACTACTGTTTTTGTAGCTGCTTGCGCTTGATTGGCAGGCGCTGCAGGCCTTTTTGCCCATAGGTTGCTGACATGGAAGGAGGGCGGCCCGCTGTCCAGGCGCTCGCAGGCAAAGCCCAGGGGCGCCAGGCGCTCGGCCAGCAGGTCGAGGCAGCCCGCGTCCTCGGGCGTGACGGAGGGGCGGGCGATGAGTTGTTCGGTCAGCAGCAGGGTGGGGGACATCGGGAAGAAAACGGGTTTCAGGCGGATTTCAGGCGGGTTTCACGTCCAGCACGATCTCGGTGAACGAGGGCTGGTCATCGTCCTCGTCCGACAGGCTTGCTTCCTGGCGCGCCTGCGCGGCCTTGGCGGCAATGGAGAAGTCGTTCTGCAGGCGCCACATGAGGTTGGTGGGTGAGTCGGCGTAGGCCAGGCCTTCCTTGCGGTCGATCTTGTCGCCCAGGATCAGATGCGCCAGCGCTTCCTCGAAGGTCTGCGAGCCCTCGGCCATGGATTTTTCCATGGCCTCGCGCACGCCGGAGAAGTCGCCCTGTTCCACCAGGTCGGACACGAGCTTGGTGTTGAGCATGACCTCCATGGCCGGCACGCGTTCGCCGGCCTTGGTGCGCACCAGGCGCTGCGAGATGATGGCCTTGAGCGCCGAGGCCAGGTCGCCCAGCATGGTCGAGCGCACCTCTACGGGGTAGAACGACAGGATGCGGTTGAGCGCGTGGTAGCTGTTGTTGCCGTGCAGCGTGGCCAGGCACAGGTGGCCTGACTGGGCATAGGCGATGGCGGCCGACATGGTCTCGCGGTCGCGGATCTCACCGATCAGGATGACGTCGGGCGCCTGGCGCAGCGCATTCTTCAGCGCCGTCTGCAGCGATTGCGTGTCGCCACCGATCTCGCGCTGGTTGACGATGGACTTCTTGTTCTTGAACTGGTATTCGACCGGGTCCTCCACGGTGAGGATGTGGCCGGACATGGCTTCATTGCGTTCGTCCAGCATCGCGGCCAGTGTGGTGCTCTTGCCCGAGCCCGTGGCGCCCACGACAAGAATCAGCCCACGCTTTTCCATGACCAGCGCGCTGAGCACCGGCGGCAGGTTCAGCGTGGACAGCCTGGGAATGTCCTGCGCGATGAAGCGGATCACCACCGCATAGGTACCGCGCTGGCGCATGGCACTGATACGAAAGCGCCCCACACCAGCCAGCGGCACGCCCATGTTGAGCTCGCCGGTCTCCTCCAGCTCCTCGATGCGCTCGGGCGGCACGATCTCGGCCAACAGGCTTTTGGGCGCGTCGGGCGGCAGGAGCTGGTTGTTGACCGGCACGCACTCGCCGTTGATCTTGATCAGCGCCGGCGCATTGGCCGACAGATAGACATCCGAGGCCTTTTTCTCGCCCATGAGGCGCAGGATCCGCTCCATCGTGCTCATGCTTCGCTCCCTCTCGTATCGGTTATCGATTGCGATTCACGCCACCTTCTGCGCATGCAACGGGCGCGACTCAGCCCAGCGGACGCCGCGCAAGGGCCGCCCCGCCGCGCTGAGCAAGAGTCCCCCTGCCCGCGTAGCGCAGCGAAGCGAGAGCGGGGGGGGAGGGCGCGTAGCGCTTCAGGGGGTAACCCATATCAGTCGCGCAGCAGGTCGTTCAGGCTGGTGGTGGAGCGCGTCTTCGCGTCCACCTTCTTGACGATGATGGCGGCGTACATGCTGTAGCGGCCGCCATCCTTGGGCAGGTTGCCGCTGACCACTACCGAGCCTGCGGGCACGCGGCCGTAGAGGGTCTCGCCCGTGGCGCGGTCGTAGATGGGCGTGCTCTGGCCGATGTACACGCCCATGGAGATGACGGAGTTTTCCTCGACGATCACGCCTTCGACGACCTCCGAGCGCGCGCCGATGAAGCAGTTGTCCTCGATGATGGTGGGGCCGGCCTGCAGCGGCTCCAGCACGCCCCCTAAGCCCACGCCACCCGACAGGTGCACGTTCTTGCCGACCTGCGCGCAGGAGCCCACGGTGGCCCAGGTGTCGACCATGGTGCCTTCGTCCACATAGGCGCCAATGTTCACGTAGCTGGGCATGAGGATGGCGCCCTTGGCGATGAAGCTGCCGCGCCGCGCCACGGCCGGCGGCACCACGCGCACGCCGGTGGCGGCCAGCTCGTCGGGCGTCAGGTGCGAGAACTTGGTCGGCACCTTGTCATAGAAGGCCAGGTCGCCGGCGCGCATGACGGCGTTGTCCTTCAGGCGAAAGGACAGCAGCACGGCCTTCTTGATCCACTGGTGCACGGTCCACTGGCCCACGCCCTCGCGCGTGGCCACGCGCAGTTGGCCGTTGTTGAGCTCGGCGATCACATGTTCCACGGCGTCCACGACTTCCTTGGGTGCAGTGGCGGGGGAGAGACTGGAGCGGTTGTCCCAGGCGTTGTCGATCAGGGTCTGCAGTTGTTGGGTCATGGGTCAGGTACGGGATTGGATGAATTGCACGATGCGCGAGGCTGCTTCGACGCACTCCGCGGCCTCGGCCACCAGGGCCATGCGCACGCGTTGGGCGCCGGGGTTTGCGCCGCCCACTTCGCGTGCCAGGTAGCTGCCCGGCAGCACTGTCACATTGTATTGAGCCAGCAGGGCCTGCGCGAACTCGGTGTCGCTGAGGTGCAGCGCGTCTGGGACCTTGGCCCAGAGATAAAAGCCCGCGTCGGGCAGGTCCACCTCCATGACCTGGGCCAGCATGGGGGTGACCTGGGCGAACTTCTGGCGGTACAGGGCGCGGTTTTCCTGCACATGGGCCTCGTCGTTCCATGCGGCAATGCTGGCGGCCTGCACGGCCGGGCCCATGGCGCTGCCGTGGTAGGTGCGGTAGAGCAGGAAGGCCTTGACGAGCGCTGCGTCGCCGGCCACGAAGCCGCTGCGCAGGCCCGGCACGTTGCTGCGCTTGGACAGGCTGGTGAAGGCGATCAGGTTGCGGTAGTCGGTACGGCCCAGACGGGTTGCGGCCTCCAGGCCGCCGAGCGGGGGTTCATCGCGGAAGTAGATTTCGCTGTAGCACTCGTCCGAGGCAATCACGAAGCCGTAGCGGTCGCTGAGGGCGAACAGTTTTTCCCATTCCGATAGCGGCATGACGGCGCCCGTGGGATTGCCCGGCGAGCAGGTGAACAGCAGCTGCGTGCGCCGCCACACCTCCTCGGGCACACTGTCCCAGTCCACGGCAAAGTTGCGCGCCGGGTCGCTGGGTGCGTAGTGCGGCGTGGCGCCGGCCAGCAGCGTGGCGCCTTCGTAGATTTGGTAGAACGGGTTGGGGCAGACCACGGTGGCGCCGGGGCGCGAGGCGTCAACCACCGTCTGGGCAAAGGCGAACAGCGCCTCACGCGAACCGTTGACGGGCAGCAGCTGCGTGGCGGGGTCCACGGCAACACCGTAGCGCCGCTGCATCCAGCTGGCACTGGCCTCGCGCAGGCGCGGATCGCCCAGCGTGGACGGGTAGCTCGCCAGGCCAGCAAGGCCCGCTGTCAAGGCGTCCTTGATGAACTGCGGCGTGGCATGGCGCGGCTCGCCTATGCCCAGGCTGATGGCGCTGTGTGCGGGCGAGGGCGTAACCCCCGCAAAAAGCTGTCGCAGCCGCTCGAATGGGTAGGGCTGCAATAAGGAGAGCAGGGGGTTCATGGGCGGCAATTATCGCGGAAGGCGACGTCTGGTCGCTGGGACCTGCTCGCCATCGAGTCCCGATGACGTGCCTGCCAATTGCCGATGGACCGCCCTGGGGTAAATGTCAGCCAAGGGCGGCCCGCTGCGCGCGGGCCCGTTCCAGGGCGGTGGCAATCGCCGCATGCTTGGGCTCGCGCGGGCCCGCCGTGCCTGGCGTCCGTGCTCCGGGTGTGGCAGTGGCCGGCGCTGGCTCCCCCGGAGCTTGCTGCACGTCGATTGCCAGGCGCCGCTGTCGCGCCGTATAGCGCACGCGCGCCTGCTCGGCCTGGGGAGCGGACCATGCCGACCAGCCGGTGGCCTGGCCGCTGGCGTTTTCCATGCGAATGCAATCCACCGGGCAGGCCGGCAGACACAGCTCGCACCCTGTGCAGTGCGGCGCGATCACGGTATGCATGCGCTTGTTCAGACCCAGAATGGCGTCCGTAGGGCAGGCCTTGATGCACAGTGTGCAGCCTATGCACCAGTTCTCGTCAATGACGGCTACGGCGCGGGGTGCTTCCAGGCCATGGGCGGTGCTCAGCGGCAACTCGGGCCGGCCCGTGATGGCCGCAAGGCGTGCCACGCCTTGGGCACCGCCCGGCGGGCATTGGTTGATATCGGCCTCATCGCGGGCCACGGCGTGCGCGTAGGCCGCGCAGTCAGGGTAGCCGCAGCGCGTGCACTGGGTCTGGGGCAGGGCCGCGTTGATGCGTTCTGCCAGGGCCTGCTGCGCCGCGGCAGGCAACGGCGGAGCCTCGGCCACGGACATGATGCCGTTCAGGTACCGGTACGCACACCGCGTACGCGTGCCGCACCGGCCGGGTGCGCGGGCTGGTTGGCAAGAATAAAGTCGCGCACCTTGGCATACACATGCTTGCGCCAGCGGCGACCGCTGAAGATGCCGTAGTGGCCTGCGCCTGTGACCTCGTAGTGCACGCGGCGCTCGGCCGGGACGCCAGAGCAGAGGCCTTGCGCGGCCTCGGTCTGACCGGAGCCGGAGATGTCGTCGAGCTCGCCCTCTATGGTCAGCAACGCCGTGTTGGTGATGTCCTGCGGACGAACGCGCTCCAGCTTGCCGTCTGGCGAACGCACATCCCAGTTCCCGTTGACCAGCTTGTACTCCTGGAACACGGTCTTGATGGTTTCCAGGTAGTAGTTGGCATCCATGTCGAGGACGGCGTTGTACTCGTCGTAGAACTTGCGGTGCGCCTCAGCGCTGGCGCCGTCGCCCTGAATCAGGTTCTTGAAATAGTCGTAGTGGCTGGTCGCATGGCGATCCGGGTTCATGGCCACGAAGCCCATGTGCTGCATGAAGCCCGGGTAGACGCGGCGTCCCGCACCCGGGAAGTTGCTGGGCACGCGATAGATGACGTTGTTCTCGAACCAGTTGAAGCTGCGCTTCGCTGCAAGGTTGTTGACCGCCGTGGGCGAGCGGCGCGCGTCTATGGGGCCACCCATCATGGTCATGGACAGAGGGGTTGTTTCACCACGGCTGGCCATGAGCGAGACTGCTGCCAGCACGGGCACCGTGGGTTGACACACGCTCATCACATGGCAGTTGCCATACTTGCCCTGCAGATGGCGGATGAACTCCTGCACATAGTTGACATAGTCGTCGAGATGGAACTCCCCTTCGGACAGAGGCACCAGGCGTGCATTTTTCCAGTCGGTGATGTAGACCTTGTGGCCTTCAAGCATGGAGTGCACGGTGTCCCGCAGCAGCGTGGCGTAGTGCCCGGACAGTGGTGCAACGATGAGCACCACGGGCTGCTCCTTGAGCTTGAGGAGCGTGTCGGGGTCGTCCGAGAAGCGCTTGAAGCGGCGCAACTCACAGAAGGGCTTGTCGATCTCGACACGTTCGTGAATGGCGCAACTCACGCCGTCCACATCGACGGTGCGGATACCGAACTCGGGTTTTTCGTAGTCCTTGCCCAGTCGGAACAGCAATTCGTAGCCTGCAGACAGGCGTTGCGCCACCGGGGTCTCACTGAAGGGGGACAGCGGGTTGCTATAGAGCTTGGCAGCGGCCTGTGCCAGGTCGGCAAAGGGCTCCATCAGGGTGCGCTGAGTTTCGTAGAGGGTATACAGCATGGTGCGCGCATTTTATGTTGCAGTGCACAATAGTACTAATGTCCTAGTCTTTCGCATACGGAAAAATACGCATGAACCGTCACGTGCGCGACAACTTTTTACGTCTCGCCAACATTGTTTTGATAGCGCCAAGCGTCCTACTTTCCGATGCTTTCGTGGTTCCTGTCCCGCGCCTACGGGCTCGAAACACCTTGTAACCAAGCTTCAAAGGCCTCGCGCGAACTGTTGCGTAATGCACGTCGGAACAATTGCTTGTCGCCCAGGTACAGGCAGTGGCGGATCACCGTGAAGGGGCTGAAGTTGCCCTCGGGCTTGTGTTCCTCGTAGAACTGCTTGTAGCGTTTGACGGTGGCCAGCGTCTCGCGCATCAGCGTGTTGAAGCGCGCGCGGGTGATGCCTGGCGACCAGATGCGCATGTCGTCCACAAATTGGTCGACCTTTTGGGCATCGAAATCCGCATCCTTGAAGAAATGGTTGGCGATCTTCAGGAAGGTGAAGGCGTTGAGCTCGCTACCGGCCGTCAGGGGGCGCGCGGTGGCGGATTCGGGCTCGGTCGTTTCATCTGGCGCGCGCTGCAGCTCGGCGGCCGTGGCGTCGCGGACCTGGCGGAACTCGCGGTCGGCCAGCTCGAACAGCGCCGACAACACGTTGATGCGCCGTTTGAGCTGCGCGGGAATCGACTTCTTGTACTTGATCTTGTGGTCCAGCACGCTCCAGGCGTCCTGGATGATGGTGCGCACCTGCAGCTCGAACGGGTGGTGGGCAAAGGCCGCGTTCTCCGGCAGTGCGGCCTGGTAGGCGTTGAGCCGCAGGTCCAGGTGCAGGCCCTTGTAGCCGAACGAGGCCTCCGTGCCTTCCATGGCGCTGACCTTGTCGGTGACGTCGATCACGTCGAAATGCGATTGCACGATCTGGGCCACCTTCTCCAGTTCATCCTCGTAGAGGCAGACCACACGCACGCCAATCAGGTCGGTGATGTAGTGGCGGATCTCATAGGGCGTACCGCTATCCTCCAGTGCCGTGCGGTACTTGCGCGAAAACTTGTGCAGGCATTCGCCGCGGTCCTTGACGCGGCCCTCGACCTTGGCAATGTCGATATGCCGCGCCTGCGACAGGATGGATTGCAGCAGCGACATGAAAAACACGCAAGACCGCTGAAGCGCGGGCAGTTCCTGCGCATAAAACGCGTGGAAGATGGACTCCTCGCGTGCGAGATCGGACGCTGCAGACATGGGCGACGCTCCTGCTCAGGGCCGGCTGCGCGCCAGCGCCATGACTTCGTGCGCGGGCAGGTGCTTCAAACGATGGTTGCTCCACACCTGGCGCCAGCGGCGCGCACCGGGCAGGCCATTGCGCAGGCCCAGCATGTGGCGGGCCATTGAATACCAGGGCGTGCCGTGCGCGGCGGCCTCTTGCTCCATGTAGGCCACCATCTCTTCCTCAACCTGCTCGCGCGTGAGCGTGCTCGGCCGCGTGCCGAAGAACAGCTCATCCCAGCGCGCCAGCCACCAGGGGTTGTGGTAGGCCTCACGGCCGATCATCACGCCGTCGACCCGCGCCAGCTGCTCATGCACGTCGGTGTCAGCCTGAAAGCCGCCGTTGATGGCAATGGTCAGCCGTGGAAAATCAGCCTTCAGCCGCGCCGCCACGTCGTAGCGCAGCGGCGGGATCTCGCGGTTTTCCTTCGGGCTCAGGCCCTTGAGCCAGGCATTGCGCGCATGCACGATGAATACTTTGCAGCCCGCATCGGCCACGGTACCCACGAAGTCACGCACGAAGCCATAGTCCTCGGTCTGGTCTATGCCTATGCGGTGCTTGACGGTGACGGGAATATCCACCGCGTCCACCATGGCCTTCACGCAGTCGGCCACCAGGCGCGGCTCGTTCATCAGGCAGGCGCCAAAGGCGCCGCGCTGCACGCGCTCGCTGGGGCAGCCGCAATTCAGGTTGATCTCGTCGTAACCCCACTGTGCGCCCAGGCGCGCGCTGTGCGCCAGGTCAGCCGGTTCGCTGCCGCCCAGCTGCAGCGCCACGGGGTGCTCGGCCTCGCCAAAGCGCAGGTGGCGCTGCACATCGCCATGCACCAGGGCGCCGGTGGTTACCATCTCGGTGTACAGGAGGGCATGCCGCGACAACAGCCGGTGCAGGTGACGGCAATGCTTGTCGGTCCAATCCATCATCGGCGC
>JAFEDY010000015.1 GCA_018241405.1 Pseudomonadota bacterium | reverse complement strand
GAGATGATGGAGATGTAGCCCGCGATGTTTTTTGCCGACTGCTTGTCCGGAAATCCGATGAAGACGAAGTAGCCGATCGCAATGCCCAGCAGCATGGCGATGAGAATCAAATATGCAGGCGGAATGCCTCTTTTTTCCGGTGTGGTGGCTGTCATGGTGAAGTCCTTGCTTGTGGCGAGGAGGGGTTTAGGTGGGAATCAGCAGTCCGCGCTGCACGGCGGGTCGCGCCACGAAGGCAGCGAGCACGCGCTGCACCTGGGGAAAGGCATCGAAGCCCACCAGATCGCCCGCGCCATAAAAACCCACCAGGTTGCGCACCCAGGGGAAGACGGCGATATCGGCGATGGTGTAGTCGGGCCCCATGATCCATTCGCGCTCCATCAGGCGCTGCTCGAGCACGCCCAGCAGACGCCGCGATTCTGCCACGTAGCGGTCACGCGGCCGCTTGTCCTCCCAGTCCTTGCCGGCGAATTTGTGGAAGAAGCCGAGCTGGCCAAACATCGGCCCCACGCCGCCCATCTGCCACATCAGCCACTGCAGCGTCTCGTAGCGCGCGGCCGCGTCCCGGGGAAGCAGGCGCCCGGTCTTGCCGGCCAGATAGACCAGGATGGCGCCCGACTCGAACAGCGCCAGCGGCTTGCGGCCTGGGCCATCGGGGTCAAGGATGGCCGGGATCTTGTTGTTGGGATTGAGCGCGAGGAACTCGGGCGAGAACTGATCGTTGCTGTCGAAGCTGACCTTGTGCGCCTCGTAGGGCAGCTGCAGCTCTTCGAGCGCAATCGACACCTTCACGCCATTGGGCGTGGGCAGCGAATACAGCTGCAGCCGATCGGGGTGCCGTGCCGGCCATTTGGCGGCAATGGGGTGGGTCCATGCCATGGCAAATCCTCCGTTGATGTCGCCAGCCCGCCGCTCACGGCAGCTGGCGGGGCCTGTTGCTTGAAACGCCTGTGAGCGGCCTCAGGCCGCCTTCGGCGGGCGATGCAGCACGCACAGCTTGTTGCCCGCCGGGTCGCGCAGATAGGCCAGATACATGCGGCCCGCACCCTCGCCGCGCCAGCCGGGCGGGTCTTCGCAGGTCACGCCGCCGGCGGCCAGGCCCGCCGCGTGGGCCGCATCCGCCTGCTCGGGCGACTCGGCCGCAAAACCCGTGGTGGCGCCATTGCCGTGGCTGGCCGGCTCCCCGTTGATGGGCGCGGTGATGCCAAAGGTGCTGCCCGCATGGCGCCAGAAGGTGCGGTTCTTCGGATCGGTAAAGCCCGGCTTGCAGCCCAGGGTGCCGAGGAAAGCGTCGTAGAACTGCCTGGATTTGTCGAGGTCGCGGGCTCCCAGCATGACGTGGCTGAACATGGGGTATGGGTCTCCTGTTGGGGTTGTTGCCGCCACGGTTGTGGGGTGTGCGTATCGTAGTGCGTAGCGACGTCTGTTGATTGCCCTGGCCACAGCACGCAAAGGCCGCACTGACGGCCTTATTCGCCGCATAAATTGCGGTGAATAAGTCAGATAATCACCGCATGCAATCCCGCCAACCATTCCGCCCCCGCACCTACCTCTGGCAGCGCCCCGACTGGCCCCAGTGGCGCTGGGACGCTGCCGCGCTGGCCGAACCGCTGGCGCAGGTGCACCGCGCACAAGGCCACCTGGCCGGGCGCATGAGCGGCGTAGGGCTGGCGCAGCGCGACCAGGCCACGTTGCAGGCCCTGACGCAGGAAGTGGTGACCACCAGCGCCATCGAAGGCGAGGCGCTGGACCAGGCCACCGTGCGGTCGTCGATCGCCCGACGCCTGGGCGTGGACATCGGCGCGCTGGCGCCCGCCGACCGGCATGTGGACGGCGTGGTGGACATGGTGCTGGACGCCACCCTGCACCACGCCGAGCCGCTGACGCCCGAGCGCCTGTTCGGCTGGCATGCCGCGCTCTTCCCCACGGGTTATAGCGGCCGCCTGCGTATTCATGTCGGCGCGTGGCGCAACGACGCCGCGGGGCCGATGCAGGTCGTCTCCGGCCCCGTGGGCCGCGAAAAAGTGCATTTCGAGGCCCCGCCCGCACACGCCCTGCCGCGGGAAACGGAGGCATTCCTGGATTGGTTCAACGCCCCGCCCGCAGGCGACGCGCTCATCCACGCCGCGCTGGCCCACCTGTGGCTGGTCACCCTGCACCCCTTTGACGACGGCAACGACCGCATCAGCCGCGCCGTGGGCGACATGGCCCTGGCGCGCGCGGAAGGCAGCGGCCAGCGCTTCTACAGCCTGAGCGCGCAAATCCAGCGCGAACGCAAGCACTACTACGAACAGCTGGAAACCACACAAACCGGCACGCTGGACGTCACGCCCTGGCTGCAGTGGTTCCTGGCCTGCCTGCTGCGCGCCGTGCAGGGCGCAGACAGCTTGCTGACCGGCGTGCTGACCAAGGCCCGCTTCTGGCAGCAATGGGCCGGAACCCCTTTGAACGAGCGCCAGACGCTGGTGCTCAACCGCGTGCTCGACGGCATGGAAGGCAAGCTGACCAACGCCAAATGGGCCGCCATCGCCAAATGCTCACCGGATACGGCGCTGCGGGACATCAATGCGCTGCTGGCGCTGGGGGTGTTGCGGCGGCTGGAGGGTGGGGGGAGGAGTACGGGGTATAGGGTGGTATTGCCGCGGGAGGGGTGAATTACCTGAGGGGGATATGGAGCAGCTATCAATCCTATGGAGATCGGTCAGTGGCTTAACGAACCGGCACTTGACACCCGAGTTCGCTTGGTACCGGACATGGTTCGCTAGGCTGATAACTAAATACCGTTGAGGTATCCGTCCACGACGGCCCATGTACTCGAAAACAGCTTCGCACGGTCTTCGGAGCTAGTCCCATACACGCCGCCGTGACGTAATGGATCAGCAGCTGCCTTGATGATGCGAAGTACCTGCTCTTCGCACCCCGAAGTTTCTCGGAACTTTTCCCATTGTTTTGATTTGTCGGCGGTGGATATACCATGCACAGCCGCGCAGTGATGACGCAGTGACTCAATAGCGCGATAACAATAGAAACCGGTGTCGTCAGCGTGCTTCATAGCGGAAACAAGGTCGCTGAAGCAGCGATTCAGAAACACACCATACGAACCGGTTGTCTTATTTCTGAGCCTTGGCAGTGCGACTTGCATGTCGACTGATTTTCCTAGCTCGGCAATGCATGGTATATCGATACCGAATACATAATCGATCTGACGACTTTGGCTCAGGACGCGCGTGATCTCAAAGTCATATGCGTAGCCTTTTAGATAGCCCACCATTGCCAAATGACTTTGAACAATGTATTTGACGAAGTTTCGTAAATCGAATATATCCCAATCGTGTTCGCCCTCTATCCATACCGCGACCTGATTTAAGACGATGCTTACTCTCGCGGTGCCACTAATGTTCGAGGCAGCATATGAAAATTCCAACGCAAACTGGAGGGATAACTGTGCGCGTTCAGGCAACACAACGCCAGTGAAGAAGTATGGTTCCATACCGTAGTCGTCTGACAAATGGCAAGGGTTTTCATGGTCCGGCTGTTGCGCCCATCAGTGCGGTACAACGGGTAGGGCAGACGCTCCACACAGGAGCGACCCTTCCAGTTTTGTTCAGGGGTTGCATGCCGGGAGTCCGGACGGATGGGCTGAACACAGATCTACGTGGCTCATGGCCGCCACCTATAAGCCGGCAATCTTCCAGGCTGCCACAGCGCCCGGGAGTTGGGATGCCACTCCATGCAATGCACACATTCGGATCCTACATCCTGGCATCACCCCAAATGCGCCCCCAGCACCCCCGCCAGCTCAAACATCCCGATCCGGTCCTTGCCAAACACCGCCCTCAGCTTGTCGTCCGCGACGATGGTGCGTTTGTCCTGCGGGTCTTGCAGGTTGTGGGCCTTGATGTAGTCCCACATCTTTTTCACGGCCTCGGGGCGGGCTACCGGGTCGGTGCCGATCACGGCGGCCAGTTGGGCGCTGGGGGTCTTGCCAGCGGCGGTGCTGGCCTTGCGCGGGGTCTTGGCCGCGGCGGTTTTCTTGGTGGCGGGTTTTGAGGTTTTTTTGGCTGTAGCTCCCGTCCCACGGGCGCTGGCAGCTCCTGTTTTTGCAGCAGCTGTCTTGCGCGGCGGGAACTTGGAGTCGCGCGGCTCGAACTCGAAGTTGACCTTGCCCGCCTCCTTGTCCCAGGCCAGGAAGGCCTTGAAGGCGCGGCGCGTGCGCATGCTGACGAACTTGTCGAGCAGGTCGGTCTTGCCGGTGGCCAGCAGCTTGTGCATCTGCGCGCGCTCCACGGGTTGCTGCAGGATGATCTTGCCGCTCTTGAAGCTGCAGGACGGCGTGGGCTGCTGCGCCGTGGGCACGGATTTGCTGCACAGGTAGTTGGCGCCATGCTCGTAGACGGGGGCGGCGCAGATGGGGCAGCTTCCTAAGCTTTCCTGGCCGGCAAAGTCCACCAGCTCGCCCGATTCCTCGGCGTTCTTGTCGTCGCCAAAGTCAAATTCGAGCTTGTAGTTGCCCGCCTCTTCGTCCCGCACGATGGTCACCTCGGCCGTGAACGGCCAGCCGGCCTTGGAGCGGAAGCCCTCCAGCGGGCCGATGCGGCGGTCGCGCAGAAGCTGCTCGGCCTCGGCGGTTTCAAAGGTGCGGCCCGCGGGCGATTTGCCGAACGAGAAGCCGCAGCCCTCGCCGCTGCCACCCGCGCCGGTGCAGGCGTAGCGGCGGTAGTTTTCCTTGACCACACCGCCGCAGTTCGGGCAAGGGGTGGCCAAAGTCGCGTAGTCGCCGGGGATGGTGTCGCGGTCGTATTCCTTGGCCTTGCGGACGATTTTTTTCGTCATGGCCTGGATCTGCTGCATGAAGCTGTCGCGCGACAGCTCACCGCGCTCCATCTGCGCGAGCTTGTATTCCCATTCGCCGGTGAGCTCGGCCTTGCACAGCTCGTTGACCTCCAGCCCGCGCAAGAGCGTCATGAGCTGGAAGGCCTTGGCCGTGGGAATCAGCTCACGGCCCTCGCGCAGCATGTACTTTTCGGTCAGCAGGCCTTCGATGATGGCCGCGCGCGTGGCCGGCGTGCCCAGGCCCTTTTCCTGCATGGCGCTGCGCAGCTCCTCGTCGTCGATCTGTTTGCCAGCGCTCTCCATGGCGCCGAGCAGCGTGGCTTCGCTGTAGCGCGCGGGCGGCTTGGTCTTCAGGCCCTTGACCTCGGCAAACTCGGTGTGCGTCATCTCGCCGGGCTTGACGGGCACCAGCGGCTGGCCCTTGTCGCCGGCCTTGCCGTCTTCCACTTCGTTGGCGGCTTCCTTGCCGTAGATGGCCAGCCAGCCGGGCCTGACCAGCACCTTGCCCTCGGTCTTGAACGAATGGCCCAGGACCTGGCTGATGCGCGTCGTCACCTGGTATTCGGCGCTGGGGAAGAACACGGCCATGAAGCGGCGCACCACCAGGTCGTAGAGCTTTTGCTCGGCCTCGCTCAAACCGTGCGGCGCCTGCGTGGTGGGGATGATGGCGAAGTGGTCCGACACCTTGGCGTTGTCGAAGATGCGCTTGGACGGCCGCACATAGCCGTCGTCTATGGCCTGCTGGGCATGGGGCGCCAGGTGGCGCATGCCGCTGGTGGCCAGCATGGCGAAGGTATCGCGCGCCACGGGCAGGTAGTCCTCGGGCAGCGCGCGCGAGTCGGTACGCGGGTAGGTCAGGGCCTTGTGGCGCTCGTACAGCGCCTGGGCCAGGGCCAGCGTGGTCTTGGCCGAGAAGCCGAACTTGCCGTTGGCCTCGCGCTGCAGGCTGGTCAGGTCGAACAGCAGCGGGCTGGCCTGGGTCGTGGGCTTGGACTCCTCGGTGACGGTGGCGGCCTTGCCGCGCACGGCCTGGGCGATCTGCTCGGCCTCGCGCTGCGACCAGAGGCGGTCGGCGCGCGCCTCCGGGTCCTCGCCCTTCTTCCACTGCGGGTCGAACCACTTGCCCAGGTACTCGCCTGCCTCGGCGTGGAAGCCGGCGTGGATCTCCCAGTAGTCGCGGCTGATGAACTTGCGGATCTTTTCCTCGCGCTCCACGACCAGCGACAGCGTGGGCGTCTGCACCCGGCCCACGGTGGTCAGGAAGAAGCCGCCGCCCTGCGAGTTGAAGGCCGTCATGGCGCGCGTGCCGTTGATGCCGACCAGCCAGTCGGCCTCGGAGCGGCTGCGCGCCGCATGCGCCAGGCCCTGCATCTGCGCGTCTGTGCGCAGGCTCTCGAAGCCGTCGCGTATCGCCTGCGGCGTCATGCTCTGCAGCCACAGGCGCTTGATGGGCTTAGCCAACGTCCCCTTGGCGCCGCCGGCGTACTGCTCGATCAGGCGGAAGATCAGCTCGCCCTCGCGGCCCGCGTCGCAGGCGTTGACCAGCTCGGTCACGTCCTTGCGCTTGGCCTGTTTGACGACCGCATTCAGGCGGCTCTTGGTCTTGTCGACCGGTTTCAAGTCGAAATGCGGCGGGATCACCGGCAGGTGGGCAAAGCTCCACTTGCCGCGCTTGACGTCGTACTGCTCGGGCGCCTGTATCTCGACCAGGTGGCCGACGGCGCTGGTGACCACGTAGCGGTCGTTCTCGAAATGATCTTCGTGCTTGTCGAACTTGCCGGCCACGGGCGTGAGGGCGCGCACGATGTCTTGCGCCACCGAGGGCTTTTCTGCGATTACCAGGGTCTTGGTCATTTGTCGGTCTATTCCGCCATATTGGCGCTTCTACAATCTTCGCTTCACGCGCGCACGCGCACGCATGTGTACATATTCAAATTAACAGAGTTTTCCCATGCCCCGCACGACAGCCCCCGCAGTCCCCACGCCAGCCACCGGCCGGCGCATACAGACGCGCCGCTCGGGCGTGCATGGCCGGGGCGTGTTTGCGCTGCAGGATATCGCCGAGGGCGAGGTCATCATCGAATACCAGGGCCAGGTCATCAGCTGGCAGGAGGCCCAGGACAGGCACCCGCACGACCCGGCGCAGCCCAACCACACCTTTTACTTCCATGTGGATGAAGACCGCGTGATCGACGCCAAGTTCGGCGGCAACTCCTCGCGCTGGATCAACCACAGCTGCAACC
This sequence comes from Pseudomonadota bacterium, assembly GCA_018241405.1. Lineage (GTDB taxonomy): Bacteria > Pseudomonadota > Gammaproteobacteria > Burkholderiales > Burkholderiaceae_C > Alicycliphilus. The sequence goes on along the minus strand of JAFEDY010000015.1, from coordinate 36,227 downwards.
CGAACTGCTTTGCCGACGAGCGGGACGGCCGCATCTTCATCACCGCGCTGCGCAATATCCGCGCCGGCGAGGAACTCAATTACGACTACGGCCTGATCATCGAGGAGCGCTACACCAAGCGCCTCAAGGCCGAATACCCCTGCTGGTGCGGCAGCACGAACTGCCGCGGCACCCTGCTGGCGCCGAAGCGCGGCTGGGCGCCGCCGGGCCTGCCGCCGCAGCAGCCCGCCGCCAGCAAGAAGGGGAGCAAGGCGCGATGAACCCGCTGCAGACCCCGGCGCAATGGCCTGCAGAGGCCATCTGGCAGGCGGTGGCGCCGCTGCTGCCGGGCTTTACCGTCGAGGTGCTGCCCAGCATCGACTCCACCAGCAGCGAGCTGATGCGCCGCGCGCGCGACGGCCGGCAGGAGCCCACGCTGCTCGTGGCCGAGACGCAGACCGCCGGCCGCGGCCGCCTGGGCCGCGACTGGCACAGCGAGGCCATCTACCGCGACACCGGCGTGGTGCCGGCGCTGACCTTCTCGCTGGGCCTGCCGCTGGCGCCGCGTGAGTGGTCGGGCCTGTCGCTGGCCGTGGGCGTGAGCGTGGCCGAGAGCCTGCAGCCGCGGCTGCCCGCGGCGGGCAGCGGCCAGCCGCGCATCTTGCTCAAGTGGCCCAATGACCTGTGGCTGCAGGACGAGCGCAAGCTCGGCGGCATCCTGGTCGAGACCGCCAGCCTGGCGGGCGCTGCCGGCGATCCGCGCTACGTCGTCGTCGGCATTGGCCTCAACGTGCTGCCCGTGCTGGCCAAGGGCCTGCGCACGCCGCCCGCCTGCCTGCGCGAGGTGGACGGCACGCTCACCGCGGCCCGGGCTCTGGAGCGCATTGCCGCGCCGCTGGTGCAGGCCTTGCTGGGCTTTGCCGATGCCGGTTTTGCGCCGTTTCAGGCGCGCTTTGCGCAGCGCGACCTGCTCGCCGGGCGCAACGTGACCTTGAGCGACGGCAGCCAGGGCACGGCCCATGGCGTGGCCGAGGACGGCGCCCTGCTGGTGCACACCGCGCGCGGCATGCAGGCGGTCAACAGCGCCGAGATCAGCGTGCGCCCCGTGGAGAACTGAGATGCTGCGCCTGGCCGTCGTTTTGCTGCTGCTGGCCAATGCCGGCTACTACGCCTGGTCGCACGGCCTGCTGCGGGGACTGGGCATGGGCCCCGCCAGCGAATCCGAGCCCCAGCGTCTGCAGCAGCAGATAGAGCCGCAGAACCTGCGCCTGCTGACCTCCGAGGGCCATGGCGGGCCGGACACCCGCGAGGCCGGCAGGGCCCCAGGCGAAGCGCCAAGCTGCCTGCAGGCCGGTGTGTTCGACGCACGCCAGGCGGAGGCCCTGCGCCAGGCCGCCGCGCGCCTGCCCACCGGCAGCTGGAGCCTGGAAGCGGTGCAGGTGACGGGCCGCTGGATGGTGTACCTGGGCCGTTTCCCCGACGAGGAGGCCACGGCCAAGAAGCGCGCCGAACTGCGTGCACTCAAGGTGGATTACGACCGGCCCGGCGCGGCGCTGGAGCCCGGCCTGTCGCTGGGGCGCTATTCCAGCGAGGAAGGCGCCCGGCGCGCCATGGACCTGCTCGCCGGCCAGGGCGTGCGCAGGGCCCGCGTGGTGCAGGAGCGCAGCGATGCCGCCGGCTACACACTGCGCCTGCCCGCCGTGAGCGAGGCGCAGCGCGCGCAGATGGAGGCCACCCTGCGTCCGGCCCTGGCCGGCAAGGCGCTGCTGCCCTGCGACTGAAGGCCGTACATGCCGGTCGGCCGACGCCAGGGCCAGTGGTACGGCGCCGGAACCGCGCATGCCGCCTGCGCCGTGGTGTTCGACACGGCCAAGCTGCAGGCCTGGTTCTGCCATGCGCCGCGCGTGCGCGTGAGGTTCACGCGCAGGCAGCAAAGCTACCTATGGAATGTCTGAATCTGCGGTCGCCTCAGCGCAGGCGCTGCAGCAGGCCGTCGAAGGTCTCAGTGCGCAGCCCCAGCGCGTCGATCAAATCGTTTTCGGCGCGGAAATCGCGGCCGGCGATCAGGCTGGAGGTATCGATCATGGTTTCCGTGCACGGCAGCGGCATGCCGGCGATGCGCGCCAGCACGCTGGAGAACACCAGGCCATAGGGCACGTCCTCGCCCAGGAAGCGCGTGCCCACGTCGGTCGGTCCCGGCGGGCCGCCGCGGCTGGCGTGCAGTTCGGCGGCGATGTCGGCCAGCTGCGCGGAGCGGGTGTTGAAGGACTTGGCGAAATGCACCTCGATGGAGCGCACCTGCAGGCCAAAGGCGCGCGCCAGCGCGCGGCGCTCGGCATCCAATTGCACGATGACACCGGCCACATGCGGCGTCATGTAGTGGTACTGGGGCCAGTTCTCGGCGCGCTCGATGCGCGTCCAGTTGAACACCGCCAGCGGCGCGTGCGCCACGGGGTTGATGTTGGTGAGCGCGCTGGCCAGCGCGTTCGCATCGTCGTCGAGCACGTCGCCAAACAGCGCCTGGCACAGCAGTTTGGCCTGCGGCAGGGCCGACTGCGGCAGCGTGGAGATGCCCAGGCGCGTGCGCCGCGTCATGACCTTGACCTCGTCGGGCGCGGCGCGGCGCGCCGTCAGCGTGGTCGTGCCCATGCTGACGACGGTGATGGAAACGCCCCGGGCCTTGGCCAGCTCGTACACATAGAGGGCGGACAGCGAGCTCATGGAACTCACCACCAGCGTCTGGTCGTTCCTCAGGTGCGGCGCCAGGGCGTCGAAGACTGCCTTGTGACCGTTCACGGGCACGGCGATGACCAGCACGTCGGCCTGCCGGGCCAGCTCGGCGGCCGATGCCGCGACCTGCAGCTCGAAACTGCCTTGGACCACGCCCGTGGCCTGCAGCGTGCAGCGTTCACCCCCCGCCAGCCCCGTGCCGCGCGGCGACCACAGCGTGACGCCAAAGCCCGCCTGCCGCAGCCAGGCGGCGTTGGCCAGGCCGATGCCGCCGACCCCGGCGATGCCCACATGGAGGTTCTGCTGCGTCATTCCTGTATCCCTCCCTGCTTGATGACCTCGGCCCAACGCTGCGTATCGGCCTTGATCATGCGGTCGAGCTCGGGCGCGCCTGCGCACAGGGACAGGGCACCGAGCTTGTCGAACTGCTCATGGATGGCGGGCGACTGGCAAACGGCGACCACCTCGGCCTCGAGCCGCTTGAGCATGGCCGGCGGCGTCTTGGCCGGCGCCAACAGGCCGGCCCACACCGGCACCTCCATGCCCTTCAGGCCCGTGGCCTCGGCCACGGTGGGGGCACCCTGCAGGCTGGCGATGCGCCCGCCGGTGAACGTGCCCAGCACGCGCATCTTCTTGCCGGTGACCATGGCCTCGGCCGAGGCCACGCTGGTCACGATGAAGTCCACCTGGCCGCCCAGCACGTCGGTGATGGCCGGGCCCGCGCCGCGGTAGGGCACATGCAGCATCTTCACGCCCGAACGCTGCGCCAGGTATTCGCCCGTCAGGTGGGTGATGGTGCCGTTGCCCGTGGAGGCGAAGCTGATCTTGCCCGGGCTCTTCCTGGCCGCGGCGATGAGCTCGGCCAGGGTCTTGAACGGGCTGTCCGTGCGCACCGCCACGGTCATGGGCGTGTCCACCAGCATGGCGACCGATGCGAAGTCCCTGACCGGGTCGTAGGGCAGCTTGCTCAAGAGGCCCGGGGCGATGGAGATCGCGCCGCCGCTGGCCAGCAGCAGCGTGCCGCCGTCGGGCGCGGCCTTGGCCACCGCCTCGGCCGCGATCACGCCGCCCGCGCCCGGCTTGTTGTCGATGATGACGGGTATGCCGATGCGCTCGGCCAGCTTGGTGCCGATGGCGCGGCCGACGATGTCCTGCGCCCCGCCCGGCGTGAACGGCACGACGATGTGGATCGGCTTGGTCGGCAGATCCTGGGCCTGGGCGGCGGGAATTCCGCCGGCGGCCACGACGGACAGGGCGGCGAGCATGGAGGCAAGGGTGTGCTTCATGGGTCTCATGTTCTGGACGGCAAGGGCGTCATTCTGCGCCTTGGCCGGCGAAGGGACGAACATGGGGCGAACAGGCTCCTCCTGCGCGATCTCACGCGCCGGAACTGCTGGCCGCAAAGCGCACGCTGAAGCGCGCGCCGGGCATGGCGGCACCCGGGCGCACCTCTTCCAGCAGCACCTCGGCGCCGTGCTGGCGCGCGATCTCGCGCACGATGGGCAGGCCCAGGCCGGAGCCGTCGGCTTCGGTGCCCAGCGCGCGGTAGAAGGGCTGGAAGACCAGCTCGCGCTCGGACTCGGGCACGCCGGGGCCCGTGTCCTCGACCTGCAGCAGCACCACATGCGCCAAGCGGTCGGGCAGCACGCGTGCCGTGACCATGCCCGGCTGGCCCCCCCCCGAGGGCGTGTAGTTGATGGCGTTGTCCACCAGGTTGCGCACCAGCTCCTTGAGCAGCGTGGGATTGCCATCCAGCCACACGCCGGGGGTACCGGGCTCCGCGCCGTCATAGCCCAGGTCGATATGCCTGTCCATGGCGCGCGGCACGCTGCCTTCCACCACCTCGATCACCAGGCGCGCCAGGTCCAGGCGCTGGCGCTGCACCACGGCGCTGCCGCCCTCGGCGCGCGCCAGGGCCAGCAGCTGGTTGACGGTGTGCGTGGCGCGGATCGACGAGCGGCCAATCTGTTGCAGCGATTTCTTCAGCTCCTCGGTGCTCGTGCCCTCGCGCTGCGCCAGGTCGGCCTGCATGCGCAGGCCGGCCAGCGGGGTCTTGAGCTGGTGCGCGGCGTCGGCCAGGAAGCGTTTTTGCGTGGCCATGGATTCCTGCAGGCGCTGCAGCAGGTCGTTGACCGAATCGACCAGCGGCGCCACCTCCATGGGCACGGCCTTGTGGTCGAGCGGCGACAGGTCGTCGCTCTTGCGCGCGCGGATGCGCTCTTCGAGCTGGTGCAGCGGCTTGATGCCGCGCACCAGCGCCAGCCACACCTGCAGCACGGCCAGCGGCAGGATGACGAACTGCGGCAGCATCACGCCCTTGATGATCTCGGTGGCCAGCACGCTGCGCTTGGAGCGCGTCTCGGCCACCTGCACCAGCGCCGCCGGCGCATCGGGCAGCGGCACGCGCACCCAGATGTAGGCCACGCGGATGTCGATGCCGCGCATCTCGGCGTCGCGCAGTTTCACCTCGCCGGATGTCACGCGCTCCTCGGGCGGCGGCCGCGGCAGGCTGCGCTCGCCCGACAGGTATTCGCCCGTGGGCGAGAGCACCTGGTAGTAGACGATGTCGGACTCGTCGGCGCGCAGGATCTCGCTGGCCGGCTGGGGCAGGTTGAACGTCACGCGCCCGCCCTGCACGGTGACCAGCTGCGCCAGCGCATGGGCGTTGTATTCGAGCGCGCGGTCAAAGGGCTTGTTCGCCAGACCCTGGGCGACGAGCCAGGTCAGCGCCAGGCTCACGGGCCACAAGAGCAGCAGCGGCGTGAGCATCCAGTCCAGGATTTCGCCGAAGAGGGAGCGCTGCTCGCGCTGGAAGATTTTCACGGTTTCTAGTGCTTCATGCCGCCAGCGCCCTTTTGGAAAGCGCTAACAGCTATCAACATAAGAGCATCAACCGGGAATTTTTTCCAGACAGTAGCCCAGGCCGCGCACGGTGGCAATGCGGATCGGGCCTTTTTCTATCTTCTTGCGCAAGCGGTGGATGTAGACCTCGATGGCGTTGTTGCTCACCTCCTCGCCCCATTCGCACAGTCGCTCGACGAGCTGCTCCTTGGAGACCAGGCGGCCTGCGCGCTGCAAGAGCACCTCCAGCAGGCCCAGCTCGCGCGCCGACAGTTCCACCATCTTGCCGTCTATGGTGGCCACGCGGCCGGCCTGGTCGTAGACCAGCGGGCCATGCTTGATGGTGGCGCTGGTGCCGCCCATGCCGCGGCGCGTGAGGGCGCGCACGCGCGCCTCCAGCTCTGACAGGGCAAACGGCTTGGCCATGTAATCGTCGGCCCCCAGGTCCAGGCCCTTGACGCGCTCCTCGATGCCGTCGGCCGCAGTCAGGATCAGCACCGGCAGGGCCGAGCCGCGCCCGCGCAGGCGCTTCAAGACCTCCAGCCCATGCAGCCTGGGCAGGCCCAGGTCCAGGATCAGCAGGTCGAACTCGTTGTTGGTGAGCAGGGCGGCGTCGGCCTCGCTGCCGCTGGCCACATGGTCCACGACGGCGCCTGAGGCGCGCAGCGTGCGCAGCAGGCCGTCTGCCAGCACCTGGTCGTCTTCGGCGATGAGGATGCGCATGAGGGGTGTCTCCTGGAGTCCACGAGTACCCACGAACCGGCTGTGGGCACTTCTGTCGATTCTAGGAGTTCTGTGCCTGCCCGCCCACCTTCGCAGGCCAGCAGGCAGCCGGCATCGTGAGCAACGCCAAAAACGAGTCCCTACAAGTACACCCGCCCCACCCGCTTCACATTGCACAGCAGCTCATAGGCAATCGTCCCCGCAGCCGCCGCAACGTCGTTGACACTCACCTGCCGCCCCCACAGCTCGACCGACGAGCCCGGGCCGGACTCGGGCAGGTCCGTCAAATCCACGGTCAGCATGTCCATGGCCACGCGGCCGATGATGCGGGTCAGGCGGCCGTCCACCCCCACCGGCGTGCCCGTGTGCGCGCGGCGCGGGTAGCCGTCGGCGTAGCCCATGGCGACCAGGCCGACGCGCGTGGGGCGCTCGGCGACGAAGCTGCCGCCATAGCCCAGGGGCTCGCCGGTGGCGATCCAACGCTCGGAGAACACCTCGCTGGTCAGCTGCATCACGGGCCGCAGCACGTCGGACGCGGTGCCGCGCGGGTCGGCGCCGTAGAGCATGATGCCGGGCCGCGCCCAGTCGCGGTGCGCGCCCTTCCAGCACAGCACGCCGGCCGAGTTGGCCACGCTGCGCGGGCCGGGCAGGCCCTGGGTTGCAGCCTCGAAGACGGCCAGCTGCCTGTCGGTGGCCGGGTTGTCCGGTTCGTCGGCCGAGGCCAGGTGCGTCATCAGCGTGATGCCCGCCACCTGCTCGCAGGCCTTCAGGCGCTGCCACAGGGCCTGCGCCTGCCCGGGCGCGACGCCCGCGCGGTGCATGCCGGTGTCTATCTTCAGCCAGGCCTGCAGGGGCGGGCCGCTGCGCAGCGATTCGAGCATGGCGAGCTGCTCCTCCTGGTGCACGACCAGCCACAGGCCGTGCTGGCGCGCCAGCTCCACGTCGCCCATGCCGAAGGCGCCTTCGAGCACCAGGATGGGCTCCTCAATGCCGGCCTCGCGCAGCTCCAGCGCCTCCTGCACAAAGGCCACGGCAAAGGCGTCGGCCACGCCGGCCAGGGCGCGCGCGCATTGCACGGCGCCATGGCCATAGGCGTTGGCCTTGAGCGTGGCGGCCGCTCGGCCGCCGTGCCGGGCCTTGGCGTGGGCGTAGTTGGCGCGCAGCGCGGCCAGGTCGAAGCTTGCCCGGGCCGGGCGGCTCATGCGGCGTGGCCGGCGGCGTGGCGCACGGGCTGTGCCGGCGTGCTGCGCAGGTAGCGATCGACCGCCAGGCCATCGGTGGCGATGCCGGTCTTGCGGCCGGTGACGATGTCGGCCAGCAGCTGGCCCGAGCCACAGGCCATGGTCCAGCCCAGCGTGCCGTGGCCAGTGTTCAGGAACAGGTTCTTGTGCGGCGTGCGGCCGACGATGGGCGTGCTGTCGGGCGTCATGGGGCGCAGGCCGGTCCAGAACTCGGCGCGGGCCAGATCGCCGCCGGGGAACAGCTGGCGGGTCACCATCTCCAGCGTGGCGCGGCGCTCGGGACGCAGGGTCTTGTCGAAGCCCGACAGCTCGGCCATACCGCCCACGCGGATGCGCTTGTCGAAACGCGTCAGGGCGATTTTGTAGGTCTCGTCGAGCACCGTGGAGACGGGCGCGAGTGTCTCGTCCTGGATCGGGATGGTGAGCGAGTAGCCCTTGACCGGGTAGACGGGAATGTCCAGCCCCGTCGAGAGCAGCAGCTGGCGCGAGTAGCTGCCCATGGCCAGCACGTAGCGGTCGGCCTTGACCACTTCGCGGTCTGCCGTGGCCAGCTGCGCACCATTGACGGCGCCCTGGCCGTCGAACAGCAGTGCCTCCACGCTGGTGCCGAAGCGGAACTTCACGCCCAGCGCCTGCGCCATGCGCGCCAGGGCGTTGGTGAACTTGAAGCAATCGCCGGTCTGGTCCTGCGGCAGGCGCAGGCCGCCGGCAATGGGGGCGCCGGCGCGGGCCAGCGCGGGCTCGGCCTGGCACACGCCCTTGGCGTCAAGCAGCTCGTAGGCGATGCCGCATTCCTCGAGCACGGCGATGTCGCGCTGGGCCTGATCGACCTGCTTTTGCGAGCGGAACAGCTGCAGCGTGCCGGCCTGGCGGCCTTCGTACTCAATGCCGGTGTCGGCACGCAGCTGGTCTATGCATTCGCGGCTGTAGTTGGACAGGCGCAGCATGCGCTCCTTGTTCACGGCGTAGCGCTCAGCCGAGCAGTTGCGCAGCATCTGGGCCATCCAGCGCAGCTGGAACAAGGAGCCGTCGGGGCGGATGGACAGCGGCGCGTGCTTCTCGAACATCCACTTGAGCGCCTTCATGGGGATGCCGGGTGCGCCCCAGGGCGTGGAGTAGCCGAACGACACCTGGCCGGCGTTGGCAAAGCTGGTGTCGAGCGCCGGGCCGTCCTGGCGGTCGATCACGGTCACTTCAGCGCCCGCACGGGCCAGGTAGTAGGCAGTGGTCACGCCGATCACGCCGGCGCCGAGGACTACAACTTTCATGGCTTGTCTCCGATATACGATCAATAGACGTGACTTTACGGATTTACATGCCAATCTTTTGCTGAAATACTGGCTGCAAACAGCAATGTCTGCTGTTTGCATGAACAAACCCATCCCTTTGCAGCAATGTCTGAACTTGACGCCATAGACCGCCGCATCCTGGCCCTTTTGCAGCAGGACGGGCGCCTGACCATGACCGAGCTGGGCGAGCGCGTGGGCCTGTCCACCTCGCCCTGCTCGCAGCGCGTCAAGCGCCTCGAAGCCCAGGGCGTGATCACCGGCTACCACGCGCGCGTGAACCCGGCCGCGCTGGGCAAGAGCCTGCTGGTGTTCGTCGAAATCACGCTGGCGCAGAAGTCCGAGCAGATCTTCAAGAAGGTGCGCGACGAGCTGCAGAACATGCCCGAGGTGCTGGAATGCCACCTGATATCGGGCAGCTTCGACTACCTGGTCAAGGCGCGGCTGGCCGGCATGTCGGAATACCGCAGCCTGCTGGGCTCCATCCTGCAGCAGATGCCCGTGCCCGCGCAGTCCAACAGCTATGTGGTGATGGAGGAGGTCAAGGAGAGCTTCGTGGTGCCCGTGGACAGGGGGCGCTGACTACCCGTTGGCATAGGCCTCCAGCCCCAGCGCCACGACGGTGGCGACCTCGGCGCCCACCGCGGCGCGAAACTCGGCCTCGGCCTGCGTCACGGCCGCGCGAAAGGCCTCCAGCCACGCCAGGCCCGTGGGCGTGAAGCACACGCGGCGCGCACGCGCATCGTGCGGGTCAGCCTCGCGCGTGACCAGGCCCCAGGCCTCGCATTGATCGACCAGGCTGGCCATGGCCTGCTTGGTCATGCCGGCGCGCTCGGCCAGGTCGGTCAGGCGGTCGCCCTGCAGCGACAGGTGGCGCGTGATGTGCACATGGGCCGCGCCCACCTGCTCGCGCGCCGCCAGGTTGGACAGCGCCAGTGGCACCTGCACGTCGCGTGCCATCAGCTGCAGCACGCGCGCGTCAAAGCGCCGCAGCGCATGGCCCATGAGCCGGCCCAGGTGGGTCTGGCGCCAATCGTCGGCGCGAGAAGAAAGGCGGGTGAACATGGGCGGATATTGTCAGGCAAACTGACCAAAAATCTCTTCTGGATAGAATCAAGGCCTCATAAACTACTGTTCACACATACAGACTGTTGATCGAAACAGTTTGCACCCGAAAGCACTATGGCCACCAAGAGGAGCAATTCCATGGACACCACCGTCAAGACCGCCGACCAGAGCGAAAAGGCCAAGGCCCTGCAGGCCGCGCTGGCCCAGATCGAGAAGCAGTTCGGCAAGGGCACCATCATGCGCCTGGGCGAGGGCGAGCAGATCGAGGACATCCAGGTGGTGTCCACCGGCTCGCTCGGCCTGGACATCGCCCTGGGCGTAGGCGGCCTGCCGCGCGGGCGCGTGGTCGAAATCTACGGGCCGGAAAGCTCGGGCAAGACCACGCTGACGCTGCAGGTCATTGCCGAGATGCAAAAGCTCGGCGGCACCTGCGCCTTCATAGACGCCGAACACGCGCTCGACACCTCCTACGCGCAGAAACTGGGCGTTCAGCTTTCCGAGATCCTCATCAGCCAGCCCGACACCGGCGAGCAGGCCCTGGAAATCGTGGACAGCCTGGTGCGCTCGGGCGCCGTGGACCTGATCGTGGTCGACTCGGTCGCCGCGCTCACGCCCAAGGCCGAGATCGAGGGCGAGATGGGCGACGCCCTGCCCGGCCTGCAGGCGCGCCTGATGAGCCAGGCGCTGCGCAAGCTCACGGCCACCATCAAGAAGACCAACTGCATGGTCATCTTCATCAACCAGATCCGCATGAAGATCGGCGTCATGTTCGGCAGCCCGGAGACGACCACCGGCGGCAACGCGCTCAAGTTCTACGCCTCGGTGCGCCTCGATATCCGCCGCACCGGCACCATCAAGAAGGGTGACGAGGCCATTGGCAACGAAACCAAGGTCAAGGTCGTCAAGAACAAGGTCAGCCCGCCGTTCAAGACGGCCGAGTTCGACATCCTGTTCGGCGAGGGCATCTCGCGCGAGGGCGAAATCATCGACATGGGCGTGAACGCGCGCATCCTGGAAAAGAGCGGCGCCTGGTACGCCTACAACGGCGAAAAGATCGGCCAGGGCCGCGACAACGCCCGCGAATTCCTGCGCGAGAACCCTGGTCTGGCCGTGGAGATCGAAAACAAGGTGCGCGAGAGCCTGGGCATCGCCCTGCTGCCCGGCGCCACCGCGGCGGCTCAGGCGCCCGAGGACAAGCCCGCGCGCAGCAAGAAGGCCGCGGAGGCCGAGGCCTGAAGGGCGGCAGGGTTTTGTGGTCAAAATGGCATCTAGCGCTTGTTCACCAAGCGCTGGAAGCTATCTTTTACGAAGCATTCATGGGATTCGCCACGCCCTCGCTCAAGGCCCGCGCGCTGCGCCTGCTGGCGCAGCGCGAGCATTCGCGCGGCGAGTTGGAGGCCAAGCTTGCGCGCCATGTGCAGGAGGGCGAGAACCTCGCCGCCGTGCTCGACGAGCTGCAGGCCAGGGACTTCATCAACGCCGAGCGCGTGGCCGAATCCGTGGTGCATCGCCGCGCCGCCCGCTTCGGCGCCCGCCGCCTGGCGCAGGAGCTGCGCAGCAAGGGCCTTCAGGAAGACCTGGTGCGCGCCACCGCTGCGCAACTGGCCGGCACCGAACTGGAGCGCGCACTGGCCGTGTGGCGCCAGCGCTTTGGCAGCGCACCGCCCGCAGCCACGCCCCAGGAGCGCGGGCGCCAGATGCGCTTTCTGGCCGCGCGCGGCTTTGCCGCCGATGTGGTGCGCCGCGTTGTGCAAAACGGCGGCGATGGAGAATAAATCGGCTGTAGCGCTTATTTGGCAAGCGTAAACAGCTATATTTTTAAGAGTAATTACTCAAACAGCCGCTCGGGATTCGCGTCGATCTTGGTGAGCGCGTCGCGCGTGGCGCGCAGCGTGAGGCTTTCTTCCTCCTGCACCATGAGCAATCCGGCCTGCAGGTAGGCCCCCAGGCGCTTGAGCTGTACCAGGTAGCTACTGCCATCCACGGCCGCGAACAGATGCAGCTGTTTGCGCTGGCTGTGCCAGACATACTGGACCTGGGCCGACGCGCCGTTGTGGTCCAGCGTGAACCAGACACCCAGTGGCAGCTGCTGCGCCCAGTCCACCATGTCTTCCGGCACGGGCGCGCCGTTGTCGGAAATGACGTGGATGGACGAGGCGTCGATGCCCAGCAGCAGCTCGATGCTGTCCGAAGTCAGCGGTATGTCGCCCAGGGTCTCGTCACCGAGATAGTCTTCCAGGTTGGCCAGGCGCTTGGCCAGGGCCTCGATATGTTCCTGCGGGATGGACGCCGTCTTGGACAGGAAGGCGTCGGCCAGCGTGTCGGTCAGCAGCTTGATCCGCGTGTCCTGCTCGGTACCGGTCACGCCGATCAGCACCAGGCCGTGGCGCAGTTTTTGCAGCAGCGCGGGCAGCTGCTGTATGACCTGGGCGCGTTCGGCACGGTGCGGCTTGGCGCTGGCGGCCCACACCAGGTCGGCCGCGGCGCGCTTGTAGGCGACCGTGTCGGCATGCTGCGGGCCGCCGCGCACGGCGGACATGGCCAGTACCTCGGCCCAGGTCTTGAACAGGAAGTCGCGGATCTCGTCGCGCACCGGCATGTCGTTGAGCAACGTGCGCAACTCGATGGTGTACTGGATCGCCAGCGTCTCGCGCTGCTCGACCTGCTGGGCCACGCTGACGATGCGCGAAGTGGCCTGGCCCTCGGTCAGGAACTTGGCCAGGAATTTCTCGAACTCGCCGTGTACCAGTTCGAACACGCGCTTGCCGGTCTCGGGATACTGCTCTATGACCTGCACGATGCGGCGGATCTCTGCCTCCAGCGCCGTGCCGCTGATGGCGCTGGCGTCAAAGCCCAGCACGCAGCTGCCCATGCGGTCGATGAGCTGGCGCGCGGGATGGGCGAGGTCGCTGAAGAACTCGGGCTCGGCCAGTGCCACGCGCAGCACCGGCACCTGCAGGCGGGCAAACCACACGCGCACTGCGGGCGGGATGCGGTCCTCGCTCAGGATGCTCTGGAACATCAGGGCCACCACCTCGATGATGGCCTTCTCGCTGGCCGTGCTGGCCTTCTTCTTGAATTCGGCGGCGCGCTCGCGCACCGCGTTCGCGACATGCACTACGGCCTGCGGACTGTAATCCTCCACCAGGGTGGCCATGCCGCTGTAATAGAGGTCGGCCTCCACGCGCTCGTTCGACAGGGCATGCACCAGCGCCGCGGACGCCTGCGGCGCCCGTGCCATGTCGTGGCCCATGACGGGCTGGGTCAGCATGCGGCGCAGCTGCATCATCACGCCCTGGGCGCGCTGGCGCGCGCGCGCCAGCGATCCTCCGAATCCGGGTACGCCCGCCGCCGACGGGAATGCGGCCGCGCGCGCCTGCTGCAGCGCCTGCGCCGCCAACTGTGCTGGCAGGCCCGCACCCGAATCCTGCCCCAGCGCGGCGGGCATGCTCACCCCTGCGGTGCGCCGCACACGCGCGCGCAGGTCGCCCGACGTGGCCACGCCCTGCGCGTCGTAGAGCTTGAGCAGTGCCTGGTACTGCGCCAGTGCCAGATCCGAGAGAGCGCTCTGCAAGGGGTCGAGCGCCAGCTGCAGGTCTTCGCGCTTGAGATCGGACTCCACCCATTGCTCCACGAGCCGCAGGCACAGAGTCTCGGGCCGCAATATGTCGTTGGCGGGCAGCTCACGGCCCTCCAGATACTGGGTGCGCTGGCGTACCGCCTCGAAGGACATGCCCACATGCTCGGTCACGGTGAGTGCCATGCGCGAGGCCAGGATCTTGTTCTCGACCTCATCGTCGCCGACGAGCGCCAGCCCATCGGCCAGCTGCATGGGTCCAGTGCGTCCGGAGACCGGCTGCTGCGTCAGGCTCTCACTCCAGCCGCGCGCCAGTGCCTCCACCCAGGACTTGTGCAGGCTCTGGTAGCTCATCCAGGCGTCGCGGCGCAGCTGCATGTCGCGCACCGTGCCGGAGCGGCTCATGAGCTCGGTCAGGAAATCAAGCAGCCTCTTGTCCAGCGCCGACAATCCGGCGCACGCCCCCTCCACAAAGCGCTCACGGGCCAGACGGGCCAGGCGGCGGTGGGCAGCAGCAGGGGATGAAGACTCCATAAGCCCCTAATCTTAGCGTGAGCGCAAAGGCTGGCGCCCCAGGACACTCATCTGCGTATCAGACCACGGCGCCCGAATTGGGATCGTTCGGGTCTTCTTCCTTGCGCCCGGAGGCCTTGACCAGGTCCTCGCGCTTGACCCCCAGCCACATGGCGATGGCCGCGGCCACGAACACCGAGGAGTAGATGCCGAACAGGATGCCTATGGTCAGCGCCAGCGCGAAGTAGTGCAGGCTCGGGCCGCCGAAGAAGAACATGGACAGCACCATGGCCTCGGTCGAGGCGTGGGTGATGATGGTGCGGCTCATGGTCGAGGTGATGGCGTGGTCGATCACCTCGTGCGTATTGAGCTTGCGGAACTTGCGGAAGGCCTCGCGGATCCGGTCGAAGATCACCACCGACTCGTTGACCGAGTAACCCAGCACCGCCAGCACGCCGGCCAGCACCGAGAGCGAAAATTCCCATTGGAAGAAGGCGAAGAAGCCCAGGATGATGACCACGTCGTGCAGGTTGGCGATGATGGCCGCGACGCCGAACTTCCACTCGAAGCGCAGCGCCAGGTAGATGACGATGCCCAGCACCACCATGCCCAGGGCCATCAGGCCGCCGCGCACCAGTTCCTCGCCGACCTGTGGGCCGACGAACTCGGTGCGCCGCAGCGTCACGCCGGCGTTCTCGCTCTTGAGCGCGGCCAGCACCTGCTCGCTCTGCTGGGCCGAGGTCACGCCCTTTTGCACGGGCAGGCGGATCATCACGTCGCGCGAGGTGCCGAAGTTCTGCACCACCACGTCGGGATAGCCCAGCGCCGCCACCTTGTCGCGCACCTTGCCGATGTCGGCCGTCTGCGTATAGGCCAGCTCCATGACGGTGCCGCCCGTGAACTCCACCGACAGGTGCAGGCCGCGCGTGACCAGGAAGAACACCGCCAGGGCGAAGGTGATGAAGGACACGGCGTTGAGCACCAACGCGTACTTCATGAACGGAATGTCTTTTTTGATGCGGAAAAATTCCATTTTTCTTTTCCTTATCGCGGAATTTTCTGAGGAAGCTCATATGCGCGCAGCGCATGTGAGGCTGGAACTAAAAATTCCATGATTTTTCCTCCTCTCAGTTACTGCGGCCGGCCACGGAGCGGTGCTCATCGCCCTCGGGCTTCCACACCTGGCCGATGGCCACGCTCTTGAGCTTCTTCTTGCGGCCATACCAGAGGTTGACCAGGCCGCGCGAGAAGAACACGGCCGAGAACATGCTCGTCAGGATGCCTATGCAGTGCACCACGGCAAAGCCGCGCACCGGGCCCGTGCCGAAGGCCAGCAACGCCAGGCCGACGATCAGCGTGGTCACGTTGGAGTCCAGGATGGTGGCCCAGGCACGCTCGTAGCCCGCGGCAATCGCCGTCTGCGGCGAGGCGCCTGCGCGCAGCTCTTCGCGGATGCGCTCGTTGATCAGCACGTTGGAGTCGATGGCCACGCCCAGCGCCAGCGCCATGGCGGCGATGCCGGGCAGCGTCAGCGTGGCCTGCAGCATGGACAGGATGGCAATGAGCAGCAGCACGTTCATGCCCAGCGCCACGGTGGAGAACACGCCGAACAGCATGTAGTACACGCACATGAAGGCGGCCACCGCGGCCATGCCCCAGACCACGGAGTGGATGCCGCGGTCGATGTTGTCGGCGCCCAGGCTCGGGCCGATGGTGTATTCCTCGATGATCTCCATGGGCGCGGCCAGCGAGCCGGCACGCAGCAGCAGGGCCGTGTCATTGGCCTCGGTGGTGGTCATGCGGCCCGAGATCTGCACGCGGCCGCCGCCGATCTCGCTCCTGATCACCGGGGCCGTGACGACCTCGCCCTTGCCCTTTTCGAACAGCACGATGGCCATGCGCTTGCCGATGTTTTCGCGCGTGATGTCCTTGAAGATGCGCGAGCCCTTGGCGTCCAGCGTCAGGTTCACCGTGGGCTCCTGGGTCTGGCCGTCAAAGCCCGGCTGGGCATCGGTCAGGTTCTCACCCGTGAGGATGACCTGCTTCTTGACGATCACGGCCTGGCCGTTCCTGTCCAGGTATTTCTCGTCGCCGAAGGGCACGGGGCCGCTGCCCGCCTCGGCGGCGCGCGCCTCGGTGCCCTCGTCCACCATGCGCACCTCCAGCGTGGCGGTGCGGCCCAGGATGTCCTTGGCCTTGGCCGTATCCTGCACGCCGGGCAGCTGCACGACGATGCGGTCCAGTCCCTGCTGCTGGATCACCGGCTCGGCCACGCCCAGCTCGTTGATACGGTTGTGCAGCGTGACCATGTTCTGCTTGAGCGCCTGCTCCTGCACCTTGCGCAAGGCCTCGGGCTTGATGGTCGCGCGCAGCCTGATGGCATCGCCATCGGGGCTGCTGGCCACCACCAGGTCGGGGAACTGGTCGGCGATCAGGTTGCGCGTGGCCGTTGCCGTGGCCTCGTCGCGCACGCGGATGTCCACGGCCTGGCCGTCGCGGCTGATGCCGCCGTGGCGGATGTTCTTCTCGCGCAACGCGCTGCGCAGGTCGCCCGCATAGGACTCGGCCTTCTTGGTGATGGCCGCCTGCATGTCCACCTGCAGCATGAAATGCACGCCGCCGCGCAGGTCCAGGCCCAGGTACATGGGGCGGGCGTTGACGGCGGTGAGCCAGTCGGGCGAGCGCGACACCAGGTTGAGCGCGACGATGTAGGGCGGGTCGGACGGATCCGGCGTCAGCGCCTTCTCCAGCGCGTCCTTGGCCTTGAGCTGGGTGTCGGGCGTGTCGAAGCGCGCGCGCACCGAGCTGCCGTCCAGCGTCACGGAGTCCGAGGTCACGCCGGCGGCCGTGAGCACCTCCTCGACGCGCTGCTTGAGCGCGGCATCGACCTTGATCGTGGCCTTGGCCGAGGACACCTGCACGGCAGGCGCCTCGCCAAAGAAATTGGGCAGGGTGTACAAGGCCCCTATGAGCAACGCGATCACCAGGATCGCGTACTTCCAGACCGGGTAACGGTTCATGTTCGCGCTCTTCAATACCTGGGGCGCGGGCACTCAGATGCACCCGTCCCCTTAAAAGACAGGCCCACGGGCCTGCGGACGGGGCCGGTTTACTTGACCGTACCCTTGGGCAGCACCTGGGAGACGGCGCTGCGCTGCACCTGCACCTGCACGCCGCTGGCGATCTCCAGCTGGATGTAGCCCTCGGAGATACCCGCCACCTTGCCCAGCAGGCCGCCGGCCGTGGCCACTTCGTCGCCCTTGGCCAGGGCGTCGATCATGGCGCGATGCTCTTTCTGGCGCTTCATCTGGGGCCGGATCATGATGAAGTACAGCACCACGAACATCAGCACCAGCGGCAGCATGCCGGTGAGCGAGCCCATCAGGCCTCCCTCGGCGGCTGCGGCGGGTGCGGTTTGGGCAAAGGCGGAAGAAATAAACACGGGAGAAACTCCACTCAATCAAGGGATGGATGGTCTGACACGCCCCTCGGGGCCTGCCGCGAGGGCAACAGGTGATTGTATGCGGCGCGCACCAGCGGCCGCCCGGCATGGCCCGCCGCGCACCAGGGCTTGCATGGTATTGAATGAAAAAAGCTGCCAGCGCCTACCAATAAAGCGCAAGCAGCTATAAAAACAGAAGTAATTCAGGCGCCGTGGCGGGTTGCCGGGGCGGGTGCGCGCCAACGCTCCATCAGTGCCGACCACTTCGTGCGCGCCGCCTGCAGGTGGCGCTCCTTGACATGGCCGTAGCCGCGGATCTCCTCGGGGATGCGCGCGATCTCGGCGGCCAGCGCCAGGCGCTCGGGCGCGAGGCCGGCCAGCAGCTCGTCCACGCAGGCGCGGTATTCCTGGATCAGCGCGCGCTCGCTGCGGCGCTCCTCGGTCTTGCCGAAGGGGTCCAGCGCCGTGCCGCGCAGGCCTTTCATTTTCGCCAGCACGGCAAACGCCTTGCGCATCCAGGGGCCGTAGCTCTTCTTGACCAGCTCGCCCTTGTCATTTTTGGCTGCCATGGTGGGCGGCGCCAGGTGGTGGACGATCTTGTAGTCGCCCTCGAACATGCCCTCGACGCGCGCCACGAAGGCCGGGTCGGTGTGCAGGCGCGCCACCTCGTATTCGTCCTTGTAGGCCATGAGCTTGAACAGGTAGCGCGCCACGGCCTCGGATAGGCGCGTGCCCGGGCCCAGCTTCTCCTCGGCGGCGCGCACCTTGTCCACGAAGGCACTGTATTCGGCCGCGTAGGCGGCGTTCTGGTAGCCGGTGAGGAACTCCACGCGCTTGGCCACCAGCTCGGCCAGGCCGGGCTTCTTGACGAACTCAATGACCTGCGCCGCCTGGTACAGCGCCTGCACCGCGGCCAGGTCATGGGCGCAGCGACGGCCCCATTCGAAGGCCGCCTGGTTGTTGGCGACCTGCACGCCGTTGAGTTCCATGGCGCGCATCAGCGCCGCGTGCGACAGCGGCACGCGGCCCTTTTGCCAGGCGTAGCCCAGGATCAGCGGGTTGGTGTAGATGCTGTCGCCCAGCAGCGCAGTGGCGGCGCGTTCGGCGTCGAACACGCCCAGCAGTTCGCGGCCCACGGCGGCGGCGATGGCAGCCTCGCAGCCCTCGGCGGGGAACTGCCAGTCGGGGTTGTGCACGAAGGCCGCGGCGGGCGTGCCATGGCTGTTCAGCGCCACGAAGGTGCGGCCCGGCTGCATCACCGACAGCGTGGCCGGGTTGGCCGCGACGATGGGGTCGCAGCCGATGATGAGGTCGGCCTTGGCCGTGTCCACCTTGGTGGTGTGAATGGCGTCGGGGCTATTGGCGATCTGCACATGGCTCCAGGTGGCGCCACCCTTTTGCGCCAGGCCTGCCGCATCCTGCGTGACCACGCCCTTGCCCTCCAGGTGCGCGGCCATGCCCAGCAGCGAGCCAATGGTGATGACACCCGTGCCACCCACGCCCGCGACGACGATGCCCCAGGCCTGGCTGGCCACCGGCAGCACGGGATCGGGGATGGGCGGCAGGTTGGCCAGGTCGCCCTTCTTCTCCTTCTTCGGCTTCTTGAGTTCGCCACCCTCGATGGTGACGAAGCTCGGGCAGAAGCCCTTGACGCAGGAATAGTCCTTGTTGCAGCTGCTCTGGTTGATGCGGCGCTTGCGGCCGAAGTCGGTTTCCACCGGCTCCACCGACAGGCAGTTGGACGCCACGCTGCAGTCGCCGCAGCCCTCGCAGACCAGCTCGTTGATGAGCACGGTCTTGGCCGGCGTGGCCAGCTTGCCGCGCTTCCTGCGGCGGCGCTTCTCGGTGGCGCAGGTCTGGTCGTAGATCAGCGCCGTGCAGCCGGGGGTGCCCCGCAGCTCGCGCTGTATGCGGTCGAGCTCGTCGCGGTGGAAGACCGCTATGCCCGGCGGCAGGTCGTTGAGCAGCTCCGGGTGGCCGGCGCGCGCGCTGCCTTCGGGGTGCGTGCGGCCGGCGTATTTCTCGGGCTCGTCCGTCACCACCACCAGCTTGGTCACGCCCTCGGCGCGCAGGCTGTGGGCAATCTGCGCCACCGAATGGCCCTCGGGGCGCTCACCGACCTGCTGGCCGCCGGTCATGGCCACGGCGTCGTTGTAGAGGATCTTGTAGGTGATGTTGGCACCCGAGGCGATGCTTTGGCGAATGGCCAGCAGGCCGCTGTGAAAGTAGGTGCCGTCGCCCAGATTGGCGAACACATGGGCGGTCTTGGTGAACGGCGCCTGGCCGACCCAGGTCACGCCCTCGCCGCCCATCTGCGTGAAGGTGCTGGTGGCGCGGTCGGGCATCCAGTTGACCATGTAGTGGCAGCCAATGCCGGCCACGGCGCGCGATCCCTCGGGCACGCGGGTGCTGGTGTTGTGCGGGCAGCCGCTGCAGAACCAGGGCATGCGCTCGCCGGTGTCGGCCACCGTGGTGACCAGGCCGCGCTCGCGCGCCTCGATGACCGAGATGCGCTCGTCCATGCGCGCGGCGATGTCGTCGGGCACGCCCAGTTTCTTCAGCCGCTTGGCGATGGCCTTGGCGATGAGGGCCGGCGTCAGGTCGGCCTGGGGGCGCAGCAGCCAGTTCTGGCTCGGGTTGGGCATGCCCCATTCGCCGCCACTGTGGTCGCCATCGACCTCGTCGAACTTGCCCAGCACGTCCGGGCGCACGTCGGCGCGCCAGTTGTACAGCTGCTCCTTGATCTGGTATTCGATGACCTGGCGCTTTTCCTCGACCACCAGGATTTCCTTCAGGCCCTGGGCAAAGTCGCGCGTGATGCCGGCCTCCAGCGGCCAGACCACGTTGACCTTGTGCACGCGTATGCCCAGCTTGCGGCAGGTGTCGTCGTCCAGGCCCAGGTCGACCAGGGCCTGGCGCATGTCGTTGTAGGCCTTGCCGCTGGCGATCAGGCCAAAGCGGTCCTGCGCCGTGGCCACCACGTTGTAGTTGAGCTTGTTGGCACGCACATAGGCCAGGGCGGCGTACCACTTGTAGTCCATCAGGCGCGCCTCCTGTTCCAGCGGCGCATCGGGCCAGCGGATGTGCAGGCCGCCCGGGGGCATGACGAAGTCCTCGGGCAGGATGATGTTCACGCGGTCCGGCTCCACGGACACGCTGGCCGAGGACTCCACCACCTCCTGCACCGTCTTGAGCCCCGACCACAGGCCCGAGAAGCGGCTCATGGCAAAGGCGTGCAGGCCCATGTCCAGGATGTCCTGCACGCTGCTGGGGAAGAACACCGGCAGGCCGCAGGCCTTGAAGATATGGTCGCTCTGGTGCGCGGCCGTGCTGCTCTTGCTGATGTGGTCGTCGCCGGCCACGGCGATCACGCCGCCGTGGCGCGCCGTGCCCGCCATGTTGGCGTGCTTGAACACGTCGCAGCTGCGGTCCACGCCCGGGCCCTTGCCGTACCAGATGCCGAAGACGCCGTCGTGCTTCTTCTGGTCGGGGTACAGGTCCAGCTGCTGCGTGCCCCAGACGGCGGTGGCGCCCAGCTCCTCGTTGACGCCGGGCTGGAAGACGATGTGGTTGTCCGCCAGATGCTTGCGCGCGCCCCACAGGGCCTGGTCGTAGCCGCCCAGCGGCGAGCCGCGGTAGCCGCTGATGAAGCCCGCCGTGTTCAGGCCCGCGGCCGCGTCGCGCTGGCGCTGCAGCATGGGCAGGCGCACCAGGGCCTGCACGCCGCTCATGAAGGCGCGGCCCTGGTCCAGGGTGTATTTGTCCTCTAAGGTGACCGTCTCCAGCGCGCGGCGCACATGTTCGGGCAAGGGGGCATTCATGCTGAGTCTCCGTGGGGTGTCTTGTGTTGCCATGGCCTCATGGGCATGGCGCTGCGGCCAGCGCCGGGTGGGCGCGGGCCATGGCGGGCAGTGTATGCGCTGGAGTCTGATATGTGTTTGCTTTGTTTGCCGTACAAACCCTTGAATAAGAAAGAATCTTTCCTAAAATAAGCGAAAAATGGAAACACTCGATAAATTCGATCTGTCCATCCTGCGCGAGCTGCAGCAGGATGCGCGCCTGACCAATGCCGAGCTGGCCCAGCGCGTGGGCCTGTCGGCCGCGCCCTGCTGGCGCCGCGTGCGTGCACTGGAAGAATCGGGCTTCATCCGCGGCTACCGCGCCGAGATCGACCGCCACAAGATCGGCCTGGGTGTGCTGGCCTTCGTGCGCCTGGACGCCGAGCGCAGCACCGGCGACCTGACGCGCCGCATGGAGCAGGCCATCGCGCAGATCCCCGAGGTCGTCTCCTGCCACTACATCAGCGGCACGGGCACCTTCGAGCTGCAGGTGGTGGCGCGCGACCTGGAGAGTTTTTCGCAGTTCGCGCGCACCGTGCTCTTGAACCTACCCAATGTGAAGGACATGCACACCAGCTTCTCGCTGGGCGAGGTCAAGGCCGGGGGCGCGTTGCCGTTGGCGCACCTGGAAGGTGCAAGGGGCGCCGGCTGACATTGCGCTATCAATAGTGAAGCTTTTGACGCTTTATTCGCAATGACTTGCTGCCAATTTATGGCTCAAGTAGCGACAACCGCTGATGGGACGCAAGGCCAGCAAAACCCATTGACTCCCGTGATGAATCTGTTCGATGCCATCCAACGCTGGTCTCCTACCCGACACCGATTGGCCCAGCCGCCTCGATGGAGGCGGCTGCAGCGGGTCAGGGCGCGCACTGTATCAAGTGAGCGCTATTGCGCGAAAGCGGGGATGACGGGGTGCCGCGGACGGCTGCTATGACGGCTTGCCGACCAGGCGCGAGCCCCAGTCCTCGGCGCTGGCGTTGTCCAGCCGGCGCGTGAACAGCTTGTGCCAGGAGGGCGGCAGCGGCAGTGTGAGGATCTCGCGCAGCGTGTCGGGGGTGCAGTCACGTTCGGCAATCACGCGCAACAGCCGCGCGATGGGCCATTGCGGCCAGAGGCGCCCCAGCAGCACGATCGGGTCGCCCGCCTGCACCTGGCCCGCCTGCAGCACGCGCAGGTACCAGCCCGTGCGCAGGCTGCTTTGCACGCGCAGCGCCATGTCGGTGACATGGAAGCGGTCATTGAGCTTCCAGCAGGGCTGGCGGCCCTGGCTGACTTGCAGACGCGCGCTGCCGACCTGCCATTGGTCGGCCAGGCAAACCTGGGTTTCATCGAGGCCGTCGATGCAGAAGTTCTCGCCGAACGCACCGGGCTGGGCCAGCAGCGCCTGGGCCGTGGCGTTGCCGGCGAGTTCCTGCCGCCAGGGCGCGTACTGCGGCCAGGCGTAGCAGTGCACGGCCTTGTCGGCGCCGCCGTGTACGCGCGGGTCGCCCTGCTCGTCGCCCTCCAGGCCCAGCAGGCCGACGTGGACGGGGCCATCGCGCTCCTGCTTGGCAATGCCGCTGCGGCTGCCGGGGCGGGTATAGGGCAGGGCGCGGCCGGTGAGTACGGCGCGCAGCCGGGCGATGGATTGCGGGGGCTGGGGGTTCATGGTCTTGGCATGTCGAGGCGTGGGCAGCCCTGGTCGTCGCAACCTGCACCATCGCCGCCCGCAGCGGGCTGCGCAGTGGCGCCGGGCAATGTGGGCTCGGCCAGCAGCTGGCCCAGCAGCGCGCCCAGCCGCAGGTCGTCCAGGTGGCCGAAATGGTGCAGGCGTACCCGGCCCTCCCGGTCCAGCACCACCAGGCTGGGCGTGCCCTGCAGCATCAGCGCCTGCATGGTCAACGGAATGCCGCGCGTGGCATGCGGCTGATCGAGGGCGATGGGAAAGCGCAGCCGGTATTCGTGGATGAAGGCCGCAAGCGCCGCCGCAGTGCCCTGCACGGCGTGGTGCTCGAATACCGTGTGCAGGCCGATGACGACCACCTGGTCCTGAGAAAACGCCTCGTGCACGCGCCGCGCCTGCGGAATGCCCTGCTCCACGCAGCCAGGGCACAGCATCTGGAAGGCGTGCAGCACAACAACGCGTCCGCGCAGCGCTTCGAGCGAGAGCGGCTCAGGCGTGTTGAACCATTGCGCCACCTGCAAGGGTGGCGCGGGCGGTTGATAAGGCGTGGCAATCGACATGGGCGGGCCTTCAGGCGAAAAACGCCACCCTACATCAGCCGCCGCAGACCCCGCAAGCCCGAGGGTGCCTGCCGCTCAGCGGCTGGCCGCAAGCCGCAGCACGAAGCACGCGCCCGCCTTGCCGTCGGGCCGGTCCTCGCAGTGCACGCTGCCGCCGTGGCGCTGGGCAATGGAGCGCACCAGGGCCAGGCCCAGGCCCACGCCGCCCGATCGCTCGCTGGCGCCTGGCAGGCGGTAGAAGGGCTCGAAGATGCGCTCACGCTGGTCGGGCGGCACGCCGGGGCCGTGGTCGCAGACGCGCAGCACGGCGAACTGTCCCTCGCGCGCGATGCTGAGCGTGATGGCGCCCTGGCTATAGCGGCGCGCGTTCTCCAGCAGATTGCGCACGGCGCGGCGCAGCAGCTTGGAGACGGCCGGCACCTCGATGGCCGCGCCGTCGCCCAGCTGCAGCTCGGCATCGACGCGTGCGCCCTCTTCCACGGCCAGGCCCGCCAGGTCCACGGACTCGATGGCGCCGATGTCGGCCGCGCCCGAGTCCAGCCGGCTGGCCAGCAGGATCTCGTCCACCAGCTGATCGAGCTCGGCGATGTTGCGCTCGATCTCTGCGCGGAAGGCGGGCGAGGGCGCGCCGCCCTGCATCAGCTCCAGCCCCATGCGTATGCGCGTGAGCGGCGAGCGCAGTTCGTGCGAGGCATTGGCCAGCAGCGACTTGTGCGACTGCACCAGCGCCTCGATGCGCGCCGCGGCGGCATTGAACTGGTGCGCCAGGGCGGCGACCTCGTCCTGGCCCTGCTCGGCCGCGCGCACCGACAGGTCGCCCTCGCCAAAACGCTGCACGCTGCGCTGCAACTGCTCCAGCCGCTGCAGCAGGCGGCGGATGATGGGGAACACGCCCACGGTGACGGCGATGCCCACCAGGGCCAGCACCCACAGAAAGCCGTACGGCGGACGGAACCATGCGGCCGGCCCGCGTTCGCCAGGCCGCATGCTGCCAGGGGTGCGCGGCGACAGGTACAGCTCGTAGGCCACGCCGTTATCGGCCTCAATGCGGTAGAAGATGCCCTCGCGCGGGCGCCCCCGCTGGCGCACGGCCACGCCATCGACCAGCGTGCGGCCCAGGTTGTCGGTGATCAGGATCTCGCGCGAGGGCAGCTGGTGCTGGTTCTGCTCGGCCGCCCAGCGCCAGGCCATGCCGACGGCCAAGGCGAACACCAGCACGCCGCCTACCACCGCCAGCCAGATGCGCAGGTACAGGCGGCGCGAGAAAGGGCTGATCAGCGACACGGCGGCCTAGTCTTGCTGCTTTGCAAAGACGTAGCCCACGCCGCGCACCGTGAGGATGCGCCGCGGGGCCTTCGGGTCCTGCTCGATGGCGGCGCGGATGCGGCCCATGTGCACGTCGATGCTGCGGTCGAAGGCCTCCAGCTCGCGCCCGCGCACGGCCTCCATGATCTGGTCGCGTGTGAGCACACGGCCCGCGCGCTCGGCCATGGCGACCAGCAGGTCGAACTGGTAGGAGGTCAGCTCCGCCGGCTCGCCCGCCACGCTGATGGTGCGCGCGTCGCGATCGATCTCCAGGCTGCCAAAGCGCAGCAGCGTGGCCGTAGCGGTCTGGGCGCCAGCCTCGCGCCGGCGCAGGATGGCGCGTATGCGCGCCAGCAGCTCGCGCGGCTCGAAGGGCTTGGGCAGGTAGTCGTCGGCGCCGATCTCCAGGCCGATCACGCGGTCCATGGGGTCGCCCTTGGCGGTCAGCATCAGCACCGCGACCTGGGCCGCCGGGCCCGGCAGGGCGCGTATGCGCCGGCATACCTCCAGGCCGTCCATGTCGGGCAGCATCAGGTCCAGGATCACCAGGCCGGGCAGATCACCGCCCTGCAACTGTGCCAGGCCGCTCGCGCCATCGGCCATGTGCGTGACCTGCAGGCCCGACTGGCCCAGGTACTCGCCCACCATCTGCGCCAGGCGGTGGTCGTCTTCGATCATCAAGAGTTGCGAGTTCATGGCGGGCATCTTGGCGTGGCGCTGTCGGTTTGTGTTGAAGTGCAGGTAAAGTTAGGTAAATCGCTATAAATTAAGTAGCTTTTGACGCTTACACATCAATCGTTAACTGGGGTTTTCACCCTAGCAGCCAGCGCCACCAGCAGCAGCACCGGCAGCCCCAGCAGCGCCGTGCCCGTGAAGAACGCGCCATAGCCGTGCGCGTCCACAAACTGGCCCGAGAAACCCGCCAGCCACTTGGGTAGCAGCAGCATCATGGAGCTGAACAGCGCGTACTGCGTGGCCGAGTACTGCACGTTGGTCAGACTGGATAAATAGGCGATGAAGGCGGCAGACGCAATGCCGCCGGCCAGGTTGTCGGCGCTCACGACGAGCACCAGCGCACGTACGTCGTGGCCATGCTGGCCGAGCCAGGCGAACAGCAGGTTGGACAGGGCGGACAGCACCGCACCCAGCATCAGTACGCGCATCACGCCCAGGCGCATGGACAGCACGCCGCCCACGAAGGCGCCCGCCAGCGTCATCACCACGCCGAAGACCTTGGTGACGGCGGCGACCTCGTCCTTGGTGTAGCCCATGTCCACGTAGAACGGGTTGGCCATGATGCCCATGACCACGTCGCTGATGCGGTAGACGGCAATCAGCGCCAGGATCAGTGCCGCCTGCCAGCGGTAGCGGCGCATGAAGTCGGCAAACGGCGCAACCACCGCGCCGTTCAGCCATTCGCCCAGGTTGCGCGCGGGGGGCAGCGGGCGCGGGGTGGGCTCGGGCGATAGCAGCACCGTCACCGTGCCGACCAGCATGGAGGCCGCCATCACCAGATAGGCCGCGGCCCAGGCGCCGGCCTGGTAGCCCTGCTGGCCCGCGACCTCGGCGCGCGCCGCCACCCACAGCACGCCGGCGCCGGCCCAGATCATCGCCAGGCGGTAGCCCGTCTGGTAGGTGGCGGCCAGGGCCGCCTGGCGGTCGGCATCGGCCGATTCGATGCGGAAGGCGTCCAGCGCAATGTCCTGCGTGGCCGATCCAAAGGCCACCAGCAGCGCGCACCAGACCATGGCATCGAGCCCCTGGCGCGGGTCGGCCAGCGCCATGCCGACGAGCCCGGCCATCACCAGGCCCTGGGCCAGCAGCAGCCAGCTGCGCCGCCGCCCCAGCATGCGCGTCATGAGCGGCAGCGGCAGGCGATCGACCAGCGGCGACCAGACCCACTTGAACGCATAGGCCAGGCCGACCCAGCTCAAGTAGCCGATGGTCGTGCGGTCGATGCCCGCCTCGCGCAGGCGAAACGACAGCGTGCCCAGCACCAGCAAGAGCGGCAGCCCGGCCGAGAAACCCAGCGACAGCATGCGCAGGCTGGCGGGCTCCCGGTACACGCGCCAGGCGGACAGCCAGGAGCGGCGGGTGGTGGGGGCGGAGGATGCGGTGGTGGCGGTCTGGTCGGGCATGGGGCGTAGGCGCTAGCGGCTGGGGCATTATCCCGGCCCTTGCCCTACCATTGGCCCATGGTCGCGCCTGCACCGTCCACCTTCGAACCCAGCTGCTCCGTGCGCCGCTACAGCGGCGAGCATGGTGCGCACGAGCATGGTTTTGCGCAGATCCTCTATGCGCTGGACGGCTGCATGGAGCTGGACATCGCCGGGCGCGCGGCCTTCGTCGATACCGCCTGCGGCATCGTCATCCCCGCCGGGGCCGGCCATGGCTACCTTGCCGACCGGGCGGCGCGCATCCTGGTGATCGACGCGCCCGACCAGCCCGGCCTGTCGCGCATGCGCCGCTTTGCCGTGCCCGAGGCCTGGCGTGCGGGCGCACCCGCCCCGCAGGCCGTGGCGGCGCGGGTGGCACAGGTGCTGCAGGCGCCGGGCGTGCTCGTGCGCCGGCGCATCGACCTGGCGCGGCTGGCGCAGGCCGTGCAGGCCACCCTGCACCAGGACTGGCCCACGGCCCGCCTGGCCGCGCTGTGCCACCTGAGCGCGCAGCGCTTTCATGCGCGCCTGCTGGAGCTGACCGGCCGCACCCCCCAGGCCTGGCTGCGCGACCTGCGCCTGAACCGCGCCGAGCAGCTGCTGGCCCACAGCCAGCCGCTGGAGACCGCGGCCCTGGCCTGCGGCTACGCCAGTGCCAGCGCGCTGGCCTATGCCCTCAAGCGCGAGCGCGGCCTGGGTGCGCGCGACCTGCGGCGCGCAAATACTATTGAATAGATAGCTGCTTGCGCTTGCGAGTTGGGCGCTTGGCGCCATCTGCGCTGTTAGGTCCATAGACTGGAGCGCCGGCATCTTGCCGGCAAGATGCCGGCGCTCCCAGTGAGAGAGTGCACTACGCGCGTTGCTCGATAGTTGCCCGCCCGGCAAGGCGCACCATCGCAGATATGACCGATTCACCCCATTCCGCCCGCGGCATCGCCCTGGTGCTGCTCGCCGCCATGCTCTGGGGCACCACGGGCACGGCGCAAAGCCTGGCGCCGGCCACGTTCTCGCCCTACTGGGTGGGGGCGCTGCGGCTGGTCATAGCCAGCGGCTTCTTTGCCCTGCTGGCCTGGGGCGCGCCGCGGCACGTTGCCCCGTGGCCGTGGGCGCGGATGGGACTGGCGGGCGCCTGCATAGCCGTCTACAACCTGAGCTTTTTCGCCGGCGTCAAGCAAAGCGGCGTGGCCCTGGGCACGGCGATTGCCATCGGCAGCGGCCCCATCTGGGCCGGCCTGCTGCAGACCGTGGTGGCGCGGCGCCTGCCGCCCGGCCTGTGGTGGCTGGGCACGCTGGTCAGCGTGGCGGGCGGCGCGGCCATGGCGTTGGGCCAGGGCGGCGGCCTGCGGCTGAGCGTGCCGGGCGTGGCCCTGTGCCTGTTGGCGGGACTGGCCTATGCGACCTACGCGCTGGTCAACAAGCAGCTGGTGCTGGCGCTGGGCCCGGCGCGCACCAACCTGGCGGTGTTCGGCAGCGCGGCGCTGCTGTCCGTGCCCTGGGCCTGGGCGCTGGGCGGGGCGCTGCAGGCGGACGCCGGCGCCTGGGGCGTGGTGCTGTTCCTGGGGCTGGTCAGCACGGGTGTGGCCTACCTGCTGTTCTCCAGCGGGCTGCGCCATATCTCGGGCACCACGGGCGTCACGCTGGCGCTGGGCGAGCCGGTCACGGCCTTCGTGCTGGCGGTGCTGGTGGTGGGCGAGCGCCAGCAGGCGCTGGCCTGGCTGGGGCTGGCCGGGGTGCTGGCCGGCCTGCTGCTGGTGGTGTGGGCCGAGCTGCGCGCGTCGGCGCCTTGAGTTGCGTTGACTTGCATTTGCAAGCGCCTGGTTGCATTCAATCGTCAACCGACACTCGAAGGCCGGCGTTGGCTGGAAGATCCCTGTTTGACCCGACGAAGAAAAAATCCATGACCATCCAAAAACTTGCGCTCGCTCTGCTTCTGGGTGCGGCTGGCACCAGCGCCCTGGCCGAGGTGAACGTAAGCGTAGGCATAGGGCTGCCGGGCCTGGTCTACGCGCCGCCAGCGCCCGTGTACGCAGCGCCGCCGGCCTACCTTGTACCCGGCGTCATGTATGCGCCGCGCCCCGCCATGGTGGCGCCGCAGCCCGTGTACGCACCGCGCTGGCGCGGCGACGACGATGACGACCATGACGAGTGGAAGAAATGGCGCAAGCACCAGCGCAAGGAACACAGGCGCTGGCACCATGAACGGGAAGACCACGACGATTGACAGCGCGCTGGCATAGACTCGCCGCATGCGCCCCTGCCCTACCACCCCTTTGCCTGCCCTGCCCCAGGAAGCGGGCTGCCGCTGTTGCGCCGCGCGCGGCGGTGCCTGGCAGGGGCGCCGCGCCTTTCTTCTGGCAGCGGCGGGTGCAGCGGCGCTGCCGGCGGCGGCACAGGTGGATGTGGGCGCGGCCTCGGGCATGCGCCGGCTGGTGCCGGCCGAGCAGCTGGAGACCTCGGCCACGCAGCAGTACAGCCAGTTGCTGGCCCAGGCGAAGGCCCAGCGTGCGCTGGCTCCCGACGACCATCCGCAACTCGTCAAGCTGCGCGCCATTGCGCGGCGCCTCATCCCGTTCGCCATGCAGTGGAACGGCCGCGCCGCGCAGTGGCGCTGGGAGGTCAACCTGATAGGCAGCAAGGAGATCAACGCCTTCTGCATGCCCGGCGGCAAGATCGCGTTCTATACGGGCATCCTGGATCGCCTGCAACTCACCGATGACGAGATCGCCATGGTCATGGGCCATGAGGTGGCGCATGCCCTGCGCGAGCACGCGCGCTCACGCATCGCCAAGAGCCAGGCGACCAGCATCGGCCTGTCGCTGGGTGCGCAGCTTCTGGGCCTGGGCGAGCTGGGCAACGCGGCTGCCAACCTGGGCACGCAGCTGCTCACGCTCAAGTACAGCCGCGGCGACGAGACCGATGCCGACCTGGTCGGACTTGAGCTGGCTGCGCGCGCCGGCTACGACCCCCAGGCCGCGGTAAGCCTGTGGCGCAAGATGGGCGAGGCCACGGGCAATGGGGGCATAGGCTTCTTGTCCACCCACCCCACGGGGCCCGACCGCATCCGCGAGCTGGAGCAGAACGTGCCCAAGGTGCAGGGGCTGTACCAGCAGACGCGGGCGCGCTGATCGCGTGGCAGCCGCGCGCCCAGGTCACACGCACCGGCTCGCCTGCCGTCTCGCGACGCCCTGTCGGCACATCTCAACCCAGGCCAGGAACGCCACTTGTCAGCGACAAGCGCAGTCCCGCCAACTCTGGCCACGGGGTCCTGGCCGGCCGGTGGACACCGCTACTTCTGCGCCGGTGCGGTGGCCGGCGGCGGCGCCCATTGCATGGACGAGGCGCGCTGCGCCGTCCACAGCTGGCGCAGCTGGGCCAGCTCGGCATCGAAGCGCTGGTGGATGCGTCGTTTTTCCAGCTCCTGCGCTGCCAGAAAGCGCTGCTGCTCCGCCTGATCCTGCTCGTTCTCGGCAATCTGGCGCTGCAGCTTCACGGGGGCCTTGGTCGGGTCGCCGCGGTAGAACTCCAACTCGGTATGGATGCGCTTGCGCTCGGCCTTCAGGCTCTGGATGCGTTTTTGCGCCACCATGATGACCTCCTCGACCTGGTCGATGGCGGCCTCGCGCTCTGCCTGGTGCGTGGCTTCGTCGGGATAGCGCATCATCAGCGCCCGCTCGCGCCGGCGCTCATCGGCAACGCGCGCCCGCTCTTCCGCATCCTTGCGGCGCTGCACCTCCTGCGCGGCGCGTTCGTGCTCGGTCAGCGTGGGGCCGATACGTCGGCGCTCGGTGCCCGTCTGGTCCAGCACGCGCTGCTCGCGATCCACGCAATCGGCAATGGGCCGGTCGGACGTGATGCGGCGGCCATGCCTGTCGATGCAGGTATAGACCTCCTGCGGCGACTTGCCCTGCTGCGCCCCGGTCGGTACGGCCACGACCAGCAAGGCGCCCGCCATGAAGCCACCCCAAACCGCCCTAGTTTTCAAGCCCATACCCTCCCCGGTCTTGGCCTCAATCGTCCACACCATAACGCTGGCGATAGGCCAGCACGCGCTCGTGGTGGGCGTGCATTTGCGCGTCCCCTCCATCGGCCGCCAGATACTGCAGCAAGTCGGCCAGCCTGGCGATGGTGCAAACCTGCATGCCCAGCGCGCGGCGCACGTACTGCACGGCGCTGTGCTCCACGTCCTGGCCATTTTCGGTGGCCTTTTCCTGGCGATCGAGCGCAATGGCAATGGCGTGCGGCGTGGCGCCGGCGGCGCGGATCAGCGCGATGGACTCGCGCGCTGCCGTGCCGGCGCTCATCACGTCGTCGATGATGAGCACGCGGCCCGCCAGCGGCGCGCCCACCAGCGTGCCGCCCTCGCCGTGGTCCTTGGCCTCCTTGCGGTTGTAGGCAAAGGGCACGTTTTTCCCTAAGCGCGCCAGTTCCACGGCCACGGTGGCAGCCAGCGGAATGCCCTTGTAGGCCGGGCCGAAGACCATGTCGAACTGCAGGCCGCTGGCCAGCAGCGCCTGTGCATAGAATTGCGCTAGGCGCCCGAGCTTGGCGCCGTCGTCAAACAGGCCGGCGTTGAAGAAATACGGGCTCATGCGCCCGGCCTTGGTCTTGAATTCACCAAAGCGCAGCACGCCGGATTCGACCGCGAAACGCACGAACTCCTGCGCCAGTGCGTCCCGCCCGGGGCCTTGCGCGCTGTCTTTCACCATGGATGCATCCTTGTTCAAATTAACCAGTCTCAATCTCAACGGCATCCGCTCGGCCACGTCCAAGGGCGTGGAGGCGTGGATAGACCAGAACCGCCCGGATTGTATTTGCGTGCAGGAGATCAAGGCCCAGTCTGCCGACATGGAGGGCCGCTTCGAGGAACTGGCAGGCCTGACGGGACATTTTCACTTTGCGGAGAAAAAGGGCTACTCGGGCGTGGGCGTCTATTCGCGGCACGAACCCAGCGACGTCATCATTGGCTACGGCTCCGAGGAGTTCGACGCCGAGGGCCGCTATGTGGAATTGCGCTTTGACCGCCCGGGACGGCGTCTGTCCATCATCAGCGCCTACTTCCCCAGCGGCAGCTCGGGCGAGGAGCGCCAGCAGGCCAAGTTCCGCTTCCTCGACGAATTCCACCCGCATCTGATGCAACTCAAGGCCGAGCGCGAGTTCATCCTGTGCGGCGACATCAACATCGCCCACCAGCAGGCCGACCTGAAGAACTGGCGCAGCAACCAGAAGAACAGCGGCTTCCTGCCCGAGGAGCGCGCCTGGATGACCCGGCTGCTGGCCGACGACGAAAGCGGCGGCCTGGTGGACGTCTATCGCCGGCTGCAGCCCGACACCACCGACGCCTGCTACACATGGTGGAGCAACCGCGGCCAGGCCTATGCCAACAACGTGGGGTGGCGGCTGGACTACCACCTGGCCACGCCGGCGCTGGCGCAGCTTGCGCGCAACGAGGCCATCTACAAGAGCGAGAAGTTCAGCGACCATGCGCCGATGACGATCGATTACGATTTCGCTCTTTAGCTGTCGCATCCCGGACGATCATATGGTCGTTCATGGCGTATCAGGTGCCGCGCACAAACGGGTTGCTCTGCCGCTCGGGCCCAAACGTGCTCTCCGGCCCGTGGCCCGGGGATAAACACGGTGTCGTTTCCCATGGGCCACAGGCGCTGGGCAATGCTGTCAATGAGCTGCTGGTGGTTGCCGCCCGGAAAGTCCGTGCGCCCAATGCTGCCCGCAAAAAGCACATCACCCACAAAGCAGCGCTTGATCTGCGGCGCGTGGAACACCACATGGCCGGGCGTGTGGCCCGGGCAGTGGCGCATGTTCAGCGTCTCCTTGCCGATGGTGACCTGATCGCCGTCATGCAGCCAGCGCGTGGGCGCAAACGCCAGTGCGGGCCGATGACGGACAGGTGCAGGCGGCCAACGAATCGATGGCGATGCTGGAGAACTCCCCACAGCGGGTCATGAGCTACTTTCAGGACCGCAGGGTCCGTACGTTTCAATATGGCAGCTTGCTGCACACATGGGGCAGGGGCTAGGTAAACGCCGGGCGGATTTTGCGGGAAGCTGACTGGCAATTGAGGATCACCCCAGCAATGCCTCGTCGAGCAATTCAACCCAATGCCGCACCGGGATCTCGGTGCCGCTTTGCAGGTGCGTGATGCAACCCATGTTGGCCGACAGGATGGCCGCGGGCGGCTGCTCGCTGCAGGCCTCGCCCAGCACGCGGAGCTTGCGGTCGCGCAGCTGCTGCGAGAGTTCAGGGTTGAGCACCGAGTAGGTGCCGGCCGAGCCGCAGCACAGGTGCGACTCGGTGCGCGCCACGCGCAATGTGAAGCCCAGCGCCGCCATCTGCCGCTCGACCCCGCCGCGCAGCTTCTGGCCATGCTGCAGCGTGCACGGCGGGTGGTAGGCAAAGGCGCGGCCCGCGGGGCGCACGCGGTCTTTCAAGAGCGGCACCAGGTCCGGCAGCAGCTCGGACAGGTCGCGTGTCAGGCCGCTGATACGTGCAGCCTTCTCGGCGTACCGGGCGTCGAGACGCAGCAGGTGGCCGTATTCCTTGACCGTGACGCCGCAGCCCGAGGCGTTCATCACGATGCATTCGACCTCGCCGCGCTCGATGTAAGGCCACCAGGCGTCGATGTTGGCGCGCATCTGCGCCAGGCCCCCTTCCTGGTCGTTCAGGTGGAACTTGACGGCGCCGCAGCAGCCGGCCTCGCGCGCCACCAGCGTCTGAATGCCCGCGGCGTCGAGCACGCGCGCCGTCGCATGGTTGATGTTCGGCGCCATGGCAGGCTGCACGCAACCTTCGAGCAGCAGCACCTTGCGCCCATGGCTGCGCGCGGGCCACTCGCCGGCCTGCTGGCGCGGCGGCACCTTGGCGCGCAGGCGTTCGGGCAACAGGCCGCGCACGGCCTGGCCGGCCTTCATCGCCGGCGCGAACAGCGGCGAGGGCAGGCCCTCCTTGAGCGCCCAGCGCGCCGTGCGCTCGCCCAGCGGGCGCGGCACCTTGTCTTCGACGATCTTGCGGCCAATGTCCACCAGATGGCCGTACTGCACACCGCTGGGGCAGGTGGTCTCGCAGTTGCGGCAGGTCAGGCAGCGGTCCAGGTGCAGCTGGGTCTTGCGCGTGGGCTCGGCGCCTTCGAGCACCTGCTTGATCAGGTAGATGCGCCCGCGCGGGCCGTCGAGCTCGTCGCCCAGCAGCTGGTAGGTGGGGCAGGTGGCGGTGCAAAAGCCGCAGTGCACGCATTTGCGCAGAATGGCCTCGGCCTCCTGGCCTTCGGGCGTGTTCTGGTACTCGGGGGCGAGCTGGGTCTGCATGGTGAATCCTTGACGCAATGGCAATGGCGCTCTGAGGCTGCCGGACGCAATGCCGCCCTTTTTCGGGCAGCAGGCGCAGGGCTAGACGAGCCGGCCTGGGTTGAGAATGCCGGCCGGGTCGAACGCATTCTTGAGCCGCCGGTGGATACTGGCCAGCGCCGCGGAATTGGCATAAGAATCGGCACCAGCGCCCTCTGCACCTGCGCCACCAGCTATGAAACATGAAGCACTTCCGCCCGCCTGAGCGGCCAGGGCGCGCAGCGCATCGCCCTGCTCCGGCGGCGCCTGCAGCCAGCGCAGGCCGCCGTGCCATTCGACCAAAGGCGGCGCCACGCCCGCGGGCAGCGGCAGCGCGGGGGCCGTCTGCGGCACGGACAGGCGCCACAGCGCATGGCCCGGCGCGCGTGCCGTGAACCAGGGCAGGCGCTGGTCACGGCAGGCCTGCCAGTCGTTGGGTACGTTGGGCGCATCCTGCAGTTCGCCGCCCATGCTGCGGCAGGCGGCATCGACGGCCGCGCGCGCGCCGCGCAAACGCAGGTAGAGCTGGCCCACGCCGCCATCTTCCACCCAGCAGCTGGCGTTGAGCGGCAAGGGCTGGCCGCCCCAGGCGGCGAGGCGCTTGAGCGCCTCGGCCTGGTCGCAGTCAAAGCGCAGCGTGGCCTCGGCCGGCGGCACGGGCAGCACCTTGAGGCTGACCTCGGTGATCACGCCGAGCTGCCCCCAGCTGCCTGCCATGAGGCGCGAGACGTCGTAGCCGGCCACGTTCTTCATCACCTGGCCGCCAAAGCGCAGTAGCTCGCCACGGCCGTTGATGATCTCCACGCCCAGCACGTAGTCGCGCACCGCGCCCACGCTGGCGCGCGCCGGGCCGGACAGGCCGGCCGCCACCATGCCGCCCACCGTGCCACCGCCCGCAAAGCGCGGCGGCTCGAACGGCAGGCTCTGGCCTTGGCTGGCCAGCAGCGCCTCCAACTCGGCCAGCGGCGTGCCGGCCAGGGCCGTGACCACGAGCTCGCTGGGCTCGTAGCTCACGATGCCGGCCAGCGGCCGCATGGAAAGCGGCTCGCCCGCATGATTGGGCGCACCGGGGCCATGAAAGTCCTTGGTGCCTCCGCCGCAGATGCGCAGCGGGGCCTGGCGCGCGGCGCTGTCGCGCACGCGGTCGATGATCTGGCTGAGGGCGGCTTGCATGGAGGCGATGGTACTGCCCCACCCCCGAATGGCGGCCGCGCAGGGGTTTGATATTTTTGAACGCGCGGCGTGAGATGGGGCCAGGAAGCGCAGCGGCTCAGCGCAGCGCCATCGCGGCGACTTCGTCATCGCTCAGGCCGCGCAGCACCACGCGCTGCACCTTGCCGCTCGGCGTCTTGGGCAGGGCGGCCACCATGTGCACCTTGCGCGGGTAGCCGTGCGCGCCGTACTGGTTGCGCGCCAGCTCCTGCAGGCGTGGTGCGACATCCTCGGCGCCAGCGCCGGGGTTGAGGATGACGAAGGCCTCGATCACCTCGCCGCTGACGGCATCCGCATGCCGGCGGCCGACGACGGCCACCTCGGCCACAGCGGGGTCGGTGGCCAGGATGCTCTCGATGTCGAAGGGCGAGATGCGGTAGCCCGAGGCCAGGATCACGTCGTCGTCGCGTGAGGCAAAGAAAAAATCGCTGCCGTCGTGGCGCCCGGCGTCGCCGGTCAGGTACCACTGGCCGTCGGGGGTGAAGCGCTCGCGCGTCTTCTCGGGGTCGTCCACATAGCCGGTGAACCACATCAGCGGGCTGTGCCGGGTAGCGAGCACGATGGCCGAATCCAGCGTGCCGGCGACGAAGCCGGGCATGGGCTGGCCCATGGATCCGGCCTGTACCGGGCGCTGCAGGCGCGGATCCCAGCAGTTGACGATGGCCATGCCCTGCTCGGTCTGGCCCCAGTGGTCGCGCACCATGCCACCCAGCGCCTCGGGCGACCAGGCCGTGCTGTCGGGCGTCCGC
>JAFEDY010000014.1 GCA_018241405.1 Pseudomonadota bacterium | reverse complement strand
GCCTGGAAGGATACATCGGTTTTTAACACCCTTGCAACTCACGGCAGGAAATTTTTTGTCTTTGCCCGTGTTGCAGCCATCACGCCCTTTCGGGAGTGACTTTCGCTGAAGCAAGCCCGCTAGTATAGCCGGAAAATTCACCGCAAAAGAAAGCCCCCACCTATTTCATGCCGCGGCCGTGATCGCTGCCTCCAGGGCGTCCACGAACAGGGCGGCCACGTCGCAGCCGGTCTGTTCAAAGATCTCCTGGAAGCAGGTGGGGCTGGTGACGTTGATCTCGGTGACGCAGTCGCCAATCACGTCCACGCCGGCGAGCAGCAGGCCACGCTCCTGCAGGATGGGGCCCAGGGCTTCGCCAATCTGCCAATCACGCGCAGAAAGGGGACGGGCGACCCCCAGGCCGCCGGCGGCCAGGTTGCCGCGCACCTCCGATCCCTGGGGGATGCGCGCCAGGCAGTAGGGCACGGGCTTGCCGCCGATGATGAGCACGCGCTTGTCGCCGTCGGCGATCTCGGGCAGGAATTTCTGCACCATGACGCTCTGGCGGCCGCCCTGGTTCAGGGTTTCGATGATGCTGCCCAGGTTCATGCCATCGGGCCCGACGCGGAAGATGCCCATGCCACCCATGCCGTCGAGGGGCTTCAGGATCACGTCGCCATGCTCGGCGTGGAAGCGCCGGATGTCCTCGGCGCCCCGCGTCACCAGCGTCGGGCCGATGAACTGCGGGAACTCCATGATGGCCAGCTTTTCCGGATGATCGCGCAGCGCGCGCGGCTTGTTGAACACGCGTGCGCCCTCGCGCTCGGCCTGCTCCAGGAGGTGGGTGGCATAGAAATACTCGCTGTCGAACGGTGGGTCCTTGCGCATGACGACGGCGCCGAAGTCGGCGAGTGCCGCCTCGCGCGGGTCGCCAGCGGCAAACCAATCGACGGCATGGCCCGTCAGCGTGATGTCGCGCACGCGCGCCGCAACCCTGCCGCCACGCTGCCAGTGCATATGCTCCGGTTCGCAGATCGCCAGACCGTGGCCGCGGCGCTGCGCCTCGCGCATCATGGCAAAGGTGGTGTCCTTGTAGATCTTGAACTGCTCCAGGGGGTCGGCGACGAAGAGAAGATTCATGGCGTACATGGGTGCTGGGTTGTCAGGGCCGGCGTGGTGCCCGGGGCCGTCCATACTGTTGCACAAGTAGCGCCAGGCTGCCCGCGACCACACCCCAAAAGGCCGAGCCTACGCCCGCCAGCGTCACTCCGCTCAGTGTGACCAGGAAGGTGATGAGCGCCGCCTCGCGCCGGCTCTCGGCCTGCAGCGCGCCGGCCAGGCCGCCGCCTATGGCCGACAGCAGGGCCAGGCCGGCAATGGCCACCACCAGCTCCTGCGGAAAGGCCGTCAGCAGCCCCGTGACCACGGCGCCAAAAATGCCGACGGCAATGTACAGCAGCCCGCACGATGCTGCGGCCGTGTAGCGCCGCGCGGGGTCGGGGTGGGCCTCGGGCCCCATGCAAATGGCGGCGGTGATGGCGCTGAAGTTCAGGGCAAAGGCGCCGAACGGCGCCAGCGCCAGCGTGGCCAGCCCGGTCAAGGTGATGAGGTGCGATACCGGCAGCTGGTAGCCGGTAGCGCGCATCACGGCCACGCCCGGCAGGTTCTGCGAGGCCATGGTCACGATGAACAGCGGCAGGGCCAGGCTCATCAGCGCCTGCAGGCTGAACTGGGGTGCGGTGAATACCGGCATGGCCGGCGCCAGGTGCACGGCCGACCAGCGCATCTGGCCACTGCCCGCCGCCCAGGCGATGCCAGCCGCCAGCGTCAGCACCACGGCATAGCGCGGCAGCAGGCGGCGCGCCAGCAGATAGGCCAGCAGCATGCAGAGCACCAGCGGCAGCGCCGTCTGCAGGGCGGCAAAGGCCTGCATGCCAAAGCGCGCCAGCACGCCGGCGAGCAGGGCCGAGGCGATTTCCATGGGGATGCGGTTCATGATGCGCTCGAACCAGCCGGTGACGCCGGCCAGGGTAATCAACAGCGCGCAGACCATGAAGGCGCCAACGGCCTCGGCCATGGAAAAGCCCCCAGCCAGCCCGGCCGTGGCCAGCACCGCCGCGCCCGGCGTGGACCAGGCCACCATGACGGGCTGGCGCAGAATGAGCGAGGGCACGAGCGAGCACAGGCCCATGCCCAGCCCCAGGGCCCACATCCAGGACGTGATCTGCTCGGGCGTGGCGCCAAACGCCTGGGCCGCCTGGAACACGATGGCCACGGAACTGGTAAAGCCCACCAGCACGGCCACGAAACCCGCCGTGAAGGCCGACAGGCTCAGGTCTTTGAAAAACTGCATGGCGACCGATTGTGGCACCGCAGCCCGGAGGCTTTACCGAAGACGCTTCAAAACATATAGCTTTTAGCGCTTATCACACAGGGGGAAGGCGCACAAACTGCTGAAAACCTGGCCTGCGCCTCAAATCTCTATCTTGGACCCCAGCTCGACCACGGCATTGGTCGGCAGACACAGGAACTCGGCCATGGCACTGGCGTTGAGCTGCAGGCGCGAGAACAATTGCTCGCGCCACTGGGTCATGCCGCCGCCGCTGCGCGGCACGACGACCTCGCGCGACAGGAAGTAGCTCGTCAGCATGGGATCAAGGGCGCCCACCTGGGCCTGCACCCCCTGCAGCGCCCGCGGCAGGTCGTACTGGTCCTTGAAGCCATAGTGAACGGTCACCTGCCAGCAGTCATGCCCCAGCGGCGTAACCTCGGTGCGCTGCTCCGGCGGCACCCAGGGCACCTCGTGGCTGCGCACGTTGACAAACAGGTTGCGCTCATGCAGCACCTTGTAGTGCTTCATGCTGTGCAGCAACGCGCTGGGCGTGATGCCGGCCACGGAGTTGAGGAATACCGCGGTGCCGGCCACACGCGGCGGCGGATTGGCGAAGAGCGCCTCCAGCAGCTCCGCCAGCGCGATGGAGTGCAGGCGGTTGCTCTCGCGGATCAGCTCGCGGCCGCGGCGCCAGGTACTCATCACCGTGTAGACCAGGGCCGCCATCAGCAGCGGATACCAGCCGCCGTCGGCAATCTTGAGTGCGTTGGAGCTGAAAAACACCAGGTCCACCAGCAGGAAGACACCAGTGGCTGACAGCGCCACCCAGCGCGGAAAATTCCAGTGGAAGCGCACCACAAAATAGGTCAGCCCGGTGGTGATAACCATCAGCAGGCTGACCGAAACGCCATAGGCCGCAGCCATGGCCGAGGAGTTGCGGAACAGCCCCACCGTCAGCACCACGCCGGCCAGCAATGCCCAGTTGACCGAGCCCACATAGATCTGGCCGATCTCCTCGGCCGAGGTGTGGTCGATGCGCATGCGCGGCAGGTAGTCGAGCTGCATGGACTGCTTGGCGGCCGAGAAAGCGCCGGAGATCAGGGCCTGCGAGGCAATCACCGTCGCCGCCGTGGCCAGCACCACCAGGCCCACCAGCGCCCAGGGCGGCGCCAGCAGATAGAACGGGTTCTCCACGGCCTTAGGGCTCCCCAGCACCAGCGCCCCCTGGCCCAGGTAATTGAGCATCAGCGCCGGCATGACGAGCGCAAACCAGGCCAGGCGGATCGGCCGCTTGCCGAAATGCCCCATGTCGGCATACAGCGCCTCGGCACCCGTCAGGCACAGGAACACCGCGCCCAGCGTGATGAAAGCGATATGCGGGTGCGCCGCCATGAAGTCCAGCGCATGCAGCGGCGAAAGCGCGCCCAGCACCTGCGGCTGCCGCAGAATTTGCAGCAGGCCAATGGCGCCCAGCACCAGGAACCACAGCACCATCACCGGACCGAAGAAGCGCCCTATGCTGGCCGTGCCGTGGCGCTGCACCACGAACAGCAGGGCCAGCACGGTCAGTGCAATCGGCAGCACATAGGGCTTGGCCGCCGGCGCCGCCACCTCCATGCCCTCGACGGCCGACAGCACCGAGATCGCCGGCGTGATGACACCATCGCCAAAGAACAGCGCCACGCCGAAGGCCCCCACCCCCAGCATGCCGGCGCGCAGCCGCGGGCGCTCACCCACCGAACGCGAAGCCAGCGCCAGCAGGGCCATCATGCCGCCCTCGCCGTCGTTGTCGGCGCGCATGACCAGGCCCACGTATTTGAGGGCGACGACGACGATCAGCGCCCAGATGAACATCGAGGTGGCGGCCATCACGTTGGCCTGCGACAGCGGCACGCGCCCGTCGGCAAAGACCTCGCGGAAGGCGTACAACGGACTGGTGCCGATGTCGCCAAACACCACACCGATGGCGCCCAGCATGAGCATGCCAAGGCTGGACTTCTCCGGGACTGACCCCGCGGACAGGTTCATGCCTACCCCTCAGAGTTAGATTTCTATCTTGCCGCCCAGCTCCACCACCGCATTGCTGGGCAGGTTGAGGAACTCGGCTGCCGCGCCCGCGTTGTGGTGCATCTGGGCGAACAGCTTCTCGCGCCAGGCCGCCATGCCAGCGCCCAGCGTGGGGATGACAATCTCGCGCGACAGGAAGTAGCTGGTGCTCATGGGGTCGAGCTTGATACCGCGGCCAGTGATGTGCGACAGCGCGCGCGGCAGGTTCACGTCGTTCTTGAAGCCATAGTGCACCATGACCTGCCAGCAGTCGTGGCCCAGCGACTCCACCTCCAGGCGCTTGTCCATGCCGATCCAGGGAATTTCATGGCTGCACACGGTGACGAACAGGTTCTGCTCATGCAGCACCTTGTTGTGCTTGAGGTTGTGCAGCAGGGCATTGGGGACGATGCCCGGCTCGCCGGTCAGGAACACCGCCGTGCCGGACACGCGCGCCGGCGGCACGACGAACAGTGACTCCAGAAAGTCCGCCAGCCCCAGCGCCGTCTCCTGCAGGGCCTTGTTGAGCAGTTCGCGCCCGCGCTTCCAGGTCATCATCAGCGTGTACACCAGGCCGCCGATCAAGAGCGGGAACCAGCCGCCCTCGACCAGCTTGAGCAGGTTGGAGCTGAAGAACATGATGTCCACGGCGAAGAAAAAACCCGTGGCCGCGATGCACAGCGCCAGCGGGTAGCCCCAGCCATAGCGCACCACGAAGAAGGTGAGCACGGTGGTGATGGTCATGTCCAGCGTCACCGCGATGCCGTAGGCCGCCGCCAGGTTGCTCGACGAGCGGAACAGCACCACCGCCAGCACGATCATGACGAACAGCGACCAGTTGACCAGGGGCATGTAGATCTGGCCCGTGTCCCAGGTGCTGGTGTGCTGGATCTGCAGACGCGGCAGGTAGCCGAGCTGTATCACCTGCTTGGTGACGCTGAAGGCGCCCGAGATCAGGGCCTGCGACGCGATCACGGCCGCCACGGTGGCCAGGCCCACCAGCGGCAGCGTGACCCACTCCGGCGCCATGTGGAAGAACGGGTTGGCCACGGCCTCGGGCTCGGCCAGCAGCAGCGCGCCCTGGCCGAAGTAGTTCAGCGTCAGCGCCGGCATGACGATGGAAAACCAGGCCACGCGGATCGGCTGCTTGCCGAAGTGCCCCATGTCGGCATACAGCGCCTCGCCCCCGGTCACGCACAGGACCACCGCGCCCAGGATGATGAAGGTGGTGCCCGGATGCTGCACGATGAAGCGCAGCGCATGGTGCGGGCTCAGGGCGAACAATATTTCGGGATGGCCCGCGACATGGTAGCCCCCCAGCGCGCCGATGACGATGAACCACACCACCATGATCGGCCCGAAGAAGCGCCCTATGCCCGCCGTGCCATGCTTTTGCACCAGGAACAGGCCCAGCAGGATCAGCAGCGTGAGCGGTATCACCGCCCGGCGGAAGGCGGGCGATACCACGTCCAGGCCCTCCACGGCCGACAGCACGGTGATGGCCGGCGTGATGACGCCGTCGCCATAGAACAGGCAGGTGCCGAAGATGCCTATGGCCAGCATCCACTTGCGCAGGCCCGGCGCCTTGTCCTTGACCGACTGCGAGGCCAGCGCCAGCATGGCCACCAGCCCGCCCTCGCCATGGTTGTCGGCGCGCAGCACCAGCACCACGTACTTGATCGAGACAATGGTGGTCAGCGTCCAGAACACGATGGACAGCACGCCGTACACGTTGTCGGGCGTGAAAGGCACATGGCCCGTGCCGAAGACCTCCTTGAGGGTATAGAGCACGCTGGTGCCGATGTCGCCATACACGACACCAATGGCGCCCAGGGTCAGGGTCGCCAACGAGGATTTGTTTGTTTGCACGGTGGTGCCCCTGGTCTTTTGCCAGACATTCCTGGATTTTTTTCGTGGGTGCCATTGTGCGCCGCCCTCGCCCGCGGCGCATCAGCGGATCAGTCGTAGACCTCGGCCTCGGGGTCGGTGGCCTCCAGCTCGTAGCTGGCAGCCAGCATGGCCAGGCGTGCGATCACGCCATACATGTAGAAGCGGTTCGGGGCGCTGGCGCCCGGGCGTGCGCCGGGCTGGGGCAGCTGGGTGCTGTGCTGAAAGGCCAGCGGCACGAAGCTGGCGCCCGGGGCATTGAGGTTTTCCTCGACGCCGCGCTCGGCATTGATGCGGTAGAAGCCGCCAACCACATAGCGGTCCATCATGTAGACCACGGGCTCGGCCACGGCCTCGTGCACGCGCTCCTGGGTCAGCACGCCCTCCTGCACGATCACGTCATGCACCACCTGGCCGTCCTTGATCACCGCCATCTTGTTGCGTGTCTTGCGGTTCAGGTCTTCGAGCTCCTTGGCGTCGTGTACGGTCATGATGCCCATGCCGTAGGTGCCGTTGTCGGCCTTGACGACGGCAAAGGGCTTTTCCTTGATGCCGTATTCCTTGTACTTGCGCCGCACCTTGGCCAGCAGTCCATCGACGGTGCCGGCCAGGGCCTCCATGCCAGTGCCCTCGCTGAAATCCAGGCCCTCCACGTTGCCAAACAGCGGGTTGACGAGCCAGGGGTCTATGCCCAGCATCTTGCCAAAGCGCTTGGCCACCTCGTCGTAGCTCTTGAAGTGATGGCTCTTGCGGCGCACGCTCCAGCCCGCGTGCAGCGGCGGCAGCAGGTACTGCTCGTAGAGCTCCTCCAGGATGCCCGGCGCACCCGCCGACAGGTCGTTGTTCAGCAAGATGGTGCAGGGGTCGAAGTTCTTCAGCCCCAGGCGGCGCTTGGTACGGATCACCGGCTCCAGCGTCACGCTCTCGCCGTGGGGCAGCGTCACGGTGGTGCTCTTCTTGATGTCGGCGCTGATCGAGCCCACGCGCACATTCAGCCCCGCCATGTTGAAGATGCGCACCAGCTGCGCCACGTTGGCCAGGTAGAAGGTGTTGCGCGAATGGTTCTCGGGAATGATGAGCAGGTTGCGCGCCTCGGGGCAGATCTTCTCAATGGCCGCCATGGCCGCCTGCACCGCCAGCGGCAGCATCTCGTCGGTCAGGTTGTTCCAGCCTCCCGGGAACAGGTTGGTGTCCACCGGCGCCAGCTTGAAACCCGCATTGCGGATGTCCACCGAGGTATAGAACGGCGGCGTGTGCTCCATCCACTCCAGGCGGAACCAGCGCTCGATGGCCGGCATGGAGTCCAGGATGCGCTGCTCCAGCTCGTTGATCGGGCCCGTGAGTGCGGTGACGAGGTGCGGAACCATATAACCCCAGGTGTGACAGTCAAGCGCCGCATTGTAGGTACGCGCCGCCCTCCTTCTCGTACGTA
Source organism: Pseudomonadota bacterium (assembly GCA_018241405.1). Classification (GTDB taxonomy): domain Bacteria; phylum Pseudomonadota; class Gammaproteobacteria; order Burkholderiales; family Burkholderiaceae_C; genus Alicycliphilus. The sequence continues at coordinate 112,052 of JAFEDY010000014.1, read as the reverse complement.
GTTCAACGACGCCAGAACGCGGGCGACAGGAGCGCCATGAAGCTCAGTATCTCCAGCCGCCCCAGCAGCATGCCCAGCGTGCAGACCCAGGTCTGGAAGTCGGTCAGCACCGCGTAGTTCGAACTTGGCCCTATGCCGCCCAGGCCCGGCCCGGTGCAGTTGACGCTGGCGAGCACGGCGGAGAACGCCGTCAGCGGGTCCAGGTCGGTGAGCAGCAGCACCATGCTCAGCGCAAACACCGTGGCGCCGTAGACCAGCATGAAGGCCAGCACCGAGAAGATCATGCGGTGGTCCACCACGCGCCCACCCAGCAGCACCGGCTGCACGGCACGCGGATGCACCAGGCGCGTGAGCTCGCGGCGCGCCTGCTGCACCAGGATCAGCATGCGCACCATCTTGATGCCGCCGCCCGTGGAGCCCGCGCTCGTCGCCACGCTCGACAAGAGCAGCATGAACACCGGCGCAAACACCGGCCAGGCCAGGTAGTCCTGCGTGGCGTAGCCCGTGGTGGTGGCCACCGACACCACATGGAACATGCCATGGCGCAGCGCCTGCAGGGGCTCGTACACACCCTTGGCCCACAGCAGCAGGCCCACCAGCAGGCCGCCGCCCACCAGCGCCAGCATGGTGGCGCGCACCTCGGGGTCGCGCCAGAAGCCGGCCCAATGGCCCTTGCGCAGCGCCACGAAGTACAGCGTGAAGTTGCAGCTGGCCACCAGCATGAAGCACACCGCCACCGCCTCCAGCAGCGGCGAATCGAAGAAGGCAAAGCTGCTGTCGTGCGAGGACAGGCCGCCCAGGCTCACGGTGGTGAACATGTGCATCACGGCATCCATGGGCGCCATGCCGCCGGCCCAGAAGCACAGCGCACAGAGCGCCGAAATGGCGGCGTACACGCCCCACAGGCCCTTGGCCGTCTCGGTCATGCGCGGCGTCAGCTTGGTGTCCTTGACGGGGCCGGCAGCCTCGGCCTTGAACAGCTGGCAGCCGCCCACGCCCAGCAGCGGCAGGATGGCCACGGCCAGAATCAAAATGCCCATGCCGCCCAGCCACTGCAAAAAGGTGCGCCAGAAGTTCACCGACAGCGGCAGTTCATCGAGCCCCGTGAGCACCGTCGAGCCCGTCGTCGTCAGGCCCGACACCGCCTCGAAATAGGCATGGGTGAAGCTGATCGGCCGCCCCAGCTGCGCCATGGCCAGCCACAGCGGCAGGCTGGCGCACAGCGGCAGCAGCAGCCACACCAGGGTCACCAGGATCACGCCATGGCGCGGCTGCAGCTCCTGCCGGTAGCCGCGCATGGACCACCACAGCAGCAGGCCCGCCGCCAGCGTCAGCGCCATCGAAATCGGGTAGACCTGCCACACCGCCTCCTGCTGCCACCAGGCCACCGCACCCGGCAGCGCCATGGACAGGGCGAACATGCACATCAGCACGCCAAGGACACGCAGAACGGGGAACAGGTCGCGCATGGCCTGGGCGCCTAAAAGAAGGTTGCGCTGACGCGAAACAGCTTCTCCACCTCGCGCACCAGGCGCTTGTGCGGCAGAAAGAACACCACATGGTCGTTGCTCTCGATGACCGTGTGGCTGCGCGGGATGATGACCTCGGGCTCGGCCACAGGCGCTGGCGCGGCCTCGCCCTCGGGCGGGGGCGGCGCATCCGGGTCGGGCAGGCCGCGCACGATCAGTCCCATGTGCACGGCCGGCGGCAGCGGCAGGTCCTCCACGCGCCGGCCCACCACGCGCGAGCTTTTCCTGTCGCCGCGCGCCACGATCTCCAGCGCCTCGGCCACGCCGCGGCGCAGGCTGTGCACGGCCTGCACGTCGCCGCGGCGCGTATAGGCCAGCAGCTCGCCCAGCATGGCCTGGGCGGGCGACAGGGCGATGTCGATCTGCGTGCCGTGCATCAGCTCGGCGTAGGCCTGGCGGTTGATGAGCGCCAGCACGCGGCGCGCGCCCATGCGCTTGGCCAGCAGGCAGGACATGATGTTGTTCTCGTCGTCGTCCGACAGGGCCAGGAAGAAGTCCACCTCCTCCACGCCCTCCTCGGCGAGCAGCTCCTCGTCCGAGGTCTCGCCCTGCAGCACCAGCACCTGCTCGGGCAGGCTGGACGCCAGCGCCACGCAGCGCTCGCTGCCCGGCTCCACGATCTTGATGTGAAAGCGCCCCGGCTCGACCGCCAGGGCACGCGCCAGGCGCTCGCTGACCACGCCGCCGCCGGCCATCATGATGCGGCGCACCTGGCGCGGCGGCTGGCCCGGGCGCAGGCGCAGCGCCGCCAGCACCTGGGGCACGCGCTGCACGCCGGCCAGCGCGAACACCTCGTCGCCCGGCTCTATGGTCGTCGCGCCGCCGCAGGGCACGAAGCGGTCGGGCTCGTCGGGAAAGCGCCGGTAGATGGCGACGATGCGCATTGCCACCTCGGGCATCTGCGCGCGCAGCCGCCTGATCTCCATCCCCACGGCGGGCGCGCCGGCACGCGCGCGGGTGGAGATCAGGCAGGCGCGCCCACCGGCAAACTCGCGCACCTGCAGCGCGCCGGGGTACTCCACCAGCTTGGCGATGTAGCGCACCAGCGAGTCCTCGGGGCACAGAATGTGATCGACCGCGAAGCCCTCGCGCGACAGCAGCGCGCTGCCGTCCTCGAAGCCGCTGGTGCGCACGCGTGCCACGCACTGCGGCACGTTGAACAGCATCTGCGCCACCTTGGCGCAGACCAGGTTGGTCTCGTCCTGCGCCGCGCAGGCGATGAGCAGGTCGGTGTCGCGCGCGCCGGCCTCGGCCAGCACGGCCGGGTCAATGCCGCTGCCTACCACGCCGCGCAGATCCAGGCGCGATTCCAGCTCGCGCAGGCGCTCGGCGTCGGTGTCGATGACGGTGATGTCGTTGCTCTCCGACACCAGGCTGGCCGCCGCACTCTGGCCCACGCGGCCGGCGCCGAGGATGATGATCTTCATGGCCCGTGCCGTGAGACAGGAACGCCCAGACGCGTCGCCGTCATTCCGGCGCAGGCCGGAATCCACGCCCCCAGCCGCGTCACCGGATTCCGGCCTGCGCCGGAATGACGGTTCACATCAGAGCCTGCCATCCCTGCTGCGGCTCACTGCCGCACCTCGCCCTCGCCCAGCACCACCCACTTGAGCGATGTCAGCCCCTCGATCCCCACCGGCCCGCGCGCGTGGAACTTGTCGGTGCTGATGCCGATCTCGGCGCCCAGCCCGTACTCGAAGCCGTCGGCAAAGCGCGTGCTGGCGTTGACCATCACGCTGGCCGAATCCACCTCGCGCAAAAAGCGCTGCGCGTGCATGTGGTCGCGCGTGAGGATGGCGTCCGTGTGGTGGCTGCCATAGCGGTTGATGTGGGCAATGGCCTCATCGAGCCCGGCCACCAGCTTCACGCTGATGATGGGCGCCAGGTACTCCTCGCTCCAATCGGCCTCCGTCGCCTCGGCCAGGTCGGCACCCGGCACGGCGCGCAGAATCGCCAGCGCCTCGGCATCGCAACGCATCTGCACGCCCTTGGCGGCGTAGATGGCGCCGATCTGCGGCAGAAACTCCGCCGCCACGCCGCGCGCCACCAGCAGGCCCTCGCTGGCGTTGCAGGGGCTGTACTTCTGCGTCTTGGCGTTGTCGGCCACCGTCACCGCCATGGCGATGTCGCAAGGGTCGTCCACATAGGTGTGGCAGTTGCCGTCCAGGTGCTTGATGACGGGCACCTTGGCCTCCGCGCTGATGCGCTCGATCAGCCCCTTGCCGCCGCGCGGGATGATCACGTCCACATACGCGGGCATGGCGATGAGCTGGCCCACGGCGGCGCGGTCCGTCGTCTGCACCAGCTGCACGCCCTGCTCGGGCAGGCCGGCCTCCTGCAGCGCCTGCGCCACCAGCCGCGCCAGTGCCTGGTTGGAGTCGATGGCCTCCGAGCCGCCACGCAGAATGCAGGCGTTGCCGCTCTTGATCGACAGACTGGCCGCCTCGATGGTCACATTCGGCCGGCTCTCGTAAATCATGCCGAACACGCCGATCGGCACGCGCATCTGGCCCACGCGGATGCCGCTGGGCTGCTGGCGCATACCGATGATCTCGCCAATGATGTCCGGCATGGCGGCCAGCTGCTCGCAGCCCAGCGCGCAGGTCTCCAGCACCTGCGGGCTGAGCTTGAGGCGGTCGACCATGGGCTCGGCCAAGCCGGCGGCGCGGGCGCGCGAAAGATCGCGCGCGTTGTCCACCTGCAGCGCCGCCACGTTGGCGCGCAGCAGCCGTGCCAGGGCCAGCAATGCCTTGTTTTTGATAGCTGCCGGCGCCCGCGCCATAAGCGCTGACGCGGTTTTTGCTTGCAAACCCAGCGTCTGGGTGTATTCGGCGATGTTCAGGGCGTTCATGAGTGGATTGTGGCGCAGTTCAGCCTACGCACGCTTGCGTCATGGCCTGCACATTGGCCCGCGTGCTACACGATTTACGCGCGCATCTTGCGCTGCAGTTATATGGCGAAAAAGCGCACGGCCCTGGACTCGCGCCTGCAGCGCGAGCTCGGACAAGATCCGCCCGTCGGGATATTTGACATTTGGAGGGGATGGCGCCCGCTGCATCCGGCCAGCGGCAGTCCGCGCACTGGCTCCAGTCCATTGATTCCATTGGCTTTTTGCACCACCGGCAGTAACTTTTTCGGGTGCATGGCATGTTTTATGCGGTGGGCACAAATCTCCGATTGCCTGCAGGCAATGCCCATCCATCCATCGGGTCCGGTCTGACGATTCAGCCTCTCCCAGAAGTTGCACCGCATGCCCTCCCTGCGCCCTCACCTGGCACCGCCACGGAACCTGCGCCCGCTGTGGATGCTCTGCCCGAGCCTGCTTGGCTTGGCTGGTGTGACGCGGCGCAGAATGCGTGATTCAGGCTTTCGTGGCCACTTCGGAGGTACTGCATACCCAGGCGATCCGGCGACTGACTCTCCCCATTGATGTGGTCACGTCTGGCAAGAACCAACCCCAAGGGATCGCTGGTCATCACAAAGCAACACGATCGGTCATGTACCCGTCTTCGATGGGGCACAAAAGCAGCAGAAAGGAAGGCGCATATGGATTCTGTGACTGACATCGCTGATGGTCATATCACCACGGTGCAACTAATGTCGAGTACGGACAAGATCAATTTCTTGCGACAGTTGTCTGATGCAATTGCTGCGTCTTGCACGCTCTCGACGCTAACCCCTGGCCCTTCCGACAATGTGTATGTCATTCCGCAAAATGTGCAGGATGCCGTTTGGCGCGCTCATGGAATCACCACCATTGATGCTTGGGACCTGCAACTCAAGAAATGGGGAGCGCTGTCGGTTAACACACTGACCAGGGATGCTTTTTTTGCCCTGCAGGCGCGAGGGGTGGCACTGATTGACTCGCAGGTTATTGGTGGAAGCAAGATTACATTACCGACATCACCACCACCAGCAGCTCCCGGTGCAGGTTTCCTTCCGAAGGATTTTGAAGGCCCCTACGATTGGCAAATCGATCACAGGGGTGTCAATGCGGTGGCGGCCTGGCGAATGTTTGCCGCTGAGCCGCGCTTTGCCCATGCACTACCTTGGGCAAATATCTACGTAGGACATATCGATACGGGATACACGGAACATGCCGCCTTGGGCTGGGATAAAGGGAACAGTCCCACAGTACATCCTGCACAAGGATATGACTATTGGGATGGAAATCATGACCCCGATCCCAGGGACATGTGGCTACCGGGATTTCCAGGCCATGGGACACGCATCAGTGGCGCAATTGCCGGATACGGAAGGAATGCCCCAGATCATCCGTTCTATGGTGTGGCCCCGGGTGTACAAATCGTTCCCTATCGGGTGACTGACTCGGTCATTGTGGATCATGTGCAAGCGCATATTGCGGCGGCCATACTTCGTGCAGTCAACGATGGATGCCACATCATCAACATCTCTTTAGGTGCCTTGCGCCGCGACAAGCATGTGGCTGCGGCATTGGATGCCGCCTACGAAGCCGGCGTGATCGTTGCCTGTGCGGCGGGCCAGGTGTGGGGAGAGGTGATCTATCCTGGCCGATTCAATCGATGTATCACGATGGGCGGGGTCGGCCCTGGATTGAAGCCATGGAGCAGCGGAGCCAAGGGCATTTACGTTGATCTTTGCGCGCCGGCGGATGTTATCCGTCGTATCAAGGCGGAAAACCTTGCGCCTGGAAAAACCAGCAATGCGTATTATGCAAAGCCAGACGGCGACGGCACTTCCTACGCCACTGCTGCGTGTTCTGGCTCAGCGGCTCTTTGGCTGGCGTGGCACGGCATTGACAACCTCCGTACGCGATATGCTCCCCATGGCCTTTGGCAAATACCCAAGGCTTTCAAAGCGCTAGCGCGGCAACACGCGACCCCGGGGCAATGGGGGGCCTCAGACGCTCAGAACTATGGAAGCGGAGTCTTGAACATTGAGGCCATTCTGAACGCTTCATTACCGGCCGATGGAGTCTTGGTGCCGGCGCTTCCCGCCATGGACGTATTCGATCCGAATGACTAGAGCCTGGCGACTGGCCTTCGCCCTCAGCCCACGCGGCGCAGCCGCACGCGCGCTCCGGGCATGGCGCTCACGTGCTCGGTGCTGATGTAGCGCAGCGTACCGCCGCCGTCCACGGCGCGCGCCTGCAGCGCCAGGTCTGGCAGCGCGCCACCGGCCGCGTCGGCCGGGGCAGTCCAGTCCAGGCGGAAGGCGCTGGTCCTGCCCGGCAACGGCGCGGGCACCTGGGCGACAAACTGCGCCAGCAGCGGCGCCGCCGCGTCCTGGCGCGCAACGTCGCGCAGCTCCACGGTCAGCGTCAGCTCAGCCCCGCTGGGCGGCGCGTCGCTGGGCCAGAGCACCTGTCCTTCTAGATGTTGCATCGTTGTGGCGTGACCTGCCGGGTTGGGTGGATTGGAGCCTGCGCTGGCGCCGCTCGGTGGCCAGGGCGCGCAGCGCATCCGCATGCGCCTGCGTGATGGGCAGGCCCGTGCGCGACTCGACGAACAGCCATTGTCCCGCGGGATTGACTTCCAGGAAATAGTAGTCGCCGCGCGCGTCCTGCTTCAGGTCGATGGCGCCATACACCAGCCCCAGGCGCCGCATCAGCGCGCGCAGGCGCTCGGCCAGCGCGTCGGGCAGGTCCACGGCGCGCATCTTGGCCTGGCCAATGACCATGCGCATGTCCACGGGATAGTCGCTGTCGCGCGCGTCGATCTCGGCGGCGAAGATGGCGTCGCCGATCATGGTCACGCGCAGGTCCACGCCCCGGATGCAGCGCTGGAAGATCACCGGCGCCAGCCGCACCAGGTCAAGCCGATCCAGGTCCTCGGCCTCGACCAGGCGGGTCTCGCGCCAGTCGGCAATGCTGGCCAGGAACGGCTTGAAGACGACGCCCTCGCCGTGCTGCGCCTGGCAGAAGGTGCGCGCCGCCTCGGCCGAAGTGGTCACGCAGGTGGGGGGCAGCGCCAGCCCCACGGCGGCGGCCTGCGTCCACTGCAGCGGCTTGCGGTGTGCGGCGTCGTCGGCGCCTCGGGGGTTGATCCACGGCGCGTCGATGGAGTCCAGCATGCCCAGCACCGCCTGCTCCGTCTCGCTGTGGGCGAACTGGCGCCGGTCGTCCGGCCCCACCGCCGGATCGATCTCGAAGGGACGCACGCGCCGCCACCACACGGCGTCCACCGTCGCCAGGTCGATGGGCTGTTCGCCCAGCAGGCGCAGCGCCGGCGGCGCGGCGCCAGGCCAGTCGAAGGCCAGCGCCAGCCGGGCGGGAAGGTCGGACAGGTCCAGCCTGTGCACCGCCTCCCCGGCGGCTGCCAGGCGCTCGCACACCGCATCGGTGTGCTCCTCGCCCGGGTAGGAGACAACCAGAATCATGCCGGGCCCTCGCCGCCCATGGCACGCCAGGCCTCCAGGGCCTGCTCCAGCTCCAGCGCCAGCGCGTCGGCCGTGGCCTGGGCCTCCTGGTGCGCCGCGGCAAGCAGGTCCAGCTGCTCGGCAGCCTGTTGCAGCGCATCGCCCTGTGCGCCCAGCTGCGGCTGCCGGCTGGCGCCCGCCAGCACGAAGGGCGTGGCGTAGTCGCCCCTGGCCGGATTGATCAGCGGGCCGGGGCCGGGGCCGATGGGGTCCCTGCCGACCTCCTTGACCGTGTCGCTGATCGGGTCCTTGCGCACCTCCTTGATCGTGTCGCGGATCGGGTCCTTGGCCACCTCCTTGACCGTGTCGCTGATCGGGTCCTTGCGCACCTCTTTCAGCGTGTCGCGGATGGGGTCCTTGCGCACCTCCTTGATCGTGTCGCGGATCGGGTCCTTGGCCGCCTCCTTGATCGTCGGGCCGATGTTCGGGTACATGGCGCGCACGCCCGCAATGTCGCCGGCCGACAGCCCCGTGCGCTGCCCCATGGTCACGCCCGGCGGCAGCGCCACGCGCGGCACCAGCGTGGGCTGTCCGTTGGTCGAGAACGCCGTCGCCGGGTAATGCATGATGGAGCCGAAGTCGTAGGCGCCCAGGTCGTCGCCGTCCTGAATGTGCTGGTTGAAGTTGTGCTGCATCGCCGGGTCGATGTTCGCCCAGTTGACCTGCACGAACTGGTCGCGGTCCTCGCGGCTCTGCTCGTGCCACAGGCCCACGGTGTGCCCGATCTCGTGGATGGCATTGCCCGTCGAGCAACTGGGCCCCAGGGTGATCGACTGCGCGCCGCCGCGCCGCCCCACGTTGGACGAGCAGCCGCCGCCCGGCACGAAGCGCACAAAGTCCGGAAACTGCGCCGCGTTCGCCGCCGTGCGCAGCACGAAGCGGATGGCGGTGTTGGCCTCCCAGTGGGCGATGGCGTCCGTGACGCGCGCCTGGTTGGGCAGGGCCGCATCGATCTCGTAGGGGACGCGGCCACCGGCCCAGCGGAACTGCACGCCGTCCGGGCTGGTGATGCCCACCGAGAACAGCACCGGATTGCCCGACTCGTCGGCCTGCATGTCGGCGATGCTGCCCAGCACGATGTCGCCCTCGAACATGGCCTGGCCATCCACGTCGGCATAGTGCAGCCACTTGCCCGTGGTGTTGTTCAGGCCCCGCAGCCCCACAAAGGCCGTGCCCGCCAGCGGGCCCGAGCGGCATTCACAGGGGTCGTTGCCGGCGGATTTTTCCGGCTTGCCGTTCGGGCCGCGCCCGGTGTCCTTACGCGTTGCCATGATCAACCTCCTTCAGGGGTTAGCCTAAGACGTAGTGCGCACCCACACAGCCAGAAAGTGGCACGAATGCGCCAAGTTGCCGCCAAAACAGGCCGCGGCAATTCAGTTTCACGTGCGCGATCCGCCATCTCAAGGCGACACAGGTAACCCCGCTGCAACAAGCGTATGCGGCGTTACTTCTGGCTGAACTTTTTGGCGCGGCAACTGGCGCTACGCTACGCACCATGCCCACGCCATCCGCCACCCAGCAGCTTGACCGGCTGCAGCACGACCTGCAGGCCCTGCGCGAGCAACGCCTGTCCCCCCACGCCTTCAGCGCCGCCGCGCGCGGCCACAGCGCGCTGCTGGCCGCCCTGCCGCCACGCTATGGCGAGGTGCTGCTGGGCCTGCTCGATCGCCTGGAGGCCGGCGCCCTGTTCACCGAGGAAAGCTGCTCCTTCAGCCACCAGGGCCTGGCCGACAGCCTGCAGCTGTGGCTGGACAAGGCGCGCGGCGCAATTTCAGGTTAAAACCGCCGCTGGCGCTTGCCGAATAAGCGCCAGCAGCTATCAAAAATACACAGTGATCACCGCCACCGCATTCATCGCCACATGGGGCCCCGGCGGCTCCAGCGCCCACCTGAACGAAGAGCAGGGCGCGCAAAGCCACTTCCTCGACCTGTGCGAGCTGCTGGGCGTGCCCAAGCCCGGCAGCCCCGAGGTCGCGGCCGAATACGTCTTCGAGCGCAAATCCCACCTCCTGGGCGAGGCGCGCGGCTATGCCGACGTGTTTTTGCGCGACCATTTCGCGTGGGAGAACAAGGCCCCCGGCAAAAACCTGGACGCCGCCCTGCGCCAGTTGCAGCAATACAGCCTGGCGCTGGCCAACCCGCCACTGCTGGTGGTGTGCGACCGCCTCACCATCCGCATCCACACCCAGTTCAACGGCCACCCGAGCGAGACGCACACCGTGCGCATCGACCAGCTCGACCAGCCCGACAAACAGCAACTGCTGCGCCGCCTGTGGACTGACCCGCAAAGCTTTCGCCCGCGCCAGACCAACCGCGACATCACCGAGGCCGCCGCCAAAAGCTTTGCCCTGCTGGCCGAGCAACTGCGCAGCCGCGGCCACCATGCCGACGCCGTGGCGCACTTCCTCACGCAATGCCTGTTCTGTTTCTTTGCCGAAGACGTGGGCCTGCTGCCCGGCCGCATGTTCGAGCGCCTGGTGGGCAACCGCCAGCTCACCAGCGAGCGCCTGACGCAAGGCCTGCAGCAGCTCTTTGCCACCATGCGTGACGGCGGCCTGTACGGCGCGGACGACATCCCCTGGTTCAACGGCGGGCTGTTCCAGCGCATCAATGTCCCCAAGCTCGAAATCCTCGACATCACCGAGCTGCGGAGCGCCGCCGGCCTGAACTGGAGCGCGATTGACGTCTCCATCTTCGGCACCCTGTTCGAACGCGGCCTGGACCCCGCCAAGCGCAGCCAGCTCGGAGCGCACTACACCGACCCGGCGACCATCGAGCGCATCATCGCCCCCGTCATCACCCGCCCGCTGCTATCGGAATGGGAGCTGGTAGCGCACGAACTACAAGCGCTGGCAGCCAAAATCAAGAAGCATGGCGACGCCGCCTACAAAAAGGCCCACAACCGCTTCGTGCAATGGCTGGAGCGGCTGGGCGCCTTCCGCATCCTCGACCCGGCCTGCGGCAGCGGCAACTTCCTCTTCCTGGGCCTCAAGGCGCTGAAAGACGTGGAGCTGCACAGCATCACCGCCGCCGCCGAACTGGGCCTGGCGCGCGAGCAGGACCTGGTCACCGGCGTGCACAACATGCTGGGCATAGAGCTGAACGAATACGCCGCCGAACTCGCCCGTGTGAGCCTGTGGATAGGCGAAATCCAATGGCGCATCGCCCACGGCTACACCGTCAAGACCAACCCCGTGCTGGAGCCGCTGGAGCAGATCGAATGCCGCGACGCGCTGCTCGAATGGCCGGCGCAGGCTGCGGGGTCGGATCACGATTTTGCGCAGCAAAACGCGTGCTCTGACCCCGAAGCCGGCCCACAGGGCACCGCCCCCCGCGAGGCCCCCTGGCCCCGCGCCGATGTGGTGGTGGGCAACCCGCCGTTTTTGGGCGACAAGAAAATGCGCCGCGAACTGGGCGACGCCTACGTCGATGCCCTGCGCGCCACCTACGCCGGCCGCGTGCCCGGCGGCGCCGACCTGGTCTGCTATTGGTTTGAGAAAAGCCGTGCAGCGCTTACCAGCCAAGCGCTGACAGCTGCTGGTTTTGTAGCAACCAACTCGATACGCGGCGGCGCCAACCGCAAGGTGCTGGATGCGATCGTGAAGGACAGCCGCATCTACGACGCCTGGAGCGACGAGCCCTGGGTGAACGACGGCGCTGCGGTGCGGGTGTCGCTGGTGGCGTTTGGACAGACAGAGTTGGCCCCGCATCTCGACGGCGCTCAAGTACCCATCATCTATTCGGACTTGACCTTCGGCTCCACCGCTGACGGCGCAACTGACCTGTCCACCGCGAAACCCGTCAATACCAGTGGCACCAGTTTCATCGGAACGCAGAAAGGCGGTGCGTTTGACGTGCCTGCCACGGTTGCACAGGAATGGTTGTCGCGTCCAAATCCACATGGTCAGTCCAACGCAAAGGTTCTCTTTCCTTGGATCAATGGTTTGGACATCACCCGGAGGCCACAAGGATTTTGGATCGTCGATTTCGACACCATGAACGAAAACGACGGCTCGCTGTTTGAGCAGCCATGGCAGCATTGTTACGACGCTGTTCGCCCAAACCGCATGGGAAATAGAGAAGGACGAACGGGCGAGCAGTGGTGGCTACTGCAACGGGCTCGGCCGGAAATGAAAGCCGCACTGCGCCATTTAGATAGATACGTCGCGACAGCACGCGTAGCGAAGCACCGGCTATTCCGATGGCAACCGGCAGTGGTACTGGCCGACTCGCAAGTGGTTGTGATCGCCCGCGCCGACGACACCACCTTCGGCATCCTGCACAGTCGCATGCACGAACTCTGGTCGCTGCGCATGTGCACCTGGCTGGGCGTGGGTAACGACCCGCGCTACACCCCCACCACCTGCTTCGAAACCTTCCCCTTCCCCGCCGGCCTCACGCCCCAGGACACGGCCGACCAGCGCACCGAGGCGCTGGCAGGCGGCGCCCTCATCCCCGCCGGCCTGCCCGCCCCCACCCGCGCCCACGCCCAGGCCATCGCCCAGGCCGCGCAGCGGCTCGATGCCCTGCGCCAGAACTGGCTCAACCCGCCCGAATGGACGCGCCACGTGCCCGAGGTGGTGCCGCTGGGCATGGATGCCTCCCCCTACCCCGACCGCATCGAGCCCCGCCCCGGCCTGTCGGAGCAGGACGCCAAGGCCCTGCAAAAGCGCACGCTGACCAACCTCTACAACCAGCGCCAGGAGGGCAAAGCGACGTGGCTGGCCCAGGCCCACGCCCAGCTGGACACGGCCGTGGCGGCCGCCTACGGCTGGCAGGACTACGCGGCGGACATGCCCGACGACGAAATCCTGCGCCGCCTGCTGGCGCTGAACCACGCGCGCGCCAAGTAAGCATGCCCCGCCCCATCCCCGCCACCGCAGCGCAAATCGGCAACGGCGAAGACCGCCCGGTCGATGTGCACAGCCCCGAGGTGCCCGCGGGCATACGCGCGCGGGTGCTGCCAATGATGCAGCCCGGCGACCAGCTGTGGGCCTGCCCGCGCCTGGGGCCGCCCCGCAGCCTGCTGGGCCTGGGTCCGCGCGGCGCGGTGATCGAGTGGTGGCTGCTGGACGCCCAGGGCGAGCTGATCGAGGCGTTCTGGGAAGAAGCCTGAGCGCCTCTGGGAGCGCCGGCATCCTGCCGGCCCCCTCGCCACAAACCCATGCCGGCAAGATGCCGGCGCTCCCGCCTTCAGGCCACACGGCGCTGCTCGGCCTCCCAGCCCAGGCAGGCCAGGGCCACGGTGCGCGGCACGGGCTTTTCGCCGCTGCGGTAGTAGGCCAGCATGCGGCGCGACAGGCCCAGGGCCTGGGCGGCGGCGTCCAGCGTGAGCTGGTGGCGTGCCATCCAGTTCCACAGCAGCTCGTGCGAATAGCCGCCGGCCTGCTCCACGGCACGCGCGCGCAGGTTGTCGGCGGCCAGCTCCAGGTCGTCACGGCCGGCCCATTGCACGCTGGCGCCCCATTCGCCCACTTGAACGCGGGCAAAGGTGGCGGGGTCGGCCAGATCGCGCAGCGTGGGGTGTTGGCGCACGATGGGGTTCACATCCACCTGCAGGGTCTGGCCGTCGGCAAAGCGCAGGCGCAGCACGCCGTCTGCCAGGGCCTGCACGGCGGTGAGGGTGAATTGCTTGGCTTGGCTCATGGGTTCAGCTCCTTCCATTGGACGGCCAGCGCGGCCCGATGGGCATGGGCCCATGCCAGGGCTTCGGCCAGGTCGCGCGCGGGCAGGCTGCCACGCAGCACCTACAGGGTGGCAAGCTCCACCAGCGCCTCGCGCCCGTCGTTCATGCGCACATGAAAGTGCGGCGGCAGATGGTCGCCCGCGTACATGGTGATGGTGGACTGCGCGAGGCGGGCGAGCGTGGGCATACGCTGATTTTAGTGCAATGGTTGCACTATGCCGGTTTGCGGTGGCCGGCGGCGCAGGACTGCAAGCGCACGCTGGGGTCTGGGAGCGCCCGCTCAATCACCGCCCCGCAGCAGCGCCTGCAGCGGCTGCTGGATGAGTTGCACGATGCCGGCCTGCAGCGCGCCGGCGGCCGGCCCCTGGGGCATGTGCAGCGCGCGGCCCTGGTGCAGCAGCACCAGGGTGCGACGCAGCGGGCCTTGCGGCATGGGGGCGGGCTCGGCGTCGTCGGCGGGGCTGGCCAGCAGGCGATGGGCCAGCGCGGCAAAGGCCTTGCATTGCGCGGCGCTGGCGGGCGCCTGGTGCACCGATTCGACAGTGCCCGGCGCTGCCCCTTCGGGCCGGCGCACCGGGCCCGTGGCCTGCGGCGCGCCGGCGCCCTGGCCGGTGCGCCGCAGCACGGCGACGAAGCTGCGCCGCTGCAGGTCCAGCGCATACCAGGTCTGCTGGCCCGGGTTCATGAGGCCGCCCTTGAACACGGTCACGCCGCCCTCGGCCACGCGGGCGATTTCGGGCGGCAGGTCGTCACCCTCGCTGCGGGCCCATGGCGTGGCCTGCAGCGGCGTTGCGGGCGCGGCGGCGGGCACGCCGGCAAACGGCGTGGGCGGTGGGGCCTGCGTGCCCCGCGGCGCTGTCATGGCGTGGGCGGGCGGGCCTCAGGCGTCCAGCCCGCTGGGCCAGAAGCCGGGCCAGTTGCCGGCAATCGGCTTGGGGTAGCCGGCGTCCACCTTGTCGGCGGCGATGTCGTAGCGCAGGTATTGGCTGCCCTTGAAGAAGTAGGCCTTGCCGTTGTTCCACACCACCGCGGCCTGCACGCCGGCGGCAAAGGCGGCCGGAAAGCCCGGCCAGTTGCCGGCGATGGGCTTGGGGTAGCCGGGGTCGGTCTTGTCCGCCGCGATGTCGTAGCGCAGGTATTCGCTGCCGCGGAAGAAGTAGGCCTTGCCGTTGCCCGGCCAGCAGACGGCGGCGTCGATGTTGTCGGCCCACAGGCCGGGCCAGTTGCCGGCAATGGGCTTGGGGTAGCCGGCGTCGGCCTTGTCGGCCACGACGTCGTAGCGCAGGTATTGCGTGCCCTTGAAGAAGTAGGCCTTGCCGCCGCCCCACAGCACGCAGGCCCCGACGCCCGACGAGAACGTGGCCGGAAAGCCGGGCCAGTTGCCGGCAATGGGCTTGGGGTAGCCGGCGTCGGTCTTGTCGGCCTTGGGGTCGTAGCGCAGGTATTGCGCGCCCTTGAAGAAGTAGGCCTTGCCATTGGGCCAGATGCACGAGGGCGTGAGCGGGCCGGGGTAGACGAGGCCGGCAAACTGGGCGTCGAGCGCGTCGATGTCGGTGCCGCCGCTGATGGCCACGCCGTCTTTCATGATGCTGGCGGGCAGCCAGTAGCACATGATGGACAGGGGATCGGCCTGGGCGGTGGCGATCAGCGCGGACTGCTCCAGCGGCGTGAGCACCTGGGCGATGACCTCGTTCTCGCTCCAGCCCTGGGTTGCCTTGAAGTAGGCGATGGCCTTGGCGCGGTCGATGCGGTCGATGATCTGCTTGCGCATGTGCTCATGCGGAAAGCCCAGCGTGTGGCCGGTCTCGTGGCGCACGACGCGGTAGAACTCGGAGTCGGGCGTGTTCATGGTGAAGCTGTCGAGGTTCATGGTGGCCGCGTTGGCGGGAATCGACAGGATGTCGGTGCCCAGGTAGGACCAGTAGCCGTCGCCCGCCGTGCGCGCGATGCGCACCTGGGGGTTGGTCTTGGTCTCGACGAAGCGCACGTTGCTCCACTGGCCCCAGGCATTCATGTGGCTCAGGATGCGCGCGCGCAGGTCGGCGGCGGGGCTGTCCATGAAGCCGACGGTGAGCTTGACGCCCTTGGCGCCCCAGTATTTCTTGGTCATCACGCTCAGGCGCGCGGGCGGCAGCGGAATATCGGGCGCCAGCGCGCGCAGGGCCTGCACCGGCGGCGCGTTGTGGGGGTTGATGCGCACGGCCTTGTCGGCGGCGGCGGCCAGGTCGGCGGCGGGAACCGTCTTGATGGTGCACGAATGCGCGTGCAGGTCGGGGTGCGGATCCGGGTGCGAGTGCGAGTGCGTCGTCATGGTGAGGCTCCTGCTGGATGGGTGGCATGAACGAACCGGGCACGGGGCAGGACTGCGGCTGAGTGCCTCTCCCCCGTCCCGAGTTAGCATTTACTCCGCACGGCGCCTGCTGTCAACCGATGGGGCGCGCAGGGGTGCGCCCGGTCACGCGGCGCGCAGGATCAGCGCCCCAGCCGGCACAGCTGCAGCGCCAGGCGCGACAGGGCCTGCCAGCCGTCGCTGGGCCAGTCGGGCGTCTTGAGGCCCTTGACGATGCCGTCCACGGTGTGGGCGGACTGCAGCAGGCGTGCCAGCTGCGCGTCGCCGGCCTGGGGCAGCAGGCGTTCGTACAGGCGCTCCTTATGGCCCCAGATGCGGTTCTCGCGCAGGGCCAGGGGCAGGGGTTTGCCGGCGTTCATGGCGTCCTTGACGCGCTTCAGGGCGCGTATGTCTTCGGCCAGCGCCCAGTGCACCAGCACCTCGGCCTCGCCCTCGGCCTGCAGGCCGTCGAGCATGCGCTGGGTGCGCGCCACCTGGCCCGAGAGCACGGCCTCGGAGAGCTTGAACACGTCATAGCGCGCGACGTTGAACACGGCGGATTCGACCTGCTCGCGGCTGAGCTCGCCCTGGGGGTGGAGCAGGGCGAGCTTTTGAATCTCCTGGTGCGCGGCGAGCAGGTTGCCCTCCACGCGGTCGGCAAAGAACTGCAGCGTGCGCTGGCCCTCCTCGCCCGGCGCCACGCGCTGGCCCTGGGCGGCCAGGCGCTGGGCGATCCACTGCGGCAATGCGGCGCGCTCGACGGGGTCGATCTGCACGCTGGCGCCGTGCGCCTCCAGGGCCGAGAACCAGGCGCCCGTCCTGGTGGCCTTGTCCAGGCGCGGCAGCAGCACGATGGTGAGGGTGCTGTCGTTGCCGTCGGCCGCGGCGGCGATGTGCTGCAGGGCGGCCGCGCCGTCCTTGCCGGGCTTGCCGGAGGGGATGCGGATCTCCAGGATCTGCTTGTCGGCAAACAGGCTCAAACTGCCGCCAGCGGCGAGCACGGCGCTCCAGTCGAAATGCGCGCCGGCGACGGTGTGGCTGCTGCGCTCGGTGTAGCCCTGGGCGCGCGCCGCGGCGCGGATGGCGTCATGCGCCTCCTGCTGCAACAGCGGCTCGTCGCCGTGCAGGGTGTAGAGGGGGCGCAGGCCTTTGTGCAGCTGGGCGGCTAGCTGGTGGAGTGGGATTTGCATGGGGCCTGGATTTTCTGCCGGCTCCTTCCCCCTTGGGGGGAAGGCGGGGATGGGGGCCGGGAGCGCCGGCATCTTGCCGGCATTGAGGCATCAGCGCCGCTGGCCCCCACCCCAGCCCTCCCCCAAGGGGGGAGGGAGCAGATGGGGTGATGCTGCACAAGTTGCCTCACTGCGCCTTGGCCGCAGCCAGCCGGCGCATGATCTGCTGCACCAGGTCGCTGCGCATGTTGCGGTACAGCATGGCCTCTTCGCCCTCCTTGGACAGGGCCAGCGTTTCGTTGTAGCTGATGTCGCGCTGCTGCAGCAGCTCGGTTTCGGCGATCCATTCCTGCCCCTGCTGGCCGCGCAGGCGAAAGCGTATGCGCAGGCGCAGCTGCAGCTCGCGCACCTGGCCGGCGCTGCTCAGGCCCACGGCGACGCGCTCGGGCTGCTCGGAGAGGAGGTCCAGCACGACCTCGGCCTTGGGGATCTGGGCGGGGTCGGTGATGACGGTGAGCGCGCCGCCGCCGCCCTGCAGCGTGCGGATGAGCTCGCGCGCCAGCGCCGAGCCGGCCGGCGCCTGCACGTACAGGCTGTGAAAGGCGAACTGCGGCACGCCGCGCAGGCGAAAGCCGCAGGCCGCCAGCGGTGCGGCCGCCAGGGCCATGAGCAGGCTGCGTTTGCGCATGGCCTAGATCACCACGTTGACCAGGCGGCCGGGCACGACGATGACCTTCTTGGGCGCCTTGCCCTCGGCAAACTTCTGGAAGTCCGCGCTGGCGACCGCCGCCTGCTCGATGGCGGCCTTGTCGGCCGTGGCCGGCACGCGGATGGCGCCGCGCAGCTTGCCGTTGACTTGCAGCATCAGTTCCAGCTCGTCCTGCACCAGGGCGGCCGGGTCCACCTGGGGCCAGGCGGCGTCCAGCAGGTCGCCCAGCGCGCTCGCGTAGCCCAGGTCTTGCCACAGCGCGTGGGCGATGTGCGGCGTGGCCGGGTAGAGCACGCGCAGCAGGATGCCGAAGCCCTCGATCAGCGCCACGGGCGCGCCGGGGTCGTCGTGCTGCTTGAAGTCCTCCAGCGCGTTGATCATCTTCATGGCGCCCGAGACCACGGTGTTGTACTGCATGCGCTGGTAGTCGTAGTCCACCTGCTTGAGCACGGTGTGGATCTCCAGGCGCAGGGCGCGGGCCCCCTTGCCGAATTCAACGTCTTTCAGGCTTGCAGCGCCCGATGCACTTGCGCTGGCAGCTTCCTTATCGATAGCAGAGAGTTTGACGCCGAAGTTCCACACGCGGCGCAGGAAGCGGTAGCTGCCCTCCACCGCCGCGTCATTCCACTCCAGGGTCAGCTCGGGCGGCGCGGTGAACATGGTGTACAGGCGCGCGGTGTCGGCGCCGTATTTTTCGATCAAATGCTGCGGATCGACGCCGTTGTTCTTGGACTTGGACATGGTGCCCACGCCCTCGTAGGTGATGGCCGTGCCCACCGGCAACAGGCCGTCGCCGCTCTCGGCCGGGTTCTTCAACTTGGCGCCGACGATCTTGCCGGCGTCGTCCAGCACATGCTCGACGTCGTGCGGCCAGAAGTAGTCCTTGGCGCCCTTGGCCGTGCGGCGGCTGTAGATGTGGTTGAGCACCATGCCCTGGGTGAGCAGCTTGGTGAAGGGTTCATGAACCTTGACCAGTCCCAGGTCGCGCATCACCTTGGTCCAGAAGCGCGCGTACAAGAGGTGCAGGATGGCGTGCTCGATGCCGCCGATGTACTGGTCCATGGGCATCCAGTAGTCGGCGCCGCCGGCCACCATCTGCTCGCTGTTCTGCGCGTCGCAATAGCGCATGAAGTACCAGGACGAATCCACAAAGGTGTCCATGGTGTCGGTCTCGCGCCGCGCGGCCTTGCCGCAGCAGGGGCAGACCACGCCGGCGTGAAACTGCTCGCTTTTCACCAGCGGGTTGCCCGAGCCGTCGGGCACCAGATCGGGCGGCAGCACCACGGGCAGGTCGTGTTCGGGCACGGGCTGGGCGCCGCAGTCCTGGCAGTGGATGATGGGAATCGGCGTGCCCCAGTAGCGCTGGCGGCTGATGCCCCAGTCGCGCAGGCGCCAGGTGGTCTTGAGCTCGCCCAGGCCCAGGTGTTGCAGCGCGTGGGCCACGGCGGCCACGGCATCCTTGTGCGCCAGGCCGCTGAAGTTGTCGGAGTTGATGGTGACGCCGCGCTCCTTGTCGGCGTACCAGTCCTGCCAGCGCTGGTCGTCAAAGGCCTCCTCGCCATCGACCAGGATGACCTGCTCGATATCGAGGCCGTACTTGAGCGCAAACGCAAAATCGCGCTCGTCGTGCGCGGGCACGCCCATGACGGCGCCGTCGCCATAGCTCATGAGCACGTAGTTGCCGACCCAGACCTCGATCTGCTCATCGCTCAAAGGGTGGGTGACGCACAGGCCCGTGGCCATGCCCTCTTTTTCCTTGAGCGCCAGTTCGGCCTCGGTGGTGCCGCCCTTTTTGCATTCTTCGATGAAGGCGGCGAGCTGGGGGTTGGTCGCCGCCGCATGCTGGGCCAGCGGGTGCTCGGGGGCCACGGCGCAGAAGGTCACGCCCATGATGGTGTCGGCGCGCGTGGTGAAGACGTACATCTTCCCGTCCTGGATGGGCTTGCCGTCCGCACCACGGATGTCGTGCGTGAACGCAAAGCGCACGCCGGCGCTCTTGCCGATCCAGTTCTCCTGCATCAGGCGCACCTTGTCGGGCCAGCCGGACAGCGTCGCCTTGTCGTTGCCGATCTGCACATGGTCCAGGAGCTCCCGTGCGTAGTCGGTGATCTTCAGGTAGTAGCCGGGGATCTCGCGCTTCTCGACCGGCGCGCCGGTGCGCCAGCCCTTGCCGTCTATCACCTGCTCGTTGGCCAGCACGGTCTGGTCCACCGGGTCCCAGTTGACGACCTGGGTCTTGCGGTAGGCGATGCCCTTGTCCAGCATCTTCAGGAACAGCCACTGGTTCCACTTGTAGTACTGCGGGTCGCAGGTGGCGACCTCGCGGCTCCAGTCGATGGCCAGCCCCATCGCCTGCATCTGCTTTTTCATGTAGGCGATGTTCTCGTACGTCCACTTGGCCGGGGGCACGCCGTTTTTCAGTGCGGCGTTCTCGGCCGGCAGGCCGAAGGCGTCCCAGCCCATGGGC
The DNA here is from genome assembly GCA_018241405.1 of Pseudomonadota bacterium. Classification (GTDB taxonomy): domain Bacteria; phylum Pseudomonadota; class Gammaproteobacteria; order Burkholderiales; family Burkholderiaceae_C; genus Alicycliphilus. The sequence goes on along the minus strand of JAFEDY010000014.1, from coordinate 91,764 downwards.
ATGAGCACGTTGTGGCCCTTCATGCGCAGGCTGCGCGTGAGCATGTCGTTGATGGTGTAGTTGCGCACATGGCCCATGTGCAACTTGCCGCTGGGGTAGGGCAGCATGGAGCAGGCGTAGAACTTGGGCCTGGCGGCGTCCTCGCTCACGCGGTAGGCGTCGCGGGCGTTCCAGTGGGCGTGGGCGGCGCGCTCCACCTCGGTGTGGTTGTATTTGTCTTGCATGGGGGCTGGGAAATTGGGTCTGCGGAGAACGGCGCCCCGGCGCGGTGGGCACTGTGGGCTTGGCTGCGCCCAATTTTAGGACCTGGCTGAAAGGCCGAGCGATCCGAAGGCAGCGGCGCCTATTTTTTTGCCGCCTTGGGCGGCTCCGTCACGAAGGCGATGCGCTGCAGCCCCGCGGCCTGGGCCGCGCCTATGAGCTGCGCCACGCGGCCATAGGGCACGGCGGCGTCGGCGCGCAGCTGCAGCTCGGCGTCGGGCGCGCGCGCGGCGAGCTGGCGCAGGCGTGCGGCAAGCGCCAGCTCGTCCACGGGCACGTCGTCCAGGTAGGCCTGGCCGGCGGCATCGAGCGCCAGCACCACGGCGCGCGCGGGCGTGCCGGGCTGGGCGCCCTCGGCGCGCGGCAGCTGCAGGCGGATGCTGCTGGCCAGCAGCGGCGCCGTGAGGATGAAGATCACCACCAGCACCAGCATCACGTCCACCAGCGGGGTGACGTTGATCTCGCTCATGGGCTGCGCGCCGGGGCTGCGTTCTAGGCGTCCGAAGGCCATCGCGGGTTGCTCAGTCGGCGGCGTTGGTGTCTATGACCAGCTCGCGCAGGTCGCGCGCAAAGCCTTCGAGGTCGGCCTCGATGCGCGCGATGACGCGGCCGAACCAGTTGTAGGCCAGCACGGCGGGAATGGCCACCGCCAGGCCCGCGGCGGTCATGATGAGGGCCTCACCCACGGGGCCGGCCAGGCGCTCTATGCTGATCTGCTCGGCGCCGGCCAGGGCCGTGAGCGCATGGTAGATGCCCCACACCGTGCCCAGGAGGCCCACGAAGGGCGCGGTGGAGCCCACGGTGGCCAGCAGCACCTGGCCGAACTGCAGCCGGCCCAGCACGCCATGCAGCGCATCGCGCAGCACGCGCGTGAGGCGCTGCGACAGGCCGCCCTGGCTGGCCAGCGCGCTGCCCACGCGCCCCTCGTCGATCTGCTGCGCCGCATGCACCAGCGGCAACACCAGCGCCACGCGGTCACAGGCCTGCACGCGCTCGGCCCCCAGCGCCAGCGAGGGCGCCTGCCAGAACGCGGCCATGCTGCGCGGCACGTCCACATGGGCGCGCCGCATGAGGTACAGCTTCCAGAAGATGATGACCCAGCTGGCCACCGACATGGCCAGCAGCAGCAGCGCCGCGGCCCGCGTGACCGCATCACCCTGGCGCAACCAGTGCAGGCCGTCCATGCTGGCCTTACCGGAGGTTCAGGACGTCGAACATGTCGAACAGGCCATTGCGCTGCCCGGCCAGAAAGCCCACGGCGCGCAGGCTGCCCTGGGCGTAGCCGGCGCGGCTGCTGGACTTGTGCGAGATCTCGACGCGCTCGCCGGTGCCGGCGAACAGCACGGTGTGGTCGCCCACGATGTCGCCGCCGCGCACGGTGGCAAAGCCTATGCTGCCTTCCTTGCGCTCGCCGGTGTGGCCGTAGCGCTCGTACACGGCGCGGTCGGCCAGCTGCGTGCCCTGGGCCTCGGCGATGACCTCGCCCATCTTGAGGGCCGTGCCCGAGGGCGCGTCCACCTTGTGCTTGTGGTGCGCCTCGATGATCTCGATGTCGTAGCCCGTGGCCAGCGCCTGGGCCGCCATCTGCAGCAGCTTGAGCGTGACGTTGACGCCCACGCTCATGTTGGGCGCGAGCACGATGGCCACCTGGCGCGCGGCGGCCTCGATAGTGGCCTTCTGCGCGTCGGAGAAACCCGTCGTGCCAATGACCAGCTGCACGCCCAGCTCGGCGCACAGGGCCACATGGGCCAGCGTGCCCTCGGGGCGCGTGAAGTCGATGAGCACGTCCGCGTTCTGCAGGCCCGCGCGCAGGTCGGCGGTGATGGCGACGCCGCTGCTGCGCCCCAGGAAGGCGGCGGCGTCCTGGCCCACGGCGGGGCTGCCCGCCAGGTCCAGCGCGCCGGCGAGCACGCAGTCGCCACGCGCCAGAATGGCCTCGATGAGCATGTGGCCCATGCGTCCGGACGCACCGGCGACGGCCACACGGCGGGGGGTGGAAGTGGTGGAGGACATGTCAGCTCTCAATCAAAACGGCAACGGACGGCCCGGCGCGGCCGGGCCTGGGGCCACGGGCCTTCAGCGGCGCGGCGCTTCCAGCGGCGGGTAGCTGGCAACGGGCGGCGGCGTGGGCGCGGCGGCCGTCTCGGCGGCGGGCTCGGCCTTGGGGAAGCGCGCCAGCTGCTCCTCGGTGGCCTCCAGCGGCGGCACCTTGGGCTTGGACAGTTTGGAACCCAGCGAAGCCACGAACTCGGACTCGGAAGGCATTTCGTCGCCCTCGACATGGTCCATCACGCCGTCCTTGAAGAACACGGTGAGCTTGCGCATCTGCGCCTCCAGGCCCGGCCGCTTGAGCGTGAAGACATATTCCCAGCGGTCGCCATGGAACACGCTGACCATGAGCGGCGTGCCGAGGATCTCGCGCACCTGCTGGCGCCCCATGCCGGGCTGCAGCGCCTGCACCTGCTCGCGCGAGACGAAGTTGCCCTGCACCACGGACACTTTGTAGGGCGTGACGACGTTCGCGATGCGCTCGCCGGTGCCCGCGCAGCCGGCCAGACCAGCGGCCAGCACGGTGGCCAGCGACACAACGGCGCCCCGGGGGGCGCCCCAACGGGCAAGAGCAAACATGGGTTTTGGTAGAGGGGATATGATCCGGGCCATTGTAGCGGCCAGGGCCTTGCGTACAGGCTGCAGGACTCTCCCAGCCGATTTCGCCCTGGCACCAGAAGGATCTTGTCATGACGAACATCGACGAACTCAAGAGCACCGGCCTGAAGGCCACCCTGCCCCGGCTGAAGATCCTGGAGATCTTCCAGAAGGGCACCCAGCGCCACATGACGGCCGAGGATGTGTTCCGGGTGCTGCTCGACGAGCGCTCGGACATCGGCCTGGCCACGGTCTACCGCGTGCTCACGCAGTTCGAGCAGGCCGGCATCCTGATCCGCAGCAATTTCGAGAGCGGCAAGGCGGTCTACGAGCTCAACGAGGGCCAGCACCACGACCATTTCGTGTGCACCTCCTGCGGCAAGGTCGAGGAGTTCTACGACCCCGAGATCGAGAAGCGCCAGAACCTGGTCGCCCAGGCCAAGGGCTGGGTGATCCATGACCACGCGATGGCGCTGTACGGCCAATGCGCCGACTGTGCCAAGAAGCGCTGAGCGGCAGCGCACCCGGGTCGCCACGCAAAACCCCCAGCGCCTGACGCGCAAGCCTCAGGAGCCGCCGTTTTCCATGGCGCGGCGGTGGCGCTCGACGAATTCCTGGTAGGTATCTATGCCGCGCAGCTGCAATATGGTGTTGCGCACCGCGGCCTCGACCAGGACGGCGATGTTGCGCCCGGCCACCACCTGGATCACCACCTTGAGCACGGGCACGCCCAGCACGTCCTGCGTGAGCGGTTCGTAGGGCATGCGCTCGTAGTCGCGCTCCATGGTCTCCTTGCGCACCAGGTGCACGATGAGCTTCAGGCGCATGCGCCGGCGCACCGCCGTCTCGCCGAAGATGGCGCGGATGTCCAAGAGGCCGATGCCACGCACCTCCAGCAGGTTCTGCAGCAGGTCGGGGCATTTGCCCTCGATGGTGGTCTGGTTGATGCGGTACAGGTCCACCGCGTCGTCTGCCACCAGGCCATTGCCGCGCGAGATCAGCTCCAGCCCGAGCTCGCTCTTGCCCAGGCCGGACTCGCCCGTGATCAGCACGCCCAGGCCCAGGATGTCCATGAACACGCCGTGCATGGTGGTGCGGTCGGCAAAATGCTTGGACAGGTAGGCGCGCAGCACATCGATGACGAAGGCCGCCGACTCGTGCGTGGCAAACAGCGGGATCTGCGCGCCCTCGCACATGGACAGCAGCTCGTCGGGCGCGCTCTGGCCATCGGCCAGCACCAGCACCGGTGGCTCCAGCGCGACGATGCGCGCGATGCGGCGCTTGCAGTCCTCGGGCGTGGAGTTGGTCAGGTAGGCGATCTCGCGCTCGCCCAGCACCTGCGTGCGATACGGGTGGATGTAGTTCAGGTAGCCGACCAGGTCGGCACTGGAGCGCGCGGCGCGCACCGCCACCTCGGCAAAGCGCCGCTCCGAGGCTCCCAGACCCGCCACCCACTCCCACTTGAGCAGGGAGAGGAACTCCTGGAAGAGCACATCGGCGCTGACGACGTTGGGTTTCACGGCAGCCGGCGGTGGTTTAGCGGGCTCAGGCGCCCTGGGCCGACTGCCAGCCGGCGATCATGCCGTGCAGGCTGGTGGCGTCGGCGCAAGCCTTGAGGCGCTCGCGCAGCGCGCCGTCGCTGAGCAGCTCGGCGATCTCCGAGAGAATCTCCAGGTGCTTTTGCGTGGCCGCCTCGGGCACCAGCAGGAAGATCAGCAGCACCACGGGCTGCTCGTCTGGGGCGTCGAAGCCTATGGGCTGGGCCAGCTGGAACACCGCCGCCATGGGCGACTTCAGGCCCTTGATGCGGCCATGCGGAATGGCCACGCCATGGCCCAGCCCCGTGGAGCCCAGGCGCTCGCGCGCAAACAGGCTGTCGGTGATCAGGGCACGGGACAGGCCGTGCTGGCTTTCGAACAGCAGGCCGGCCTCCTCGAATGCACGCTTTTTGCTAGTGGCATCGACGCTCACGAGCACTTGTGCGGGAGGCAGTATGGAAGCGAGTCGATTCATGGTCAGTGAGCGGCGATTATGCACGCCTAGCGGAAACCCTGAAAGTGTATCCACAAGCAACAAAAAAACCGCCCCTGAGGGCGGTTGCGGCACCACTTTTTCACGGTGGTGGCACGGTAGAGGTTCGCACCCTCCTTCAGGATGCCGCGGCGGCGGCCTGCACGGTGGCGCGGCGCACGCCGGCCTGGTGGTCCTGCAGGCGGTCCTTGTGGCGCACCACCATGCGGTCGAGCTTGTCCATCAACTCGTCCACGGCCGCGTACAGGTCGAAATGCGCACTTTCCACAAACAGATCATTTCCCTTCACGTGCAGCGTGCATTCGGCGCGCTGGCGTTTTTCCTTTTCCTTTTGCTTCTCCACGGTCAATAGCACCTTGACATCCACCACCTGGTCGAAGTGGCGGGTGATGCGGTCCAACTTGGACGTCACATAGCTGCGCAAGGCGGGGGTCACTTCGAGGTGATGACCGCTGATCGTCAAGTTCATAGACAAGCCTCCTGTGGCTCACTGGTTGAAAACACCGCCCCGATGATTCCTGTCCGGAGCAGCGGGCGAACGAGAATGCATTCGCGCCTGTGATCACTATGCGCCCGGCGGCGGGCGAACGCAACGCCTTCCCGCCCGCCGCGCGTGGGATATGGCGGGAGGCTGCCAAGATGATTGAAAAGTTTCACAATGGGCCGGATTTCCACCCTTGGCGCGGCGGCGTTTTGGCCCTTGCAGCGCCGCTAAAATGATCCGCTTTGGCCGCTCCGGCGATGGCGGGGCGGCGCCTGTGCCCACCGTGCGCGCCGCAACTCGGCCGCCACCTGTCCAACCGCCATGACCCAGCCCAGCACCTCTGCCCTGCACACCTCCGCCCTGACCTCGCTGCCGCTGCTGGCGCGCGGCAAGGTGCGCGACAACTATGCCGTGGGCAACGACCGCATCCTGATGGTGGCCAGCGACCGGCTCTCGGCCTTCGACGTGATCATGGGCGAGCCCATCCCCGGCAAGGGCGAGCTGCTCACGCAGATGGCGCTGTTCTGGTTCGACAAGCTGGGCCATATCGTGCCCAACCACCTGACCGGCGAGGAGCCCGAGAGCGTGGTCACCGCGGCCGAGGTGCCGCAGGTGCGCGGGCGCTCCATGCTCGTCAAGCGACTCAAGCCCATCCCCATCGAGGCCGTGGTGCGCGGCTACCTGGCCGGCAGCGGCTGGAAGGAATACCAGGAGTCGCGCTCGGTCTGCGGCGTGCCGCTGCCGGGCGGCCTGACCAACGCCGCCAGGCTGCCGCACAGCATCTACACACCGGCGGCCAAGGCGGCGATGGGCGAGCACGACGAGAACATCACCTATGAGCGCACGGTGGAGATGGTCGGCGCGGAGCTGGCTGGCAGGATCCGCGACATCAGCATTGCGCTGTACGAGGCCGCCGCCGCCATCGCCCTGGCCAAGGGCATGATCATTGCCGACACCAAGTTCGAGTTCGGCCTGACCGACGCCGGCGAGCTGGTGCTGATGGACGAGGTGCTGACCCCCGACAGCTCGCGCTACTGGCCCGTGGAGGGCTACACCGATGCCCTGGCCCGCGGCGAGAACCCACCGAGCTACGACAAGCAGTTCGTGCGCGACTGGCTGGAGCAGGCCCAGGTGGGCGGCAAGCCCTGGGACAAGACCGCCCCGGCGCCGCGCCTGCCGCGCGAGGTGGTGGAAAAGACCGCCGCCAAGTACCGCGAGGCGCTGCAGCGCCTGACGGCGTGACCCGCCCAGCCCCGTAGAACCAGGGCCTCACCAAAAGGCCTTGTGTTCTTTGATGTGGTTTTCTGCCTCGCCACACTGGCAGTACACGCCCTCAGACGGCTCTTCAAGGGTCGCCCGCCAGGTCGACAGGCCGCAGCCCTGCGCGCCCCATCTCGCTGCTGGAGCCATAGAAAAACGCCTTGCGCAGGGGCCGTTGATTCCAGCGCTAGGCGTCATACGCAGCCACCTTACTTCACGGTCTTTGGCCGGGTTGCATGGCCGTGCCAAGACACTGCCAGCGGCTCCCTTTCTGCGAAACCGTGAGAGAGAGAGAGGCACGTTGCTGCCGACGAATCAGCGTGCCGGCCAGGGCTTGGCGGCAGGGCCCATCACCGGTTCACCCAGCAGGGGCGATGAGAGCGCATAGGCACCGTTTTCCGTGAACGCCCACATGATGTTGCGGTCGTGCTCGGTGTACATGGCCAGCACGCCCTTGCCCAGGGTGTAGCCGGGCAGGTCTTCCTTGCCGGCCAGCGGCGGCACAAAGTAGCCCGCGATCTTGGGCTGCTCGGGGTTGCTCACGTCACTCACGGATGCGTGCCAAAAAAAGGTCGCTCATGGCGTCTCAGGTGCCGCGCACAAACGGGTTGCTCTGCCGCTCGCGCCCAAATGTGCTCTCCGGCCCATGGCCGGGGATGAACACGGTGTCGTTTCCCATGGGCCACAGGCGCTGGGCAATGCTGTCAATGAGCTGCTGGTGGTTGCCGCCTGGAAAGTCCGTGCGCCCAATGCTGCCCGCAAAAAGCACATCACCCACAAAGCAGCGCTTGATCTGCGGCGCGTGGAACACCACATGGCCGGGCGTGTGGCCCGGGCAGTGGCGCACGTTCAGCGTCTCCTTGCCGATGGTGACCTGATCGCCGTCATGCAGCCAGCGCGTGGGCGCAAACGCCAGCGCGGGCGGAAAGCCGAACATGGCGCTTTGCTGCGGCAGGCCGTCTATCCAGAACTGGTCGCCCTCGTGCGGGCCGATGACGGGCAGGTGCAGGCGCTCTGCGAGCTCACCTGTGCCGCCCGCGTGGTCGATATGGGCGTGGGTCAGCCAGACGGCCTTCAGGTGCAGGCCGCGCCGCTGCACCTCGGCCAGCAGCCTGTCGATGTCGCCGCCGGGATCAATGACGGCCGCGTCCATGGTCTGGTCGCACCAGACGAGGGAGCAGTTTTGCTGGAAGGCGGTGACGGGGATGGTGAGGTAGTGGAGCATGGTGGGCGATTGTGGCGCAGTGCTTGGGGCAGTTGGCGCCATCGGCGCAGAGAGCCCAAGGCGGCAGTACTTTCACGGCCGGTGGAAAGCATGCTTCGCCACTTCTTCGCCTCTCTTTTGAGGCAAAAGCATGCGCGTGCCCAAGGAGCGCCTGATGCGCACGCTGGGCCTGCCGCGCAACCGCTACTTGGTGCGCATCGACGTGCCGCAAGATGCCTGGGACGCCATGATGCCGGGCAAGGTGTCGCTGGAGCGGGCGACGACTGGCTCAAGTCCAACGCCAGCCTGCTGTACCAGGTGCCCTCGGTGATCGCGCCCGATGAGGGCAACCTGCTCATCAACCCCAGGCATCCGGGGAGGATGATTTCGCTCTCTGCACCAAATGCCCCCTTCATCCCGGCGAAAGCCGGGATCCACGGTGCAATCGCGGCAGCTCAGGAAATCTCGGGCAGGATCTTGAGCACCTCGGGCCAGCGGCTCACCTGCGGCGCAGAAAACCCATGCGCCTGCAACCAGCGCAGCGCCGCGACGATGTCGGGCACCGCGTAGGCCCCAAGCTCCAGGTCGGCCACGCCGCACGAGGGCGGGAGGGCCTCGTCCCAGCCCTCATGCACCGGCCAGGGGGCGAGCTTCTGGCTTCCATCACGGTGCTGAACGCGCACCCAGCATTGCCCATCGGGGCCGCGCAACACGGCAACGGACGTGTTGCTTGCGTGCTGCCAGGGCCATGGCTTGCGCGGGGGCGGCGGCGCGGCGGCGAAACCGCTGGCGGGGCGCTCCATGGGCTTCACCGCGTCCAAGGCCGGACGGTGGCGCTGCCGGCGCTGTTGGCGTTGGTGTGCGATCTCGGTCTCGCGCTCAAGGCGCTGGCGGAATTGCGCGATGAGCTTGGTGGAATTCGACTGCAGCAACCGCCGATCTTCCTCACTCAAGGGCTGTCCGCTGCCCCAGGAGCTGCCCGCAAGGCTTGGCCTCTCCTGCGCCGCGTGGCCGTAGCGCGTCCGGTAACACTTGGATCCGAGCACCAGGATGCGGCCGCCCTCATCCACCACATGCACCGCCGCATAGACGCCGTGGCCGCAACCGGGGTTCTGGCACTGCACGCGCGCGCTCTTTGCCACCGAGACGATGGCCAGGAGTTCAGCGGTGAGAGTCTCAGGGTGCTGCATTTGCGGCTCCGTGGTGGGTGCCTTTCGTTTCGGGACATGGATGCCAGAGGAAGGAGGTTTTGCGCCGCATCCAGCGGCACACCGTACGCATTGACAACGGCGAGCCCATGAACGGCGTCTCCGCCATCGCACCACGCCAGGCGGATGTCCTGGCCGCACTCAACGTCAAACACCGCACGCACTGTGCACAAATAAGCCTGTTGCAGTGACAGTTTCAAGTTGCCGATTCAAAAAAGTCAACCACTTGCAGCGTTTGGTGTCGAACGCGGGAGACCAGGATGTGCACCATGACCGAAGTGGGGTACGGCGGGGTCCGCGCTTGCGTCCGCCACCACGGGGCAGCAGTTCCTCAATGACCTGGGTCAGTGGGGCACAAAGTCGATGTGGCGGGCAATGCGCTGCGGCAGATCGCCCAGCGCTTCGAGTTGGTGCTTGCGCGCCGCATGGGCAAGCAGGTCGAGCTTGACGGCGCTGCGGGCGGGAGGTGTGCTCATCGGGGGATTTTCTGGGGTGCTCAGGGACCTGCAGAGGTTTTAAAGGTTCCCCGTGGTGCTCTTCTTCATTCCCGTTTCGGGGAGGCCTCTATAGGGAAATCTGAGATGATGGCAGGTTTCGACCGACGCGCCGGATTGGCTATTTGGGCCACGCTGAGCGCCTTTTGAGCCATGAACGACACCGTGAACGCAACACTACCGTCATCCACCGAAGCCGCGCAAACTGACCAGCGCGCCGAAACTCCAGCCGCAGGGGAAACAGTGGGCGACGACGGCGCGCCTCGTGAGCGCCGCCGTGGCGGAGGCCGTCGCTCCCGTGCCCGGCGCGCGCAGGAGGCACCGGCCGGTACGGCACACCAGGCGGACCCACCCGGCACAACGCCGGCACCCGGACCGCGCCGCACGCACCCGCTGCTGGAGCAGCTGGCCGGCTGGTACCCGCACCTGTTTGGCGCGCAGTTCCTGCCGCTCAAGCGCGGCATCTTCCATGACCTGATGGCCGCGCATGCCGAGGCCATCAACAAGGACGCGCTCAAGCTCGCGCTGTCCATCCACACGCGCTCCACGCGCTACCTAAACGCCGTGGCGCAGGGCCTGAAGCGCCACGACCTGCAGGGCCAGCCCGTGGAGGACATGGCGCCCGAGCATGTGCACCACGCGCTGCTGGAGGTATTCCGCCGCCGCAAGCCGCGCGATGGCGAGGACCTGCAGGACAAGCTGCGTCGGCGCATCGCCCAGGCCTACGAAGCCTCGGGCCTGACGCGCGAAGCCTACGACGCCCTGGTGCGCGGCCGCGACGAGCGCGCCAACGCCCTGCTCGACGAGGCCTTTGCCGAGGTCGCCGAACGCGATGCCAAGGCCGAGGCGCTGGCGCGCGCCTTCGAGGCCAGCGGCGCCACGCCCGCGCAGTTTGCCGACATGTACGGCATGGACGCCCGCGCAGTGCAGCGCGCCCTGGCACGCGCGCACCAGCTGCGCGGCGCCTGACGCAGCACCGGGAGCATCACATGTGGCTGGGTGTATCGCTGTTCTACGTGGGCGCCGTGCTGTGCCTCAATGGCCTGTGGATGCGCGGGGCTATCGCCGACCGCGAGATCTGGGTCATCAACGTCTTTGCCGGCCTGGTGTCGCTGGCGATCGGCCTGTGCTCCATCTTCGGGCCGGCGGCGGACGCGATCTCCGTGAAGAACGGCGCGCTCACGCTGCTGTTTGCCTTCACCTACCTGTGGGTGGCCATCAACCGCTTCAGCGGCGCCGACGGCCGCGGCCTGGGCTGGTTCAGCCTGTTCGTGGCCACCACCGCCGTGCCCGTGGCGCTCGATACCCTGGCCCATGCGCAGAGCGTGATCGACTGGTGGATGGGCGCCAACTGGGCCGCCTGGGCCGTGCTGTGGGCCATGTTCTGGCAGCTGCTGGCGCGCGGGCGCGACATTGGGCGCTTCACGGGCGGCATGTGCATCGCCCAGGGGATTTTCACGGGCTGGCTGCCGGGCTATCTGCTCCTCAGCGGGTGGTTGTAGCTATCGCCGCTGCAGCGTCGCCCACAGCGCGGCCAGCACGATCAGCGCACCGCCGGCCACCGTGCGCGCGTGCAGCTCGGCAGCGCCCAGCAGGACGGAGGACACGCTGGCAAACAGCACCTCCGACAGCATCACCACACCGGTGATCGCCGTGGGCAGGCGCGCGGCGCCGTACTGCAGCGCCCAGTTGCCAAACATCAGCAGCAGCGCCAGCACCGCGGCCAGGGCGGCCCAGCGCAGGTCAAAGGCGGGAAATGCCGGTACCGCCCCCAGGGCCTCGCCGGCCAGCGCCGACATCCAGCCCAGCAGCATGCAGCCGGCAAACATGGCCAGCATGCGCGCCTGGCCGGGCACGGTGTGCAGGCGCCGCAGCAGCACATTCGTCACGGCAAAGGTAAAACCACCCAGCAGCGCCAGCCCATCGGCCAGCGACAGATGGGCCAGCAGGCGGCCCGGTGTCGTCCCCGCCGGCACCAGCACCAGGGCCAGGCCGCCAAAGGCCAAGGCCAGGCGGGCCAGCGCCTGTGGCGTGGGGCGCTCGCCCAGGATGCGCCAGGCCAGCAGTACCAGCCAGGCGGGCATGAGGTAGAACACCAGCACCACGCGCACCACGTCGCCCACCGTGACGGCCCAGTTGAAGGCCATGTTGTTCACGCCCGAATTGAGTGCCAGCAGCCACAGCGCAGGCTGGGCGAGCAGCTCGCGCAGGCTGCCCGGGCGCACCACCAGCATGACGGCGCACACCAGCGTGTACATGAGCGCCGTGGCCCACAGCGGGTGCAGGCCCGCGGCCTGCATCTGGCGGAACGGCCACCATGACAGCCCCCACAGAAAGGCGTTGCACAGCAGGGCGAAGACGGGGAGCGGAGATTGCATGAAATACGCCTCTAGCGCTTTCCAGCAAAGCGCCAGCAGCTATCAAAATTGATGGTCAATGGTGGTCGCGGCGCGCCATGCGGCGCAGGTGCACCATTTCCTTGGGATGGCGGCGCACGTTGTGCGCATGCCAGCGCTGTATGGCCAGCATGACCAGCGCCACCAGCAGGCCGAAGGCGGCGATCGCGCCGTAGGCCGACAGCCCCATCTTGGTGAACAGGCTGTAGAGCACGCCCATGCCCAGGATGGCCGTCTGTTCGTTGAAGTTCTGCACCGCAATGGAGCGGCCCGCACCCATGAGGTTGTGGCCGCGGTGCTGCAAGAGTGCATTCATGGGCACGACCAGGAAGCCGCCCAGGCCGCCGAGCACGATCAGGAAGGGCACGGCCACCCAGATGCTGTGGATGGCATTCATCAGAATCACCACCAGGCCCATGGCAATGCCCAGCGGAATCACGCGCGCCGCATGCTCCAGCCGCATGCGCAACGACGCCAGCACCGCGCCCGCCGCCGTGCCGATGGCCACCACGCCCACCAGGGCCGAGGCCTGCGTCGTGCCATAGCCCAGGGCCACGGCGCTCCAGGCCAGCACGATGTAGCGCAGGTTGCCCGAGACGCCCCAAAACAGCGTGGTGGTGGACAGCGAGATCTGCCCCAGCCGGTCGCGCCACAGGCGGCGATTGCAGGTCCAGAAGTCGGGTAGCAGCGCCAGCGCATTGCGCGGCATGGGGCGCATCTCCACGCCCGTGAGCGGTATGCGCAGATTGATGGCCGCCGCCAGCGCATAAACCGGCACCAGGGCCATGATGGCGGCCTCGGCGGGCAGGTCGATGCCGAGATCCAAGCCCGGCAGGTCGAAGTCGAGCAGCACACCCGCGATATGCGGCGCCACCAGCTGGCCGCCCACGAGCACGCCAAGGATGATGGAGGTGATGGTCAGCCCCTCGATCCAGCCATTGGCCTTGACCAGCTGCGAGGCCGGCAGCAGCTCGGTCAGGATGCCGTACTTGGCCGGCGAATAGGCGGCCGCGCCCAGCCCCACCACGCCATAGGCCAGCAGTGGGTGCGAGCCGAACAGCATCATCAGGCAGCCCACCACCTTGATGGCATTGCTGATGAACATGACCCTGCCCTTGGGCATGGAGTCCGCAAACGCCCCCACCCAGGGCGCCAGCACCACGTAGAACAGCGCAAACATGGGCACCAGGGCGGCGCGCTGCCATTCGGGCGCACCTTCGGTGCGCAGCAGTTCCACCGCGGTCACGAACAAGGCGTTGTCGGCCAGCGAGCTGAAAAACTGCGCCGACATGATGGTGTAGAAACCGCGCTTCATCGGATGGCTGGTGGCTTCATCGGCACGGCTGATGAAATGTGAGAAATCGAAACACTCCGTGGAGCGACGGGCGGTTATATCACGCACCGGCGCGGCCCCGGTGCCAGAATGCCCGTCCTTTGCTCCGTGGAAACACCAGCCTCATGCCGCGCCCCATACTCGCCAGCATCCACCCCACCGCCGTGCAGTACAACCTGGAGCGCGCGCGCCGCGCCGCGCCCGATGCGCGCATCTGGGCCGTAGTCAAGGCCAATGCCTACGGCCACGGCATTGAGCGCGTATTCGAGGGTCTGCGCTCGGCCGACGGCTTTGCGCTGCTGGATCTGGCCGAAGGCCAGCGCGTACGCCAACTCGGCTGGCGCGGCCCCATCCTGCTGCTGGAGGGCGTATTCGAGCCGCGCGATCTGGAGCTGTGCTCGCGCCTGTCGCTGTGGCACACCGTGCACTGCGAGCAGCAGATCGACTGGCTGGCCGCCCACAAGACCCAGGCGCCGCACCGCGTGTTCCTCAAAATGAACAGCGGCATGAACCGCCTGGGCTTCACGCCCGAGCGCTACCGCAGCGCCTGGGCGCGCCTGAACGCGCTGCCGCAGGTCGACGAGATATCCTTCATGACCCATTTCAGCGATGCCGACGGCGCGCGCGGCATCGCCCACCAGGTCCAGGCCTTTCACCGCGCCACGCAGGACCTGCCGGGCGAACGCTGCATCGCCAACAGCGCCGCCCTCCTGCGCCATGGCGGCGCGGCCGAGGTGCGCCTGGACTGGGTGCGCGCCGGCATCGTGCTGTATGGCAGCGCCCCCGACCACCCCGAGCGCACGACCGCCGACTGGGGCCTGGAGCCCGCCATGACCCTGTCCTCGCGCCTCATCGCCGTGCAGCGGCTGCAGGCCGGCGACAGCGTGGGCTACGGCTCGCGCTTCACGGCCGATGGGCCGCTGACCATTGGCGTGGCGGCCTGCGGCTATGCCGACGGCTACCCGCGCCATTGCGATACCGGCACGCCCGTGCTGGTGGACGGCGTGCGCACGCGCACCGTGGGCCGCGTGAGCATGGACATGATTACCGTGGATCTGACGCCCGTCCCGCACGCCGGCGTGGGGACTGAGGTCACGCTCTGGGGCCGCGCCGGCAATGGCGCCGTGCTGCCCATCGACGAGGTGGCCCAGGCCGCGGGCACGGTGGGCTATGAGCTCATGTGCGCGCTGGCGCCGCGCGTGCCGGTGGTGGTGGCGTGAAAGTCCCTTTCAGGCCAGCGCCCGCTGCACGGCGGGGCGCTGTGCCACGCGCGCGTGGTGCGCGGCCACCTTGGGGAATTGCGCAATATCGACGCCATCGCTTTTCAGCCATCCCGCCATGGTGAACAGGTAGCCGTCGGCCACCGTGTACTGCTCGCCCATCACCCAGGGCCCGTCGCCCAGGTAATGGCGCTCTATCAGCGTAAAGCACTCGCTCATGTTGGCCGGCACCTTGCGCTGCATCGCTGCCTGGGCCTCGGGCTCGTCGGCCCAGCGGCTGGCGCGCGGGCGGTGGGCGTGGGCGATGTGCACGGTGGAGGCCAGGTAGCTGTTGAATTCCTGCAGGCGCGCAAAACCGAAGGCGTCGGCGGGCGCCAGCCGCGCCTCGGGGAAGCGCTGCGCCACATAGGCCAGCAGGGCCAGCGTCTCGGTCAGCGTGCCCTCTTCGGTGACCAGCGCGGGCACGCGGCCCTTGGGGTTGACGGCCAGGTATTCGGGCGAGCGCTGCTGCTGGCTGGCAAAGTCCACGCGGATCAGTTGGTAGGGCGCTTGCGCCTCTTCGAGCGCGATGCGCACGGCCTGGGCGCAGGTGCCGGGGGCGTAATAGAACGTGGGGGCGGACATGGCGGGGTGGTGTCGCTGAAGTGATGGGAGGGCAATGGTAGGCTGCTGCCCGCATAAACGGGAGCGGCGCTCCTTCACCATCCCTGTCCTCATGGCCAAAGAAAAAACCTTTTTCACCTGCACCGAATGCGGCGGCAGCAGCCCGCGCTGGCTAGGCAAATGCCCGTCCTGCGGGGCCTGGAACACGCTGATCGAATCCCTGCCCGAGGCGGGGCCCGGCAAGAACCGGCTGAGCGGCGCGGGCCAGTACGCCGGCCTGGCCCAGGCGCAGGCCGTGATGCCGCTGGCCGCCATCGAGGCCACCGAGGTCGCACGCACGGCCAGCGGCATCGAGGAGCTGGACCGCGTGCTCGGCGGCGGCATGGTCGAGGGCGGCGTGGTGCTGATCGGCGGCGACCCGGGCATTGGCAAGTCCACGCTGCTCTTGCAGGCCATGGACGCGCTGCAGCGCGTGGGCCTGCCCACGCTGTACGTGACGGGCGAGGAGAGCGGCGCCCAGGTGGCGCTGCGCTCGCGCCGGCTCGGCCTCGACGCCAGCCAGGTCAACGTGCTGGCCGAGATCCAGCTGGAGAAAATTCTCGCCACCATCGAGGCCACGCAGCCCGCCGTGGCGGTGATCGACTCCATACAGACCATCTACTCCGACCAGCTCACGAGCGCGCCGGGCTCGGTGGCCCAGGTGCGCGAATGCGCGGCGCACCTGACGCGCCTGGCCAAGGCCACGGGCATTGCCGTGGTGCTGGTCGGCCATGTGACCAAGGAGGGGGCTCTCGCCGGCCCGCGCGTGCTGGAGCACATGGTGGACACGGTGCTGTACTTCGAGGGCGACACGCACAGCAGCTTCCGCCTGGTGCGTGCCATCAAGAACCGCTTCGGTGCCGTGAACGAGATCGGCGTGTTCGCCATGACCGAAAAAGGGCTCAAGGGCGTGGCCAATCCCAGCGCCATTTTCTTGAGTCAGCACAGCGAGCCCGTGCCCGGCAGCTGCGTGCTCGTCACGCTGGAGGGCACGCGCCCGCTGCTCGTCGAGATACAGGCCCTGGTCGATGGCGGCGGCCCGAGCCCCCGGCGCCTGTCCGTGGGTCTGGAGCGCGACCGCCTGGCCATGCTGCTGGCTGTTTTGCACCGCCACGCGGGCGTGGCCTGCGTGGACCAGGACGTGTTTGTCAACGCCGTGGGCGGCGTGCGCATCAGCGAACCCGCGGCCGACCTGGCGGTGATGCTGTCGATCACCAGCAGCCTGCGCGGCCGGGCCCTGCCCAAGGGCTTCATCGCCTTCGGCGAGGTGGGCCTGGCCGGCGAGGTACGCCCCGCGCCGCGTGGCCAGGAGCGCCTGAAGGAGGCCGCCAAGCTGGGCTTTTCCATGGCCGTGGTGCCCAAGGCGAATGCGCCCAAGAAACCTATTCCGGGACTGGAGATCCACGCCGTGGAACGCGTGGATGAGGCCATGGCCGCGGTGCGCGGGCTGGGTTGAGCACCCGATCGCAACTACGCACGATCCACAGCCGCACTGCATCCCGCGCATAGCACAATGCGCCCATGAATTTGCGCAAGTTCCTCATTCCCCTGGGCATCGTCGTCCTCGTCTTCGCCGCCTACCGCGCCTATGGCCCGCAGGGCATCCTCACCGTGAGCGGCGGCCTGGTCATGTGGGGGCTGCTGCACTACACGCGCCTCATGAACGTGATGCAGAAGGCGCGGCACAGCCCCATCGGCTATGTGGGCAGCGCCGTGATGCTCAATGCCAAGCTCAAACCCGGCGTCAACCTGATGCATGTGATCGCCATGACGCGCGCGCTGGGTGAGCAGCTGTCGGCCGAGGGCCAGGAGCCCGAGGTCTACCGCTGGACCGACGGCACGCAGTCGCATGTGACCTGCGAGTTCGAGAAAGGCCGCCTGGCGCGCTGGCAGCTGGTGCGCCCCGCGCGGCAGGATGCCGGCGTGCCCGCGGCTGAATCGTAAAATGTCCGGCTTTGCGACCTTCGCAGTTCTCTAAAGGATCACCATGAGCCCCGTTGTTCCCTCCATGGCCGACCGTGACGGCAAGATCTGGATGGATGGCCAGATGGTGGACTGGCGCGACGCCAAGATCCACGTGCTGACCCACACGCTGCACTACGGCTGCGGCGCCTTCGAGGGCGTGCGCGCCTACAACACCGTGAATGGCACGGCCATCTTCCGCCTGCAGGAGCACACCGACCGCCTGTTCAACAGCGCCAAAATCCTGCGCATGCAGCTGCCCTTTTCCAAGGACGAGGTGAACCAGGCGCAGATCGACGTGGTCAAGGCCAACCAGCTCGAATCCTGCTACCTGCGCCCGCTGACCTGGATAGGCTCACAGAAGCTCGGTGTCTCGCCCAAGGGCAACCAGATCCACCTGATGGTGGCGGCCTGGGCCTGGGGCGCCTACCTGGGCGAGGAGGGCATGCAGCGCGGCATCCGCGTCAAGACCAGCAGCTACACGCGCCACCACGTCAACATCACCATGACGCAGGCCAAGGCCGTGAGCAACTACAGCAACTCCATCCTGGCCAACATGGAGGCCCTGGACGACGGCTACGACGAGGCCCTGCTGCTCGACAGCGCCGGCTTCGTGAGCGAAGGCGCGGGCGAGAACATCTTCGTCGTCAAGGACGGCGTGGTCTACACGCCCGACCTGTCGGCCGGGGCGCTCAACGGCATCACGCGCAACACCGTGCTGCACATCTGCAAGGATCTGGGGCTCGATCTCGTGCAAAAGCGCATCACGCGCGACGAGGTCTACATCGCCGACGAAGCCTTCTTCACCGGCACGGCCGCTGAAGTGACGCCGATCCGCGAACTCGACCGCCTACAAATCGGCGCCGGCAGCCGCGGCCCGATCACAGAGAAGATCCAGTCGGCCTTCTTCGACATCGTCAACGGCCGCAATCCCAAGTACGCACACTGGCTCACCAAGGTCTGATCACCCATGTCTCAAGCAATCGTAGAACTGCTCGCCAAGGATCTGGACGGCAACGGCGGCGTGCACTGCCCCAACCCCAAGGCCGACATGAAGCTGTGGAACGGCCACCCGCGCGTCTTCCTGGAAGTCGCCCACCAGGGCCAGGCCCAGTGCCCGTATTGCGGCACCTTGTATCGGCTCAAGGCCGGTGAGGTGGTCAAGGGCGGGCATTGAGCGTCGGCGGCCCGACCGCCTGCGCGCCGCCACAAGCCACGCAGACGCAGGACATGGCGCGGCCTTTGAGGGTGCTGCATTTCGTGACCGGCGGCTTTTCCGGCGCCACCCAGGTGGCGGTAGATCTGTGCCTGGCCGCGCAGCGCGAGCCCGGCATGCAGACCCTGCTGGTGCTGCGGCGCAAGCGCAACACCACGGCGGAGCGCGTGCAGGCGCTGCGTGACCAGGGCCTGCAGGTACAGGTCGTCTCCAACTGGCTGCATGCGCTCACCGTCCGGGAGCTGCGCAAAACAATCCGCGCCTGGCGCCCCGACGTGGTCTTTGCCCACGGCTTCAGCGACCATATCTGGGGCCGGCGCGCCGCCGTGGCCGAGGGCGTGCCGCGCATCTACCACGTAGAGCACAACGCGCGCGAACGCTACACGCCCCGGCGCCTGCGCCAGGCCCTGGCACTGCAGCCCTTCACCCAGGCCAGCATAGGCGTGTCCGAGGGCGTGCGCACGGCGCTGGTGGAGCGCGGCTTTGCGCCGGAGAAATGCCTGGCCATTCCCAACGGCATTGCGCTGGAGCGCTTTCCCGATCCCCTGCTGCCGCCGCGCTGGGAGCAACGCGAGGCGGCCATCCTCATGGCGTCCCGCTTTGCGCGGCAAAAGGACCATGCCACGCTGATCCAGGCGCTCGCCCTGCTGCGCGCGCAGGGGCTGACGCCCATGCTGTACCTGGCCGGCGCCGGCAGCGCGCGCCTGCGCCGCAAGGCCGAGGCCCTGGTGCGTGAGCTGGGCCTGCAGCAGCAGGTGCGCTTCCTGGGCAATGTGGCCGACCTGCCGCAGCGCCTGGCCGCCACGCAGGTGTTCGTGCTCTCCACCCACTGGGAGGGCATGCCCCTGGCCCTGGTCGAGGCCATGGCCGCCGGCTGTGCCTGTGTCGCCTCGCAGGTGCTGGGCGCGCGCGAGGTGATCGCGCATGGCCGTACCGGCCTGCTGGTGCCGCATGCCGATGCCGGTGCGCTGGCCGATGCCCTGCAACAGCTCCTGCAAGACCCGGCGCTGGCCAGTCGGCTCGGACGGGCGGCCCGCGGCCAGGCCCTGGCCGTCCATGGGCGCGACCTGATGTGGCAGCGCTATCGTGCACTGCTCGATGTGCCCGGAGCACAGGATTGATGATCACAACGAACCGGCTACCCGCGGCAATGACATCGCTGGCCGCCTTTTTGCTGGCGGCGCTGGCCGTGTGGGTGCCTAGCGGCTATTCCTATGGCGCCGCGCTGCTGCTGGTGGGCGCGCTGTGCTTTGCGCCGCACTGGCTGCGCCAGCGCCCCGAGCCGGCAACCGTATGGCTGGCGCTCTTGCTGGCTGGCATGGGCGGCATGTGGTTCCTGCTGTCGCTCGACATGGGCGTCGCGCGTTGGGACAAGGGCAGCAAATGGCTGCTGGGCGTGCCCTGCCTGTTTTTTCTTGTCGCTTATCCGCCGCAGCCGCGGGCGTTCATCGCGGGTTTGCCCATTGGTTGCGTGGGCATGGGCGGGTTGGCTGTTTGGCAAACCTGGGGCCAGGGGCTGGAGCGCGCGACGGGCTTCACCAATGCCATCCAGTGGGGCAATGCGGCCCTGTTGCTGGCCTGCATGGCCATGGTGTGTGCGGCCGTGTTCTGGCGCCGGCGCGCCTGGCCGTGGCGGCTCATGATGTGCCTGGGCGCGGCGGCGGGCATGACGGCCTCGCTGCTGTCGCAGTCGCGCGGCGGCTGGCTAGCCCTGGGCCTGGTGTTTCCGGTGCTGTTGTGGCAGGCCCGGCAGATCCGTCCGCGCGTGTTTGGCCGTTTGTTGCTGTCCTCGCTGGGGTTGCTGGCCGTGATCGTCACGGTGTTGCTGCTGACCCCCAGCCTGAACGAGAGAATCGTGCTGGCGGAGACCGAGATACAGGGCTATCTGGCGTCGGGGAACGGGACCACATCGCTCGGCAATCGCCTGGACCAATACCGCCTGGTGTTGCAAATGATTCCGCAAAAGCCCTGGCTCGGCTGGGGCGCCCACGGCTTTGTGGAGGAGATGCAGCGGCGCATCGCCAACGGCGAGTATCCACAGACGATGCTGCACTACCCGCAGATCCACAATGATTTTCTCGACGTCTGGGTCAAGGTCGGCATCCTGGGTGTGTTGCTGCAGGCGGCGTTGTTCGCCTGCGTGCTGTATCTGTTCTGGCCCAGCCCCGGACGCCTGCGGCCTTGGCCCGAGGATTCGGCCGACTGGCACATGGCCCTGGCCCTGCGCGCCATGGGCAGCCTGATGCCCGTGTGCTATCTGATGTTCGGCATGTCGCAACCCTTTTTCAACCACAACAGCGGCATCATGGTGTTCGTCTTCTACACCATCGCCCTGTGGGCGTCGCTGCGTGGCCTGGAACGCGGGGCGTTGCGTCCCAACGCAGGCGCGGCCGCATGACCTGGCTGAGCATCCTGGTGCCGGTGTACAACGTCGAGCACTATCTGGAGGCATGCCTGGACTCCGTGGTCGCGCAGCTGCCGGACGATGGCGGGGTGCAGGTGCTGGTGCTCGACGACCGCTCCACCGACGGCTCCTGGGCGTTGATGCAGCGGCTGGCTGTGCGCTGGCCGGGCCGCCTTGAGCTGCTGCGCCACGAACGCAATGGGGGCCTGAGCGCGGCGCGCAACACCATGCTGGACGCCGCCACGGGCGACTACCTGTGGTTCCTGGATTCCGACGACAAGCTGCTGCCCGGCGCCATCGCCGGCCTGCAGGCCATCGTGCGCCGGCATGGGCCCGACGTGGTGCTGTGCGACTTCCAGGTCTGGCGCGAGCGGGTGCGGCTCAAGCACCGGCTGCGCGGCGAGGGCCACCGGCACAGTTTTGATGGCCCGGCACGCCAGCTGGTGCATGACCGCGGCCGGCTGCTGGCGGGCATGCTGATGACCGGCGAGCTGCACGCCTGGTCCAAGATCTCGCGCCGCACGCTGTGGGCGGGCCTGCGCTTTCCCGTGGGGCGCTATTTCGAGGACATGGCCACCATGCCCCTCATGGCGCTGCGGGCCGACAGCTTCTACTACGAACCCCATCCCTGGCTGGCCTACCGCCAGCGCGGCAGCAGCATCCTGGCGACCATGAGCACGCCCAAGGCGCTGGACCAGTCGGCGGCGCTGCTGCCCCTGGCCCAGGCCCTGCAGGGCCGGCCCGAGCTGCAGCAGCCCGGCCTGCGCCTGGCGCTGGCGCACCAGGCCGCGCGCAGCCTGATCGGCGCCATGCGCCATGTCTGCCAATGCAAGGCGGGGGAGGCGCAGCCGCAGCCCTCCGTGCTGGCCGAAGGCTTGCGGCACAACTTCCGCGCGGCCTCGCCTGTGAGCCCCGAGGAACTGGCGCGTGCCTATCTGCGGCGCGGCTGGTGGCTGCGCGCCGCCAAGTTTCTGCGCTGGTTCCGTGCCACCCCCACGCCGTAAACCACGGCAGGCAGGCGCGCGCCAGCAATATCGTCAAACAGGGCTATCACGCTCTGCTATAGCGCGCTAGAAGCTATTAATTCGATAGCTTGTTGCGGGTATCCCGCCATTCCTGCCCCAGCAACGCCACCAGCTCACCCGCAGCCAGCACCCGCGCCGCTGCCACACCCTGGCCGGCCCATAGCGCAATGTGTCCGGCATCGCCTGCCTGCGCAGCGGCGCGGCGTAGCGGTCCCATGAGGGCGTTTTGAATGGGGTAGGCGGGAACGTCCGCCTCGTGCGGCTGCAAGCTGCGCATGGCCTGGTTCAGGATGCCGCGCGCCGGGCGGCCCGAGAAGATGCGCGTCAGGCGCGTGTCGGTGGCCTGGGCGGCGGCGATGGCGGCGCGCTGCGCGGGGACGATGGATGACTCGGGGCAGGCCAGGAAGGCCGTGCCCATCTGCACGGCCTGCGCGCCCAGGGCCTGGGCGGCGGCGATGCCACGACCGTCCATGATGGCGCCGGCGGCGATCACGGGGATGGAGAGCGCGTCCACGCAGGCCGGCACCAGGGCCAGGGTGCCGATCAGGCTGCCCTCCCAGTCGCCCAGGAAAGTGCCGCGGTGGCCGCCGGCCTCCATGCCGCTGGCGACGACGGCGTCGGCCCCCACCTGCTGCCAGGCCAGCGCCTCGGCCACGGTGGTGGCGGTGCCGATGACGTAGCTGCCGGCCTCGGCCTTGAGGCGCTGCACCTGGGCTGCGCTGAGGATGCCGAAGGTGAAGCTGGCCACGGCAGGCCGGGCCGCGATCAGCGCCTCGAATTGCGCGGCAAAGTCTTCGCACCAGCGCGCGGGCGTCTGGGACGTGAGGCCGAACTTGGCATACAGCGGCGCCAGCCGCTCCATGGCGGAGGCCACCTCGGCGGCGCCGGGGCTGGGCGTCTGCAGCACGAACAGGTTCATGCCGAAGGGCCTGTCGGTGGCGGCGCGCACGGCGGCCGCAGCCTCCCGCATGGCCTGGGGCGCGCGCATGCCGCAGCCAAGGAAGCCCAGGCCGCCGGCTGCCGAGACGGCGGCCGCCAGCTGCGGCGTGTCCGACCCCGTCATGGGGCCCTGGATGATGGGCAGGGCGATGTTCAGGCGTTGCATCAAGGTGGTCATGGGTCAGCTCCGGGTTGAGGGTTCGATGTCCGCCAGCGCCTCCTGCAGCGCCGCCAGCGCCGGCGTGGCGTAGCCGGGGCGGTGCACCAGCATGGTCTGGCAGCGGCCCAGCGGCACCCACTGCAGCGCGGGTGGCTCGCGCAGCAGGTCCAGCACCGACTGCGGCACCACGCCCGCGCAGCGGCCGGCGGCCACGCAGGCCAGGATGGCGGGGTAGGAGGCCAGCTCCAGCACCTCGACGGCACCACCAGCGCGGCGCATCCAGTCCTCGCCGATGCGGCGGTAGCTGCAGCCCTGGGCAAAGGCGGCGAGCTGGTGCACCCGCAGGTCGGCTGGCGCCTGCACGGGCGGGTGGCTGGCGGGCAGGGCCAGCAGCAGCGTTTCGGTGCACACAAGGGTGCGTTCGACGGGCGCATCCTCGTCCAGCCCCGGCGGCGACCAGGCCACCAGGGCGCAGTCCAGTTCATGGCGCAACACCTGCTCCACCAGCTGGCGCGAGGGCGCCGTGCGCAGCTCCAGCGCCAGCCGCGGCCAGCGTGCGTGCAATGCGGCCAGCGGCGCGGGCAGGCGGGTGCCGGCCGTGCTCTCCATGGAGCCTATGCGCAGCCGGCCCGCAGGCTCGCCCGGGTGCAGGGCCTGGCGTGCCTCTTCGGCCAGGGCCAGCAGGCGTTTGGCATAGTCCAGCAGGGTCTGGCCTGCGGGCGTCAGCACCATGCCCCGCCCCTCGCGGATGAACAGCGCGGCGCCCAACTGCTCTTCGAGCTGCTGCAGGCGCGTGCTGACGTTGGACTGGGCACGGCCCAGCCGCTCGGCGGCGCGCGTGACGCCACCCTCCTGGGCTACCGTGCGAAAGATGTCCAATGCGGCCAGATCCATGGGTATATGGTTATGAGATGATTGGCAAAAAATCAATACCAAAAAGAGATTTTATGACTTCCACCGCTTCAGTCCCCGCCGCCTGGTCCGAACGGCCCGCGGCCGTGGCGCTGGCCGGCATGCTGGCGCTGGCCGTGGCCATGGGCGTGGGGCGCTTTGCCTTCACGCCGCTGCTGCCCATGATGCTGCACGACGGCGTGGTCACCCTCACGGTGGGCAGCTGGCTGGCCACGGCCAACTACATCGGCTACCTGGTCGGCGCGCTGGCCTGCATGGCGCTGCCCTGGGTAACGCCGGGCCTGTACGCACGCTGGCACCCGGCGCGGCTGGCGCGCGCCGGCCTGGTGGCCACGGTGCTGCTGACGGTGGCCATGGCGCTGCCGCTGCCCGCCGCCTGGCCCACGCTGCGCTTTGCCGCGGGCGTGGCCAGCGCCTTTGTGCTGCTCAACGTGGCGGCCTGGTGCATGGTGCGCCTCATGGTGCTGGGGCGCCCGGCCATGGGCGGGCTGATCTTCTGCGGGCCGGGCGTGGGCATCGTGCTCACCGGGCTGGCCGCCAGCGTGATGGTGCAGGCGCAGTGGCGCGCCGCCACGGCCTGGCTGGTGTTCGGGCTGCTGTCGGTGCTGCTGTGCGCGCTGGTCTGGCCGGTGCTGAAGGGGCGTGCGGCCAAGCCGGCACCCACGGCCACGGCAGCCCACGCGCAGCCCGCGGCTGCCGCCGCGGCGGCGGCGCGTGCGCTGCATGCGCTGGCCTATGGGCTGGCGGGGCTGGGCTACATCGTCACCGCCACCTTTTTGCCGGTGATTGCGCGCGGCGTGCTGCCCCAGGGCTCGCCCTGGCCCGACCTGTTCTGGCCGATGTTCGGCGCCGGCGTGGCCGTGGGCGCGGCGCTGAGCACGCGCGCCCCCGCGGCCTGGGACCGGCGCGGCCTGCTCATCGCCGCTTACGCCATGCAGGCGCTGGGCATAGGCGTGGGCCTGTGGTGGCCCACGCCGGCGGGATTTGCGGCGAGCAGCACGCTCTTGGGCCTGCCGTTCACGGCCATCACCTTCTACGGCCTGCAGGAGGCGCGGCGCCTGTGGCCGCAGTCGGCCGACAGCTTCGCCAGCCTGATCACTGCCGTCTACGGCCTGGGGCAGATCATGGGCCCGCCCATCGTCGCCTGGCTGCTGGCACGCGGCACGCAGGCCCAGGGCTTTGCACAGGGGCTGGCGCTGGCGGCGGCGGCACTGGTGGCGGGGGCACTGCTGTACGCCGCGTCGGCCTGGCGCTGGCCGCTGGTTACGCACAAAGCGGATCGGTGATCCGTCATCCCCGCACAAGCGCAGAAGCGCTAACCTCCCAAGTTCAGACAGGACACAAAAACCGGCCACGCGGCGCAAGGCCCTGAGCCACGACAATGGCAGCCCCATGCCACCACAGCCACCACTCGATAGCGCCCGCGCCAACACAACGGCCTCCCCCGCCACCGACGCCTCGCAGATCGCCGACGCTGCCGAGGCCGCCGCTGCGGCCGAGCTCCAACGCACGGCCGCCGAGCGCGCGCCACCGTCGCCGCTGGCGCCCCTGTACCAGCCGGTGTTCCGCATGCTCTGGCTCGCCTGGCTGGTGGCCAACACCTGCATGTGGATGAACGACGTGGCCTCGGCCTGGCTCATGACCTCGCTGACCAGCTCGCCCGTGCTGGTGGCGCTGGTGCAGACGGCCTCCACCCTGCCCGTATTCCTGCTGGGCCTGCCCAGCGGGGCGCTGGCCGACATACTGGACCGGCGGCGCTACTTCATGGTCACGCAGTTCTGGGTGGCGGCCGTGGCCGTGGTGCTGTGCGCGGCCGTGCTGGCCGGCGGGCTCAACGCCTGGCTGCTGCTGGCCCTGACCTTTGCCAATGGCATCGGCATGGCCATGCGCTGGCCGGTGTTCTCGGCCATCGTGCCCGAGCTGGTGGACCGCCACCAGCTGCCCGCGGCGCTGGCGCTCAACGGCGTGGCCATGAACGCCTCGCGCATCATCGGGCCGCTGCTGGCCGGCGCCATCATCGCCGGCGCGGGCAGCGCCTGGGTGTTCGTGCTCAACGCCGTGCTGTCGCTGCTGGCGGGCTTCACCATCATGCGCTGGCGGCGCCAACCCACGCCCAACCCGCTGGGGCGCGAGCGCCTCTTCAGCGCCATGCGCGTGGGCCTGCAGTTCGTGCGCGAGTCGCCGCCCATGCGCGCCGTGCTGTGGCGCATCGCCGTGTTCTTCCTGCATGCCACGGCCCTGCTGGCGCTGCTGCCGCTGGTGGCGCGCGAGCTGCAGGGCGGCGGCGCAGGCACCTTCACGCTGCTGCTGGCCTCCATGGGCGCGGGGGCGATCGCCGCCGCCATGTTGTTGCCGCGGCTGCGCCAGAGGATGGCGTCGGACCGGCTGGTGGCGCTCGGCACGCTGGTGCAGGCCCTGGGCTCGGCGATCGTGGCCATTGCGCCCAGCGCCTATGTCGCCCTGCCGGCCATGGTGCTTGCGGGCGCGGCCTGGATCACCACGGCCAACGTGCTCGTGGTGGCGGCCCAGTTCGCCCTGCCCAACTGGGTGCGCGCGCGCGGCATGTCGATTTTCCAGATGGCCATCATGGGCGCCACGGCCGCGGGCGCGGCGCTGTGGGGCCAGGTGGCGGCGCTGACCAGCGTGCATGTCAGCCTGGCGCTGGCCGCCGCCATCGGCGTGGCCGCCATGGCCCTGGTGCAGCGCCTGGTGAGCGACCGCCACGGCGAGGAGGACCTGAGCCCCTCGCGCGCCTTCAAGATGCCGCAGGCCGAGACCCCGCCGGCCGCGGGCCTGCGCCTGGTCACGAGCATCGAGTACTTCATCCAGCCCACGCGCGCCGCCGAGTTCCGCGCCGTCATGCAAGAGAGCCGGCGCGCGCGCCTGCGCCAGGGGGCGCTCAGCTGGGAGCTGCAACACGACATTGCCGACCCGCGCCGCTATGTCGAGCGCATCGTGGACGAGTCCTGGACCGAGCACCTGCGCCGCTTCGACCGCGTCACCGCCTCCGACGTGGCGCTGCGCGACCGCAAGAACGCCTTCCATGTGGGTGAGGCACCGCCGGTGGTGCTGCGCTATGTGGTGGAGGGGGAGTGATCCGCTCTGCTATCAGTAGCGGCTAGCGCACGTTCTGCGGGCGTTTCAGGCGCAACCCCCATGGAATGCCCACACAGCAATCGCTGCCAGCTATATATTGAATAGCACTACCTGGGCCACAGCGCCCACAGACGCAGGTTCTGCTTCAGGCGCCCGGCCATGTCGCCCGCCTCCTGGCCCCAGCCCGTGAAGTAGTCGGCGCGCACCGCGCCCAGGATGGCGCTGCCCGTGTCCTGCGCCAGCACCAGGCGCGACAGCTGGGCCGTGGGCCCGCTGGAGGCCAGCCACACCGGCGTGCCATAGGGAATGCTCTGGCGGTCCACAGCGATGGATCGCCCGGGCGTCAGCGGCACGCCCTGCGCGCCTTTGGGGCCGAAGGCGGCGTCCAGCGCGTCGAGCGGCTCCTCACGGAAGAACACATAGCGCGGGTTGGACCACAGCATTTCGTTGACGCGCTGGGGGTTCTGCTGCACCCAGGCCGTGATGCCAGGCCAGGTGGCGTCGCGCACCAGGCCCTGGTCCAGCAGCCACCGGCCCACGCTCTTGTAGGGTTGGTCATTGGTGCCTGCGAACGCCAGGCGCACCAGGCGCTGGCTGCCGTCGGCCTCCCGCACGCGCAGCCGGCCCGAGCCCTGGATGTGCAGCACCATGGCCTGCACCGGGTCGCGCACCCAGGCGATGGCGCGGCCCTGCAGGGCGGCCTGGGCCTCGCGCAGGGTATCGATCTGCTGGCGCGTGTACCAGGGCTTGCGCACCGCCAGGTCGGCCGGCGGCGCATACAGGGGCACGATAAAGCCGTTGCCGGGCTGGCGCGCGGCGTCCAGATAGGGCTCGAAATAGCCCGTGAGCAGGCCGTCGGCACCGCCGTCGAGCGACTCGATGCGGTAGGGCTGCAGGCGCTGCATCATCCACTCGCGCTGCGCGTCGGGCTCGGCGATGGTCAGGCGGCGCACGTCGCCGCACAGCGCGGCGAAGGCCGGCGCCGGGCGCTCGCAACTGCGCAGCCAGGCGTTCCAGGCCTCGTGCAGCGCGTCGCCCTCGAAGCCCGGCAGCTCGCTCCAGGCGGCGGGCACCCAGCGGCTCTTGGACTGCACCAGCGTCCCGGGCACGGGCACCGCCACCGCGGCCGGCGGCCGGGCGGACGGCGGTGGCGCGACGTCCGGCAGCGGCGGGCTGGAGGAGCAGGCCGCGAGGATTCCTACAATCAGCGCCGTTACAACCAGACGCGGGAGACGAAGGTTCATGGGACTGATTTTGCTTGAGGCGCTGCTGGCACTGTTGATTTTCGTAGGAATTATCTGGTGGACCATGTTCTCGGGCCGCAGGCGCGGCGAGCTGCCACCGCCCACGGACAAGGACAAGGACGCGTAAGCGGACGGATACGCGCTTGACACTTGTTTGCGCGCCCCGCCTGCAGCTGGGCCGCTGTCCTACAGACCCAAGGCGTGGCGCTGGCTACGCTGCACGCAGGATTTCTGCATTGGGACACAAGGAGCGATTCATCATGCGCAAACCCCTTCTCATCAGCGCCACCGCCGCCGCCGTCATGCTGGCGACCGGCTGCGCCGACATGAGCGACACCCAGCGCCGCACTGCCATTGGCGCGGGCGCGGGCGCCCTGGGCGGCGCCGCCATAGGCGCGATGACCGGCGGCCATGCGGGCACCGGCGCCGTGATCGGGGCGGGCGTGGGCGCTTTGGGCACCTACATCTGGTCGCAGCACATGGAAAAGCAGAAGCAGGAGATGCAGGCCGCCACACGCGGCACGGGCGTCACGGTATCGCAGACGGCGGACAACCAGCTCAAGCTCGACATACCGAGCGACATCTCGTTCGCCACCAACCGATCCGACATACAGCCGAGCTTCCGCCCCATACTGGACCGTTTTGCCGACGGCTTGCGCAACAACCCCAACGCCGACGTGCGCATCATCGGCTATACCGACTCCACGGGCAGTGACGCCATCAACAACCCGCTGTCGCTCGATCGCGCCGAGAGCACGCGCAACTACCTGACCGCGCGCGGCGTGAGCGGCGCGCGCATTCATGTGGAAGGCCGCGGCGCGCGCGACCCCATCGCCAGCAACGACTCGGCCGAGGGCCGCTCGCGCAACCGCCGCGTGGAAATTTTCATGGGCGAACGCCAGGGGTAAGCAAACGTTGACCGTTGGGCGTTTTGCGGCTGTCCGCGCACGGCCCACGACCCATAACCCTCGACTGGATTAAGAGCGCAACAAGTTGGCCAGTTCCACCGCCGACTTGACCTGCATCTTGTCGAACACGCGCGCGCGGTGCACCTCCACCGTGCGCACGCTGATGTCGAGCTGGTCGGCGATCAGCTTGTTGGGCAGGCCCTCGACCACCAGGTGCATGACGTCGCGCTCGCGCTCGGTGAGTTCGGCCAGCCGGTCCTGCAGCACATGGCGCGCGCGGCAGGCCTGCAGGTGCTGTGCCGACTGCTCCAGCGCCGCCTGCACGCGGTCCACCAGCTGGTTGTCCGAGAACGGCTTTTCGCAGAAGTCAAACGCGCCGCGCTTGACGGTGGCCACGGCCGTGGGCACGTCGGCATGGCCGGTCAGAAAGATCACCGGCATGCCGGCCGTGTCGCCGCGCTCGACCATCTTGTCGAACAGGGCCAGGCCGCTCATGCCGGGCATGCGCACGTCCAGCAGCAGGCAGCAGGGCTGGCGCTGGGGCAGGCCGCGGGCGGCGCGCTCGGACAGCATGAGCTCGAAGGCCTCGGCGCTGGCGAAGACCTCGCTGAACAGACGGCGCGAGCGCAGCAGCCAGGCCAGCGCCTCGCGCACCTCGGCATCGTCGTCCACGATGTACACGGTGGCGTTGGCTGTGGGTTCCATCAGAGTTCGGTGTCCTGGAATACGGGCAGAGTGAAGGTGAATACCGTACCACGTGGCGCGCGCGCCGCGTGGCCCAGAAAGCCCCCATGCTGCTCCACCACCGTGCGGCACAGGCTCAGGCCCAGCCCCATGCCCTCGGCGCGCGTGGTGTAGAACGGCGTGAACAGGCGCTCGGCCACCTCGGGCGCAATGCCCAGGCCCATGTCGGCCACGGAGAATTCGAGCCAGCCCTTGGCGGCGTTGGAGGCGGCGCGGCGCACGCGCAGCTCCAGGATGCGCGGGTGAATCTGCGGGTCGTCCATGGACTGCATGGCGTTGCGCGCCAGGTTCAGCAGCACCTGCTCGACCATGGTGGCGTCGCACAGCACCGGGGGCAGGCCCGGCCTGATGTCCAGCTGCACGCGCACGCCCAGCTTGTGCGCCTGCAGCCTGATCAACGGCAGCACGGCGTCGAACAGCTGCTGCGCCGTGATCGGTTCGCGCGACTGGTCGCGCCGGCGCACGAAGTCGTGCACGCTCTTGATGATGCGCCCGGCGCGCTCGGCCTGCTGCGCGATGCGCTGCACGCCCACGCGCAGGTCGGCAAGATCCTGCGCGGCGCCATCCGGCACCGCGAGCAGGTTCAACGAACCCGTGGCGTAGCTGGAGATGGCGGCCAGCGGCTGGTTCAGCTCGTGGCTCAGGAGCGAGGCCATCTCGCCGACGGTGGCCAGTCGCGCCGTGGCCTGCAGGCGCTCCTGGGACGCACGCGAGAGCTCCTCCATGCGCCGCTGCGCGCTCACGTCGAGGAACGAACCCATCCAGCCCGTGTGCAGGCCATGGGCATTGATCAGCGGCGCCTCGTAGATCATCACCGGAAAGCGCTGGCCGTTCTTGCGCATGAAGGTGGTCTCATAGCCCTCGCGCGGCGGATCCAGCCGGCCCGCCATGCGCACGGACTGGCGCTCGGCGTATTCGTGCGCATGCTCCGGCGGCCAGTAGGGCGGCGAGGTCTGGCCCACGAGCTCCGCGGCCGTGTAGCCCACCATGTCGCAAAACGCCGGGTTCACGTAGGTGATGCGTCCGCCCAGGTCGCGCGCACGCAGTCCCGTGATCAGCGAGTCCTCCATGGTCTTGCGAAACGCCAGCGCCTCGCCCAGGTCGCGCTCGGCACGCAGGCGGCGCCGGTTGTCGCGCACCAGCACCACCAGCACCGACACCAGCGCGATCGACATGGCCGTGACCAGCGCCGTGAGCACGTTGGGAAACACGCTGGGCGCGGCATGCCAGCCGTCCATGCGCAGCACCAGGGTACTGCCCGGCAGGTCGAACAGCTGCTGCGCCGTGAACATGCGCGAGCCGCGGCGCATGGCACCGATGATCGCCAGGCGCGTGCCGTCCGCCTCGGTGAACGACACCTCCTGCGTGCGCTGCAGGCTGGGTGCGACCAGGTCCTGCAGCACGGTCTGCAGCGAATAGGTGGCTACGACGAAGCCGCGCACTTGCCCGTCCTGCATCTGCGGCAGGCAGACCTCCATCATTTCCGAGCCCACGCCGTCGGGCATAGGCTGGTAGTAGCTGCTGGAGTAGGACGGCCCGGTGATGCGCCGCGCATTGGTGCAGGCCAGCGTGGCCTCCGAGTGCAGGCTGTCGCGCTTGCTGGGGTCCCAGTGCTGCGGCCGGTAGGGCGATTCAGCGTGGCCGCGCAAGTGCAGCTGGGCGTCGCGCCACTCAAGGTGCACCAGCTCGCGCCGCTGGGCCAGCAGCTCGGCGGCACGCGCCTCCCACGCGGCGAGGTCGGGCTCGCCCGCCTGCAGCGCCTGCAGGTTCTGCAGGTTGCGCGCAAAGGCGTTGCGAATGTCAGACACGGACTCTGCCGTATCGCGCTCCAGGCGCGCCTGCACCTGGCTGGCCTCGTAGCGTCCTGCCAGCCACACCAGCGTGCCCAGCATGCTGGCCACCAGCAGCAACAGCAGCGCCCACAGCGACCAGCGGCGCCAGGCACCCGCCCAGCGGCGCCAGCGGCGCTGGGCCGGGCCCTGCGGCGGCCCCAGGGCGTCGGCCGGCACGGCCGCCGCCACGCCCTGGTCCGCACCCTGATCCATGCCCTGCTCCACCGCCCGCACCCTCACAACACGCGGTGTTCCAGTGCCGGCAGCTGGCGGCGCAGCTGCTGCAGGTGGTCTGCATCGAGTTCGCCCAGCACCACGCCCGCACCCTCGTCCCGCTGCGCCAGCACCTGGCCCCAGGGGTCAATGAGCATGCTGTGGCCCCAGGTGCGCCGGCCGTTTTCGTGCCGGCCGCCCTGGGCCGGGGCCAGCACATAGGCCAGGTTCTCCACGGCACGCGCGCGCAGCAGCAGCTCCCAGTGCGCGCTCCCCGTGGTGTAGGTGAAGGCGCTGGGCACCAGCAGCAGGTCGGCGCCGGCGCGCGCATGGGCCCGGTACAGCTCGGGAAAGCGCAGGTCGTAGCACACCGACAGGCCGACGCGCCAGCAGCGGCCATCGCGCGCCGGCAGGTCGAAGTGCACGCAGCGGCTGCCGGCCTCGATCACGCGCGCCTCGTCGAACTGCTCGCGGCCGTTGTCGAAGCGGAACAAATGGATCTTGTCGTAGCGCGCCACGCACTCGCCCGCGGGCGAGAACACCAGCGCGCTGTTGTGCACGTGCTGCGCACTGCGCGCGACCAGCGGCAGCGTGCCGCCCACGATCCACAGGCCCAGCGCGCGCGCGGCGCCGGCAAGGAACTGCTGTATGGGACCGTCGCCCGGGCTTTCGCGCAGCGCCAGCTTGTCGTCGTCGCGCAGGCCCATCGCGCAGAAATATTCGGGCAGCACGGCCAGTTCCGCGCCGGCCTGGGCGGCCTGCTCCAGCAGGCTGCGCGCCTGCGCCAGATTGGCCTGAGGGGCCACGCCCGAGACCATTTGCAAGGCGGCGACCTTCATGGCTTTTCTCCCTTGTCCCCTGTTGCCGACGGTCGGCGGGGCGGTATGCGCTCCACGCGCGGGTCGGCCCAGGTGCCGTCGATGCGGAACTCCTGCGTGGCCGCCTGCATCAGCGGCCCGCGCAGGAACATCTGCGCCAGGAAGCTGCCCAGGCCCACCACCGGGTTGATGGCCGTGGCCACGAGCGAGGCCGTCATGGCGTTGATTTCGGGCACCACGACCACATGCAGGTCCTGCGTCTCATGCACCATGTCGGCGCTGCCCTCCATGAGCACGGCCGCGTTCACGCCCTTCATCTGCAGATTGTTGGTGGTAGCCACGCCCTTGGCAATATGCAGGTCGCCACGCACGAAATCGAAGGCAAAGCCCTCGCTGAACACGTCGCGGAAGTCGAGCGCAAAGCGCCGCGGCAGCGACTGCAGGCTGAGCACGCCGAGCAGCTTGGCCAGGCCCGGGTCGGCCTTGAGGAACTGGCCCGACTCCACGTCCACGCGCGCCTGACCGTTCAGGCTGCGGTAGTCGGGCGACAACGGCGAGCCCAGCCAGCTCACCTGGCCACCAATACGCCCCTGGCCGCGGCGCAGCACACCCGGCATGTCAAAGCGCGCCAGCAGCTCGCCCGAGTCGCGGATGTCGAGCTCGAAGGTCATGGACGTGCGCCGCTGCGCCTCGCTGCCCGCGCCCGCGATCAGGGCCCAGCTGCCGCTGGAGGTGAGCGTGGCCTCGGGCGCCGTCAGGTTGAAACGGGCCAGACGCCATTCGCGCTGGCCGTCGGCGGCCGTGCGGTTGCGCGCCTCGATGTCGATGCGGCCCAGGCGCCGGCCGCGCAGCTCGAAGTCCTGTACCACGATGTCCAGCGCCGGCAGCCGGGCCGGCTGCTGCGCGTCGAGCAGCGCATTGACCTGCGTGTCAGCCGACTGCGGCAGGGCCAGGCGCGCCAGGCGTGCAAACAGACGGTCCTGCGCGGCCTGCCCGTCGGCGGCGGGTGCGCCGCCGGGCTGGTACTCCAGGTAGCCGTCGAGCTCGCGCGCGTCCACATTGGCACGCCAGACGCCGGCGGCGCGCGTGGCGCCCAGCACCACGTCGTGCAGGCTGCGCCCCTGCATGGTGAGCTGCCTTGCGCGCACCGCCAGGCGCGCGGGCAGGTAGTCCGCCGCCCGGTCCTCGCCGGCCGGCGCCGATGCGGGCGCGGCGACTGCCGCCGCGGGCTCGTCGAGCAGCGCGCGCCAGGCATCGACATCGACATCGTCCAGCACCGCATGGGCCACCACGCCCTGATCCGGCAGGGACAGGGGCGCCGCCGCGGGCTCGCCCACAGCAATGGCGCCGCGCAGTACACGCGGCTGTGCGCCATCGAGGGCACGCACATAGGCCAGGCGCGCCACGCCACCGAGCTCCAGCGCCAGCTGATCCTGCAGCGGTGTATCGGGTGCGGCCGCAGCCTCACGCGTGAGCTGGTTGTCAAAGCGCACAGCCAACGGCGCCTGCGCCGCCTTGCCCAGCGGGGCCGGCGCGGCCAGTGCCATGCCCACCAGGTCGGTTGTCACCTGGATCTCGGGCTCGCCGCGGCGCACACCGATGTTCAGGCTGTAGGCGGCGCTGCCGCTGGCGTGGCGCGCCAGGCGCGACAGCAGGCCCAGCTGCGGCGACGCAGCCAGTCCCTCGGCCGTGGCCGTGCCGCGCGCACGCACGCGCACGGCCGATTCCTGTGCGCCTGGCGCCTGCGGGGCGCTCATGCCGCCCTCCAGGCGCAGCTCGCCGCCCAGCGCCCGGCCCTGCACGCCGACCAGGCCGAAGCCGCGCTCACTGAACTGCACCACGCCGCGCGCGCCGCTGACCGTGGGTGCCTCGGGCACGAAGCGCACCTCGTTGCCCGAAAGCGTCACGCTGCCGCGCACGCGGGAGCGGTCCATGGCGTCTATGGGCAGGTTCAGGCCCAGCTGCAGTTCGGCCGCACCGCTGGCCGTGGCACGGTCCAGTGCGCCATGCGTGAGCTGCGCGATCTGCGAGCCGCTGACCAGCGCCAGCATGTCCTGCAGCGGGCCGCGCACCTGGCCATCGACCTCGACCACGCTGTGCTCCAGGTCGGCAATCTTGGCGCCGACCTTCTGCACGCGCAGACTGGGTTGGCCGGCAAAACCGCCCGTGACGTTGCGCACGACCATGCCGGCGCGGTCGAACACCAGCTCGCCGGCAAGGCCGGCCAGCGCCGGCCAGGGTCGGTCGCCCGGCGCCAGCAAGGCCGGCGGCACGTAGTCGAATTTCACGTCCTTGACCGGAACCACGACCTGGAACTCACCCCGGCGCGGCGCATGGCCATAGGGGAAGTCGTGCAGGTCCCCCTTGACGCGGAACTGCACCTGGCTGGCCGAACCCGCCAGGATGGCGTCGCGCACGTAGTGGCGTGCCTGGGCGGGCACGGCCAGCGGCAGGTAGCGGTGCACGCGCGTGGCATCGGCCCGTGACAGGCTGCCCACGAGGTCGAGCACGCCGGGCAGGCGCGCGCGTGCGCTTGAGCTGGTCGGGTCCGCCGTCTGCCAGGTCAGGCGTGCCTCGCCCTGGGCGTCGGCATTGGCAAAGCGCAGGTCGCCGCTCTGCACGGCGATGCGCTGGCCGTCGATCTGCCAGCGCACCGTGGCCGAGAGCCGCTGCACGGGGACCACCGGGTCCTCGAACACGCCGGGCAGCAGCAGCCGGCCATCGGCCATGGCCAGCGCCGCACGGCCGCCCGTTTGCGTGAGGTCGAAGTCCAGGTTTGCGCCCGCCAGGCCGGCCACCGTGGGCGCCTGATCCTGCGCGGCCAGGGCCAGGCCCGTCACCTTGCCGCGCAGCTGGTATTGCTGCGGCCGCGCCAGCGGGCCCTGCCAGCCGCCCTGCAGCTGCTCCACCATACCCTGGGGGGCATAGGTTTGCAGCGCCGCGTGCGCGGCCTCGTCCAGCGGCAGGCGGGCGGCGATCTGCGTGAGCGCGGCCAGGTCCAGCCGGTCGGCGCGCAGCTCGCCCTGCGCGCGGCCGGCTCGGCCTCCGGCCGTGTGGCGCAGGAACAGATTGCCGCCGCTCCAGCGCAGGCCGTCGTCGGCCAGGAACTGCAGGTTCTGGGTGGCCACCTCGAAACCATCGTCCAGCCAGCGGCCGCTGACCCGGCCCGTCACGGTGTGCAGCACCAGCGGGCGCAGGTCCTGGCGCAGCGTGGCGTTGACCTCGCCCAGCGCCATGTCGGCCGCACCGCCCACGAGCCGGCCCTGCTGCACGTCGAGCCAGGCGCGCAGCGCGCCCCGGCCTTGATTCACCTGCAGGCCGTCCAAGTCCGCATAGCGGTTCAGGCGCGAGACATCGACGCGTGCGAAATAGGCGTACAACTGGCCGCTCCAGCGCTGCCAATTGCCGCCATGCGTGGTGAGCAGCGGCTGGCGCAATTGCCCGCGCAGCGTGAAGCGCTCGCCCCAGTCGGACGGCGGCGTGGCGTCCAGGCGCAGGCCATGGCGCCAGCCGCCGTTGCGCAGCACCAGGTCCACATCGGTCAGCGCCAGCGGCTCGGTGCCGCGCAGCGCATCGCTCCAGCGCACCAGGCCGCCGCGTATCGCCAGCTCGGGCTGGGCAAACAGCCAGTCGGCGGCGGCGCTGTCGCTGCTGCCCGTGTCGCGAAAGCTCAGGCCGGCGATGGCGATGCGGCCGTCGCGCTCGCGGCGTATGTCGAGCTCCGGGCCTTCGATGAAGATCTGCTCGAACCCCCGGCGCAGCAGCGAGCGTGGCGACAGCGCCACCACCACGCGCGGCAGGCGCAGCGCCTCGCGCCCCTCGGGGTCCAGCAGGGCCACGCCCGTCAGCTCCACGGTCGGGAAAAATCCCACGCTGCGCGCCGAGATGCCGGCGATGCGCACCGGAACCCCCAGCGCCCGCTGCGCCTGCGCCTCCAGCTGCGGACGGAAGTCGCCGATACGCGGCACAATCCAGCCATGCAGCGCCCCCCAGGCAGCCGCCAACAGCAGCCACAAGGCCAGCAGCAGCCCCAGGCCCCACCGCGCACAGCCCGCCACGAACCGGAGAAGGCGGGAGGGATGGGACGAGGGCTCTGTCATGGCAGGTGAAAACGGTGTCAGGAATTATGACCCGCACATGCCCCTTAGGTTCTGTCCCGGCGCCCGGGGACCACACGCCACCGTAGCCCCGCCATGCCCATGCCTTCGACCGAACCCGTAGCCGCCAACGGCCCACTCTCGACCTATTCGCGCTTCTTCCAGCGCCTTGAGCGTCGCTATGGCGCCGAGCTGCCCCTGCTGCCGCCGGGCGTACCCGACCACGCCGCCATGGACCAGGCCTGCGAGGCCCTGCGCGCGCGCGGCCACGACCTGGGCGCGGCGCTGCGCATACTGCGCCAGCTGGTGATGCACCGCCTCCTCATGCTGGACTGCGACCAGGGCGCGCCGCTGGCCGACATCACCCTGACGGTGACCCGGCTGGCCGAGCTGGCGCTGGACCGCGCCTGCCGCCACGCCCGCGCCGAGCTGGACGCGCGCCACGGCGCACCGCTCGGCCCCCAGGGCGAGCCGGTGCAGCTGTGGGTGATAGGCATGGGCAAGCTGGGCGCGCGCGAGCTCAACGTGTCCAGCGACATCGACCTGATCTACGTCTACGAGCAGGATGGCGAGACCGCCGGCCTGCCCGACGGGCGCGGCAAGCTCTCCAACCACGAATACTTTGCGCGCGCCGTCAAGGCCATCTACGCCCTGGTGGGCGACACCACCGAGCATGGCCTCGTGTTCCGCGTGGACCTGGCGCTGCGGCCCCATGGCAACTCCGGGCCTTCCGCCCTGTCGCTGTCGGCGCTAGAGGACTACCTGCAGGTGCATGGGCGCGAATGGGAGCGCTTTGCCTGGCTCAAGAGCCGCGTGGTGGCGCCGCTCGATTGCACCGCCACCCCCAACGTGCAGGCGCTGCGCGCCGTGGTGCTGCCCTTCGTCTTCCGCCGCTACCTGGACTACAGCGTGTTCGACGCGCTGCGTGTGCTGCACCACCAGATCCGCGACCACGCCGTGCAGCGCAGTGCCGGCCGGCCCGAGCGCGCCAATGACGTCAAGCTCTCGCGCGGCGGCATCCGCGAGGTCGAGTTCACCGTGCAGCTCTTGCAGGTGGTGCGCGGCGGCCAGTTCCCCGAGCTGCGCCGCCGCCCCACATTGGAGGCATTGCAGCGCCTGGAGCGCGCCGGCCTCATGCCGGCCGACAAGGCCGCGCAGCTGGCCGGCGCCTATACCTTTCTGCGCCGCGTGGAGCACCGCATCCAGTACCTGGACGACCAGCAGACCCATGTGCTGCCGACACGCGACGAAGACCTGGCCTGGATCGCCCACACCATGGGCCTGTCGTGCTGCGATTTTCTGCGCGAGCTCGATGCCCAGCGCGAACTCGTGGCGCAGGAGTTCGACACCCTGCTCGGCGGCGCGCAGCCTAAGCGCTGCGGCAACGGCGGCTGCGGCAAGGCGCGCGCCGCCGAGGCCCCCGCGCCCGATCCGGAGGCGCTCCTGGAGCAGCTGCCGCCCGCGCTGCGCGATCGCGTCGCCGAGTGGCGCACACATGCCCGCGTGCAAGGCCTGCGCGACGAGGCGCGCACGCGCCTGTTGCGCATCGTGCAGCGCACGGCCCATTGGCTGGCCGAGGGCCGGGTCAATGAAGACGCCGCCCTGCGCCTGGTCGGCTGGCTCGAACCCCTGCTGCGGCGCGAAAGCTATCTGGCGCTG
Source organism: Pseudomonadota bacterium (assembly GCA_018241405.1). Taxonomy (GTDB): domain Bacteria; phylum Pseudomonadota; class Gammaproteobacteria; order Burkholderiales; family Burkholderiaceae_C; genus Alicycliphilus. The sequence continues at coordinate 53,356 of JAFEDY010000014.1, read as the reverse complement.
CTGCTGGAGCGCCCCCTGGTGCACGAGCGCCTGCTGCACCTGCTGGGCGCGGCCAAGTGGCCGGCGCGCTACATGCTGCAGCACCCGGGCGTGATCGACGAACTGGCCAGCGAGGCCCTGCTGTCCGAGCGCTTCGTGGCCGCCGACTTCGAACATGAGCTGGCGCTGCGCCTGGCCGCGCTCCAATCCACGGGCGAGGACGACGACGAGAATCTGCTCGACCTGCTGCGCCGCGCCCACCACGCCGAGACCTTCCGCACGCTGGCGCGCGACGTGGAGCAGCGCATCAGCGTCGAGCAGGTGGCCGACGACCTCTCGGCCCTGGCCGACAGCGTGCTGCGCGTCACGGCACGGTGGTGCTGGAGCCGGCTCAGGAACCGCCACCGCGAGGAGCCGCAATTCGCCATCATTGGCTACGGCAAGCTCGGCGGCAAGGAGCTGGGCTACGGCAGCGACCTGGACATCGTCTTCGTCTTCGACGACGACGACGAGCGCGCCCCCGAGGCCTACACCGCCTTCGTGCGCAAGCTCATCAACTGGCTCACCGTGAAGACGGGCGAGGGCGATTTGTTCGAGATCGACACCGCGCTGCGCCCCAACGGCAGCTCGGGCATGCTCGTGACCAGCTTCAAGGCCTATGCCGATTACCAGCAGCAGCGCGGCAGCAACACCGCCTGGACCTGGGAGCACCAGGCCATGACGCGCGCGCGCTTCGTGCTGGGCAGCGAAGACCTGCGCGCGCGCTTCGACGGCGTGCGCGAGGCCGTCATCACCGCCCCACGCGACCACGGCGCGCTGCGCACCGAGATCATGGCCATGCGCGAGCGCATGCGCTCGGCCCACCCGGTGGCGCCCGACTGGTTTGACGTCAAGCACAGCAACGGCGGCATGGTCGATGCCGAATTTGCCGTGCAGTACCTGGTGCTGTCGCAGTCCGCGGCCCACCCCGGCCTGCAAGGCAACCTGGGCAATATCGCGCTGCTGCAACGCGCGGAAGGTGCCGGCCTGCTGCCCGCGGGCGTGGGCCACGCCGCCGCCGACGCCTACCGCACGCTGCGCCAGGTGCAGCACCGCGCCCGCCTCAACGAGGAGCCCACGCGCGTGCCGCCCGAGACGCTGGCCGCCGAGCGCGCCGCCGTGCTCGCGCTGTGGCATGCCGTATTCGGCTGATATCCGATGACACGCCTGTCCCTGACCGCCCTGACCTTCGCCGGCCTGCTTGCCACGGGCGCCGCGCTGCTGGCCGGTGCCCCGTCGCGCGCCGCACCACCCACACCCACCCCCGCGGCCAGCACCGCGCGCCCCGCCCTCACCGTCAGCACCACCGAACCCCGGCGCGAGCAGCTGGCGCGGCGCCTGCCGGCCAATGGCAATGTGGTGCCCTGGCAGGAGGCCAGCATCGGCAGCGAGAGCAACGGCCTGCGCCTGGCCGAGGTGCTGGTCAACGTGGGCGACCCGGTGCGCGCCGGCCAGCTGCTGGCGCGCTTTGCGGCCGACACCGTGCAGGCCGACCTGGCCCAGGCACGCGCCGGCCTGCAGGAGGCGCGCGCCGCCGCCGCCGAGGCCCAGGCCAACGCCGAGCGCGCCCGTGCCCTGGACGCCACGGGCGCCATGAGCCAGCAGCAGGTCCAGCAGTACGCCACGGCCGCGCAGACCGCGCAGGCACGCGTGGCGGCGGCCCAGGCGGCCGTGGACACGCAGCGGCTGCGCCTGAAGCACACCGAGGTGCGTGCGCCCGACGCCGGCGTGATCTCGGCGCGCCAGGCCACCGTGGGCGCGGTGGCAGGCGCGGGCACGGAGCTGTTTCGCATGCTGCGCCGCGGCCGGCTGGAATGGCGCGCCGAGGTCACGGCCACCGACCTGCCGCGCCTTCAGCCCGGCGGCAAGGCGCTGGTGAGCGCCGCCAGCGGTGCCCAGGTCGAGGGCCGGGTGCGCATGCTGGCGCCCACGGTGGACCTGCAGACGCGCAACGCGCTGGTCTACGTGGACCTGCCGGCCCACCCCGACATCCGTGCCGGCATGTTTGCGCGCGGCGAATTCCTGCTGGGCCAGCACGAGGCCCTGACCGTGCCACTGTCGTCCCTGGTGGTGCGCGACGGGTTCAGCCATGTGTTCGAAGTGGTAGCGGACAGCCGCATCGCCATGCGCCGCGTGCAGACCGGCCAGCGCGTGGACGGCCGCGTGGAGATCGTCGAGGGCCTGTCGCCCGCGGCGCGCATCGTGCAGCAGGGCGGCGCTTTCCTGAACGACGGCGACCTGGTGCGTGTGGCCGCAGATGCAGAGCAAAAACAGGCTCCAGCGCCCGCCTCAAAAGCGCCAGAAGCTAGCAAATAAGAAGCATCCATGAACCTGTCCGCCTGGTCCATCCGCAACCCCGTGCCGGCGGCCATGCTGTTCGTGCTGCTCACGCTGGCAGGGCTGATGTCATTTCGCGCCATGAAGGTGCAGAACTTCCCCGACATGGACCTGCCGGTGGTCATGGTCACCGCGGCGCTGCCGGGTGCGGCGCCAGGGCAGCTCGAATCCGACGTGGCGCGCAAGATCGAGAACGCCATCGCCACCACGCAGCGGCTCAAGCACATCACCACCACGCTGGTGGACGGCACGGCGACCATCGCCGCCGAATACCAGCTGGAAAAGCCCGTGCAGGAGGCCGTGGACGACGTGCGCTCAGCCGTCTCGCGCGTGCGCGCCGACCTGCCGGCGGATCTGCGCGACCCCGTGGTCACCAAGCTGGAGCTGTCCAGCCAGCCCATCCTGGCGTTCGCCATCGCTTCCAGCCAGCTCGATGACCAGGTGCTGTCGTGGTTTGTGGACGACCAGCTCACGCGCCGCCTGCTGGCCGTGCCCGGCGTGGGCGCCGTGAGCCGCGTGGGCGGCGTCTCGCGCGAGGTGCGCGTGGCGCTCGACCCCGCGCGGCTGCAGGCCCTGGGCGTGACGGCGGCCGAGGTCTCGCGCCAGCTGCGCCAGGTGCAGCTGGAAAGCGCCGGCGGGCGCGCCGAGCTCGGCGGCGCCGAGCAGCCCCTGCGCACGCTGGCCACGATGCAGACGGCCGCGCAGATCGCGGCACTGCAGATTCCCGTCTCCGGCGGGCGCCGCATGCGCCTGGACCAGGTGGCCCAGGTGACCGACACCTGGGCCGAGCCGCGCTCTGCCGCCTTGTTGGGAGACCAGCCGGTCATCGGCTTCGAGGTCTCGCGCGCGCGCGGCGCCAGCGAGGTGGAGGTGGGCGCCGGCGTGCAGCGCGCGCTCGACCAGCTCAGGGCCGAGCACCCGCACCTCACGCTCACGCGCACCGTGGACTTCGTGGAGATCGCGCAGGACGAGTACGACAGCTCCATGCACCTGCTGTACGAGGGCGCCATTCTGGCGGTGGTGGTGGTGTGGCTGTTCCTGCGCAGCTGGCGCGCCACCATCGTCTCGGCCGTGGCGCTGCCGCTGTCGGTGATACCGGCCTTCATCGGCATGCACCTGCTGGGCTTTTCCATCAACATCATCACCCTCCTGGCGCTGTCGCTGGTGGTGGGCATCCTGGTGGACGACGCCATCGTCGAGGTCGAGAACATCGTGCGCCATCTGCGCATGGGCAAGACGCCCTACCAGGCGGCCATGGAGGCCGCCGACGAGATCGGACTGGCCGTCATCGCCACCACCTTCACGCTGATCGCGGTGTTCCTGCCCACGGCCTTCATGAGCGGCATTGCCGGGCGCTTCTTCAAGCAGTTCGGCTGGACGGCGGCGCTGGCGGTGTTTGCGTCGCTGGTGGTGGCACGCCTGCTCACGCCCATGATGTCGGCCTATCTGCTCAAGCCCCTGCTGGCGCAGGAGCACGAGCCGCGCTGGCTGGCCGCCTACATGCGCGCGAGCAGCTGGTGCCTGCGCCACCGCGTGCTGACCCTGGTGGGGGCGCTGCTGTTCTTCGTGGGCTCGCTGGCGCTGATCCCGCTGCTGGCCTCGGGCTTCATACCGCCCGACGACAACGCCCAGACCCAGGTCATGCTGGAGCTGCCGCCCGGCACCAAGCTGGCCGACACCCATGCCATGGCCCTGCGGGCCGGGGCCCTGGCCATGGGCGTGGGCCATGTGCAGCGCGTCTACACCACCATAGGCGGCGGCGCGGCAGGCACCGACCCGTTTGCCGGTGCCAGCACGGGCGACCCACGCAAGGCCACGCTCACGCTGACCATGGCGCCGCGCCAGGAGCGCCCGCGCAAGCAGGTGATAGAGCAGCGCCTGCGCGAGGCCATGGCCGAGTTACCCGGCGTGCGCGTCAAGGTGGGCCTGGGCGGATCGAATGACAAATACATCCTGGCTCTGGCCAGCGAAGACCCGCAGGCCCTGGCCACGGCCGCGCGCGCCGTGGAGCGGGACATACGCACCATAGACGGCATAGGCGGCGTCAGCTCCACGGCCAGCCTGGTGCGCCCAGAGATCGCCGTGCGCCCCGACTTCGCGCGCGCCGCCGACCTGGGCGTGACCAGCAGCGCCATCGCCGAGACCTTGCGCGTGGCCACCGTGGGCGACTACGAGCAGTTTTTACCCAAGCTCAACCTGGCGCAGCGCCAGGTGCCCATCGTCGTGCGCCTGGATGACGCGGCACGCCAGGATCTGTCGGTGCTCGAACGCCTGTCCCTGCCGGGCAGCCGCGGCACTGTGCGCCTGGGCGAGGTCGCCGAGCTGACGCTGGCCGGCGGCCCGGCCGTGATCAACCGCTATGACCGCTCGCGCAACGTCAACTTCGAGATCGAACTCGGCAGCCGCGGCCTGGGCGAGGTGACCGAGGCCGTGCGCCAGCTGCCCGCCGTGCAGGGCCTGCCCGCCAGCGTGCGCCTGATTGACGTGGCCGACGCCGAGATGATGGGCGAGCTGTTCGCCAGCTTCGGCCTGGCCATGCTCACCGGGGTGGTCTGCATCTACATCGTGCTGGTGCTGCTGTTCAAGGACTTTCTGCAGCCCGTCACCATCCTCGCGGCGCTGCCGCTGTCGCTGGGCGGGGCCTTCGTGGCGCTGCTGGTGGCGGGCAAGAGCTTTTCCATGCCGTCCCTCATCGGGCTCATCATGCTCATGGGCATCGCCACCAAGAACTCCATCCTGCTCGTGGAATACGCCATCGTGGCGCGCCGCCAGGGCATGGATCGCCTCCACGCGCTGCTGGACGCCTGCCACAAGCGCGCCCGCCCCATCATCATGACCACGCTGGCCATGGGCGCGGGCATGATGCCCATCGCGCTGGCGCTGGGCGGCGCGGACATGAGCTTTCGCTCCCCCATGGCCGTGGCCGTGATCGGCGGGCTCATCACCTCCACCGTGCTCAGCCTGCTGGTGGTGCCGGCGGTGTTCACCTATGTGGACGACTTCGAGCAATGGCTGCGCCGCCGGCTGCGGCATGCTCGCCCCGCTTCCGCCGGGCCCTCATCGCACGCCATGGATCGAGCGCAAGAGAACGCAACAAGGTGAAACCCATGCCGCGGTTTGCGCCCCATTTCCGCGCAACAGCCTTGCACAAGAAACCGGCAGTAACATCCAAACCACCGCCATCTGCGAGAACGTGGGATGTCTGCAGATTGCCGTGGATGAGGCAAGATTTTTTTTGATTTTTTGTGGGCGGATGCCGGAACTTTCGGCGCGCGCGCCCACTCTATGGTTCATGGAGGTCGTGAAGCTTCGTGCCCGGCCCATAGACGGTTTTGACTGTTGCGAAGTCTTCCAGGTTCTTCCTGGCTGCAACCCTGGGGCGCTTCTCCTCCCTCCCTCTCTTCTTTCGTTTCGGGGCGCTTCGCAACGTTTTTTATTTCGCAGAAAAAAGCGCGCACTTCCCCAAGGAAGGCGCGCTTTTTTTGCGTTTGGCGCGGGTTCTCAGCGCGGCTGGGTGTCGATGAAGCTCTGGCGCAGCATCAGCTTGTCCATCAACTTACCCAGGTTGGGGTGGTCGGTGCGCCAGGCGATCTGCGGAAAGCGGAACTCCAGCCAGCCCAGGGCGCTGCCCACGGCAATGTCCGACAGGCTGAGGTGGATGCCGCTGCAAAAGGGCTTTTCGCCCAGGCCCTGGCTCATGGCCGACAGTCCCGTGCGCACCTTGCCCAGCTGCCGGTCTATCCAGGCCTGGCAGCGCTCGCCGTCCTGGCGGCCGGCCCAGGTGGCCTCCAGGCGCGCCAGCACGCCGGCATCCAGCACGCCATCGGCCAGCGCCTCCCAGGTCTTGACCTCGGCGCGCTCGCGTCCCGATGGGGGAATGAGCTTGCCCACGGGGGACAGCGTGTCCAGGTATTCGACGATGACGCGCGAGTCGAACATGGCCTCGCCCCCCTCCATGACCAGGCAGGGCACCTTGCCCAGCGGGTTGGAGGCGTTGATGGCCGTGTCCTCGGACCACACGTTGTCCTCCTGAAAGCGATAGTCGAGCTTCTTCTCGGCCATCACCACGCGAACCTTGCGCACATAGGGGCTAGCCGTTGATCCGATCAGCTTCATGGTGGTCTTTGCCTGTCTTGTCGCCGCTTGCGGCTTGGGCTTGGGAAGTGGGTGGGGGCGATTGATTCTAGTGTCAGGCGCCCACCTACAATTGCCACCCATGAGCCTGTCCTCCATTACCGCCCTCTCGCCGCTCGACGGCCGCTACGCCGCCAAACTCTCCGCCCTGCGCCCCATCATGAGCGAGCACGGCTACATGCACCGCCGTGTGCAGGTGGAGGTGGCCTGGTTCATCGCGCTGTCAGATGCGGGTTTCGAGGAATTCAAACCGCTTTCGGGCGGCGCACGCACCTACCTGCAGGGCCTGGTGAAGAATTTCAGCGAGGCCGACTGCGCCGCCATCAAGGACATCGAGAAGACCACCAACCACGACGTGAAGGCCGTGGAGTACTGGATCAAGTCCAAGTTCGAGGCCCGCCCCGAGCTGGAGAAGGCCGCCGAGTTCGTGCACTTCGCCTGCACCAGCGAGGACATCAACAACACCAGCCATGCGCTGCAGATCCGCGCCGGCCGCGATCAGATCATCCTGCCCAGCCTGGACCGCATCCTGCTGAAGCTGCGCGAGATGGCGCGCAGCTTTGCCGACGTGCCCATGCTCAGCCGCACCCATGGCCAGACGGCCAGCCCGACGACCGTGGGCAAGGAGCTGGCCAACGTCGTCATGCGCCTGCAGACGGGCTGCGAGCGCATTTCGGCCGTGAAGATTCTGGCCAAGATGAACGGCGCCGTGGGCAACTACAACGCCCACCTGGCGGCCTGGCCCGAGTTCGACTGGGAGGCCTTCAGCAAGAAGGTCGTCGAGACGCATGAACCGCAGGGCCTGGGCCTCACGTTCCAGCCCTACAGCATCCAGATCGAGCCGCACGACTACATGGCCGAGCTGTTCGACGCCATCGCGCGCGCCAACACCATCCTGGTGGACCTGGCGCGCGACATCTGGGGCTATGTGAGCCTGGGCTACTTCAAGCAGCGCCTGAAGGCCGGCGAGATCGGCTCTTCCACCATGCCGCACAAGGTCAACCCCATCGACTTCGAGAACGCGGAAGGCAACCTGGGCCTGGCCAATGCGCTGCTGCGCCACCTGGCCGAGAAGCTGCCGGTGTCGCGCTGGCAGCGCGACCTGACGGACTCCACCGTGCTGCGCAACATCGGCGTGGCCATGGGCTACGCGGCGCTGGCATACAGCTCTCTGATGACGGGCCTGGAGAAGCTGGAACTGAACCGCGAGGCCCTGGCCGCCGACCTGCAAGAGAGCTGGGAAGTGCTGGCCGAACCCATCCAGACCGTGATGCGCCGCTATGGCGTGGCCGGCGCGTATGAAAAGCTCAAGGAGGTCACGCGCGGCCAGAGCGTCACGCCCGAGGCGCTGCACGCGCTGATCCTGGGCCTGGACATTCCCCCGGCCGACAAGGAACGCCTCTTGGCCATGACGCCCGCCAGCTACACCGGCAAGGCCGCCGAGCTCGCACGCCGCGTCTGAAGCAATTTTTGGTTCTTTTGGCTGCCCGCCCTTGCCAGTCAAGCGCGGGCAGCTCTCATTTTTAGGTGTCACATGGCTCTCAAGTCCACCATCTTCAAGGCAAACCTGTCCATCGCCGACATAGACCACGGCTACTACGCCGACCACCCGCTGACCCTGGCGCGCCACCCCAGCGAGACCGACGAGCGCATGATGGTGCGCCTGGTCGCGCTGGCGCTGCAGGCGCACGAGCTGCAGGACACCTGCCGCGGCGACGGCCAGCTCGCCTTTGGCGCAGGACTGTCCGACCCCGACGACCCGGACGCCTCGCTGACCGACTTCACGGGCCGCAAGCGCCTATGGATCGAGGTCGGCCAGCCCGAGGACAAGCCCCTGTCCAAGGCCTGCAGCCGCGCCGACGCCGTGGTGGTCTACGCCTTCCACCACGCGGCCGAGGTGTGGTGGAAGGGCATAGAAAACAAGCTCACGCGCCTCGATAGGCTGCAGGTCTGGCGCGTGCCCGCCGAGGCCGCGCAGCAGCTCGCCGGCCTGGCCGAGCGCAGCATGCAGCTGCAGGCCACGGTACAGGAGGGCGCGCTCACGCTCAGCAGCGCGCTGGGCAGCGTGCATGTGGAGCCGCTGCGCTGGAAATAGCGGGACTTTCAACGTGGCATCAGGGCGCCGCAGTTCCAGCACTGCTCGAAGCCGCCCTCGATCGCCTCGCCGCAGGCGCGGCATAGCCAGCGGCGCTGGGGCAGGTGTGCGAACTCGTGCAGCAGGGCACGCGCGCCGTCCGCATGTTCGTCGTGCAGCAGCCAGATCTCGGGCAGGCATTCGCCGGGCGGCAGCTGGCCGGCGACCGCGCCCAGGTGCTGGCGCTGCACGCTGGCGGGCAGGCCGGCCTCGCACAGCAGGTCGCGCCACAGCATGGCCATGGCGATGTCGGGGGCCTGGGTCAGACGCAGCATGGCAGCACCATAGCCGCGCCACGGCAGGCCGTAAAGCGCGTCAAAGCGCGCGCTCGGCATAGCGCGTGAAGCGCAGCGCCCGCCCCTCCTGGGTGATGCGGCGCCACACGGCGCGCTTGTCCACGGGGCTCATGGCCAGCCAATGCTGCACCTCGCCGAAGCTGCGTCCGCAGCCCTTGCACCAGGCATCGCCCTGGCTCGTGGAGCAGATGGCGATGCAGGGCGTGTCGGGCGTGGTTGCGTACCAGGCCAGCCAGGCGTCCATCGCGCGAGGCGAGAGCCGCTTCTCGTCGATGGCATCGGCATGCGCGAACACCATGCGCCCATAGACCTCGGCCAGGGCCCGGAGCTCGGGCGCCAGCGCCACCCCGTCGTGTGAAGGCGCGCGCGCACGCCAGTGGTTGATGGCGGCCTCGATGTCGGTGATGTGGATGGCGGAGGTCATGTGCGGCGCGCATCATAGTCCGCACTTGCAATACGCTGCCCCTTTGCCAAAAACCGTGAAACATGTTCAAATCGCGCCCTTCAAAGGGGAGTAGCTCCCCGTTTGCGTCAAGCCTGGTGTCATGGCCGCCCGCAAACGGATGTCAGGTCGTCAATACGAAGCCATGTGCTTCCGGCCTGCCAGGCGTCACTGCAGACACCGCCGAGCAAGACCTTTGAGCCACAGCCACTCCATGGTCGGTTCAAAGCGTGCCCCTTGCTGCAAGCAGATTTCTTCTGTTCGCAGATGGTCGCTGCGTACCATCCATGGTGACCGGTATTTGAACTCAGCCGGATCCCCCGAAACGGCCATCGACTTCGAGGTACACACACTATGGACTTGGACTTTCTCACCCACACGCCGTTCTGGATCGCGCTGGGGCAGATCATCATCATCGACATCCTGCTGGGCGGCGACAACGCTGTCGTGATCGCGCTGGCCTGCCGCAAGCTGCCGCCTGCGCAGCGCACCAAGGGCATCATCTGGGGGACGGCCGGCGCCATTGTCCTGCGCGTGATCCTCATCGTCTTCGCGATGACCTTGCTGAACCTGCCCTTCCTCAAGGTGGTGGGGGCGCTGCTGCTGGTATGGATCGGTGTAAAACTGATTGCACCCGACGAGGATGGGCATGGCAACGTGGCCGAAAGCGACAAGCTGCTCGCCGCTATCAGGACCATCATCGTGGCCGATCTCGTGATGAGTGTGGACAACGTGATCGCCATCGCCGGCGCGGCGCAGAACTCGGGCGAACATCAGATCCTGCTGGTGGTGCTGGGCCTGCTGATCTCGATTCCCATCATTGTCTGGGGCAGTCAGCTGGTCATCAAGCTCATGGAACGCTTTCCGTTCATCATTACCGGCGGTGGCATGCTGCTGGGCTGGATTGCCGGCGGAATGCTGGTCTCCGACCCGGCCCTTGCCAACCCCGACAGCTGGCAGTGGATGCTCAAGCTGCCGCAAAACGGCATGGTGCATTACGGGGCCAGCGTGGTCGGCGCCCTGCTGGTTCTGCTCATAGGCAAGTTCATCGCCAACCAGCGCGACAAGGTCGGAGCAGCGCAGCAGGGCTGACCCCCGGCACATGGCCGCCAGTGCTATGCTGGCGCCATGCGACTCCTCCTCAAATGGCTGCTCAGCGCGGTCGCCCTGCTCTGCGTGGCCTACCTCTACAGCGGCGTGGAGGTGCGCAGCTTAGGCAGCGCCCTGGCGGCAGCCTTCGTCATCGGGCTATTCAACGTGGTGCTGCGGCCGGTGCTGGTGATCCTCACGCTGCCGGTCACCATTGTCACCCTTGGGTTGTTTCTGTTCATCATCAACGCCCTCATGTTCTGGGCCGCGGCCTCGGTACTGGGCCAGGGCTTTCAGGTGCATGGCTTCACGGCGGCGCTGATCGGCTCGTTGATCTACTCGGTGCTGGGCGTGCTGATCGAATCAGCGCTCGGTGGCCTGTTCCTTCAGAAGTGATTGCACGGCGCGCAGCCGCGTGTCGATGATCGAGGCCTCGATGTAGTCGGCCGACGCGCCTCGGCTGCGTGCCAGGTCCTGCCCGGCCTTGAAGCGGTCCACCGCTGCGGCATAGTCGTAGCGCGCCACCTGGGCCTCGGCATCGGCGCGCACGGCGCGCAGCGGCTGCTTTTGCTGTTGCCACACCTGGGCCAGCGCCTGCCAGGCCGCGGCATCGCCGGGGTGGCTGGTCACCCAGGTCTGCAGCGGCCCGGTCATCTCGGCCGCGCCGCCCGTGCGCAGCAGCGCCTGCGTGCGCAGCAGCAGCTCGGGCCGGCCGGCCGGCGCGCCTGTCTTGGCGGGGTCCAGCACCACGCTGTCCTGCAGATAGGTCAGGGCCGCCGCCGCATCACCCGCGGCCAGTTCCAGCTCCGCGCCCAGCAGCCGCGCCTGGCGCGCCGCGGCCGGGTCGCCGCGCGCGTCGGCCTGCAGCCCGCGCAGGGACTGGCGCGCCGCCGCGTAGTCGGCCAGCTGCACGGCGCTCAAGGTGGCGGCATACCAGGCCGGCACGCGCTGCATCTGGGGCCGCGCGGCAAAGCCCGCGTCCTGCGGCTCGGCCGCCCATTGGCGCCAGGTATCGACGCCGGGGCGCGTGAGCACGCGCGCGCGTGCAGACATCATCAAATGCTCCAGCGTGGCCGGCGCGGGCGCCGCCTGGCCCTGCGGAATGCGGCTGTGCATGTCGGCGATGCGCTGGGAGGTCAGCGGGTGGCTGCGCAGATAGGGCCAGCTGCCGTTGTCGTTGAGGCGGTTGGCCTGCTGCAGCTTGTCGAACATGGCCACGAAGCCCTGGGGCGCAAAGCCCGCGGGCTGCATCAGGCCGAAGCCGACGCGGTCGGCCTCGCGCTCCATGTCGCGCGAGAAGTTGAGCTGGTTCTGCACCGCCAGCGCCTGGCCGCCCACCATCATGGCCTGGGCCGCTGCCGGGTTCTTGGATGCGGCCAGCGCGCCCAGCACCAGCGCGCCCAGCATCAGCGGTGTCTGCCGGCCCTGCTGAGCCATCAGACGCGCGATGTGGCGCTGCGTCACATGGCTCAATTCATGCGCCAGCACCGAGGCCAGCTCGTCGCGCGTGCTCACCACGGCGATCAGTCCCAGGTGCACGCCAAAGTAGCCGCCGGGCAGGGCGAACGCGTTCACCGTGCGGTCGCGCCCCAGCAGGATCTGCCAGGCAAAGCGCTCCTGCAGCTCGGGCGAGAGCTCGCCGCGCGCCTCGGCCGCCCGCACCAGGGCCTGGAACAGGTTCTGTACATATTCCTGCAGCGGCGCGTCGTCGATGTAGTCCGGGTCGCGGTACAGCTCGCGGATGATGCGGTCGCCCAGCTTGCGCTCGGCGCTGGTCGTCATCTCGGCACCGTCGCCCATCATGGGCAGCTGGGACTGCGCTTGGGCAGCAGGCGCGTGCATGCTGCCCACCACTATTAAAAGAGTAGCTGCCAGCGCACTACCCAGGTGCGTAAGACGCCTATTTAACCAATATGCCTGCACGTAGTTCCTCCGCCCACCCAGGGGCTGGCCGCACGCCGCGGCCATTAGCTCATGGCCGTATGATGCCCCGCCCGTGTAAATGTTTCGCCCCCGGTTGTAACCCCGCCTGCCATGACCACCTCATCCCCTCTGACCCATTTCGACGCCCAAGGCCAGGCCCATATGGTGGACGTGGGCGCCAAGAGCGCCACGCACCGCATCGCGGTCGCCACCGGTCGCATCGAGATGCAGGGCGCCACGCTGGCGCTGATCACATCCGGTACGGCCAAAAAGGGCGACGTGCTCGGGGTGGCGCGCATCGCCGCCATCATGGCCGCCAAGAAGACCAGTGAGCTGATCCCGCTATGCCACCCCCTGGCCCTGACGCGCGTAGCCATCGAGTTTGAACTGCTGCCGGCGGACAACGCCGTGCAATGCTGCGCCACCGTGGAGACCGTGGGCCCTACGGGCGTGGAGATGGAAGCCCTCACGGCGGTGCAGGTCGCGTTGCTGACCATCTACGACATGTGCAAGGCGGCGGACAAGCACATGGTGATGACCGGCGCACGGGTGCTCGAAAAACATGGCGGGAAGTCTGGCAGCTTCGTGGCCTGAGCGTTGGCTCAGGGCGCACGGACAGGAGTGGGCCTGCCCGCGCCCCACCGCCAGGCGCTGCGGGGGGTCACACGCTCAGCACATCCACCGTCTGCAGGTCGATGAGCCGCAGCGCGCCATGGTCCAGGGCCTGCACCTCGCGCATGATGAGGCTGCTTTGCTGCGGCTTGGCGTGGGTGATGTAGATGGGCAGGTCGATGCCGGCGGGTAGCGCCGTCAACTCGCGCGCCAGGGCGGTGGGGGACAGGTGCCGGCTTATGCGCGCCAGCTCGGCCTCGGCATTGCTGAACGCGGTTTCTATGCACAGGGCCGACACGCCATCCGCACTTTGGCACAGGGCGTTCACGCGGCGCCAGAAGGCAGGCTCCAGACCTTCCGTGTCGCCGCTGTAGACCCACCAGCCCTTTTGGCCGCGTGCGGCATAGCCTACGGCGGGCACGCTGTGGCGCGCTGGAAGCACCTCCAGGGAGATGCCGGCAACGCCGAAAACATCCCCCACGCCCAGGGGCAGCAGGCGCACGAAGGGGGCCTGCCGCGTGGGGATGCGCGTGAAATCGGGCCATATCACGTCGTTGAAGACATGGGCGCGCAGCGCGGCCAGGGTGGCTGGCAGGGCGTGCACCTGCAGGGGACGCGGGCGGCATGCGCCCACGGCGTCCAGCAGCAGAGGCAGGGCGGCGATATGGTCCAGGTGCGAGTGGGTCAGGAAGACATGGTCCACACGCCGCATCTCATCGAGTGTGAGTTCACCCACGCCGGTGCCGGCGTCCACCAGAATGTGCTCGCCCAGCAGGAAGGAGGTGGTGCGGCAGCCACGGGCGATGCTGCCGCTGCAGCCGAGTATGCGTATTTTCATGGACGACGGGCGTTCTGACGGCCCCCACCCCCACCTGCACGCGCGGGGGAAAAGGGTGCTGGCCCAATCATGCCGACAGGAACTCCATTTCGGCACCGGCCAGAACGATGCGGTCGCCATTCTTCAGGGGCACATGCTCGGCGCCTATGGGCGCGCCGTTGAGGCGGAGTTCGTCGGCACCTTCCACATGGGCCAGCACAAAGCTGTGGTGCCGCCGCGTGATGGAGGCCACGGCGACGCCGGGTTTGCCTATGGTGGTGACGACCTTGGTCAGTGCCACCTCGCGACCGACGGCGGGCCCTGCCAGCACGCGCACGCTGCCGCTGAGTACGACGGGCGCTGCCGCCAACCGGGCCGGGGGAGACGCCAGCGGCCTGCCCGGCTCGAACAGCACGGTGTTTTCGTAGTCCTGCCGTGCCTCCTGCAGAAAGCGGATCCTGTACTTTCCCATCTCCACGATGTCGCCATTGCGCAGCAACTGCTGCCTGACGACCTTGCCATTCACGAAGGTGCCGTTGGTGCTGCCCAGGTCATGCACCTGGACCTCGTCCCCATGCATGACGAGCACGGCGTGCTCGCCGCTCACGGCCAGGTTGTCAATGACCACGTCGTTGTACGGCCTGCGCCCCACCGTCGTGCGCTCCTGGGTGAGCGGAACTTCCTTGATGACCACTCCATCGATGGATACGACCATTCTGGGCATGCTTCTTGTTCCTTCTGCGTGCAATTCACTGGGACGGGTCCGCAATTATCCGGCACGCGACCGCATCACGGCTTGCGCAGCAGGCGCGACACCAGGCCACGACGCCTGTCCTGCGTGCCGGCCTGGGCCAATAGCACGCTGATGTTATCGCGCCCGCCCCGGGCATTGGCCATGGCGACCATGCGTGCCGCCTTGTCCGCCAGTGCGATGGGCTGCTGCACCAGGGCAGCCAGCTCGTCATCGCTCACCATGTCGGTCAGGCCGTCGGAGCACAGGATATACAGGTCGTGCGACTCCACGGTGAATTCATTGACCTCGGCACGCATGCTGGCATCGACGCCCAGCGCGCGCGTGACCAGGTTGCGCAGGCCCGATGCCGCCGCCTGCGCCGGCGTGAACAGGCCCAGATCCACCTGCTCCTGCAGCCAGGAATGGTCGCGCGTGATCTGGCGCAGCTCGCCCGCGCGCAGCCGATAGCAGCGCGAATCGCCAATATGCGCCAGGATGAGCCGGTCGCCGCGGAACACGCCCACCACCAAGGTGGTCCCCATGCCCAGGTACTGCGGGTTGGTAAGCGCAGCGCCCATGATGGCGTGGTTGGCGTTGTCCACGCAGGACTCCAGAGCGCGCCGCACCTCGGCCACCGAAGCGCTGGCCGGGGCATCTTCGAGCCACTGGGCCAACTCGGTACCTACGTACTCGGTGGCCATGCCGCTGGCCACCTCGCCGGCGTTGTAGCCACCCATGCCGTCCGCCAGAATCATCAGCTGGGCCGCTTCATGGATGGCAACTGCGTCTTCATTGTTGGACCGCACGCGCCCGGTGTCGGTCAGGGCGCAGAATTCATAGCTCGGTTTTGGCAGAGGCCTCATGGGACTGCCTCTCCGAATGCGGCGGCACCGGCCAAGTCCTGCCTGTTCACGAGCGTCTGCTGCAAAGCCACCATGCCACCGTCTGATGCAATCAGTTACATACAAGGTGCGCATCATAGACGAGGTGCCGGCGATCTGGAGGCCGGCCGGGTAAAAATTGGGCCCGCTACGGCAGTTTTTTTCATCCACCCTGGGCCGTGGCGGCCACGGCGATCACGTTGTCCAGGCTCATCACCAGGTCGGCGATCAGGATGGTATGGATGGCGGCCATCATGCCGCTGGTGGCCTTGGACTCATCCTCCCCCTCCTCATCGCCGCTCAGCAGTTGGTAGCCAATGCACAGCAGCAGGATGCCCCGACGCTCTGCAGGTAAGAAAGCTCCAGCAGCCAGGCCGCCACGACGGTGAGCACGATACGCAGCACCACGGCCGCACCGGAGCCGAAGCGCACGGCCTTTTTCTGCTGCTCGGAGGGCGTTGAGCGCGCCACCAGGGCGATGACGACGGCGTTGTCACCCGAAAGAATGGTGTTGATCCAGATGATCTTCACCCATCCGATCCAGAAATCGGCAGTGCTCAGAAACTCCTTGGTGGTTCCAGTGATTTATGAACAAAGCGCCAGCCTGGGATGCCAGACTGGCGCTTCGTTGGCGGCGGAGCCCGCAGTGTAGAGAGGTCACGCCGCGCAGGCGTGCGCATATTTGCGTAACCTCAGCGGTGTAGTCTGGGCGCCCGCCGGGGCATCCCAAGCCTTGCGATTACAGCAGGCTCTTGAGCAGGCGACCCATCTCGGAGGGGTTGCGCGTGATCGTGAAGCCGCACTCTTCCATGATGGCCAGCTTGGCGTCGGCCGTGTCGGCGCCGCCCGAGATCAGCGCGCCGGCGTGGCCCATGCGCTTGCCCGGGGGGGCGGTGACGCCGGCGATGAAGCCGACCACGGGTTTCTTCATGTTCGCCTTGCACCACTGCGCGGCCTCGGCTTCATCGGGACCGCCGATCTCGCCGATCATGATCACGGCGTCGGTGTCGGGGTCATCGTTGAAGGCCTTCATGACGTCGATGTGCTTCAAGCCATTGATCGGGTCGCCACCAATGCCCACGGCGCTGGATTGGCCCAGGCCCACTTCGGTCAGCATGGCCACGGCTTCATAGGTCAGGGTGCCCGAGCGGCTGACCACGCCGATACGGCCCTTGCGGTGGATATGGCCGGGCATGATGCCGATCTTGATCTCGTCGGGCGTGATCAGGCCGGGGCAGTTGGGGCCCAGCAGCAGCGTGCGCTTGCCACCGGCGGCTTCCTTGGCGCGCATCTTGTTGCGCACTTCGAGCATGTCGCGCACCGGAATGCCTTCAGTGATGCAAATGGCCAGGTCCAGGTCGGCCTCGACGGCTTCCAGAATGGCGGCGGCGGCGCCGGCCGGAGGCACGTAGATCACCGACACGGTGGCGCCGGTCTGCTGCGCGGCTTCCTTGACCGTCGAGTAGATCGGAATGTTGAAGATCGACTCGCCGGCCTTCTTGGGGTTCACACCGGCCACGAAGCAGTTCTTGCCGTTGGCGTATTCCTGGCACTTCTCGGTGTGGAACTGACCGGTCTTACCGGTGATGCCCTGGGTGATGACCTTGGTGTCTTTATTGATGTAGATGGACATGTTGCTCTCTCCAGGGCTTAGCGGACGGCTTCTACGATCTTCGTGGCCGCTTCGGCCATGGTGTCGGCGCTGATGATGGGCAGGCCGGACTCGGCCAGCATCTTCTTGCCCAGCTCTTCGTTCGTGCCCTTCATGCGCACGACCAGCGGCACGCTCAGGTTCACGGCCTTGCAGGCGGTGATGACGCCGGTGGCGATGGTGTCGCACTTCATGATGCCGCCGAAGATGTTGACCAGGATGCCCTTGACCTTGGTGTTCTTGAGCATGATCTTGAAGGCTTCGGTGACCTTCTCGGGGGTGGCGCCGCCGCCCACGTCCAGGAAGTTGGCGGGCTCGCCGCCGAACAGCTTGATGGTGTCCATGGTGGCCATGGCCAGGCCCGCGCCGTTGACCAGGCAGCCGATGTTGCCGTCCAGGCTGATGTAGGCCAGGTCGAACTTGGAGGCTTCGACTTCGGCCGGGTCTTCTTCGTCCAGGTCACGCAGGGCCACGATCTCGGGGTGGCGGAACAGGGCGTTGGCGTCGAAGTTGAACTTCGCGTCCAGGGCCATCAGCTCGCCCTTGGAGTTGCAGTTCAGCGGGTTGATCTCGACCAGGGACGCATCCGTGTCCATGTAGCACTTGTAGAGCTTGGCGAACAGGTCCACGGCCTGCTCCACCGAAGCGCCCGTAAGGCCGATGGCGCCAGCGATCTTCTTGGACTGCTCGGCGGTGATGCCGGTGAGCGGGTCGATCATCTCGGTGATGATCTTCTCGGGCGTGGCGTGGGCCACTTCCTCGATGTCCATGCCGCCCTCCGAGGAGGCGATGAAGGCAACCTTCTGCGTGGCGCGGTCGGTGACCAGCGAGACGTAGAGTTCCTTCTTGATGTCGGCGCCGTCTTCGATGTACAGGCGGCGCACCTTCTGGCCCTCGGGGCCGGTCTGGTGCGTGACCAGCTGCATGCCCAGGATCTGGCCCGCCAGGGCCTTCACGTCGTCAATGGTCTTGGCGACCTTGACGCCGCCGCCCTTGCCACGGCCGCCGGCGTGGATCTGGGCCTTGACGACCCACACGGGGCCGCCGAGCTTTTGAGCGGCTTCCACGGCCTCTTGCACCGTGAAAGCGGGAATGCCACGCGGGACGGGCACGCCGAAACTGCGCAAGATTTCCTTGCCTTGGTATTCGTGAATCTTCATGAGGTCTCTCTCAGGGGAAGGATGGTGTTTGTACCCGTTCTGCCGAAGCGCGGAGATTTCCGACTACCCGGGATTGGCAGCCGGCAATTGTATTATGTTGCAATGCATCATTGATGTGGTGATAACGTACAGCCGGCTGCCGCTCCCAGTCGGCTCCCAGCAGGAGGTCTTCGATGCCCAAGGTATTTATTGATGGCGAGGCAGGCACCACCGGCCTGCAGATCCGTGAACGCTTGCAGGCCATGACTGGCGTCGAGCTGGTCAGCATTGTCCCTGAGTTGCGCAAGGACGCCAGGGCCAAGCGCGACCTGATCGCCGGCGTGGACCTGGTGGTGCTGTGCCTGCACGACGACGCCGCGCGCGAAACCGCGGCCCTGGTGGACGCCATCACTGCAGAGACCGGCCGCGCCATCAAGATCATCGACGCCTCCACCGCCCACCGCACCGCACCGGGCTGGGTGTTTGGCTTTCCCGAGCTGACTGCGGGCCAGCGCGACGCCGTGCGCTCCGCTACGCGCGTGGCCAATCCCGGCTGTTACGCCACGGGCGCCATCGCGCTCCTGCGCCCCCTGGTCGATGCCGGCCTGGTGCCCGCCGACCACCCGTTGGCCCTGCCCTCGGTGAGCGGTTATTCGGGCGGCGGGCGCACGATGATCGAGGCCTATGAGGCCGGCCAGGCCGCGCCTTTCGAGCTCTACGCCCTGGGCCTGGCGCACAAGCACCTGCCCGAGATCATGAGGTACACGGGCCTGACGCGCCGGCCCATCTTCATCCCCGCGGTGGGCAATTTCCGCCAGGGCATGCTGGTGGAGCTGCCGCTGCACCTGGATTTGCTGCCCGGCAGCCCGAAGGCCGCCGACCTGCACGACGCGCTGACCGCGCACTACGCCAAGAGCAACACGCCCGAGCAGTGGGTGAAGGTGCTGCCGCCCACGGAGGACGGCAAGCTCGACGCGCTGGCGCTCAACGACAGCAACCGGCTGGAGCTGCGCGTGTACGCCAACGAGGCCTACCGCCACGCCGTGCTGGTGGCGCGCCTGGACAATCTGGGCAAGGGCGCCAGCGGTGCAGCGGTGCAGAACCTCAAGCTGATGCTGGGGCTGTAGACATCAAAATTAATAGCTGCTCGCGCTTTCGTACATTGCCACTCACGCGCTTCCAACGCGCTGAAACAAGCCGCCCGGCAGCCGCGCCACCTGGCCCTCCAACTCCAGTTCCAGCAGCCGTACCTGCAGCGTCGCGGCGTCGAGCCCGGTGCGCGCAACAAGCGCGTCCAGCCCTAGCGGGTCGAAGCCCAGCGCATCCAGCACCTCCTGCTGCGCTGGCGCGGCGGGGGGCGGCGTCGCGTTCGCTGGCGCCTGGGCTGCGGCTGCAGCGGCCGGCAGACGCAATTCCTCCAGCACGTCCTGCGCCGTCTCCACCAGCTTGGCGCCCTGGCGCAGCAGCGCATGGCAGCCGCGCGACTGCGGCGCGTGGATGGAGCCGGGTATGGCGAACACCTCGCGCCCCTGCTCGGACGCCAGGCGCGCCGTGATCAGCGAACCCGACTGCAGCGCCGCCTCCACCACCAGCGTGCCCTGCGACAGGCCGGCGATGATGCGGTTGCGCTTGGGAAAGTTGGCCGGCAGCGGCGGCGTGCCCAGCGGGTATTCGCTGACCAGCAGGCCGTGGCGTGCGATGCGGTGGGCCAGATCCTGGTTGGCTCGTGGATAGACCCGGTCCAGCCCGGTGCCGACGACGGCGATGGTGGCCGGCGTGTCCGGGTCGGGCGCGCCCTGCAGCGCGCCCTCATGGGCCGCCGCGTCCACGCCCAGGGCCAGGCCAGAGACGATGGTCAAGCCGGCAGCGCGCAGCGTGCGCGCAAACTGCCGCGCGTGGTCGGCCCCCTGGGCCGTCGGGTTGCGGCTGCCCACCATGGCCAGGCAGCGCGGCGGCGCAAACGGCCGGTCCGTGACAAAGCGCGACGCGCCCAGCAGGTACAGGAGCAGCGGCGGGTCCTCGGTGGCCAGCAGCGCCGGGGGGTAGGCCGCATCGCCCAGCGTGACGATGGCGCGCGCGGGCTCGGCGTCGGGCTGTAGCCACTGCCAGGTCTGCTCCAGCAGCGCATCCAGTTCCTCGGGCAGACTGGCCAGTGCGCGCGCCTGGGCGGCCGTGACGCAGGCCCGCCAGGCGTCTTCACCCTGCGTAAAGACGGCCTGCGGCAGACCGAAGGCGGCTAGCAGGCGCCGCGCCGCGCCATTGCCCACGCCGGGCGTGAGGGCCAGGCGCAGCCAGGCGGCCAGTTCGTCGCGGTTCATGGGCGCTGCGTGGACCCGGTCGGCCCGCCGGCCTACTCGGGGTTGACCAGGCGGTCGCCCACGCGCACGCCGCGGTCGGTCTGCAGGATCAGCGCGTAGGACACGCGCTCGAAGGCCAGGAACACCATGGCCAGGCCATTGGCCTCGCTGGGCAGGCGGATCATGGTGCGGTCCGCGTCGGTCTTGTCCTTGATGCGCTCGCCCCGGGTGCGCAGCTGCAGCACCAGGCCGGCATCCATGCCGTCCTGGGTGCCGCGGTTGATGGTGACGACCTGGTTTTGCCCGGCATTGGCCACGGCGTCGCTGCCGTAGATGGACACCACGCTGGCCTGCACGGGCAGCTGCGGCGCATGCGGGACGAAGCTGACAAAGCTGCGCTGAGGCGCGGGCAGCAGGCGGTCCCCCGGGCGCATGGCCTCCTTGGCACCGGACAGGTCCACCGTGGCGGGAACGATCTCCGCCTCCTTGCCGTCGGGCGAGGGCTCTATGGCCTCGCCGCGCACCAGCTCGGCGCGGCCGAGGTACTGCGCCTCGTGGCCGAGCACCGCGCCGGTGTCGGGATCCTTGAGCGCCACGACATTGCGAAATACCCGGTACTCGCGCGACACACCGGGCTCCAGCTCCAGAGGATTGCCCTGGGGGCCGCGCACATAGGCGCGGTCGCCGCTGGCCATGATGACGCGCTCGTCGCGCGTGGCGACGATGCGCGGCGCCTGCGCCAGCGTCGGCTCGTCCACCACCAGGGGCTGCACCAGGAAAGGCTCGATCAGGTGCATCTTCAAGGTGGGCAGGGCCGTATCGGCCAGGCTGTCATAGCGCGTGCGCGGCGACACGCGCACGGTCACGGTTTCGGCCTCGGCCGTGCCGGCGGGACTGGTGCGCAGGCGCGCGTAACCCTCGGCCTTCTCAAGATACAGGGTCTGCCCAGGATAGATCCGGTGCGGATTGGCAATCTGCTGCAGGTTCATGCCCCACAGCTCGGGCCAGCGCCAGGGGCGCTGCAGGTACATGCCGGAAATACCCCATAGTGTGTCGCCGCGCTTGACCACATAGGTCTCGGGCGCGTTCGGCGCCAGCTCCGACACCGGAACGCCGCGCGCCGCCACCTGCTGTGCCTCGGCGC
Organism: Pseudomonadota bacterium; assembly: GCA_018241405.1. Lineage (GTDB taxonomy): Bacteria > Pseudomonadota > Gammaproteobacteria > Burkholderiales > Burkholderiaceae_C > Alicycliphilus. Next base: position 31,709 of record JAFEDY010000014.1, on the reverse strand, counting down.
GCTGCTGCGCCGTGACCGGGTGGTGCTGGGCCTGGGACGCAGGCACCAGCAGGGCGCCAAGGGCCAGCGCCGCGAGCGTGTTTGCGCCCGCCCGGGCCAGGGCCTTCATATCGTTTCTCTTGTCATGCATGGGAATGCGTCCCTCTTTCGCCGGCAGCAAAGTTTGTTGTTACAAAAGAAACTGCCTTAGATACTGAAAAAACTATTTGAGATTTTGTGCCCAAGCCCTTGAATGGGCAACGATTATTGATGGCGCCGTCGGCATCCCGCGGCAAAAGTGGCGAAAATAACGACATTCGGACCTCCGCGCCATGGCCATTCTTCCCATTCTCTGCTACCCCGATCCCCGCCTGCACAAGCTCGCCAAGCCCGTCGCCACCGTCGATGAGCGCGTGCGCGCCATCGTGGACGACATGTTCGCCACCATGTACGACGCCCACGGCATTGGCCTGGCCGCCACCCAGGTGGACGTACATGAGCGCATCGTGGTCATCGATGTCTCGGAGGAGCGCGACCAGCCCCTGGTGCTGATCAACCCCGAGATCGTCTGGGCCAGCCCCGAGACGCGCGTGGGCGACGAGGGCTGCCTGTCCGTGCCCGGCATCTACGACGGCGTGGAGCGCGCGCTGGCCGTGCATGCACGCGCCCTGGACCGCGACGGAAAGGAGCGCATCATCGAGGCCGAGGACCTGCTGGCCGTGTGCATACAGCACGAGATGGACCACCTGCTGGGCAAGGTGTTCGTGGAATACCTCTCGCCGCTCAAGCGCAACCGCATCAAGACCAAGCTGCTCAAGCAGCAAAAACAGCAGACGGCGGGCGTATGAGCCCGTTGCCGGCGCCACCCTGGCGCCGCAGCGCGGCGGGCCTGGCGCTGGCCGCGCTGCTGGCGGGCTGCGCCGTGCCCGAATGGCAGAAGCCCGGCACGCCCGAGGCCGACATCCTGCGCTCCATGGGCCGCCCCACGCTGACCGAGCCGCTGCCCGGCGGCGGCGAGCGCCTGCTCTACAGCCGCCAGCCCGCGGGCCCGCAGGTCTACCGCATGGATTTCGACGCAGAGCGGCGCCTGGTGGGCGTCACCCAGGTGCTGACGCTCGAAAGTTTCCAGGCGCTGCGCAATGACGTGGATCGGCGCGATGACGTGCGGCGCATGTTCGGCCCGCCCGCGCGAGTGGAGAAGGTGGCACGCTTCAACGGCGATATCTGGACCTACCGCATCCTGGACAATGGCAATCCGCGCCAGGCCCATGTGCACCTCGACCCCGAGGGCGTGGTGCGGCGCGTGATGTTCACCGACGAGCGCCTGAACGACCGCGATCCGCACCGCTAATCACCTTTACTGCCCCCCATGAAAGTCATTTTTGCCGGCACGCCCGAGTTTGCGCGTGTGGCCCTGGAAAGCCTGCTGGCCGCAGGTTTCACCGTGCCCCTGGTGCTGACCCAACCCGACCGCCCCGCCGGCCGCGGCATGAAGCTGCAGGCCTCGCCCGTCAAACAATGCGCGCTCGCGCACGGCATTGCCGTCGCGCAGCCGCAAAGCCTGCGCCTGGACGGCAAGTACCCCGAGGACGCGGCTGCCGCCCGCGATGCCATCGCCGCGGCGCAGGCCGACGTGATGGTGGTGGCGGCCTATGGGCTGATCCTGCCGCAATGGGTGCTCGACATGCCTCGGCTCGGCTGTCTCAACATCCACGCCAGCCTGCTGCCGCGCTGGCGCGGCGCCGCGCCCATACACCGCGCCATAGAGGCCGGCGACCCGGAGACCGGCGTGACCATCATGCAGATGGACGCCGGCCTGGACACGGGTGACATGCTGCTCATCGAGAAAACCGCCGTACCCCCCACCGACACCACGGCCACGTTGCACGACCGGCTGGCGCAGCTGGGCGGGCGGCTGATCGTGCAGGCACTGCGGCAGGCCGCTGCCGGCACACTGACGGCCACGGCGCAACCCACCGAGGGCGTGACCTACGCGCACAAGATAGCCAAGGCCGAGAGCCTGATCGACTGGCGCCAGAGCGCCACGGTGATCGCCCGGCGCGTGCGCGCCTTCGACCCCTTTCCCGGCGCCAGTACCCAGCTCGGTGCCGACCCCATCAAAATCTGGGACTGCGAAATAGATAGCTGCCAGCGCCCGAAAGATGCGGCCTGTGGCCAGATTTTATTGATAGACGATGGCGGCATCAGCGTGGCCTGCGGCGCGGGCACTGTGCTGCAGCTGAGGGCCTTGCAGCGCGCCGGCGGCAAGCGCCTGCCGGCGGCCCAGTTTCTGCACGGCTTCGCACTGGCGCCGGGCATGGTGCTCGGCGGCGGCGCATGAGCCTTGCGGCCTGGCGCAGCCAGCTGCGCGACCCGTCCTTTCGCCAGGGCGCCACCGACATGCTGGGTACCGGCCTGGGCATAGGTGCCTGGGGCCTGGTCACGGGCGTGGCCATGGTCAAGGGCGGCATGTCCACGCCGCTGGCGCTGTTCATGTCGCTCACCGTGTACGCGGGCAGCGCCCAGCTGGCCGTGCTGCCGCTGATGGTGGCGGGCGCACCGCTGTGGGTGATATGGCTCACGGCCGCGTGCGTGAACCTGCGCTTCGTCATATTCAGCAGCATGTGGCGCGGCTACTTCGCCCAGCTGCCGCGGCGGCACCGGCTGGTGCTGGGCTACTTCAGCGGCGATGTGATCTTCGTGGCCTTCATGCGGCGCTTTCCCACGCCGCGGCCCGATCCCGCGCAGGTGCCGTATTTCTGGGGCGCGGCCACGACCAACTGGCTGGCCTGGCAGGTGCCGTCGGTGGCCGGCATCGTCCTGGCCAACGCCATACCACTGTCCTGGGGCCTGGGCTTTGCCGGGGTGCTGGCGCTGCTGGGCATTCTGCTGTCCATGCTGGCCGACCGCGCCAGCTGGCTGGCGACGGCCGTGGCCTGCACGGCGGCGGTGGCCGCCTTCGCGCTGCCGCTCAAGCTCAACATCCTGGTGGCCATTGCCGCGGCCGTGGCGGCCGGGCTGGCCATGGAGTCGGGCGAGCGCGCGCTGCGGCGGGCGCGTGTCCGCGCCGCGGGGGGTGGCTCATGAACGGCGAATGGCTCACGCCCCTCATCGCCATCCTGGGGCTGGCGGCCATCACCCTGGTCACGCGCGCGTTCTTCATGATCCCCGAGCGCGAACTGCCCATGCCCGACTGGCTGCGGCGCGGCCTCAAATACGCGCCGCTGGCGGCGCTGGCCGCCGTGATCGCGCCCGAGCTGCTCATGACCCAGGGCGCGCTGATCCAGACGTTGAAGGACGCGCGCCTGCCCGCCGTCTTAGCCGCATCCGCCTACTACTTCTGGCGGCGCGACATTCTGGGCACCATCGTCGTGGGCATGGCGCTATACCTGCCCCTTCACATCGGTTGGGGTTGGTGAGCTGGGTTACGAGGCGGTTACGACGCCGCCTACAATGCGGCGCGATTTTCATCCCACCACACAACCCGCCATGCATATTCTTCGCTTCTCCGACCTCTGCGCCCAGGGCCAGGCCCGCGGCCAGCGCGTATTCATCCGCGCCGACCTCAACGTGCCGCAGGACGATGCCGGCCGCATCACCGAGGACACGCGCATCCGCGCATCCGTGCCCTGCATACAAATGGCGCTCGATGCCGGCGCCGCCGTCATGGTGACCAGCCACCTGGGCCGCCCGACCGAGGGCGAGTTCAAGCCCCAGGATTCGCTCGCCCCCGTGGCGCTACGCCTGTCCGAGCTGCTGGGCCGCGAGGTGCCGCTGCTCGCCAACTGGGTCGATGGCGTGAGCGTGCAGCCTGGCCAGGTCGTGCTGCTGGAAAACTGCCGCGTCAACAAGGGCGAGAAAAAGAACAGCCCTGAGCTGGCGCAGAAGATGGCCCAGCTGTGCGACATCTATGTGAACGACGCCTTCGGCACCGCCCACCGCGCCGAGGGCACGACCTACGGCATTGCCGAATATGCCAAGACCGCCTGCGCCGGCCCGCTGCTGGCCGCCGAGATCGACGCGATTCAAACCGCGCTGGCAAATCCGAAGCGCCCGCTGGTGGCCATCGTCGCCGGCTCCAAGGTCTCGACCAAGCTGACCATATTGCAAAGCCTGGCGAAGAACGTGGACGGCCTGATCGTCGGCGGCGGCATCGCCAACACCTTCATGCTGGCCGCGGGCCTGCCGATCGGCAAGAGCCTGGCCGAGCCCGATCTGGTGGGCGAGGCCAAGGCGGTGATTGCCGCCATGGCCGCGCGCGGCGCCGCCGTGCCCATCCCCACCGACGTGGTCACCGCCAAGGCCTTCGCTGCCGACGCGCCCGCCACCGTGAAAAAGGCCACCGAGGTGGCCGAGGACGACCTGATCCTGGACATCGGTCCCGAGACTGCTGCCCAGCTGGCCGTGCAGCTCAAGGCCGCCGGCACCATTGTCTGGAACGGCCCGGTGGGCGTGTTCGAATTCGACCAGTTCGCGGGCGGCACCCAGGCCATTGCCCAGGCCATTGCCGCGTCCAGCGCGTTCAGCATTGCCGGCGGCGGCGACACGCTGGCGGCCATTGCCAAGTACGGCATCGAGAAGGACATGGGCTATATCTCGACCGGCGGGGGCGCCTTCCTGGAGGTGCTGGAGGGCAAGCAACTGCCGGCTTTCGAGATTTTGCAAAGGCGCGCTGCAGGCTGAAACGCAAGGCGCTTGCGGGCAAAACAACAAATTGCCCCGCCGGCGAGGCCAAATCCGCCCTTCCCCTTGTTTTTGGCCGCGGCACCACGCAGAATCGTTCCCAAATGTGTAAGGCATGAATATTCGTGTCTTGCACAGATCGCCAATTCAGGAGGGAACCATGTCTTTTTCCAAGATGCTCGGGTGGACCGTGGCGGCCGGCACGGCGTTCGCGCTGGCGGGTTGCGGCAGCGCGCCGATACCGCTGGCCAAGAACTTCGAACTGACCAGCCAATACAAGGTACGCTCGGCCGGCCACTGGGAGCTGGTGTCGCGCGACGTGGTGGCGCAGACCCGGGCCACCCTCGAAAAGTCCGGCTACGCCCCCAACACGCCGTTGCATGTGGCGGCGCCGGCCCAGCCAAGCGCGTTTGACCTGGGCTTTCGCGACTTCCTGATCACCGGGCTCGTGCAGGACGGCGCCGCCGTGCAGCAAAGCCCCGGCGCCGTGCTGGAGGTGAGCTACAACACCCAGGTGGTGCGCCACAACAGCGACCGCCCGCACTTCATCCCCGGCCAGTTCACCATGCTCGCGGGCGGCCTGATGGCTGCCTACGGCCTGCGCAACGAGCATATCGACGCCAAGCTGCTGGCCACGCTGGGCCTGACCACGGCCATGGACTTCGCCAACAGCATCAATTCCGGCGGTCCGACGAATACCGAGCTGATCCTGACCACCACCGTCACGCGCGGCGGCCAGTATGTGGCACGCAAGACCGATGTCTATTACCTAGAGAACGCGGACACGCCGCTGTTCCTGCTCCCAACGCATTACCGCGCCGTCAACATGAAGGTGGTCTCGCAATGAAGCGCACACTCGCCCTGACCCTCATGGCCGCCCTGTTCGCCGTGGGTTGTGCCCAGCAGGCGCCGCAGCTGCGCATGGAGCCAACCTACCAGGAAGCGGCCAACGCCCCTCTGCTGCAAAACAGCCGCGAGGCCGTGGGCCGCCTGGTGACCGGCCTGGATGTGGCCGCCACGGGCCCTGGCCCCGTGCTGGTGGCCACCGTGGTCAACGTCAACGACCTGAGCCGCTCGGCCCCGCTGGGACGCACGCTGTCCGAGCAATATGCCAACAACATGGCGGCAATCGGCTTCAACGTCAAGGAGATCAAGCTGCGCGGCGATGTCTTCGTCAAGGAAGGTGCCGGCGAGCTGCTGCTGTCGCGCGAGATCAAGGACATCGCGCGCAACCACAATGCCTCCATGGTGCTGGTGGGCACCTATTCCACCGCCGCCAACTTCACCTATGTGAGCATGAAGCTGGTACGCACCGAGGACAGCCGCATCATCCGCGGGCATGACTACGCCCTGCCCAACGACCGCGACGTGCAGCGCCTGCTGGTGGTGGCGCGTTGATAGCCGCCTGAACCTCGGCCGCCGACCCCTCGGCGGCTTTTTTTTTGCTTGCTGGTTACTTCCTATCGGTCGGCCACAGCACTGAGGCAATCGACAGCACCATCAGAGCCACGGCGGTCCAGTCCTGCCAGCGCAGCTGCTCACCGAGCCACAGCGAGCCGCTGAACACCCCCAGCACCGGGATCATCATCACGCTGAGCGTGGAGGCCACGGGCGGCAGCGTGCGCACCAGGAAGAACCAGGCCGTCTGCGCAAAACCCAGCGCCAGCAGGCCGTTGTAGAAGATGGCGGCCCAGGCCTGGTGGTCGGGCGCATGCCAGCGTTCATGCTCGAACAGCGCCGCCAGCACGGTGAGAGCCGCGCAGGTAATGGCCACCATCCAGAACGACAGGGTCAGCAGCGGCACGGGCACGGACTTGCGGCGCAGCAGCTGCGTGCCCAGGGCCCAGCTGGCGGCCGACACCAGCATCAGTGACACGCCCACGGGCCGGCTGCCCAGGGCGCCCATCTCGTGCCACAGCAACAGCAGCACGCCCAGCAAGGCGGCACCCACGCCGGCCCAGCCGCGGCCGGCCAGCCGGTCGCCGAAGAACCATACGCCCAGCACTGCCGAAAAAATGGGCATGGTGTAGCCCAGTATGGCCGCGCGGCCGCTCGACAGCAGCGGTATTGCCAGAATCATGAGCACATGCCACAGCACCATGTTGGTGAGCGCCAGCAGCGCCACCCGGCCCCAGTAGGCGCGCGGTATGGCGAACGGCAGGCCTTGCTGGCGCATCAACAGCGCCAGTATGGGCAGGCCCAGCCACAGCGAGGCCATGCGGAAGGTGAGCGGAGGGAAATGCGCCACACCCAGCTTCATCACCGGCCAGTTGAACCCCCACACCAGGGTCAAGAGTACGAGAACCACGAGCTGGCGGGGTGTAAAGACGGGCATGGAGCGCAATTGTGCCGGGCGTAGGCCGCGTGCGCCGCCTACGCCTTGAAGACCTCTGCGCGACACCCGGCTACAACCGCGCGGGCGTGCAGGCCCGTTGCCACAGGCTGCCGCGCCTGGCCCCGCCGTGGTACGCCAACAGCTCGGAAAAATGCCGCCGCTCGCCCCCGCGCAGTTTGACCAACGGCGCGCTGGCACCCCGCGCGGTCATCAGGCACAGCCGGGGATAGAGCAGGTACCACTTCCAGAACAGCGCCTTTTGATAGAAATAGGCGGTATCTTCCGCACACAACAGTGACAGGTGGTACGCATTGCCGCGCCGCAGCACCTGCTGGGCCGCTACATGGATGAGCAGGTACTCGGGGTCGGTGATGCCCTGCAGCAGCGCCGCGCCCGATGGCAGGCCGCGCAGCTGCGCCAGGTAGGCGTCCGTGCCCTGCTCTATCAGCGCGCGATGGAACTCCTGCTGCCATGCAGTCACGAAGGGACTATGTGCCGGCGCGCCGAAGGCCCAGCTCTCCACCACCGGCCAGCGCGCATCGTGGGTGAAGCCCTGCAGGAAAAATCCTATGAACTCGCTGCCCTGGGCCTGTTGCTGCGCGCACAGCCAGTCGAGCGACTGGGTGAGCACGATGGACGCATCGAGCCAGAAGCCGCCATGGTGGCGCACCAGGTACAGGCGCAGCCAGTCCGCCTGCTTGGCCGGGGCGAGCCCGGCAAAACCCGGCGGCAGGTCACCGGGCGCCACGAAACGGTCCAGGTTACCGGCGTTGAGTACTTCGACATCGTAGTCGGGGCACTGCAGGCGCCAGTTGTCTATGCACTGGGCCACCACGGGGTCGAGGGTGGCGCCGTTCCAATAGGTCCAGATGCGCCGCGGAATGGGGTCCGGCAAGGCTGCCGCCTCACCCGCCATGTCCGCGCCTTTGAACGGAACAGGCGTTGCCTGGCCCGGGTACGCGGCCGTGGCTGCGGGCCGCAACAAGGTCAGCAACTGGAGGGCGGCGCGCAAGGCGCTGGCGGGCACAAGGGTTGGCATGGGAGGGCAGGTGGGTAGAGGGGGCTGCGCGCGCCACGCATGCGGCACATAGGGCACACAGGCGCCCGATTGTCGCGCGCGGCCGGCTGGCGCGGCAGCGCTCTCCTAAAATTGCGCCCATGACCTTTCTCGACATGCTGCGCGACGCCACCACGCGCAATGACTCCCTGCTGTGCGTGGGCCTGGACCCGGAGCCCACGCGCTTTCCCGAGTCGGTGCGGGGCGAGGCGCACAAGATCTATGACTTCTGTGCCGCCATCGTGGACGCCACGGCCGACCTGGTCTGCGCCTTCAAGCCGCAGATCGCCTACTTCGCCGCGCATGGCGCCGAGGATCAGCTCGAACGCCTGATGCAGCACCTGCGTGCCAACGCGCCGCATGTACCGGTGATCCTGGACGCCAAGCGCGGCGACATAGGCTCCACGGCCGAGCAGTACGCGCGCGAGGCCTTCGAGCGCTACGGCGCCGACGCGGTGACGCTGTCACCCTTCATGGGCTGGGATTCGGTAGAACCCTATCTGCGCTACCCCGGCAAGGGTGCCTTCCTGCTGTGCCGCACCTCCAACCCTGGCGGCGACGATTTCCAGAACCAGCGCCTGGCCGACGTCGAAGGCCAGCCGCTGCTGTACGAACATATTGCGCGCCTGGCACAAGGGCCGTGGAACAAGAACGGCCAGCTCGGCCTGGTGGTGGGCGCCACCTACCCGCAGGAGATCGAGCGCGTGCGCCTGCTCGCGCCCCATGTGCCGCTGCTGATCCCCGGCGTGGGCGCACAGGGCGGCGACGCCGTAGCCACCGTGCGTGCCGGGCTTCGTGCCGACGGGCCGATCATCGTCAATTCCTCGCGCGCCGTGCTCTACGCCTCGGACGGGGCAGATTTTGCTACCGCTGCACGCAGCGCAGCCCTGGCCACGCGCGCCGCGCTCAACACCGCCCGCGGCTGACACACCCGCACTCTTCACCCCCCCCGCCTCCACATGCGCCCATCGCTCACCACCCCAACGCGGCGCCTTGCCGCCGCCCTCATCGCCAGCGGCCTGGCCCTGCTGGCCACCAGCCCTGCCCAGGCGCAGGAATGGCCGGCCAAGCCCATCACCATCGTCGTCGGCTACCCGCCCGGCGGCAGCACCGACCTGATGGGGCGCCTGGTGGGCGCCGAGCTGTCCACACGCCTGGGCCAGCCCGTGGTGATTGAGAACCTGGGTGGCGCCGGCGGCACCATAGGCGCGCAGAAGGTGGCGAGCGCCGCGCCCGATGGCTACACCCTGCTGGTGGGCGCCAACAACGAGCTGGCGATTGCCAAGCTGGTTGCCAAGAGCGTCAAGTACAACGCGGCCAGCTTCACGCCCATCGGCCTGATCGGCTCGCAGCCCATGGTGCTGGTGGCGTCCACCGCATCGGGGGTGAAGAACGCCAACGACTTCACCCAGCTCGTCAAGAAGAACCCCGGCAAGTTCAGCTACGGCAGCTCGGGCGTGGGCACGGCCCTGCACCTGGCCGGCGAGATGGTCAAGGAGCAGGCGGGCCTGTTCATGACGCATATCCCCTACCGCGGCGTGGCGCCGCTGACCAATGACCTGGTGGGCAACAACCTGGAGTTCGGCGTGTTCGTACTCTCCAGCGGCCTGCCGCACATCAAGTCCGGCAAGGTGGTGGCGCTGGGCACCACGGCCGCCAAGCGCGCGCCGGCCACGCCCGACATTCCGGCCCTGGCCGAATTTGCGCAGTTCAAGAACGTGGACATCGAGAGCTGGTTCGCCCTGGTGGGCCCGGCGGGCCTGCCGCAGCCCGTGGTCGCCAGGCTCAAGAAGGCGCTGAACGACACCCTGCAGTCGCCCGACTTCCGCAAGAAGATGGCCGCGGCCGGCTCCGGTGTCGCAGCGCCCGACGTGGATCTGGCAGCCTTCTGGCGCGCGGAAATCGCCAAGTACACCAAGATCGTGCAGTTCGCAAAGATCGAAGAATGAGCGCCCCGCTGCAATTCGCACTGCCCGCACCCGACATCGCCGCCTGGCGCGCGGGCAACACCGGCGCCGAGGGCGTGTGGCGCTTCGACTCCGGCCGGCCCGGCCGCCATGTCTTGATCAGCGCGCTGATCCACGGCAACGAGCTGTGCGGCGCCTGGGCGCTCAAGGGCCTGCTCGAAGCCGGCCTGCGCCCGCAGGCCGGGCGGCTGACGCTGGCGTTCTGCAACCTCGCGGCCTTCGACCGGTTCGATGCCGCCAATCACGACGCGGCACGCTTTGTCGAGCAGGACATGAACCGCCAGTGGAGCGACGCGCGCATGGACGCGGCCGACACCCTGGAGCGGCGCCGCTGCGCCCAGCTGCGGCCCTTTGTGCAAGAGGCCGACTGGCTGCTGGACCTGCACTCCATGCACGAACCCTGCGCGCCGCTGCTGCTCACCGGCATGCACGCGCGCAACCTGCAGCTTGCCAAGGCCCTGGCCACGCCCGAACACATCGTCATCGACGCCGGCCACCAGGACGGCACGCGCATGCGCGACTACGGGCGCTTTGGCCTCGATGACGCGCAGGCCGGCGACAGCCACTCGCTGCTGCTGGAATGCGGCTTTCACGGCGACCCGGCCAGCCGCACCGTGGCGCAGGACATGTGCCTGCGCTTTCTGCAGGCGGCGGGCCTGCTCGATGCCGCGAGCCTGGAGCGCCTGCTGCCCGGCTGGCGCCTGCCCGACGCGCCGCGCCAGTGGGCACTGCAGGTGACGGGACCCGTAGTCGCCAGGAGCGAGCGCTTTGCCTTCACCGAGCCCTTCACGGGCCTGGAGGTGATCCCGAAGGCCGGCACCGTGATCGGCTGGAACGGCGATGAGGGCGACGGCGAGAGCGTCACCACCCCCTACGACGACTGCGTGCTCGTCATGCCCAGCACGCGCCAGGCACGCGCCGGCGTGACCGTGGTGCGCTACGCGACCCGGCGTGCGCTGTAGCGGGCCCCAAAACGTACACCCGCAACAAATACTCATTTATTGATAGCTGTCTACGCCCATCCCTAGAGCGCCACAACCTTCTGGCTCGCATTTTTCACATTCTTCAGGCACCTCGCCCCCGCACAAATGGACAAGGGGCTTTGTGTGTGGCCAGCCTGATTTGTCAGATCGTCAAGCAGGCAACGGATGTGCAAGGCTCAAGTAGCGATGCCTGTTGACCTCAGTCTGCCCGGTGCGGGCGGGGATGACGGTGGGTTTTGCAGGCCTTGCGTGCAATCAACGGATTCCGCTACTTGAGCCATGTGCAAATACCGGCGCAGATACCGCCCCGTGTGGCTGGCCGCATTCGCTGCCACCTCTTCTGGCGTGCCCACCGCCACCACCTGCCCGCCGCCGGCGCCGCCCTCGGGGCCCATGTCGATGAGCCAGTCGGCCGTCTTGATGACGTCCAGGTTGTGCTCGATGACGACGATGGTGTTGCCGGCGTCGCGCAGCTGCAGCAGCACCTTGAGCAGTAGCGCGATGTCGGCAAAGTGCAGGCCGGTGGTGGGCTCGTCCAGGATGTAGAGCGTGCGGCCGGTGTCGCGGCGGCTGAGTTCCTGCGCCAGCTTCACGCGCTGGGCCTCGCCGCCCGACAGCGTGGTCGCGCTCTGGCCCAGGCGGATGTAGGACAGGCCCACGTCCAGCAAGGTTTGCAGCTTGCGCGCAATCGCCGGCACGTCCTTGAAGAAGGCGTGCGCATCCTCCACCGTGAGGTCGAGGATCTGCGCGATGTTGCGGCCCTTCCACTGCACCTGCAGGGTCTCGCGGTTGTAGCGCTGGCCGTGGCAGACGTCGCAGGGCACGTAGACGTCGGGCAGGAAGTGCATCTCCACCTTGACCACGCCGTCGCCCTGGCAGGCCTCGCAGCGCCCTCCGCCCGAGCCCTGCGCCACGTTGAACGAGAAGCGCCCGGGACCGTAGCCGCGCTCCTTGGCGGTGTTGGTCTCGGCCATGAGTTCGCGGATGGGCGTGAACAGCCCCGTGTAGGTGGCGGGGTTGCTGCGCGGCGTGCGGCCTATGGGGCTTTGATCGACGTTGATGACCTTGTCGAAATACTCCAGCCCCTCGATGCCTGCGTGCGGCGCGGGTTCCTCGTGCGCGCGGTGGATCAGGCGCGCGGCGGCCTTGTGCAGGGTGTCGTTGACCAGGGTGCTCTTGCCCGAGCCGGACACGCCGGTCACGCAGGTCAAGAGGCCCACGGGGAATTCCACATCCACGTTCTGCAGGTTGTTGCCCGTGGCGCCCAGCACGCGCAGGGCCTGCAGCCGGCCTTGCGTGGCGCGGTGCTCGGCCAGGCGCTCCTGCTTGCGCTGGCTGGCCGCCGTCTGCGGAAAGCGTGACTTGGGCTTTTTCTCGGCCTCGGGCGCCGCCTGCTCCAGCACCGGCAGCCAGGGCGTGCGCCGCGCGGGCACGGGCAGGCTGCGCGCGCCGCTCAGGTATTGGCCGGTGAGGGATTCAGGATTCGCGCATAGCTGGTCATAGGTGCCCTGGGCCATGACGCGCCCGCCGTGCACACCGGCGCCGGGGCCCATGTCCACGCAGTGGTCGGCGGCGCGGATCATGTCTTCGTCATGCTCGACGACGATGACGCTGTTGCCCAGGTCGCGCAGGCGCGTGAGGGTGGCGATCAGCCGATCGTTGTCCCTCTGGTGCAGGCCTATGCTGGGTTCGTCCAGCACATACATCACGCCCGTCAGGCCGCTGCCGATCTGGCTCGCCAGGCGAATGCGCTGGGCCTCGCCGCCGCTCAATGTCTCGGCGCTGCGCGCCAGGCTCAGGTAGGACAGGCCCACGTCGTTCAGAAAGCCTAAGCGCGCGCCGATCTCGCGCACGATCTTGTCAGCGATATCGGCCTTGGCGCCTGTGAGTCGGAGCGCGCCGAACCAGGCCTGGGCGCCCGAGAGCGTCATGTCGCTCACGGCGTAGATGGCGCGCGCGGCCTCGCCGTCCCCCACCAGCACATGGCGTGCCTCGCGCCGCAGGCGCGCGCCGCCGCATTCGGCGCAGGGCTGGGTCTGGCGGTAGCGCGACAGGTCTTCGCGCACCACGGCGGAATCCGTCTCGCGCCAGCGCCGCTCCATATTGGGCAGGATGCCCTCGAAGGGGTGGTGCTTGACGATGGGCTGGCCCTTCTTCGGGCCGCTGTCCAGCAAATAGCTGAAGGCGATTTCCTCTTCGCCCGAGCCGTACAGCACGGCCTGGCGCACGCGCTCGGGCAGCTGCTCGAACGGCGCCTCGGCGTCAAAGCCGTAGTGCCGCGCCAGGCTCTCCAGCATGGCGAAGTAGTAGCCGTTGCGCCGGTCCCAGCCCTTGATGGCGCCGCTGGCCAGGCTGAGCGAGGGGAAGGCCACCACGCGCGCCGGGTCGAACAAATCCTGCTGGCCCAGGCCGTCGCAGGCCGGGCAGGCGCCCGTGGGCGAGTTGAACGAGAACAGCCGCGGCTCCAGCTCGGGCAGGGAATAGCTGCACACGGGGCAGGCGTACTTGGCCGAAAACAGGTGCTCGCGCCCGCTGTCCATCTCCAGCGCCAGCACCCGGCCGGCGCCCTCGGCCCCGCCTATGCGCAGCACGGCCTCGATGCTCTCGGCCAGGCGCTGCTGGGCATCGGGGCGCACCTTGAGGCGATCGACCACCACGTCGATGTCGTGCTTTTCGGTCTTTTTGAGCTCGGGCAGCTCGTCCACCTCGTAGATCTGGCCATCGACGCGAAAGCGCACATAGCCCTGGGCCTGCATCTGCTCGAACAGATCGACGAACTCGCCCTTCTTGTGCCGCGCCACGGGGGCCAGCAGCATGAGCTTGCTGTCCTCGGGAAGCTGCAGCACGGCGTCCACCATCTGGCTCACGGTCTGGGCGGCCAGCGGCAGGCCATGGTCGGGGCAGTGCGGCGTACCGGCACGCGCGTACAAGAGGCGCAGGTAGTCGTGGATCTCGGTCACCGTGCCCACGGTGGAGCGCGGGTTGTGGCTGGTGGCCTTCTGCTCGATGCTGATCGCGGGCGACAGGCCTTCGATCAGGTCCACGTCGGGCTTGTCCAGCCGGCCCAGGAACTGTCGCGCATAGGCCGACAGGCTCTCCACATAGCGCCGCTGCCCTTCCGCATACAGCGTGTCGAAGGCCAGGCTGGACTTGCCCGAGCCCGACAGCCCGGTGATCACCACCAGCTGGTTGCGCGGAATGTCCAGGTCGATGTTTTGGAGGTTGTGCGTGCGCGCCCCGCGGATGCTGATCTGCCCGCCGCCACGCAGCACCTGGGCCAGCGGGCGGCCGGCGTCCGGTGCGGGTGATTCGTCGGATAGTGGGGCGGTATCGGCCATCGCTGGGGGGTGCTCGAAGAAAACCCACCATGATAGGACAGCGGTGCCTGGGCTTGGGGTCCGCCCGCGGCAGCCGTTGGAGGGCCCGCCGGGGCCAGGGAAACCGACACTGCGCCACAATGCGGGTTTTGCCTGAGCACCGATTGCCGCCGTGTCGGACACCACCACCCCCACCTCATCCCCCGCCACCACGGCCCCCGCCTCGCGCATGACGGCGCTGGAGCGCCGCTCCAGCATCGGCCTGGCGGCTATTTTTGCCATGCGCATGCTGGGGCTGTTCCTGGTGCTGCCCGTGTTCATGCTGGAGGCGCGCAAGTACGCCGGCGGCGACGACCCCGCGATGGTGGGCCTGGCCATGGGCATGTATGGGCTGACGCAGGCGTTCTTTCAGCTGCCGCTGGGCATGGCGTCCGACCGCTTCGGGCGCAAACGCGTCATCGCCCTGGGCCTGCTGGTGTTTGCCGCGGGCAGCCTGGTGGCGGCGCTGGCGGACTCGGTCATGGGCCTGCTGCTGGGCCGGGCGCTGCAGGGTGCGGGCGCGGTGTCGGCGGCCGTCACCGCGCTGCTGGCCGACCAGACGCGCGATGCCGTGCGCACCAAGGCCATGGCGCTGGTGGGCATCAGCATCGGCCTGATGTTTGCCGTCGCCCTGGTGCTGGCGCCGCTGCTCACGGCCTATGTCGGCCTGTCGGGCCTGTTCACGCTGACCCTGGTGCTGGCGCTGGGCGGCGTGGCGCTGATCCTGTGGGTGGTGCCGCCCGAGACGCGCCACCACGCCGACGCGCCGCGCGGCCGCCTGTCCGATGTCTGGAGCCATGCCGATCTGCTGCGCCTGAACCTGGGCGTATTCGCCCTGCATACGATTCAAATGGCCATGTGGGTGGCCGTGCCCGCCATGCTGGTGCAGGCCGGGTTACCGAAGGACGCGCACTGGCATGCCTACCTGCCGGCGCTGGTGCTGTCGGTCATCGCCATGGGCGGCCTGTTTGCGATGGAGCGGCGCGGCAAGCTGCGCGCCGCGCTGCTGCTGTCTATCGGCCTGATTGCGCTGGTGCAGGCCGCGCTGGGCCTGTTGGTGGCAGATGGTGTGCAGCCCACGGTCTGGCTACTGGGCGGGCTGCTTTTTGTCTTTTTCTGCGGTTTCAACATGCTGGAGGCGACCCAGCCCAGCCTGGTGTCGCGCATGGCGCCGGCCAATCTGCGCGGCGCGGCGCTGGGCGCCTACAACACGCTACAGTCGCTGGGCCTGTTTGCCGGCGGCGCGCTGGGCGGGGCGCTGGCCAAATGGGCGGGGCCGGGCGGGCTGTTTGCCGCCACGGCGCTGCTCGCCCTGCTGTGGCTGGTGGTGACCTGGCCGCTCAAACCCGTGGGGCGCAGCGGGCACTGATTTTTTTCACCCCCCGCGCGCCACCGGCGCCCAAGGTCGCTATGCTGCGCACCTGCGGCCTCGCAGGGGCCGTGTGATTCGCTTATCTGGCCCGGAAACCCTCCCCTGCCGTCCGGGCTGACGCACAAAGGATTTTCCCCATGGCATCCGTCAACAAAGTCATCATCGTCGGCAACCTCGGCCGCGACCCCGAGATGCGCACCTTCCCCAGCGGCGACCAGGTGGCCAACGTAACCATCGCCACCACCGACCGCTGGCGCGACAAGAACACCGGCGAGAACAAGGAAGCCACCGAATGGCACCGCGTGGTCTTCAACGGCCGCCTGGCCGAGATCGTGGGCCAGTACCTGCGCAAGGGCTCGCAGGTCTATGTGGAAGGCAGCTTGCGCACGCGCAAGTGGACCGACCAGAGCGGCGTGGAGAAGTACTCCACCGAAATCCGCGCCGACACCATGCAGATGCTGGGCAGCCGCCAGGGCGCCGGCGGCGGCCAGGGTGGTGGCTATGACGATGGCGGTTATGGCGACGGCTACGAGGCCCCGCGCCGCGCAGCGCCCGCACAGCGCCCCGCAGCCCCGCCTGCAGCCCGGCCGGCCCCGGCCCCCGTGGCCCAGCCGCCGCGCGCGGCATCGGGCTTCGACGATATGGACGACGATATTCCGTTCTGATCCCCTTGCCCCCACAAAGCGAAACGGGCGCCCCAGGGCGCCCGTTTGCTATTGTGGTGATAGCTGCCAGCGCTTGATGGACAAGCGCTGACGGCCAAAAACCGTCACATCGTCAATGCACCACCATGAGCGAGAACGGCCAGACGTAGGCCTGCAGGGTCACGTACAGTCCCACTAGGCAGGCCAGCGCGATGGAGTGGAAGAACACGTAGCGCAGGATGTCGCCCTCGTGGTCGAACCAGCGCGTGGCGGTGGAGGCCACGACGATGGACTGCGCGTCGATCATCTTGCCCATCACGCCGCCCGAGCTGTTGGCCGCGCCCATCAGGTTGGGCGACAGGTGCAGCTGCTCGGCCGCCACCTTCTGCATGCCGCCGAACAGCACGTTGGACGCCGTGTCCGAACCGGTGAGCGCCACACCCAGCCAGCCCATCAGCGTGCCGAAGAAGGGGTAGAGCACGCCGGTGTTGGCAAAGGCCAGGCCCAGCGTGGTGTCGGTGCCCGAGTAGCGCGTCAGCGTGCCCAGCGCCAACATCAGCACGATGGTGAGCAGCGAATACTTGACCAGCCACAGCGTCTTGAAGAAGGTGCGCACGATCGCGACCGGGTTGTACTTCATGACGAAGGCGCTGACGATGGCCGACAGCAGAATGCCCGTGCCGGTGGCCGACAGCAGGTTCAGCGTGTAGACGGCGCCCTCCTTGGTGGGCTTGGGCACCACGGGCGGCACCTTCTCGATCATCTGGTGCAGGCCCTCCATGGGGAAGGCGGGCGCGAAGATGCCGTTGAGCCAGGCCTTGACCGAGGGCAGGCCCCAGATGAAGACGAACACCGACAGGATCACCCAGGGCGTCCAGGCCGCCACCAGGGCCTGCGTGCTGTGGCGCGTGACGGGCTTGGGCGGCTTGGCCTCATGCGCGCTCACGTCGTGGCCGCGCAGCGAGGCCGAGGTCCAGATGGTCTTGGGCTTCCACACGCGCAGGAAGGCCACCAGGCAGGCCATGGAGATGATGGCGGCGATGATGTCCACCAGCTCGGGCCCGATGTAGTTGGACACGAGGTACTGCGGAATCGCAAACGACACGCCCGTCACCAGGATGGCGGGCCAGATTTCCATCATGCCCTTGCGCCCGGCAAAGGCCCAGATGAGCCAGAACGGCACCATGAGCGAGAAGAACGGCAGCTGGCGGCCGATCATGGCCGTGACCTCCATCAGGTCGTAGCCGTGCACCTTGGCCAGCGTGATCACCGGCGTGCCGAGCGCGCCGAAGGCCACGGGCGCGGTGTTCGCGATCAGGGACAGACCCGAGGCCGCCAGCGGCGAAAAGCCCAGGCCGATGAGGATGGCCGCCGTCACCGCCACCGGCGTGCCAAAGCCCGCCGCGCCCTCGAAGAAGGCGCCAAAGCAGAAGGCGATCAGCAAGAGCTGGATGCGCCGGTCTTCGGTGATGCCCGAGAGCGAATCCTGCAGCACGGCGAAGCTGCCGTTCTGCTCGGTCAGCTGGTGCAGGAAGATGATGTTGAGCACGATCCAGCCGATCGGCAGCAGGCCCGTGAAGCCGCCCAGCAGCGCCGCGCGCCCCGCCATGTCGGCCGGCATGCCGTAGACGAAGATGGCCACCAGCAGCGCCGCCAGCAGGCCCATGCCGGCGGCGATATGCGCCTTGATGTGGAAAAAGCCCAGGGCCGCGAGCATGACCACCACCGGCACGGCGGCCAGTGCGGTGGAGATGACCATGTTGCCCAGTGGATCGTAGATTTGTTGCCAGACCATAGCCTGTGCTCCGTAGTTGTTGTACCGGTTGAAAAACGCCTGCACGTCCGGCATTGGGGGATCGGGCTGGCGCGGCGCGGGTGAGACTGTAGAAAGCCGATCCCGGTTGCGGCGTGAAAAATCCGGCTGCCGACGCTGAATCAATTTCACACCATAGCAAGACCCGGGCCGCAGCGCCCGGGTGCTTCGGGTATCTACGGATGCCGCCCGGGCCCCCGGCCAGGGGTTTCAGCCATCCACCGTGGCAATCACGCCACCGCCCAGGCAGACCTCGCCGTCGTACAGCACGGCGGACTGGCCGGGCGTCACGGCCCACTGGGCCTCGGGGAACTGCAGGCCGAACGACTCGCCCTGCGCCGCCAGCACGGTGCAGGCGGCATCCTGCTGGCGGTAGCGTGTCTTGGCGGCGCAGGCGCCCGGGGCGGGCGGGTGGCCGGCGATCCAGCTCGCATCCTGCGCCGTGAGGCGGTGCGACAGCAGCCAGGGGTGGTCATGGCCCTGCACCACGCGCAGGGTGTTGGACTCCAGCTCCTTGCGCGCCACGAACCACGGCGCGTGCTCGCCGCCGCCGCGCGGCGCGCCCTTGTCCTTCACGCCGCCTATCCCTAAGCCCTGGCGCTGGCCCAGCGTGTAGAACGACAGGCCCACATGGCGGCCCAGCTTGCGCCCGCGCTCGTCCAGGATGGGGCCGGGCGCGTGGCTGATGTAGCGGTTCAAAAACTCGCGGAACGGCCGCTCGCCGATGAAGCAGATGCCGGTCGAATCCTTCTTCTTCGCATTCGGCAGGCCGATCTCGGCCGCAATGCGGCGCACCTCGCTCTTGTGCAGCTCGCCCACCGGGAACAGCGTCCTGGACAGCTGGGCCTGGTTCAGGCGGTGCAGGAAGTAGCTCTGGTCCTTGGACGGGTCCAGGCCCTTGAGCAGCTCGAACAGCCGCGTCTGCGGGTTCTGGCGCACACGGGCGTAATGGCCGGTGGCGATCTTCTCGGCGCCCAGGCGCATGGCGTGGTCCAGGAAAGCCTTGAACTTGATCTCGGCATTACAGAGGACGTCCGGGTTGGGCGTGCGCCCGGCCTGGTATTCGCGCAGGAACTCGGCGAACACGCGGTCCTTGTACTCGGCGGCGAAGTTCACATGCTCGATCTCGATGCCGATCACGTCGGCCACGGCGGCAGCGTCCACGAAGTCGATGTTGGACGAGCAGTACTCACTGTCGTCGTCATCCTCCCAGTTCTTCATGAAGATGCCGACCACCTCGTGGCCCTGTTGCTTGAGAAGGTGAGCCGTGACGGCGGAATCCACGCCGCCTGAGAGGCCCACCACCACGCGATGTTTCGTCATCGCGCGATTATCCCCGGCCGCCCAGGCGGGACGGGGCATGGGGTCAACAGGCTATAGCGACGATGGAACTGCGGCAATAGCCTACAGCCCGCGCGCTTGCGCCTTTCTAAACTGAGCCCTCTTCCATGGCCGGATGTGGGTTTCACAACGGCGCAGCCAGCCAAAACAAAGGTTCAGCCATGACCTCTCTAGACATACAGCTGTTGCTGACCGCCCTGGTCAGTGTGTTGCTGCTGGTCGCGCTCATCGTCTCGCGCCTCAAGATGCACCCGCTGCTGGCCCTGCTGGTGGTCTCGGTCGGTGTCGGCTTTGCCACCGGCATGGAGCCGGCAAACATCGTCAGGCAGCTGAGCAACGGCGCTGGCAAAACGCTGGGGGCTGTGGGCGTCGTCATTGCCCTGGGCGCCATGCTGGGCAAGGTGCTGGCCGATGCAGGCATCACGGAGCAGATCGCCGAGGCCATCCTGAAGCATGCCTCGGATCGCGTGATCCCCTGGGCCATGACGCTGGTGGCCTTCATCGTCGGCATCCCGATGTTTTTCGAGGTCGGGCTGGTGGTCATGCTGCCCCTCATCTTCAGCGTGGCGCGCAAGCTCGAAGGCCAGGCGCGCTTCAAGGGCTCGGCCTATGTCTACGTCGGCGTTCCGGTGATCTCGGCCCTGGCCGCCATGCATGGCATGGTGCCGCCCCATCCAGGCCCGTTGACCGCCATCGCCACGCTCAAGACCACGGTGGGGCCCACCATGCTGTACGGCTTTCTGGCAGCCATTCCGGCCATGGTTCTCGGCGGGCCGCTGTATGGCGCCTTCATTGCGCCACGCATGGGCACCCGGCCCGACCAAGCCCTGCTGGACCAGTTCACCGTCACCGAAAAGGCCGGCACTACCCAGCCGCCCGGCATCGCGCTCGGTGTGCTGGCGGCCCTGCTGCCCGCGATCCTGATGCTGGTCCATGCCGTCGCCGAAATGCTGCTGCCCAAGGACAGCCCGGCCCTGCATGTGGCCAGCTTTTTAGGCAACCCCTTGATCGCCATGCTGCTGGGCGTGCTGTTTGCCAGCGTGACCCTGGTGATCGCGCGCGGCGGCGATACCGAGCGGCTGCGCGAGGCGCTGGGCAAGAGCCTCAAGCCGATTGCCTCCATCATCATGATCATTGCCGGCGGCGGCGCCTTCCAGCAGATGCTGACCAGCGCCAAGGTCGGCGACGCCATCGTGCACCTGACGCATCAATTTGCCTTCCCGCCGCTGATCCTGGGCTGGCTGATCGCCATGCTGCTGTCGGTCTCCACCGGCTCGGCCACCGTCGGCATCGTGGGTGCGGCGGGACTGCTGGCACCGCTGGCGGGAGCCGACCCCAGCCTGAACCTGCCGCTGCTGGCCCTGTCGATTGGCTGCGGCTCGCTGTTCTTCAACTACGCCAACCATGCCGGCTTCTGGATGGTCAAGGAGTCCTTCGGCATGACCATGGGCGAGGCGACGCAGACCATCTCGGTGGTGCAATCCATCGTGGCCGTGGTGGGCCTGGTCATGGTGCTGATTTTTGATGCAGCCGTTTCCACGCATTGACCAATGGCATACGCGTGGATCATGCACGCTGCACGCTCAGAGCGGCGCCTGCAGCACGCTCGCGTCGGTGTGGATCAACTCCAGCGGCGCGCGCCGGCCGGCCAGGTAGTCCTCCACGCAGCGCATCACCAGCGGGCTGCGGTGGCGTGCGCGGCAGCTGCGCAGTTCTTCGGGCGTCAGCCACACGGTGCGCACGATGCCGTCGTCCAGCGCACGCCAGGCGTGGTGCGCACCCAGGTTGCCGGCGAAGGCAAGGCGCAGGTAGGTGATGTCGTCGCCGGTGCGCGTGCGCCTGAAGCGGTTCAGGTACACGCCCACCAGGGCGGTGGGCTCGAAGTCGTAGCCGGCCTCCTCCAGCGTCTCGCGCGTGCAGGCGGCTATGGGTGACTCGCCCGGATCGAGGTGGCCCGCGGGGTTGTTCAGCCGCAGCCCATCCGCGGTGTTCTCTTCAATGAGCAGAAAACGCCCCTCGCGCTCGACAATGGCGGCCACGGTGACGTTGGGTTTCCAGCGGTTTGGCATGGCGGCGATTATCGCCAGCCGGGGCGAAGGCTGGACGTCAGCCGATGTAAAACGGGATAGACGGCGCCAAAGGCCCACCCACAAAGCGCAAGATGCTTCATTATTCATAGTGATAGAAGCAGACAAATAGCGCGTCACGCTCCGTGGACTACCATCATTCACGAGCGTCAGTGCACCGTGGATTTCGCCGCGGCCGCCAGGGCCGCTGACAACAACCCAGGAGACAAGGCATGCCCACAACGAATCCAAACCTGAGCCGCCGCGCGTGGCTCACCACGGCGGTGGCCGCGCTGGCGGCGCTCGGTGCCTGCACCACTGCGCCGCAACCGCAGATGGCACAGGCCGCCCCAGCTGCCGAGGTGCGCGTGGTCAGCTCCGGCGGCTTTACCGCGGCCTACAAGGTGCTGGCGCCGCTGTACCAGGAGGCCAGCGGGCGCACGGTGGTGAGCGCCTACGGCGCATCGATGGGCAATGCCCCCGACGCCATTCCCAGCCGATTGGCACGCGGCGAGCGCTTTGACGTTGTGATCCTGGCCGATTCGGCCCTGGACAAGCTGGTCAAGGAAGGCAAGGTCGTGCCCGGCAGCCGCGTGGACCTGGGCCGCTCGGTGATCGCCGCCGCGGTCCGCAAAGGCTCGCCCAAGCCGGACATCAGCACTGTGGCTGCATTGAAGAACACCCTGCTACAGGCCAAGTCGATTGCCTATTCGGCCAGCGCCAGCGGCACCTACCTCGCCGCCGAGGTGTTCCCCACGCTCGATGTGAACGGGCAGATCGCGTCCAAGGCCAAGCGCATTCTGAGCGAGCGCGTGGGCGCGGTGGTGGCGCGCGGCGACGCGGAGATCGGCTTTCAGCAGGCCAGCGAACTGCTGCCCTTCACCGAGCTGGAGTACCTGGGTCCCCTGCCCGAGGAGGTGCAGCAGCGCGTGTTCTTCTCGGCCGGCGTGCTGACCGATGCGCCCAACCCCGAGGGCGCGCGCCAGTTTATCCGCTACCTGGCCTCGCCCGCCGCGGCATCGATCGTGCGGGGAACCGGGCTGGAGCCGCCCGCGCAGCCCGCGGCGCAGCGCTGATCAGGCGGCGCAGGGCCGGCATCACTGCGGCAATTGCGGGCGCGACAGGTAATCGTCCAGCGACAAGCCCTTTTCCTTGAGCAGGGCCTCCAGCACGGGCTGCAGGCGGCCCAGGCTCTCGTGCACGGCCTCGCGCACGGTGTCCACCACCACCTGGGTGCTGCGCTCGATCTCGATGTTCAGCAGGTCGCCCACGGCCACGGCCTCGAACACCGTGGCGCGGCGCGTCTCGGGGATGAGCCAGACCTCGAACCAGCCTTCGGCGCGGTTCACCTCGGCCACCGTGAGGCTCGCGCCATGGATGGCGATGTAGCCCTTGGCAAAGACATAGCGGCGAAACGGCTCGGGCACGGCCACGCGCCAGACCAGGTTGTTCTCCAGCTCGCGCCGCTCGGCCAGGGTACCGGTGAAGTCGATGTGGCCCGACAGCGGATGGCCGCCGATCTCGGCGCCCTCCTTGGCAGCGCGCTCCACGTTCACGCGCGCGCCCACGCCATAGCGGCCCAGGGTGGTGATATTGAGGCTTTGCAGCATCACATCGAACCGGGCGCGCGTGGACGAGACGATTTCGGTCACCGTCAGGCACACGCCATCGACGGCCACGCTCGCGCCGATGGCGATGTCCTGGCAGAAGCCCGCGGGAAAGTCGATGCTGAAGCTGCGCAGGCCTGCGCGATCCTCGATGGCGGCGATGGCGGCCGTGGCCTGGACGATGCCTGTGAACATGGCTGCTGGCTGTGGGTGGTGCAAAGCCGGGGATTGTGCCAGCAAGGGGTTTACCGGGGCTGGCCAGCGCACAGTACCCGCGCAGCAGCATATCGAGTGCGCTGTCTATGGCGAGGACTTCGGCCCTGACCAGGCGCGCCATGGCCTACCTTCTGTCAGCGCGCCATTGGCGCACACGTTGCGAGTAGGGCGGACGCCCAGCGGCCCAGGCGTTGTACTGGTCGATGTCGACCGCATACTGCCTGGCCCAGTCGTCTACAGGAGTTGAGGCTTTGTTGGTGCAGTGCGCAGCACCTTCCTGCTTCACGGGCATAACCCGCACCGCCTGCATCACACGGCAACCATCGTCCATGATTTGCAGGTCAAAGAGCTGACCGGCGTATTTCTTGCTCAGCGATGTCTGGTCGCTGGCACCAACTTCCTTGCGCATGGCGCGCTCCTGGCATGTCATAAACCGCATTGGTGCCAGCATGCGGCATGAGGACGGTGATGTCCAGATGCATGTCCCTGCGCCCCAGGGCTTACGATGGCGCATCGCTCACCCCAAGGACATCCCACATGGCTTTGCACACCTGGCTGCTGTATCTGGTGGCCGCCCTTGGCCTGTCGCTCACGCCCGGCCCCAACAGCCTGCTGGCACTGACCCACGGCGCCCTGCACGGCCACCAGCGCACGCTCTACACCATTGCCGGCGGCGCGCTGGGCTTTGCCTGCGTGATTGCGCTGTCCATGGTGGGCATCGGCGCGCTGCTGCAGGCATCGGCCCATGCGCTGCTGGTGCTCAAGTGGGTGGGCGGCGCCTATCTGGTGTGGCTGGGCGTGCAGCTGTGGCGCGCGCCGCCGCTGCAGCTGGAGGCGGCCGAGGGCACGGCGCGCGTGTCGCATCGCAGCATGATGTTCCGCCAGGGCCTGTTCGCGGCCGTGTCCAACCCCAAGGCGCTGCTGTTCTACGGCGCCTTCCTGCCGCAGTTCCTCGACCCGGCGCGCAGCCTGTGGTGGCAGTTCGCCATCATGGCGGGCACGTTCGGCATCATCGAATGCCTGGTGGAATACCTGCTGGCCCGGCTGGCGCACCGCATCCGCCCGGCGCTGCAGCGCCTGGGCCGGCGCTTCAACCGCATCTGCGGCGGCGCCTTTGCCACCATGGGGGTGGCGCTGCCGCTGACGCGGTGAGTCGCGCCCGCCATTGCTGGCGGGCGATGCCGGCCCACGGTGCGGGTTTCTTCGCTGATGTCGGGGTTTCAATCCGCGCCCGCCATTGCTGGCGGGCGATGCCTGCACAGACGGGAGGATGCATGAGCTACTTTGATGTTTCAATCCGCGCCCGCCATTGCTGGCGGGCGATGCCGGCACGGCTTTGAACAATCGGCGGTCACGCTGCGGTTTCAATCCGCGCCCGCCATTGCTGGCGGGCGATGCTTGCGCAGGGCGCGGGCCAGCAGCATCTTGAGCGATGTTTCAATCCGCGCCCGCCATTGCTGGCGGGCGATGCTCCCTGCCCGCGAATGGGATGCGGGACAGTATATGTTTCAATCCGCGCCCGCCATTGCTGGCGGGCGATGCCCCGGCAGCCCAGGCCGAACTCAACGCCATCTATGTTTCAATCCGCGCCCGCCATTGCTGGCGGGCGATGCAACGCGATTTCGAGCGTCACTACTCAGGAACTGGTGTTTCAATCCGCGCCCGCCATTGCTGGCGGGCGATGCGTGTACCGCGATGGGCGTGTGGAGATGGCGGCATGTTTCAATCCGCGCCCGCCATTGCTGGCGGGCGATGCATGCAGTCCGGGCACTGGCGCTACCGCCCCTACGAGTTTCAATCCGCGCCCGCCATTGCTGGCGGGCGATGCCTTGAGGGCCTGGAAATCGTCTGCGGCCATAGCCGGTTTCAATCCGCGCCCGCCATTGCTGGCGGGCGATGCGCCATGGCCCCACGGGCGGCCCGCCGAGCTGCTGGTTTCAATCCGCGCCCGCCATTGCTGGCGGGCGATGCTTTATACGGACAACCGTTCCGTGTCGAACGTGTCGTTTCAATCCGCGCCCGCCATTGCTGGCGGGCGATGCCTGGCTTCGATCTTGTTCATGCTGTGCTCCTTGTGGTTTCAATCCGCGCCCGCCATTGCTGGCGGGCGATGCGCCGCTGTGTCGGCTGCGATGGCATCTCGAAGGTCGAGTTTCAATCCGCGCCCGCCATTGCTGGCGGGCGATGCCCGTGACCAACGCCAGCGCCCAGCTACTGCCACAGTTTCAATCCGCGCCCGCCATTGCTGGCGGGCGATGCGCGGCCGCGCCGCAGGGAGGAACCGACTGCACCGGTTTCAATCCGCGCCCGCCATTGCTGGCGGGCGATGCCGGCCATGGCGCCAGTTACCGATTTTCTGAATGCTGTTTCAATCCGCGCCCGCCATTGCTGGCGGGCGATGCCGGTCGCACCGTATCCATGGATCGTTCGTTCAATACGTTTCAATCCGCGCCCGCCATTGCTGGCGGGCGATGCCGCCACGGTTCGCAACGTCGATCAACTTGAACGGGTTTCAATCCGCGCCCGCCATTGCTGGCGGGCGATGCGCTTCACGTGCAAACCCATGTGGTGACTGGCTTTTCTCCATCAATGCGCGAACCCGCAAAGTCTGCATGCGCAGACGGCTCGGGAAATCACTAGGATGAATGGAAAACTCAATCACTACAAGGACTTATAAAGCGCGCGAACCCCAAGTGAATGAAGGCATCACTCGGGGTTCGCGCTTCGCACCTTATCACGCCCGCAACGTAAAAATCTATGATTTGGGGCCATCCGCAAGTCCAAGCTACAGCACCAGCGGCCCCTCGAAGTCCACCGCCTTAAACTGACCATGCTCCACCACTTCAAAGCCGCGTGTGCCGGGGATGCGGTAAAGCCGCAGGCAGTCAAGCTGGGCATCGATTTCTGCCAGCAGGCGCCGCTCCAGAGTTTCGAACTGCGCCACGTCCAGCTGGCATTCGAAGACCGATTTTTGCACCCGTTGCCCTATGCCTTCGCACACCTTGGCCACGCGGCGCAGGCGGCGGCGGCCTGCGGCTGTTTCGGTGTTCACGTCGTAGCAGACCAGCACCAGCATGGCGGGCCTCCCTATCGGGCGATATAGGGCATGTAGGGCGCGTCGTCTTCGCGCAGGGCGCGGGCCAGCAGGCGCGCCTGCACCAGAGGGGCCAGGCCCAGCGGAATGGATTGAGCCAGGATGGGATGTTGCACCTCGTCCTTTTTGCGCTCTTGGAATGCAACCACCACGGTTTTGCGCGCCTCGGCCTGCAACGCGACGCCGCCACCTTCGCGCAGATCAAAATTGCTGGCCTTGACCTGCCCCCGGTTGACCAGGGTCAGCGCCAGGCGGTCGGCCCAGGGGCGGAATTCCTCCATCAAATCCAGCGCCAACGCCGCCCGGCCGGGGCGCAGGGCGTGCAGGAAGCCGGCTTGCGGATCCAGCCCGGCGGCTTCCAGAGCGCTGCGGCAGTCGTTCATCCACATGGCGTAGAGGAAAGACAGCAGGGCGTTGAAACGGTCACGCGGTGGGCGCCGCGTGCGCCCGTCCATGGCGAAGGCTTCGCGCTGGTCTGGGCACAGCAGCAGCGTCATTCCGCTGAAGTATTGGCGGGCCGCCTCACCCTCCAGGCCGCGCAGTTCGTCCAGGGTGGTGGCCTGGGGCAAGGCGCGCAGGCTGGCGGCCAGGTCTTGGGTCAGGCGGGTGAGGCGTGCGGCCTCGTCTTCGGATTTGGCCTCGCGTGCGCCACGCTGCAGTACCTGGCGGCAGTTCTTGATTTTTCCGGCCACGCAGGCGCGGGCCATGTCCAGCGCAAATGCAGCGTCGCCTACGCGCTGAAACTGCGCCTGGCGCAAGAGCACGTTGCCGCTGACGGCCCCTTCCAGCCGCGCCTTGAAACGGCCATTGCCATCCAGCAGCACCAGGGCGATGCCTTCGTCGGCCAGCCGGTGCATCAGCGGTGCCGATAGACCCGTATGGCCAAAGCAGACCACGGCGTTCAGGTGGTGCAGGGGCACGCGCAGGCGGGCTTCGCGCTCGACCTCCACGCGCAGGGTGTCGTTGTCCAGGCACAGCCAGGCATCGGGCAGGGTGACGTAGAGGGTGTTGAGTAGTTGCATGGGGCTGCGGCTAGGCGTCGGGGTCGAACAGGCTGGCGCGAGCCAGGGCCAGGGCGGTGTGCGTGGCCTGCGGCTGGCAGCGCTCTTGCAGCGAGCAGGCCTTGCATCGGCGCTGGGCCTGTTCCCCCTGCAGCGGCGGTGGTAGTTCGCCGCTGGCCAGCATCTGGCGGATGGCCTGGGCGGCGGCCTCCACTTGGTTGCGCAGGGCGGTGGTGATGGGCAGCACGCGCCGGCGCTTGGAGCTGGCGTAGTACAGCGCACCCTCCAGCACGGGCTTGCCAGTCATCGCCTCCAAACACATGGCCTGCCCGGCCAATTGCAGGTCGTCGCAGGCGGCAATGTCGGCCGCCTTGTGGCGGCTGCCGTGCTTGTATTCCACTGGGTAGGGCGTGCCATCGGGCAAAAACTCCACCACGTCGGACTTGCCAATCAGGCCCAGCTCGTCATGCCACAGCGGCAGGGCACGCTCCACGCGCACGCCCTTGGCGGTTTCCACGCCAGGGCGGTCGGTGCGGGCCTGGACGGCCTGGCCGCGCAGGGTGTGGACGTTGTCGTCGAACACCTGTTCCAGATGGATCAAGCCGCACTGGCGCGGGCAGTATTGCCAGTGCTGCAGGGCCGACAGGGCGATGGGCTCGGGTGCGTCCATGCCGTCACGGTTTTTTGCGGCGCCGAGGCTTGGCGGCGGGCAGTTTCCCCGGCGGCTGCGCTCCCGGGGGCAGGTAGTTGGCTGCCGTGACCACACTTTGGCCCGTCTGGTCTTCCAACTGTTGGCGAGCGCCGCGGGCAATGCGGCCACCGGCCTTGGCGGCGGTTTGGTTTTCGGCCATGCCGGTGGCCTGCTGGCGCTCGGCAATCTGGCGCGTGGAGAGTTCGGCCAGGGCGGTGAAGATCAGCTCGGCCTCGCTCATGTGGTCGCGCAGGTTGTGGCTGGACAGGCCTTTGGCCTCCTTGTGCGCGGCCACGCTCAAACCCGACCATTCCTGGTGGATGAGGTTGGTGAGGATGGCGAACTCGCGCCCCTGCTCGACGCCGTGCTCGCTCCAGTAGTCGGTGAGCTTGTTGCGCGTTTCCTGCCCGGCCATGCGCTGCTGGATCCACTTGTCGCTTCGGCCCTGCTGCTGCCAGGTCTGGCGCGCACGATCGAGCGCCTGGGCGGGATCTGCGATTTCCTGCATCCGCTCGTAGCCCACCTTGGCCAGCCACAGCTTGATGGGTTCAGCTTTGGGGCTGGGGACGGACTGCACCAGGCGCAGCAGGGTTTGGGCGGTGGCGCAGTCGGTCAGGTAGCTCTTGCCATCAGCGGCGGGCAATTTCAGTCGGTGACAGTCTGTCACCGACTGGCTGCCTTCTGCTGCAAGACGGCGTTTGAGCTGATTCCAGTATTTTCTGGCGGTCTGAAAATCCGCTTGCTGGGTCAATACCTGCACCACGTCCACCACCGAGAACCACCAGGTTTCGGTGGCCTCGTCGTACAGGCGGCGGATGGACTGGCCTTCAAATTCGCTGGAGAGGATTTTCATCTGCGGCTCCTGCGGATGTGGGTCAGAACCTGCGCACCAGTTTCACGCCAGGCGCAGCGTCCACAGCCTCGCTAATGGCCAGAGCCGCACCATCAAAGTCCACGGCATAGGCGTCAAAACTGCGCGCCACGGTGCCGGCTTCTTTGGGGGATACATGCAGGCGATCGAACAGGGCGTGCGCCGGGGCGTTGCCCAGCTCGCTGTCGTGCTCGAAGACGTACAGGCCGCGCGTGGCCATCATGCCCCGGGCGGCGGAGCGGTCGTGCTCGAACATCTGGCCCAGCGCCTGCCACAGCAGTTCCAGGTCATGGGCATCAAACCCGGTTTGCTTGGCCAGGAAGGAGGACACAAAGCCATGCGCCACATAGACGCCGTAGGGAACGGTGTGTTTGCGGCCCTGAATACCAATTTGCGCTTCCACTGGTTTGTCGGCAGAGCGTGCCGCGCAAACGGAAATGGAATGCTCCAGTGCCACGATGGGTTCTACCGAGCGTGCAAAGGTCAGTTGCACCGGGCCGCGCACCTGACCGCAATTTTTGTCACCTGTGGACATCACTGCGCCAAAGGTGCGCACATCAAAAAAGTTCTGGCACATCCACTGGCGCGCCAGCGTCACCTCATCCGCGCTGCCCTTGCGC
This sequence comes from Pseudomonadota bacterium, assembly GCA_018241405.1. Classification (GTDB taxonomy): domain Bacteria; phylum Pseudomonadota; class Gammaproteobacteria; order Burkholderiales; family Burkholderiaceae_C; genus Alicycliphilus. Next base: position 2,013 of record JAFEDY010000014.1, on the reverse strand, counting down.
TTTTCTTTGGTGGTTTTTTTCTTTTTGCCATCATCCGCTACTAATTCGAGAGCTACTTGCGCTTGTTCCTCCTGCGGTGCCGCCAGATTCAATGCGGAATAAGCGCGTTCATGCTGCTGGTTGAGGATGGCTTTTTCGCGCACGTAGATTTCAAAGCGCTTTTCGCCTGCCTCGGGCGCACGTGCGTCCTGCTCCTTGACCAAACCGACGAAGTTGCGCACCTTGCGCTTGAGGGCCACATCGGTCATCAGCCCGTGGCCGGTTTCGGCGTCCAGGCGCGGCAGGTTGCCGGCGTCGGGGTCGCCGTTGGGGTTACCGTCTTTCACGTCAAAAATCAGTACGAAGTCATAGCGGCGGTTCAGGCTCATACAAGTTCTCCTTGAAGTTCGTTGGGTGCAGCGTCCTGCGATTTGCGCGTAAAAAAGTCCTGTCGCTGGTGGTAGTAGCCCAGCGCAAAGCGCCCCTGGTCGGGCAGCGGCAGCTGGCGCGGGAAGTCCTGCACTGGCGCCAGTACCTCGCCCAGCAGCTTTTCAAACCAGACGGCACGCCCAGCGACCAGCTTTTTCAAATGGGCGTTTTTCAGCCGCAGCAAGGTGGTGAACACCGCCACCGGCGTGCTCGATGCCGCGCCGTAATAACGGTCGCGGATGGTGGCGTTCAGACCGGGGCTGGCTTCTTCCTGGATTTTTTCCAGAACGGCAAAAAGCCGCCCCAGCCGGTAGGCGGTGTGGTGGTTATCAGGGTTGAGCATGGGCAAAAACTCCTTCTCTGGACTATGGCGAAAACGGATGGAACGGTTCAGGCAGGCTTTGATGGCAGCGGCGCGCAGGTAGCTGACCTTTTGCTCAGCGCGGCAGCGCCCCACGGCGGCGTTGAGCCACAGTGCCGGATAGGGGGCGTTGGGGCCACTCAGGATGGCGGCCACAATGCCGCCGCCCAGGTTGGGCGGGATGTTGTCGGCCTTGGCTTGCAAGGCAACGGCTGTCAGCAGGCGAAACAGCGAGGGATAAGGCGCGTCGTGCGGCCCGTGCACCAGTTCCAGATCGGCAAAGTGCTGGGTGATGCGCCCGGCCATGTCCCGCAGTGGCAGGCAGTGGTAAAAGCGCACGCTGATACGTGCTGCGTTGGGCGACAGGCCCAGCACATGAAAGCGGTTGTCGCCCTCGGGCTGGGCAAAGCGCCCGCTGTGCATGGCGTTGAACAGGGCCTGCACGGCTGGCGTGCCATCGTCCGGGTTTTCTGGAGCATCCTGGCCAAACAACTCAGAAAACGCGGTTTCAAACGGGCTGGCATGGTCGGCCCAGCAGACGGTGGATGCATCGCCCACCTGCATGCGCTGGGGCGAGCCTTTGCGCAGCAGGTGATTGAGCGCGGTGGTGTATTTGAACGCGGCAGCCTTGCTGATGGGGGCGTTTTCGCCCTGGCGCTCGGTTTTGCCGTAAGACTCGAAGGCGCGTGCGTTGAACGAGACGATGTTGGCGCCCGAAGTCTGCGCACCCCATACGCCCTTGATGGCGGTGTGCAAGCGTTCAATGGGCGCTTGCTGCCCCGTAATCAGACACATGGCCCGGGGGCCGTCGTCGTCCTCGCTGGTGTTGGCGGCCGCAGCGGCAATCGCCGGCTGTTGGCAGATCAGTTCCACCTCGCCTTGCAGCCGAAAACTCACCAGGGGATTGCTGGCGCGTATATCGGCCAGCGCGGGGAAGCGTTCCAGCGCGGCCACGTCCAGCCCATCGAGAAAGGCCAGCACCGCACGCACACCGGGTTGCGTCTGCAACTGCTGCGGCAGTTGGGCGATGCTGGCGCGAAACGCTGTGCGCATGTCCTGCAGGCGCCCAAGGTATTCCTGTTCCTTATCCTTTTTGCGGTTGTCTTCCAGTTTCTTGACGTCGGGCAGGCCCAATACATATTCGGCGTTGTCTGACCCGTCCTGAATCGCGTTGACACCCCCAGGGCTGCAATTCAGGCAGCCGACCGGAGACAGTCGGCGGTGCACGCCCGGTGCACCGTCCC
>JAFEDY010000013.1:10391-14451 GCA_018241405.1 Pseudomonadota bacterium | reverse complement strand
GTTCGTCGCCATCAACGAGGCCAAGGCAATGGCCGCGGGCGGTTGGCGTTCGCCGCTCAAACGCCTGTTTCCCGTGGCGGGCCGCAACGCCATCGCCACCGTCAAGGCGCAGCTCGTGAACATGCGCGACGGCGGCTTTGTCAGCGCCTACGACTACCAGATCGCCAGCATGATCGCCGAGGTGGTCTGCGGCGGCGACGTGGACGCCGGTGCGCTGGTCAGCGAGGAATACCTGATGCGGCTGGAGCGCAAGGTGTTCTGCCACCTGATCGGCCAGCCCAAGACGCATGAGCGCATCCTGGGCATGCTCAACACCGGCAAGCCCGTACGCAACTGAGCGGCAAGGAGAGAGAAAATGAAACAAGTACAAGACGCCTACATCGTTGCCGCCACGCGCACGCCCATCGGGCGCTCGGGGCGCGGCTATTTCCGCAACACCCGCCCCGACGACCTGCTGGTCGCCGCCATCCGCAGCGCCATGGCGCAGGTGCCCACGCTGGACCCCAAGGCCATCGAGGATTCCATCATCGGCTGCTCCTTCCCCGAGGGCGAGCAGGGCATGAACATGGCCCGCATCGCCATGGGCCTGGCCTTCGACCACCCCGTGGGCGGGGTGACGGTGAACCGCTTCTGCGCCTCGGGCGTGACGGCCATCCAGATGGCGGCGGATCGCATCCGCGTGGGCGAGGCCGACGTGCTGATCGCCGGAGGTGCCGAGTCCATGAGCCTCGTGCCCATGGGCGGCAACAAGCCCTCGTTCAACCCCGAGATCTTCGCGCGCGACGAAAACGTGGGCATCGCCTATGGCATGGGCCTGACGGCCGAGAAGGTCGCCCAGCAGTGGAAGGTGTCGCGCGAGGCGCAGGATGCGTTCGCGCTCGAATCGCACCTGCGCGCCGTGAAGGCCCAGCAGGCCGGTGAGTTTGCCGACGAGATCACGCCCTTCGAGGTACTGGAGCGCAGCCCCAACCTGGCTACCGGCGAGGTCGATATCAAGCGTCGCACGGTCAGCCTCGACGAGGGCCCGCGCCCCGACACTTCCCTTGAAGGACTGGCCAAGCTGCGGCCGGTGTTTGCCGCGCGCGGCTCGGTCACGGCGGGCAACAGCTCACAGACCAGCGACGGCGCCGGCGCGCTGATCCTGGCGAGCGAGAAGGCCGTCAAGCAGTTCGGATTGAGCCCGCTGGCGCGCTTCGTGAGCTACGCCGCGCGCGGCGTGCCGCCCGAGATCATGGGCATTGGCCCCATCGAGGCCATTCCCGCCGCGTTGCGTTACGCCGGCCTGCAAAGCCAGGACATCGGCTGGTACGAGCTCAATGAGGCCTTCGCCGCGCAGTCGCTCGCGGTGATCAACACGCTGGGCCTGGACCCCGCCAAAGTCAACCCCATGGGCGGCGCCATCGCCCTGGGCCATCCGCTGGGCGCCACCGGCGCGATTCGCGCCGCCACGGTGGTGCATGCGCTGCGCCGCCACAAGCGCAAGTACGGCATGGTGACCATGTGCGTGGGCACGGGCCAGGGCGCGGCCGGCATCTTTGAATGCCTGTGAGGCAGGGCCGGGCGCATGACGCGGGGCCCGGTGCAAACCAGGCACACTGGGCGCCGCCATGACCATTGACAGCACACACCCCTTCGACGACGCGCTGGCGCTCACGCCCGGCGCGCCCGACCATTTCAGCGGCCGCACCACACCGGGTTACTGGAACATGGTGGGGCCCTATGGCGGCATCACCGCGGCCACGCTGCTGCAGGCGGTGCTGCGCCACCCGCTGCTGCTGGGTGAGCCGCTGTCGCTCACCGTCAATTTCGCCGCCGCCGTGGGCGAGGGCCCGTTCACGCTGCAGGCCACGCCGGTGCGCACCAACCGCTCCACCCAGCACTGGCTGGTGATGGCCGAGCAGGTCGATGCCAGCGGCGCGCAGGTGGTGACCACCACGGCCACCGTGGTCACAGCCGCGCGGCGCGAGACCTGGGGCGTCGCAGACAGTCCCATGCCCACCGTGCCCGCGCCTGCGCAGTGCGCACAGGGGCAATTGGGGTTGCGCTCGGAATGGCCGCGGCGCTATGAGATGCGGCCCGTGACGGGTGCGCTACCCACTCAGTGGGACGAGAGCGGCCACACCAGCCTGACGCAGCTGTGGCTGCGCGACGCGCCCGCACGCGCGCTCGACTTTCCCGCGCTGGCGGCCATGTGCGATGTGTTCTTCCCGCGCGTGTGGCTGCGCCGCGCACGCCGCGTGCCTGCGGGCACCGTGTCCATCACCGTGTACTTCCATGCGGGCGGCGCGCTGCTGGAGAGCACCGGCAGCGGCTACCTGCTGGCCCAGGCGCGCGCGCAGGAGTTTCGCAACGGCTTCTTTGACCAGTCCGCCCAGGTATGGAACGAAGCCGGCCAGCTGCTAGCCACCAGCCACCAGATCGTTTACTACAAGGAATGAACCCCATGAGCAGCACGCAAGACATCCTGGTGCACACCGAGGCCGGTGTGGCCACGGTGACCTTTAACCGCGCCGACAAGAAAAATTCGATCACCGAGGCCATGTACAGCGCCATGGCAGACGCACTGGAGCAGGCCGCGCGCGACGCGGCCGTGCGCTGCGTGGTCTTCCAGGGCGACCTGGCCATCTTCAGCGCGGGCAACGACATTGCCGATTTTCTGCAACAGGTAGCCGGCGCGGTCGGCCAGGCAGCGGGCGAGCGCCCCGTGTGGCGCTTTCTGCGCGTGATTGCCGGCTTTGAAAAGCCGCTGGTGGCGGCCGTGTGCGGCCCGGCTGTGGGCATTGGCACCACGCTGCTGCTGCACTGCGACCTGGTCTACGCGGGCGACAACGCGGCCTTCTCGCTGCCCTTCGTGAACCTGGGCCTGTGCCCCGAGGCGGCCTCCAGCCTGCTGCTGCCGCAAATGCTGGGCTACCACCGCGCGGCCGAGGCCCTGCTGCTGGGCGAGCCCTTCATGGCCGAGGCGGCGCTGGAGGTGGGCCTGGTCAACCGCATCGTGCCGCCCGCCGAGTGCAACGCCCTGGCCCAGGCGCAGGCGCGCAAGCTTGCGGCCAAGCCCCTGGCGGCACTGATCGAGACCAAGCGCCTGATGAAGGCCGGCCAGGCCGCGCAGGTGCAGGCGCGCATGCAGGAAGAAGGCGCGAGCTTTGCCCGCCTCATGGCCGGGCCCGCAGCCAAAGAAGCGTTCACGGCCTTCATGGAAAAGAGGAAGCCGGACTTCAGCAAGTGCTGAAGTCCGTAGCCTGCGCAGCAGGCGTACCGCGCAGCGGGCAAACTTTTTCGCCAAAAGAGGAAGCCGGACTTCAGCAAGTGCTGAAGTCCGTAGCCTGCGCAGCAGGCGTGCCGCGCAGCGGGCAAACTTTTTCGCCATAACGCCCCCTGGCTTCCGCAATTGCCGAAGGCTTTTGTTGGGGCTGGCGCCAGTGCCTGGAATGCCGGCAAGATGCCGGTGCTCCGCACCCTGTGTGCTGCTGCAAGCACTGCAAGCATATGCAACTATTGAGCGGTTTCGTTACCGTTTTTGCGCAATAGGGACGGTTTTGCCAGGTGGCAACTTTTAGCATCGACGGATATTTTTCAGGAGTACCGAATCGATGGCCGTGCAAAACCCCTTTTTTGGCAAACGTGAGAGCGAATCGTTCCAGCCCCGCCAACCTTCGCCCGCGCTTGGCGGCAGCAGCGCAGCCAGCACGACCAGCACCAGCGGCCATGCCGTAGCGGCCAAGCCCGCTGCCACCAACGTCGCCGAGGGCGGCGGCAGCAAGCTCACCGTGGGCCCCAACATCAAGCTCAAGGGCGTGGAGATCACCGACTGCGACACGCTGGTCGTGGAGGGCACGGTGGAGGCCACGATGGACTCGCGCGTGATCCAGATTGCCGAGCAGGGCGCGTTCCACGGCACGGCCGAGATCGACATCGCCGAGATCCACGGCGAGTTCGACGGCACGCTCACGGTGCGCGAGAAGCTGGTGATCTTCAGCACCGGCAAGGTCAGCGGCAAGATCCGCTATGGCAAGGTGGTGATCGAAGAGGGCGGCCAGCTCTCGGGCGAGATTTCCGT
>JAFEDY010000013.1:7814-10270 GCA_018241405.1 Pseudomonadota bacterium | reverse complement strand
TTTTTTCATGGTGCGTCGTTGGCGCTGTGGTCGGGCCGCTTCGGTATGGGGCGCGGACGGCCGTCGTCGTCGATGGCCACATAGGTCAGCAATGCCTCGGTCACTTTCACATAGCGGCCCTGGGTGCGGATGCTCTCGGCAAAGACCTCCACGCGTATGGTCATGGAGGTGTTGCCCACGCGCGTGACCTCGGCAAAGAACGACAGCAGGTCACCCACGCGCACGGGCTGCTTGAAGATGAACTCGTTGACTGCCACCGTCGCCATGCGTCCGCGGATCAGCCGCGCCGGCAGCACCGAGCCCGCCAGGTCCACCTGCGCCATGACCCAGCCGCCGAAGATGTCGCCGTTGCTGTTGGTGTCGGCGGGCATGGGTATCACTTTGAGCACCAGTTCCTTGTCGGTGGGTAACTGGCTATAGGAGCAGGGGCGGTCCTGGGACATGGGCACAATCTCTGGTTTTTGACTGCACGGATTGTCCATCATGCGCCGCTACGGCGAAGCCATCGTCCCCGACAGCCCTCGCTTCCGCTCGGATGGGGCCACGCTGCAGCGCCTGCTGCCCTACCTGTGGCAGTACAAGGGCCGGGTGCTGGCCGCCATCGCCTTCATGGTGGGCGCCAAGCTCGCCAATGTGGGCGTGCCGCTCCTGCTCAAGCGGCTGGTCGATGCCATGACGCTGCCGGCCGGCGGCACGGCGGCGCTGCTGGTCGTGCCCGTGGGCCTGCTGCTGGCCTATGGCGCTCTGCGCCTGACGAATTCGGTGTTCAACGAGCTGCGCGAGCTGGTGTTCGCCAAGGCCACGCATGGCGCGGCGCGCGCCATTGCGCTCAAGACCTTCGAGCATCTGCACGGGCTTTCGCTGCGCTTTCACCTGGAGCGCCAGACCGGCGGCATGACGCGCGACATCGAGCGCGGCGTGCGCGGCATCGAGTCGCTGGTGTCGTTTGCCCTCTTCAATCTCGCTGCCACACTGGTCGAGGTGCTGCTGGTGCTGTACATCCTGGCCAGCCGGTTCGACGCCTGGTTTGCCGTCATCACGCTCACGGCGCTGGCGCTCTACATCGCCTTCACCGTGGGCATCACGCAGTGGCGCATACAGTTTCGGCGCCAGGCCAATCAGTTCGACTCGGCGGCGCACAGCAAGGCCATCGATTCGCTCTTGAACTACGAGACCGTCAAGTACTTCAACAACGAGCAGTTCGAGGCCCGCCGCTACGACGAAAGCCTGGAGCAGCTGCGCCGCGCCCAGCTCAAGAGCCGCAGCACGCTGGGCATGCTCAACGCAGGCCAGCAGCTCATCATTGCCGTGGGCCTGGTGGCCATGCTCTGGCGCGCCACCGAGGGCGTGGCCGCCGGGCGCATGACGATCGGTGACCTGGTCATGGTCAACGCCTTCATGATCCAGATCTACATACCGCTGAACTTCCTGGGTGTGGTCTACCGCGAGACCAAGCAGAACCTGACCGACCTGGACAAGATGTTCACGCTGATGGACAAGGCGCAGGAGGTGGCCGACATGCCCGGCGCCTTGCCGCTTGCCGGGCTGGAGGCGCCTACGGTGCGCCTCACGGACGTGCACTTTGCCTACGACCCGGCGCGGCCGATCCTGCAGGGCGTCAGCTTTGAGATACCAGCGGGCAAGATCGTGGCCGTGGTCGGCCCCTCGGGCGCGGGCAAGAGCACGCTGGCGCGCCTCTTGTACCGCTTCTACGACATCCAGCAGGGCGCCATCAGCATCGCCGGGCAGGACATCCAAGCGGTCACCCAGCAGTCCCTGCGCCGCGCCATCGGCATCGTGCCGCAGGACACCGTGCTGTTCAACGACACCGTGGCCTACAACATCGCCTACGGCCGTACCGGCGCCAGCCAGGCCGAGGTTGAGCAGGCCGCGCGCGCCGCGCATATCCACGGCTTCATCGCCGCCCAGCCCAGGGGCTACGAGACGATGGTGGGCGAGCGCGGGCTCAAGCTCAGCGGCGGCGAAAAGCAGCGCGTGGCGATTGCGCGCACGCTGCTCAAGAACCCGCCCATCCTGATCTTCGACGAGGCCACGAGCGCTCTCGATTCGGCCAACGAGCGCGCCATCCAGGCCGAGCTGCGCGCCGTGGCCCAGGGCAAGACCACGCTGGTGATCGCCCACCGCCTGTCCACCGTGGTCGATGCGCACGAAATCCTGGTCATGGACGCCGGCACCATCGTCGAACGCGGCACCCACGCCCAGCTGCTGGCCGCCGGCGGGCGCTACGCCGGCATGTGGGCGCTGCAGCAAAGCACGGGTGAAATGGGCCTCTAACGCTTATGAGTAAAACGCAAGCAGCTATCAAAAACAAGTGATCACCACATGGACGTGAAAGCCCTGCAACAGCAGCTGCGCGACTTCGCCGCGGCGCGCGACTGGCAGCCCTACCACGCGCCCAAGAACCTGGCCATGGCGCTGATGGTGGAGGCGGCGGA
>JAFEDY010000013.1:6364-7709 GCA_018241405.1 Pseudomonadota bacterium | reverse complement strand
TATCCGCCCAAGCCGCCGGCTGGACGTTGAAATGAAAAAAGCTGCCAGCGCTTGATGGTAAAGCGCTGGCAGCTCTTATTTTTGAAGTAATTTCTGGCGGCTTACCGCTTGCGCGCCGCAATCGCCTTCTCGGCAGCGCTGACCAATTCAAGGCCGATCGGGCCCTTCCACTTGTCGAACACCGGGCGCGTGGCCTTGACGAAGGCTTCGCGCTCGGCGGGGGTGGGCTGGGTCACGGTGACGCCCTGGCCCTCGATCTGCTTGAGCAGGGGCTTGTCGGCCTCGACCATGCCCTTGCGCGCGATGGCGATCTCCTCCTTGCCGGCCTCGATGGCCGCCTGCTTGACGGCCTCGCGGTCCTGGGGTGTCCAGCTGTTCCAGATGTCCTTGTTGACCACGAAGATCAGCGGGTCGTTCATGTAGCCCCACATGGTGATGTACTTCTGGGCCACGGTGTTCAGCTTGGCGGCCTGGTAGACGGACAGGGGGTTTTCCTGGCCGTCCACGGCGCCGCTGGCCATGGCGGGCTGTGCGTCGGCCCAGCTCATCTGCGTGGGGTTGGCGCCCAGGGCGGTGAAGGTGTCGAGGAACAGCGGCGAGCCCACGACGCGGATCTTCAGGCCCTTCAAGTCCGCCGGGGTCTTGATGGGGTGCTTGGAGTTGCTGATCTCGCGGTAGCCGTTCTCGCCCCAGGCCAGCGGCACCACGCCGGCCTTCTCCAGCGTCTGGAAGATGCTCTTGCCGACCTCGCCCTGGGTTACGGCGTCCACGGCCGCGTAGTCGGGGAACAGGAAGGGCAGCGAGAACAGGTTCAGCGCCTTGACCTGGGGCGACCAATTGATGGTGGAGCCCACGGCCATGTCGATCACGCCTTGGCGCAAGGCCGAGAATTCACGCGTCTGGTCGCCCTGGATCAGCGATACGCCGGGATAGAGCTTGATGTTGATGCGTCCCTGGGTCTTTTCCTTGACCTTGGCGGCCCACAGCTCGCCGCCCTTGCCCCAGGGGAAGGCCGGGCCCAGCACCAGGGACATGCGGTACTCGCTCTTGTAGTTCTGTGCCAGCGCGGGCGTAGCGAAGGCGAGGGTCGCGGCGGCGGCCACGGTGGAGGCGAGGAAGGTGCGCAGTTTCATGGAATGAGTCTCCTTGGAAAAAATCGACAAAAGAATCAATAACCCAGCTTGGCCGGCAGCCACAGGGCGAGTTGCGGGAAGGCGATGACGGCCACCATCACCAGGAACATGGCCAGCAGCATGGGACCGACCCAGCGCACGGTGGACTCCATGCGCACGCCGGCGATGCGGCACGACACCATCAGGTTCACGGCCAGCGGCGGCGTGAACTG
>JAFEDY010000013.1:0-6325 GCA_018241405.1 Pseudomonadota bacterium | reverse complement strand
AGGAGCAGCGGCACGAAGATCAGGAAGATGGAGATGCCGTCGAGGAACATGCCCACGGTGATGAGCAGCAGGATCAGCAGCGCCAGCACGCCGTATTCGCCCAGGCCCGAGTTCACGATGGCGTGGGCCACGGGGTCGATCACGCCCAGCGTGGACAGCGAGAACGCGAAGATGCCGGCCAGCGAGACCACGAGCAGGATCACGGCCGAGAGCTCGCCGGCCTCGCGCAGAATGACGTAGAGGTCGCGCACGGCGATGCTGCGGTAGATCACCATGCCCACGAACAGGCCATAGAACACGGCCACCACGGCGGCCTCGGTGGGCGTGAACCAGCCCATGCGCATGCCGCCCAGGATCAGCACCGGCGCGGCCAGGCCCCAGGAGGCCTCGCGCAGGCTGCGCCAGAACGGCGGGCGCGGCATGGCGGCCTCCAGCTGCCCCATGTGGTGCTTGCGCGCCATGCGCACCGCCGGCGCAATGAGCGCCACGCCGGCCAGCACGCCCGGCACCATGCCGGCCGCGAACAGCGCCGGCACCGAGGCGCTGGGCACCAGCACCGAGTAGATGATGAGCGCCACCGAGGGCGGGATCAGGATGTCGGTGGCCGCCGCGGCGCCCACCACGCTGGCCGAGAAGCTTTTGGGATAGCCCGCGCGGCTCATGGCCGCGATCATCACGCCCCCCACGGCGGCGGCGTTGGCCGGGCCCGAGCCCGAGATGCCGCCCAGGAACATGGCCACCGTGATGGCGACGAGCGGCAGCATGCCGGGCCCGCGCCCGACGATGGACACGGCAAAGTTCACCAGGCGCAGCGCCACGCCTGAACGGTCGAAGATCGAGCCCACGAGCACGAACATGGGAATGGCCAGCAGCGGGTACTTGCCCAGGCCGGCGTAGAAGTTCTGCGGCACGGCCAGCAGGCCGAACCATTGCGTCTCGTGGTTGGCCAGCGCAATCGCGGCCGCGCCCGCCAGGCCCAGGGCCGCGCCTATGGGCACGCCGACGAACATCAGCCCCAGGAAGGCGGCGAAGAGCAGGGTGGCGATCATGGTTGGGGCTCCGCGCCGTCGTCATCGGCCTCATCGATCAGGTATTCCATGTCGCTCTGGCGCGTGCGGCGCACCAGCAGGCCGATGGCGCGTGCGGTGATGAGCAGCGACAGCACGGGCAGCCAGACCGAATACCACCACTGCGGCACGCCGATGCCGGGCGAGGTTTCCTCGAAGCGCCAGTCGTCCCAGACCACGCGCACGCTCAAGCACGCGATCACGGCGAACAGCAGGGCCACCAGCAGCGCGCCCAGCTGCGCCAGGCGCCGGCGGCGCAGGGCCGAGCCGCTTTCGCAGAAGAACTCGATGCGGATATGGCGGTCGCGCGCCACCGCCGCCGAGCCGGCCACCAGGGCCAGCACGATCATCAGGAAGACCGAGATCTCCTCGGTCCAGGCGAAGGACGAGTTTGTGAAGTAGCGCACGATCACGTTGGCGAACGTGATCAGCGCCAGCAGCGCCATGACGATGACGGTGAGCCAGTCCTCGATGCGCAGGGAGCGCGGTTCGCTAGTGGCGGGCGCGGCGGCCGGGCCGGGTGGGGGTTGGGAGGCCATGGGGGCAGAGAGCGGGTGGATGGGACATGGAATGCGGGGTCGCTCCGCCGGTCGGTGTTGTGCACCCGGGGCTGGACTCGTGGGGCGGCGTGGTGGGCGCCCAAGGCGCTATTTTGCTATCAAATTCAGTAACATCCGGCGCAGGGTGTTCCCGCGGCGGCAGGGCCCGATAATGCGGGCCATGGAAACCAAATGGCTCGAAGACTTCGTCAGCCTGGCCGAAACGCGCAGCTTCAGCCGCTCGGCGCAACTGCGCCATGTGACGCAGCCGGCGTTCTCGCGCCGCATCCAGGCGCTGGAGGCGTGGGCGGGCACCGACCTGGTGGACCGCAGCTCCTACCCCACGCGCCTCACGGCCGCCGGCACCACGCTGTACGACCAGGCGCTGGAAGTGCTGCAGGCGCTGCAGAACACGCGCGCCGTACTGCGCGCCCACACCAGCGCCGGCAGCGACATGATCGAGTTCGCCGTGCCGCACACGCTGGCCTTCACCTTCTTCCCGGCCTGGGTGTCGGCCGTGCGCGCGGACTTCGGGCCGCTCAAGAGCCGGCTGATCGCGCTCAACGTGCACGACGCCGTGCTGCGCCTGGTGGAGGGCGGCTGCGACCTGCTGATCTCCTACCACCACCCTTCGCAGCCGCTGCAGCTGGACGCCGAGCGCTATGAAATGGTGACCCTGGGCCAGGAGTCGCTGGCCCCCTACGCCAAGGCCGGCCCCGATGGCCAGCCGCTGTTCTGCCTGCCTGGGCGCGCCGGCGAGCCACTGCCCTACCTGGCCTACGCACCGGGGGCCTACCTGGGGCGGGTGACGGAGCTGATCCTGAAACAGGCGGGCACGGCCATCCACCTGGACCGCGTCTACGAGACCGACATGGCCGAGGGGTTGAAGGCCATGGCCCTCGAAGGCCATGGCGTGGCCTTTCTGCCCCACAGCGCGGTGAAGAAGGATCTGCGCGCGGCGAAGCTGGCCAGCGCCGTGCCGGCGGGGGGGGAGGGCCTGCAAATGGTCATGGAGGTGCGCGCCTACCGCGCAAAGCCCTCGCGCAAGGAGCCCGCCAAGAGCCTGGCCCAGGCGCTGTGGACCTACCTGCAGGCCCAGGGCGGGCAAAACCCCATCTAACCGGCCGCGTGGGCCGGTTTTTTCCGCCATGCCATGACCGCGCCGCCCGACACCGACCCGCAGCCGCGCTTTCGCTTGTTCCACCCGGCCGGACGCACCGTGCGCCTGTGGCTGCTGGCCATGCTGGTGGGGGCGCTGGCGGCCGCGGCCTCGGTGCTGCTGCGCGGTGCGGCGCGCGGCGTGGAGTGGCTGGCGACGGGCCAGAAGGGCGGCCTGGTGGATGCGGCCCTGTCCCTGCAGCCCTGGCAGCGCGTGCTGGTGGGCTGCGTGGGCGGCCTGCTGGCCGGGGCCGTGCTGGCCTGGGGCAATGCCTGGGCGCGGCGCGGTCCGGCGGGCGAGCAGCACCTGGACTACATCGATGCGGCGCGCCACGACCGCGTGGACCTAAACGACCGCACCACGCTCACGCGCACGCTGTCGGCGCTGTTCTCGGTGGGCAGCGGCGCCTCGATTGGCCGCGAGGGCCCCATGGTGCAGATGGCGGCCTGGCTCGCGGCGCGCCTGGCACGCGCCCTGCCGCTATCTGAACAAGAGCGCACGACGCTGCTGGTGTGCGGCATTGCGGCCGGAATTGGCACGGTCTACCACGCGCCGGTGGCGGGCGTGGTGTTTGTGCTGGAGCTGGCGCTGGGCTTTTGGGTGCCGCATGCGGTCGCGCCGGTGCTGATCGCCTCGGCCACCGCGAATGCGCTGATCTATTGGCTGGTCGAGGCGCAGCCGCTGTATGCCGTGCCGCGCCTGGATCTGCTGCCCACCAGCCTGGGCGCGGCCCTTTTGGCCGGGCTGGTGTTCGGGGCCGTGGGCTGGGCGTTGCTGGTGCTGCTGGAGCGCGCCCGCGCCCTGTTCGGCGTGATCGGTCCCCCCATCTGGCGGCTGGGCCTGGGCGGCCTGCTCGTGGGCCTGATCTCGGCCGCGGTACCGCAGGTCTGGGGCAATGGCTACAGCGTGATCGCTAACGTGCTGCAGGGGCAGCTGCTGTGGCAATGGTTGGCCCTGGTGCTGGTGGCCAAGGTGCTGGCCACGGCGCTGAGCTCGGGCAGCGGCGCCATCGGCGGCGTGTTCACGCCCTCGCTGCTGGTGGGCGCGGCCTCGGGCAGCGTGCTGGCGCAGCTGGCCCAGCTGGCGCTGCCGGCGGCCTGGGTGGGCGACGCCAAGGTCATGGCCGTCGTCGGCATGGCGGCGGTGCTGGCAGCCGTGACCCATGCGCCGCTGATGGCCGTGGTCATGGTGATGGAGATGACGCATGCCTTCCAGCTCACGCTGCCGACCATGCTGGCCTGCGGCGTGGCCTATGCGGTCAGTTCGCAGTTCGGCGCCCGGCCGCTCTACGGCAACCCGATCGAGGCCCATCGCTGAGCCGGTGGCGCGCGAAACTTCTGGAAATACCCTAGGAATCAAGCCCCCTGGCGGGCCCCGGAGCACGCACAATAAGGGCCTGCCCCGCAATCCGGGGAGAGAGTGCAATGGTTCTTGGGGAGCGCCGCACGGGCTTGCCGCTTGACAGACCACCCATGCACCACAATGTGCCTATCGTTTCACCCACAAGGAGTTCCCTATGAAAAAGCATTTGCTGGTCGCCGCGATCACCGCCCTGGCAGCAGGCAGCGCCATGGCCCAGGCCAATGACACCCTGGCCAAGATCAAGTCGACCGGTGCCATCACCCTGGGCGTGCGCGAATCCTCGGGCGCGCTGGCCTATACGCTGGGCGACGGCAAGTACGTGGGCTTTCACACCGAGATGGCAGAGCGCATCGCCCAGGACATTCGCAAGCAACTGGGTCTGTCAACGCTGGAAGTGAAGTACCAGCCTGTGACGTCGCAGAACCGCATTCCGCTGGTCGTCAACGGTACGGTGGACCTGGAGTGCGGCTCCACCACCAACAACCTGGCGCGCCAGAAGGAAGTGGCTTTTGCCGACACCACTTACGTGGAAGAGGTGCGCATTGCAGCCAAGGCGAATGCGGGTATCACCGGCATCAAGGACCTGAACGGCAAGACCATCGTCACCACCACGGGCACGACCTCGGTGCAGACGCTGCGCAAGAACAAGAAGGCCGACGGCCTGAACTTCAAGGAAGTCATGGGCAAGGACCATGCCGACAGCTTCCTGATGCTGGAGACCGGTCGCGCCGACGCCTTCATCATGGACGGCTCCATCCTGGCGGGCAACATCTCCAAGGCCAAGAACCCCAAGGACTTCAAGATCGTGGGCGAGGTGCTGTCGGTCGAGCCCATCGCCTGCATGCTGCGCAAGGAAGACGCGGCCTTCAAGAAGGCAGTGGACGCCTCCATCGTTCGTCAGATCAAGGACGGCACCCTGGCCAAGTCCTACGACAAGTGGTTCATGCAGCCGATTCCGCCCAACAACACCAAGGTCGGCCTGCCGTTGTCGGCTGCGACCAAGAACGCCTGGGAGCACCCGAACGACAAGCCCATGGAAGACTACCAAAAGTAATCCGTAATGCCAGTCGCCCCTTCAGACCCGGGGTTTGAAGGGGCTTTTTTATTGCCGGTGCCGCGGGCCTGGCATGGATGGAATTCAACGAAGGAGGTGCGCCTATGAGTTGGGATTGGCAGGTGTTCTGCCAGGACACCATTACGCAAGAGGTGACGCAGAGCTGTTTCGGCAAGGGCGGCGACATCACCTATCTGGACTGGCTGCTGTCGGCCTGGGGCTGGACGGTATCGGTCTCGCTGTTGGCGCTGGTGATTGCGCTCATCGTCGGCTCGCTGATTGGCACGCTGCGCACACTGCCGGACAGCCCGTGGGCCGTACGCCTGGGCAATGCCTGGGTGGAGTACTTTCGCAATATTCCGCTGCTGGTCCACATCTTTCTGTGGTACCACGTCATCCCGGCGATCTTCCCGGCCATGAAGTCGCTGCCGGGCTTTGTGCTGGTGGTGTTTGCGCTCGGCTTCTTCACCTCGGCGCGCATCGCCGAGCAGGTGCGCTCAGGGATCCAGGCGCTGCCGCGCGGCCAGCGCTACGCGGGCATGGCCATGGGTTTCACCACGTTCCAGTACTACCGCTACGTGCTGCTGCCGATGGCGTTTCGCATCATCATCCCGCCGCTGACCAGCGAGACCATGAACATCTTCAAGAACTCGTCGGTGGCGTTCGCGGTGTCGGTGTCCGAACTGACCATGTACGCCATGCAGGTGCAGGAGGAGACCTCGCGCGGCATCGAGGTGTACCTGGCGGTGACGGCACTCTACATGGTGTCGGCCCTGACCATCAATCGCGTCATGGCCGTCATCGAAAAACGCTCGCGCGTGCCGGGCATGATCGCCGCCGGCGGAGGAGGGCACTGAGATGCTGCTCAATATCGACTGGTCCTTCATCAACCTGGAGCTCCTACGCAGCTTCGTGCTCAAGGGCTTTTTCTTCAGCGTGGTGCTCACCGTGATCGCGACGCTGGGCGGTGTGTTCTTTGGGACCCTGCTGGCGCTCATGCGCCTGTCGGGCCGCAAGTGGCTGATGGCACCCGCCACCATCTACGTCAACGGCATGCGCAGCATTCCGCTGGTGATGGTGATCCTGTGGTTCTTCCTGCTGGTGCCGCTCATCATCGGGCGGCCCATAGGAGCGGAGGCCTCGG
>JAFEDY010000012.1 GCA_018241405.1 Pseudomonadota bacterium | reverse complement strand
CGCCGGCCACCGCGGCAGCGCCGCGGACCTGCTCGCCGGCGCGCGCGGCCTCCACGGCGGCGTTGAGCGCCAGGATGTTGGTCTGGAAGGCGATGCCGTCCATCACGACGATGATGTCGGCGATCTTGTGGCTGCTCACGTCGATGCCTTGCATGGTCTGCACCACTTGCGTAACCACGCCGCCCGCCTGCTCGGCTACCTGGGTGGCGCTGAGCGCCAGCCGGTTGGCCTGCTGCGCGCTGTCGGCGTTATGGCGCACGGTGGCGCCCAACTGCTCCATGGATGCGGCGGTCTGCTGCAAGGCGCTGGCCTGGCTCTCCGTGCGCCCCGACAGGTCATGGTTGCCCTGGGCGATTTCGCTGCTGGCGGTGGCCACGCCTTCGGCGCCGTGGCGCACGTCGAGCACGATGCGCGTGACACTGTCGCGCATGGCGCGTATGCCGTGCAGCACGCTGCGCGCGTCGGCTTCGGTGGCGATGTCGGCGGTCAGGTCGCCATTGGCGATGCGGTGCGTCACGGCATTGAGCTGCGCCGGCTCGGCGCCGAGCTGGCGCACGATGCTGCGCGCCATGGCCCAGCTGACCGCCAGCAGCAGCAGCACCAGCAGTGCGGCAAAGCCCCCCGCCTGCAGCAACCGCGCCACAAAGGTGGTTTGCACCGTGTCCAGGTACACGCCAGAGCCTATGACCCAGCCCCACGGTGCAAACGCCTTGACGTAGGAGGTCTTGGCCACCGGCTGCTCACTGCCTGGCTTGGGCCAGAGGTAGTCCACATAGCCCCCGCCCTGGTTCTTCGCCAGGCTCGCAAATTCGGCGAACAAGGCCTTGCCGTTGGGGTCTTTGGTGGTGCCCAGGTCTTGGCCGTTGAGCTCGGGGCGGATGGGGTGCATGACCATGCGCGCCTGCATGTCGTTGACCCAGAAATACTCGTTGTCGCCATAACGCAGCGTTTGCAAGGCCTCCAGCGCGCGCGTTTGCGCCACACTCTCGGGCAGGTCTCCGCGCGTCGCCAGCAAGTGGTAGTAGCTGACGATGCCATGCGCACCGCTGACCACCTGGCGCACGTTGTCCGAGCGCTCGCGCAGCAGCAGGCTGCGCTCCGTCCACATCACCGTGGCCAGCAGCGCCAGCATGGACAACAAAGCCAGCGACACCAGGGCGGCGAGCCGGCGGGAAACAGTCAGGCGAGAAAGAAACGACATGGCAATGGGGCATATGTCATTGAACAATTGGTGACAATTATCCGCCAAGGTCTGCCCCGCTACGCGCGAGCCGTTCCCTTAAATACCCTGTCCGGGTGGCGCAGCGCCCTTTGCTACACTTTGCGGTCATGTTCATTCACCGCACCGTCAATGCAGGTCGTAGCGACCGGGGAGCCTGGCCCTGGCGCAAGCCAGCGCCATCGAACTCCTGACAGCACCTGGGCCGCGCCCGGCGTGCACTCCTGGCCCCGCCGCCCTGGCCGGGCCGCCTCCCGAATGAACCCGCGGCATGCCCTACGGCGCGCCGCATGCGCTGGGAACCCCTGACGTGATCACTGAACTGGAATTCAAAAGCCTGGCCCTGGAGGGCTACAACCGCATCCCCCTGATTGCGGAAGCCTTCGCGGACCTGGAAACCCCGCTGTCCCTGTACCTGAAGCTCGCCCATGGCAAGGGCGACGGGCGGAACAGCTTTCTGCTCGAATCGGTGGTCGGCGGCGAGCGCTTCGGGCGCTACAGCTTCATCGGCCTGCCGGCGCGCACGCTGCTGCGCGCCAGCGGCTTCGGCGACGCGGCCACAACCGAGGTCGTGACCGACGGCCAGGTGATGGAGACCCACGCGGGCAACCCGCTGGACTTCATTGCCGACTACCAGAAGCGCTTCAAGGTAGCGCTGCGCCCGGGCCTGCCGCGCTTTTGCGGCGGGCTGGCGGGCTACTTCGGCTACGACGCGGTGCGCTACATAGAGAAGAAGCTGGAGGCCAGTTGCCCGCCCGACAGCCTGGGCTGCCCCGACATACTGCTCTTGCAGTGCGAGGAACTGGCCGTCATCGACAACCTCTCGGGCAAGCTCTACCTCATCGTCTACGCCAACCCCGGCGAGCCCGAGGCCTACGCGAAGGCCAAGAAGCGCCTGCGCGAACTGAAAGACCAGTTGCGCTACTCGGTCAGCGCGCCGCAGGTCAAGGCCAGCGAAAACCACCCCGCGCAGCGCAGCTTTGCCAAGCAGGACTATCTGGCGGCGGTGGAGAAGGCCAAGGAGCTGATCGCCGCGGGCGACTTCATGCAGGTGCAGGTGGGCCAGCGCATCCACAAGCGCTATACCGAGTCGCCCCTGTCGCTGTACCGCGCGCTGCGCTCGCTGAACCCATCGCCCTACATGTACTACTACCAGTTTGGCGACTTCCAGGTGGTGGGGGCCAGCCCCGAGATTCTGGTGCGCCAGGAGCGCACCGAGGAGGGCACCAAGGTCATCATCCGGCCGCTCGCCGGCACGCGCCCGCGCGGCGCCACGCCCGAGAAGGATCTCGCGGTCGAGCAGGAGCTGATCAACGACCCCAAGGAGCGCGCCGAGCATGTGATGCTCATCGACCTGGCGCGCAACGACATAGGCCGCATCGCCAAGACCGGCACGGTGAAGGTGACCGAGGCCTTCGCGGTCGAGCGCTACAGCCATGTCATGCACATTGTGAGCAACGTCGAGGGCATGCTGCATGAGGGCATGACCAGCATGGACGTCTTGAAGGCCACCTTCCCCGCCGGCACGCTCACGGGTGCGCCCAAGGTGCATGCCATGGAGCTGATCGACCAGCTGGAGCCGACCAAGCGCGGCCTGTACGGCGGCGCCTGCGGCTACCTCTCCTACGCCGGCGACATGGACGTGGCGATCGCCATCCGCACCGGCATCGTCAAGGACGGCATGCTCTACGTGCAGGCCGCGGCGGGCGTGGTGGCGGACTCGGTGCCCGAGCTCGAATGGAAAGAAACGGAACACAAGGCCCGCGCCCTGCTGCGCGCGGCGGAACTGGTTGAGGAAGGTTTGGAATGACGCGCGCGATCAATAACGTACAGCACTGCACCACGATGGAGGATGTGCGCCGGCATATCGATGCGCTCGACGACATCCTCGTGCCCCTGCTGGTGCAGCGCGGCGGCTACATGACGCAGGCCGCGCGCATCAAGGACGCCGAGCACCAGGTGCGCGACGAAGACCGCATCGAGGCCATCATCGCCCGCGTGCGCCCGCGCGCCGCGGCCGAGGGCGGCCAACCCGAAGTGATCGAGGCCATCTACCGCAGCATGATGGAGGCCTACATCGATTACGAACACCGCGAATTCGCGCGCCTGCGCGCGCCAGGGGAAGCGTCATGAAGCTCTTGATGGTCGATAACTACGACAGCTTCACCTACAACATCGTCCAGTACTTTGGCGAGCTGGGCGCCGAGGTGGAGGTGTTCCGCAACGACGAGATCACCCTGGAAGGCATTGCCGCGCGCGCGCCCGACCGGCTGGTGATCTCGCCCGGCCCCTGCTCGCCGCTGGAGGCGGGCATCTCGGTCGCGGCGATCCAGCACTTTGCCGGCAGGCTGCCCATCCTGGGCGTGTGCCTGGGCCACCAGAGCATAGGCGCGGCCTTCGGCGGCACCATCATCCGCGCGCAGCAGCTCATGCACGGCAAGACCAGCGTCATCACCACCGACGAGAAGGGCGTGTTCGCCGGCCTGCCGCGGCAATTCACCGTGAACCGCTACCACTCGCTGGCGATAGAGCGCGCGAGCTGCCCCGAGATGCTGGAGATTTCCGCATGGACTGAAGATGGCGAGATCATGGGCGTGCGCCACCGTGAGCTGCCCATCGAGGGCGTGCAGTTCCACCCCGAGAGCATCCTCACCGAGCATGGCCATGCCATGCTGAAGAACTTTCTGGAGCAGGCCCGGTGATAGAGCCGCAGCAGCTGCTGCTGTTCGTGCTTGCGGGTTGGCTGCTGAATCTCACGCCCGGGCCCGACGTGCTCTACATCGCCACGCGCGCGCTCAAAAACGGTCTGCGCGCGGGGCTGGTGGCGGGGCTGGGCATTGCTGCGGGCTGCCTGGTGCATGTGGCCGCGGCGGCCGTGGGCGTGGGCGCGCTGCTGGCGGCCTCGGCCACGGCGTTCACGCTGCTCAAGTGGCTGGGCGCGGCCTACCTGCTGTGGCTGGGCCTGCGCCTGGTGCGCTCGCGCGGCGATGCGGGCCTGGCGGCGCTGGCGCGCGACGCGGCGCCAGTGCACAACGCCGTGCCTTTGAGAGAGGTGTTCCTCGGCGGTTTCTGGACGAATGTGCTCAACCCCAAGGTGGCGATTTTCTTCCTGGCCTTCGTGCCGCAGTTCATCGCGCCGGGGATGGAGCACAAGGCCCTGGCCTTTGTGCTGCTGGGCCTGCTGTTCGTCGTCAACGCGCTGCCGGTGAACGCGCTGTGGGCGCTGGCCGCGGCCTGGCTCTCGCGCCGCCTGGCGTTCGCCGAGCGTGGCATGCACTGGCTCGACCGCTTGGCGGGCGCGCTGTTCATAGGTTTTGGCATCCGGCTCGCGCTGACCGACGCGCCAGCGCACTGAAATTTTCAGGAGACTTTCCCCATGTCCATCACCCCCCAGGAGGCGCTGCAGCGCACCATCGAGCACCGCGAAATTTTCCACGATGAGATGCTGCACCTGATGCGCATGATCATGGGCGGCGAGCTCTCGCCCGTGATGACGGCGGCCCTCGTCACCGGCCTGCGCGTGAAGAAGGAGACGATTGGCGAGATCACCGCCGCCGCACAGGTCATGCGTGAGTTCTCCACCAAGGTGCATGTGCAGGACACGCGCCACCTGGTGGACATCGTGGGCACGGGCGGCGATGGCGCGGGCAGCTTCAACATCTCCACCTGTGCCATGTTCGTCGCCGCGGCAGCGGGCGCGCGCGTGAGCAAGCATGGCGGGCGCAGCGTATCGAGCAAGTCGGGCAGTGCCGACGTGATGGAAGCGCTGGGCGTACACATCCACCTGGCGCCCGAGCAGATCGCGCAGTGCATTGCCGAGGTGGGCATTGGCTTCATGTTCGCGCCCAACCACCACCCGGCCATGAAGAACGTGGCCCCGGTGCGCAAGGAGCTGGGCGTGCGCACGATTTTCAACATCCTGGGGCCGCTCACCAACCCGGCGGGCGCGCCCAACATCCTGATGGGCGTGTTCCACCCCGACCTGGTGGGCATACAGGTGCGCGCGCTGCAGCGCCTGGGGGCCGAGCACGCCATCGTTGTCTATGGCCGCGACGGCATGGACGAGGTCAGCCTGGGCGCCGCCACCATGGTTGGTGAGCTCAAGAATGGCGAGATCACCGAGTACGAGATCCACCCCGAGGACTTTGGCATGGCCATGGTCAGCAACCGCGCGCTCAAGGTGGAGACACCCGAGCAGTCGCGCGCGCTGCTGCTGGGCGTGCTGCAGGGCGAGGCCGGTCCCGCGCGCGAGATCGTCTGCCTGAATGCCGGCGTGGCGCTGTATGCGGCCAATGTGGTGGCGAGCATGGCCGAGGGCCTTGCCCGCGCGCGCGCCGCCGTTGACTCGGGTGCGGCCCGCGCCAAGCTCGAAGAACTGATCGCGCGCACGCATGCGCTGGCGGCGTGAGGAGGGACGCATGAACGACATTCTGGAAAAAATCTGCGCCGTCAAGCGCGAGGAAGTCGCCGCGGCGCAAAAGAAGCTGCCGCTGGCCGACATGCGCCGCGACGCCGAAAGCCGCGTGCTCACGCGCGACTTCGTCGGCAGCATGCGCACAAAAATAACCGCCGGCCAGGCCGCGGTGATCGCCGAGATCAAGAAGGCCAGCCCCAGCAAGGGCGTGATCCGCGCTGACTTCATACCCGCCGACATCGCTCAAAGCTACGCCGAGGGCGACGGCAAGGTGAGCGCCGCCTGCCTGTCGGTGCTCACCGACCGCCAGTTCTTCCAGGGCCAGCCCGACTACCTCAAGCAGGCGCGCGCCAGCTGCCCGCTGCCCGTGCTGCGCAAGGACTTCATGGTCGATGCCTACCAGATCTACGAGTCGCGTGCCATGGGCGCCGACTGCGTGCTGCTCATCGCCGCCTGCCTGGAAGACGGCCTGATGGCCGAGATGGAGCAGATTGCCCACGGCCTGGACATGGCCGTGCTGGTGGAGGTGCACGACGGCAGGGAGCTGGAGCGCGCCCTGAGGCTGAAGACCCCGCTCGTGGGCATCAACAACCGCAACCTGCGCAGCTTCGAGGTCAGCCTGCAGACCACGCTGGAGCTCAGGAAGGACGTACCCGCCGACCGCCTGCTGGTGACCGAGTCCGGCATCCTCGCCCCCGACGACGTGCGCCTGATGCGTGATGCGGGCGTCAACGCCTTCCTGGTGGGTGAGGCCTTCATGCGTGCCAAGGACCCCGGCCAGGCGCTGGCTAAGCTGTTCGCCTGAGGTTCCCACGCCCGTTACGGCGCCTGCGCACGCAGCGCTGCCAAGTTTTTATCTTTTCAACGCGCCGTGCTGCACCTGCTGCGTCCGCCATCACATGCCCTGCGCCGCCCATGGTGGTGGCTGGCCCTGGCCTGGCTGCTGCTGGGCGCGTTGCTGGCGGCAGACCTGTGGCGAGAACACCAGCGCATCGAGGCGCGTGAGCGCGCGCTGCTGGCGCAGCAGGCGGGCGTGCTGCACGACAACCTGGGACAGCAGCTCGATGCGATCAACCATGCGCTGAACAGCCTGCTGACCGACCTGCAGCGCGCCGGCGGCCCGGCCGGCGGCGGCCGGAGGCTGGGCGAGCGCCTGCGCAACTTCGCCGATGCCATGCCCGCCGTGCAACGGTTGAACTTGCTCGATGCCGAGGGGCGGGTGCTGGCCTCCAGCAGGCCCGAGATCGTGGGGCGCGATCTCAGCCAGCGCGAGTATTTTCAAGTTGCTGCGCGCGTGCCGAGCCCCGACACCCTGGTCATAGGCCGGCCCCGCGAAGGCATGCAGGGGGACTGGGTGCTGGTGCTCGGGCGCGTAGTCCCGGGGGGTGAAGGCGGCTTTGACGGCATGTTTGCGGCTACGCTTGATACGGGCCATTTCAAGACCCTGCTGCAATCCGTGCGCTATGCGCCGGACATGCTGACCGGCCTGACCCATGGCGAAGGCCTGCGTTTCCTGGCGCTTGGGAGCGAAGACGAGCCCGTAGGGCTGGACATGGCCCAGCCAGGCACCCTGTTTGCGCGCCACATGGCCAATGGCCACTCCGCGGCGGTGCTGCAAGGCCCGGTGCGCCCTGGCGGCGCGCAGTACATGATGGCGCTGCGCGCCGTACAGTCCGAGGCGCTGCGGATGGACAGGCCGCTGGTGGTCGAGGTGGGGCGGCCCTGGGACCCGATCTTTGCCGATTGGCGCACCCAGGCGCGCACCCTGGTGCTGGCCTACCTGCTGGCGGGGCTGGCCGCGGCGGCCGGCCTGTTGCTGGTGCAGCGCCGGCAGCGCCAGCTGAACGCCCAGGCGCTGTGCCTGGAGGCCGAGCAGCACAGGCAGCAGGACATGCTGAACCGGCTGGCCGAAAGCCTGCCCGGTGTGCTGTACCAGTACCAGGTCGAGCCTGACGGGCGCAGCCATTTTCCGTATGCCAGTCCCGGCGTGGCCGACATCTACGGCTATCAGCCGCAAGAGCTGCGCGACGATGCCGCCCCGGTGTTCGCACGCATACACCCCGATGACCTGCAGCCGGGCCTGGGCCGCATCCAGGAATCGGCGCGCACGCTGGGCGACTGGAAGAGCGAGTACCGCGTGATCCTGCCCGGGCGCGGCGAACGCTGGCTCAGCGGCCAGGCGCGGCCCCAGCGCCTGGAGGGCGGCGCGGTGCTCTGGCATGGCTACATCCATGACGTCACGGACGCCAAGCAACAGGCGCTGCGGTTGCAGGACACAGAACGCGTGCTGCAGCAGCTCATGAGCGACATGCCCGTGGGCCTGTGCATGGTGGACGCAGCGCGGCGCATCTATTTCCGCAACCGGCGCTTCCTCGACCATTTCGGCTATTCCGAGACGGAGGTGCCCACACTGCACGAATGGGCGCTGCATGCCTACCCGGACGCCGACTATCGCGCGCAGGTGGCGCGCGCCTGGGGCCAGGCCATGGCGCAGGCGCCTTCCCAGGATGGCGTGATCGAGGCGCGCCCCTACCGCGTGACCGCACGCGACGGCACGCAGCATGTGATGGACATCGGCGGCCTGGTGTTCGGCGGGCATTTCCTGGCCACCTTCCAGGACCGTACCGAGCAGCAGGCGCACAGCGAGCAGCTGCACCGCCTGGCCTATGTGGACGGCCTCACCAGCGTCGCCAACCGGCGCCATTTCGACCAGGCCCTGCAGGCCGAATGGCGGCGTTGCCGCAGGAGCGGCCAACCGCTTGCCGTCCTGCTGCTGGACATCGATCACTTCAAACAGTACAACGACCTCTACGGTCACCAACAGGGCGACGCCTGCCTGCAGGCCGTGGCGCAGGTGCTGCGCAGCGGCCTGTCGCGCGCGCATGATTTCGTGGCCCGCTATGGTGGTGAAGAGTTTGTCTGTCTGCTGCCCGAATGCGACGCCGCGGGCGCGCTGCACAAGGCGCAGGCGCTGTGCCGCGCGGTGCAGGCACTGGGCCTGGAGCATGCGGCGTCCGTGCCGGGCGGCGTGGTCACCATCAGCGTCGGCGTCGCCTGCCAGGTGCCTGGGCCCGAGGGTGGTCCGGAGGTGCTGCTGCGCCGGGCCGACATGCACCTGTACCGCGCAAAGTCCGATGGGCGAAACCGGACCGTTGGCGGCGCAGAGCCACCAATTTAGTGAAATCGGACCACCTTGGAATGCCTGCCATGGATGCGATGCAAGACCTGCCGGCGGTACCCGCCGCTACCCAGCTGACCAGCGCCGAGCCCGCCGAATGGCCCGTGGCGCCAGGCTGGCAGGCGCTGGTCGATGGCTTTTTTGCCGGCGCGCGCGGCCGGGCGCTGCTGGACTTTCTGCGTGCTCGGCTCGCCGCAGGAGCGGCCATCTTTCCGCCGCAGCCGCTGCGTGCGCTGGAGCTCACCGCGCCCGAGGCCGTGCGCGTGCTCATCCTGGGCCAGGACCCGTACCACGGCCGCGGTCAGGCCGAGGGACTGGCGTTTTCCGTCGCCCCCGGCGTGCGCCTGCCGCCGTCGCTGCAGAACATCTTCAAGGAAATGCGGCGCGACCTGGGCGTGCCCTTCCCCGCGTTTCCCGCGCCCGGCGGCAGCCTGGTGCCATGGGCCAGAAATGGCGTGCTGCTGCTCAACACCTGCCTGACGGTGGAGGAGGGCCAGGCCGCCAGCCACGCGGGCAAAGGCTGGGAGCTGCTGACCGACGCCGTGATCCGCCAGGTGGCCGAGGGGCCGCGCCCCGTGGTCTTCATGCTCTGGGGCAGCCATGCGCAGTCCAAGCGTGCGCTGATACCGCAGGACCGCGGGCATCTGGTGCTCGTCTCCAACCACCCCTCGCCGCTGTCGGCGCTGCGCCCGCCGTTGCCTTTCATCGGCAACGGCCATTTTGGCCAGGCGCGCGCGTTCCGCCAGCAGCACGGATATTGACCCAGGCGCAAGCGCGCACAAGCGCAGGAGCGAGCCACCATGCCAAACCTCGACTGGACCCAACCCTATGCTTCGCAGCGCAGCGCCGTGCTGGGGCGCAACGTGGTCGCCACCTCGCAGCCGCTGGCGGCGCAGGCGGGCCTGGCCATGCTGCAGGCCGGCGGCAATGCCGTGGATGCGGCCATCGCCGCAGCCATGGCGCTCACCGTGGTCGAGCCCTCGGGCTGCGGCATCGGCAGCGACGGCTTCGCCATCGTCTGGGACGGCCAGGAGCTGCTGGGCCTCAACGCCTCGGGGCGCTCTCCCGCGGCCTGGACGCCCGAGTATTTCGCGCGCCTGGGCGGCATTCCCGAGAAGGGCTGGAACGCCGTCACCGTGCCGGGCGCCGTGTCGGCCTGGGTGGCGCTGTCCAAGCGCCTGGGCAAGCTGCCGTTCGCGCAGCTGGCCCAGCCCGCCATCGGCTACGCGCGCCACGGCTTTCCCGTGTCCCCCACCATTGCGCGGCTGTGGGCGCTGGGCGCCGCCAAGCTGGGCGACCAGCCCGGCTTTGCCGAATGCTTCCTGCCCGATGGCCGACCGCTGCGCGCGGGCGAGTTCTTCCGCAGCGAGGCCCATGCGCGCACGCTGGAGCTGATCGCCGCCAGCGAGGGCGAGGCCTTCTACCGCGGAGAACTGGCCGCGAAGATGGCCGCGCATGCGCGAGCGAACGGCGGCGTGATGACGGAGGAGGATCTTGCGGCCCACCAGGCCGACTGGGTGGGCACGGTGAGCCAGCGCTTCGGCGACTCGGTCATCCACGAGATTCCGCCCAATGGCCAGGGCATTGCCACGCTGATGGCGCTGGCCATGCTCGATGCCCATGGTGTCGGCGCGCATGGCGTGGACGAGGTGCAGACCGTGCACGCCAGCATCGAGGCCATGAAGCTGGCCCTGGCCGACCTGCACCAGTACAACGCCGACATCGACCACATGCGCGTGACGCCGGCCGAGCTGCTGCAGCCCGAATACCTCAAGCGCCGCGCCGCCCTCATCGACCCGGCGCGCGCCGGCAGTCCCGGCTACGGCGCGCCGCGTCCCGGCGGCACGGTGTACCTGGCGGCGGCCGATGCGGCCGGCATGATGGTCTCGTTCATCCAGTCCAACTACATGGGCTTCGGCTCGGGCGTGGTCGTGCCGGGCACGGGCATCAGCCTGCAGAACCGCGGCCACGGCTTCAGCCTGACGCCCGGCCACGCCAACGAGGTGGGCCCGCGCAAGCGCCCATCGCACACCATCATTCCGGCCTTTGCCATGCATGCCGACGGCCGGCCGCAAATGGCCTTCGGCGTCATGGGCGGGCCCATGCAGAGCCAGGGCCACACGCAGATGGCGCTGCGCGTGCTGCGCTACGGCCAGAACCCCCAGGCCGCGGCCGACGCCCCGCGCTGGCGCGTGACGGGCGGGCGCGGCGTGGCCGTGGAGCCGCACTTCGACGCCGCCGTGGTGGCGCAGCTGCGCGCGCTGGGCCACGAGGTCACGGTGGAGGAGGGCAACGGCGTGTTCGCCTTCGGCGGTGCCCAACTGGTGCTGCGCCAGGGGGATTGCTACATCGCCGGCTCCGACCCGCGCAAGGATGGCTGCGCCGTAGCGTTTTAAGCTGGCCTGCGCCGGGACATGCAAGAGCAGCCATCGCGCCGGTCTTTCGCGCTTTCCATGTAACCGCCAGCAGCTATCTTTTCAGTAGCGTTGCGATCGGCTCAGCGCATGCCCGTTCGGCTGATGGGCGGCGTCGGCAGCCACAGTTCTATCGTGAGTGTCTGGCTCTTGAGTCCGGGCGGCAGGGTGGAAATCCAGGGCTTGTCGCCGCTCGCCGGAGACCAGCGCTGCTGTACCAGCTGCGCCAGCACCTGGGCGCAGGGGCGCAGCTCGGCGTCGTGGACTATGAAGGTCGGCTGCTGCCAGGGCACGGGCGGGCGCTGCTGGCGCATGGCTGCGCTGCGCGTCACGTTCTCTATCGGCGCGATACGCAGCGGGACGGCGGGGGCCTCCTGCAGGCGCTGGCGCAGCTGCTCGGCGCGCCAGCGCGCCGCCTCGTTGTAGATCTGCGTGTACAGGCGCGTGCCTGTGGGGCAGCGGGCCCGTAGTTGCGCGGATTCGGCCGGCTCAATCGCGGCGATCGCATTGGGCGCGTAGCTGCTCTCAGCCGTTGCAAGTGCCGAAGCCGCTGCGGAGGATGGCGCTGGTGCGGGCGTGATGCCTTGGTCGGGCGGCGGCGGCGCCATGGCCACGCGGGCATGGCGTGCGTCGCCGCCCAGCAGTGCCCACGCCAGCGACAGCTGGCCGCGCATCCGCGCCCAGACTTCGGACAGCTGCGCCCCGCGCTCCGGTGAGGCGGGATGCCAGTAGTTCAATGCGCTGCTGTCGCTGAGATCCTTCAGCGCCACCTCGCACAGATCCTCCTGGTGCTTGCGCTCGGGTCCGCTGCAGGCGGCGTATGGCGGCGGAGTGCGCGTGCATTGCGTCTGCAGGCGATCGAGCAGCCTGGTCACGGTGGTCTGCTCTGCCGCGCTCAGGCTGTGGTCCTTGCTGAATTCACGCAGCTGCTCCACATGGCCCAGGGTCTGGGCGCCCACGCGCGCGCATTCGCCGGCCGCATCGAGCAGCTCTTTCGAGGAGTCGGTCAGCAGCTGCCGAATCTCGGCCTGGCGGCTGTCGGCGGCGCGGTTGAGCTGCTCCTGCACCTGCCACAGAGACAGCAGCAGCGTGCCGGTCAAACCCACGCCGACCGAGGTGCCGATGGCCGCCGCACCGACGCCGCGCCGCCAGCGCGGCACGCTGGGCTGTGCGCCGGCCGCCGGCTGGGCCGCGAGCGCAAGGGAGGGCTGGTGCAGGCGTTCGGGCTGCGCCAGCTTGTGCAGCTGCACCCGGTCCCAACCCGGCAGCTGGCCGAGCCAGCGGTCGTACAGCGCCTGGCCGGTGTCCTGGCCCAGGCGCTGGTAACTCTCCCACTGGGCCTCGTCGAAGAACTGGTCGCCCGTGGACTCGTGCGGGAAACTTGGGTGGCGCTGGGCGTAGGCCAACAGGTCCAGGTCCAGGCAGACATGCAGGTTGGGCTTGACAACGAGCAGCGTGCCCTCGCGCTCGCCGCGCGCCGGGTCGCTGCGGCAGTAGCGTATGCGCGCCAGCAGCACGCCGCGGCGCGTGCTGTTGTCGGCCAGCTCGTCGGGCGAGAGCACGGTCAGGCCGTCGCCCGCCAGGCTCAACAGGCGCGCCGCCTCCTGGCGCGCGTAGAACTCGATCTCGGCGTCCAGGTCGATGCGCGCCTTGCGCACCAGGTTCTCGATGTCGGCAAAGCGGTAGTCGGGGTCGGCGCTGGCGTCCGAGAGGATGATGAAGTCGCACTCGCGCTTGATCAGCGCGTACACGCCGGTGTTGTCGAAATGGCCGCCGTCCGACAGGTACCACCAGGGACGCGCCTGGCCGAAGAAGGTGGCGCGCGCCTCGCTCCACAGCATCAGCGGCTTGGGCGCGCGCTGCCACAACCAGTCTTTGAGGCGCGGCAGGGCCTGCGGCAGCGGCGCGGCGATCCAGTGGCCCAGGCGTATGCCGAGCAGGAACATCACCAGCGCCCAGCCGCGCGAGGTGTAGGCCCCCGCGCCGGGCGCGGCCGCGCCGCCCGAGATGGCAATCCAGCGCCCCAGCGTGCCGGCGGTCCTGGCGGTGTCGCCATGGGCCTCGTCCTGCGCCCAGCGCACCACCTCCTGCGGGCCCACTTCCAGCGCGCGCGCCGAAGCGATCGCCAGTTGCCCCTTGCGGTCGGCGTTGAACAGGCCCGAGGCGTCGTCGCGCGTCTGGTTCAGGCAGGCGCCGATCAGGTGCAGCGGGCCGCCCTGGTCCTCGGGCCTGTGCCGGGGCAGATCGATGTCGTCACCCGCAGCCACCTCGGTCACACTGCGCAGACGCTGGTCGGCGGGCGTAAAGGGCGTGCACAGGCCGCGGCGGCGGTTGCCCGCGGCCAACCAGGCGCGCACCAGCCGTGCCTGGTAGAAGCCCGACAGCGATGATGCGTTGGCCGCCTGCGGCAGGCGCGCCGTGGTCAGCCACCACACCAGCGCCGCGAGCGCCAGCAGGCTCCAGCGCATCCAGGCGGGAAACGCCCGCACTGCCGCCAGCGGCTCCTGGGCGAACACCCACCACTGCACCGCCAGCAGCCAGGCCAGCAGCAGCACCACCGCACCCAGGTGGCCGGCAATGTTCAGGATCTGCGGGCCCAGCGCCAGCGTGCGGCGCGCCTGGGCCTGCGCCGCCAGCTGCTGCAGCACGGGTGCCAATGCGCGCAGCGCCAGCAGCAGCACGCCGCCCAGGCCCAGTCCGCCCCAGACCCAGTCCGGTGGCTGAGCGCTTGACAGCATCAGCAGCAGCGCCCAGCTGGCCCAGTCCAGGACGCCTGCGCCGGCCAGCAGCAGGCTGCCCAGCAGCGCGCCGCGCAGCCCATAGGTGAGCCGGTTGCGCAGCCGTGCCACGGTCAACGGGCGGGCCTCCCGTGCCAGCGCCAGGTGCACCATGGCGCCGCCATGGCCCAGCGCCGCCGACCACAGCGCCAGCACCAGCAGCGGCATGGCCGGGTCGGCCTGGCGCCAGGACTGCAAGAGCGGGGGGTCGCCGGGGCGCAGGGTGAGCAGCAGCGCGAGCGCGGTCAGTGCCGCCAGCAAAAAGATGTCGGCCGGGTAGAGGCGGCGTTCGCCCAGCTCCGGGCTGCGCGTTTCGGGCGCCGCCCAGTAGGCCACCAGCAGGCTGGGCAACAGGGCCGCGGCCCACAGCAGGGTCAGCGCAAACCAGGGCGAGGCCCAGCCCTCCCAGGCCTTGGCATCGAGCCAGCCCAGGCTGTGCTGCAGCAGGTGCGGCAGGGTGAGCAGCAGCGCCACCGGCATCAGCGCAAAGAAGGCCTCGATGTGCACGGCCAGGAAGGCGCGCAGGTAGCTGACGATGAGGATGCCGACATCGCGCGAGCCCGCCGGGGCCAGGTAGCGGCCATTGCTGCGCAGCCAGTCGAGCACCGGCGAACTGCCCGCGGCCAGCAGCTGTTGCGCCGGGCCCAGTCCCAGCGTGTCCACCAGGCGCCCCAGCATGGCGCCCACGTAGCCACCCCCCGAGATGGTGGACAGATAGTCCACGCGCGCCAGCAGCCCCTGCGCCGCCAGTCCGCGCAACAGGCCCAGGCCGAAGGTGGCGCTGCGCACGCCGCCGCCCGACAAGGCCAGCCCCACGGTGGGCAGCTGGCGTGCCTTTGCGTTGCCAAAGCCGGCCCGGCGGCGGCGGCGCAGGATCGCCGCGCGTTCATCGCGGCGCAATTGCTCCTGCGCCGAGCGGGTGGACAAGGGGGTGGCCATGACCCGCACGGTAGGCCCGTGTCCCGATGGCGTCAATTGGCCGCCGCCCTTTTCAGGTGTAACAGGCCGTCAGCCCTTGCCGGGTGGGCGCTGGCCGCTATCGTTTCAGCTGTGCTGGCGTTCCAGCAGCATGGCGTCGCCATAGCTGAAGAAGCGGTAGCGCTGGGCCACGGCGTGGCGGTACAGCGCCATCACATGCTCGTAGCCAGCGAAGGCGCTGACCAGCATCATCAGCGTGCTCTTGGGCAGGTGGAAGTTGGTCACCAGCAGGTCGGCCACCTGAAAGCCGAAGCCCGGCGTGATGAAGATGCTGGTGTCGCCCGTGGCCCGGCCGCTCTGCGCCCAGGATTCGAGCGTGCGCACCGTGGTCGTGCCCACGGCCACCACGCGCCCCCCGCGCTGGCGGCAGCGCTCCAGCCTGGCCAGCGTTTCCAGGGGTATGTCGTACCACTCGCTGTGCATGCGGTGTTCGGCCAGGTTCTCGGTCTTGACCGGCTGGAAAGTGCCGGCGCCCACATGCAGCGTGACGCTGGCCGTATCGACACCGCGCGCGGCCAGATCGGCCAGCACGGCGGCGTCGAAATGCAGCGCCGCCGTGGGCGCGGCCACGGCGCCCGGCGCGCGCGCAAACACCGTCTGGTAGCGCTCGGCGTCCCCGGCCGCGTCGGGGTCATGGGCCGCGTTCTGCTGGCGCGCGATATAGGGCGGCAGCGGCAGGTGGCCGTGGCGCTCCATGAGCTCCCAGGCGCTCGCACCGGCCGGGCCTTGCAGATGGAAGCGAAACAGCGGGCCGTTGTCATCGGGCCAGCGGGCGATCAGCCGGGCATCGAAGCCGCCCGCGGCCAGGCCGCCGGCCATGTGGATGGTGGCGCCGGGCAGGGGCTTCTTGCTGACCTTCATGTGGGCCACGACCTCGTTGCCCGTCAGCACGCGCTCGATCAACAGCTCCAGCTTGCCGCCGCTGGCCTTCTCGCCAAACAGCCGCGCCTTGACCACGCGCGTGTCGTTGAACACGACCAGGTCGCCGGGCGTGAGCAGGCCGGGCAGCTCGCGGAAGATGCGGTCGCTGGGTGGGCTGGCACGCCCGTCCAGCAGCCGCGAGGCGCTGCGTTCGGGCGCGGGGTGCTGGGCGATGAGCGGCTCGGGCAGCGCGAAGTCGAAGTCGCTGAGGGTGAAGGTGCGCGGGGAGTGGTGCATGAACGCTTGAGGGCCGGACGGGCCCGTGCCAAGAAAAAGCTGGCGATTGTCCCAAATCCTGCCGCACCGCGTGCCTATCAGGGGCGATGCGGCAGGCCCGACCAGAGTTCGTTCAGGTCCTGGAACTGCCATGCATCCGGATCTTCGCGTGCCTCTATCTTGTCCTTGCAACCCGGCGCTGACAGGTCCAGCTCCGTCGGGGGGAAGCGCGTTTTCGATCGGATGGAGAAAAACACCTTCACATGCGGCATGGTGAGCGGCCCGTTGCCCTGCTGCGTGACCACGCCCAGGCGGCCGGAAGCAAGCCGCACCAGCGAACCTACGGGGTAGATCCCCACGCATTTCACAAAGGCATGGAACAGGCGCCCGTCGAAATGGTGGGGTGCCCACTCCGCCATGCGGCGCAGCGCCTCGGCCGGGTTCCAGCCGGGCTTGTAGGGCCGGTCGGAGGTAATCGCGTCGTACACGTCGCACAGCGCGGCCATGCGCGCCAGCGTGCCTATGCCGTCGCCTGCGAGTCGATGGGGGTAGCCCGTGCCATCGATTTTTTCGTGGTGGTGCAGGCAGGCGTCGAGCACGGGCTGCGCCAGGCCGCTGCCCTGCAGCATGGTGTGGCCGGCGATGGGGTGGTTGCGCACGACGGCAAATTCCTCGTCGCTGAGCTTGCCGGGCTTGTTCAGTATCTCCAGCGGTATGGCGGCCTTGCCCAGGTCGTGCAGCAGGCCGGCCAGGCCCGCCATGCGGCAGCCGTCCTCATCCAGGCCGATCTGCCGTGCCAGCGCCACCATGAGCGCACACACGGCCACCGAGTGCATATACGTGTACTCATCGGCGTTCTTGACGCGTGCCAGGCTGAGCAGGGCGTGCGGGTGGCGCGTGACCGAATCGGAAATCTCGTTGACCAGGCCTTGCATGCCGGCCGCCTCGATCGCGCGGCCCATGCGTGCCTCGCCAAACATGGAGATCACGGCCCGCTTGGCGTTGGTGCATATCGCGGCGGCGCGGCGCAGTTCCTGCGCCATCGGTGCGTGGCCGCGCTTGGGCTCCAGGGGCGGCGGGCGCTCGGGAGGGCGCGCCTGCAATTCCTGCAAACTGCTGTCCACCTGGGCATCGACGTCGGCGCGCGACACCGAGGCTGTGGTGCTGGCCACATCCA
This sequence comes from Pseudomonadota bacterium, assembly GCA_018241405.1. Lineage (GTDB taxonomy): Bacteria > Pseudomonadota > Gammaproteobacteria > Burkholderiales > Burkholderiaceae_C > Alicycliphilus. Next base: position 134,031 of record JAFEDY010000012.1, on the reverse strand, counting down.
ACCCGCGGGAGGTGTCGATCCAGACCTCGCGAATGGTGGTCTCACGGATGCGCGCCAGATCCTGCGGGTCTTCGAGTACAAAGCGCGCGCGCCAGAATGGGTGCTCCATCCATGAGCCGCAGAATTCGTGCAGGTACATCCCCAGGGTCAGGTGTTGCACGTCGATACGCTTGAGCATGCGGGCTGAACGGTGACAGGAAAAAATGAAGGGCTTGTCATGTTAGCCTTTTTGCCGTGAACGTAACCAAGTGTTCTTCTTCCGCAACAAACGGCGCAGCACGCCCCAGCCCCGCGCAGCAGGCCCTGGTCAAGCTGGGCCTGACGCGCGACATCGACCTGGCCCTGCACCTGCCGCTGCGCTACGAGGACGAGACGCGCATCACGCCGATCCGCAGCGCCCGCGAGGGCGACACCGTGCAGATCGAGGCCACGGTCACCGCCAGCGCGGTGCAGCTGCGCCCGCGCCGCCAGCTGGTGGTGACCGTGGAGGACGGCACGGGCAGCTGCGAGTTGCGTTTCTTCAGCTTCTACCCCTCGCACCAGAAGACCCTGGCCGTGGGGGCGCGCCTGCGCGTACGCGGCGAGGTGCGTGGCAGTTTCTGGGGCCGGCAGATGCTGCACCCGGCCTTTCGCAAGGCCGAAGGGGAGCTGCCCGCGGCCCTCACCCCCGTCTACCCCACCGTGGCCCAGCTGCCCCAGGCCTATCTGCGCCGCGCCGTGGGCACGGCGCTCACACGCGTGGAGTTGCCCGAGACCCTGCCGCCGGGGCAGGAACCACCTATTGCCAGGTTTGATAGTAAAAATGGCATCCAGCGCTTATTCAATCTGCGCGAAGCGCTATTATTTTTGCATCACCCCACACCCGACGTGGCACTGGCCACGCTGCAGGACCACAGCCACCCCGCCTGGCAGCGCCTGAAGGCCGAGGAGCTGCTGGCGCAGCAGCTGTCGCAGCTGACTGCCAAGCGCGAGCGTGCCCGGCTGCGCGCGCCCGCGCTGCGCCCGCGGCCCGCACCCGGTGCACTGGCGCTGCACGAGCAGCTGCTGGCCCTGCTGCCCTTTGAGCTCACCGCCGCCCAGCGCCGCGTGAGCGAAGAGATCGCGCATGACCTTGCACGCACCCTGCCCATGCACCGCCTGCTGCAGGGCGACGTGGGCTCGGGCAAGACCGTGGTCGCCGCGCTGGCTGCCACCGTCTGCATGGATGCGGGCTGGCAGTGCGCGCTGATGGCGCCCACCGAGATCCTGGCCGAGCAGCATTTCGCCAAGCTCGTGGGCTGGCTGGCGCCGCTCTTGGCCGCGCGCGGCCAGCAGGTGGCCTGGCTGGTCGGCGGACAGAAGAAGAAGGAGCGCGCCGCCATGCTGGAATGCATCGCCAGCGGCCAGGCGGCCCTGGTCGTGGGCACGCACGCCGTGATCCAGGAGCAGGTGCGTTTCAAAAACCTCGCGCTGGCCGTCATCGACGAACAGCACCGCTTCGGCGTGGCCCAGCGCCTGGCGTTGCGGCAGAAGCTGGCGGCGACAGGGCTTGAGCCCCATATGCTGATGATGAGCGCCACCCCGATACCGCGCACGCTGGCCATGAGCTACTACGCCGACCTCGACGTTTCCACCATCGACGAGCTGCCGCCGGGGCGCACGCCCATCGTCACCAAGCTGATTGCCGACAGCCGCAAGCACGAGGTGGTAGCGCGCATTGGCGCGCAGGTGGCCGCAGGGCGGCAGGTGTACTGGGTCTGCCCCTTGATCGAGGAGAGCGAGGCACTGGATCTGTCCAACGCCACGGCCACGCATGTGGAGCTGGCCGAGGCCCTGCCCGGCGTGACGGTGGGCCTGCTGCACTCGCGCATGCCCGCGGCCGAGAAGAAGGCGGTGATGGAAGAGTTCAAGAGCGGCCGCATGGGCGTGCTCGTTTCCACCACCGTCATCGAGGTCGGCGTGGACGTGCCCAACGCCTCGCTGATGGTCATCGAGCATGCCGAACGCTTCGGCCTGTCGCAGCTGCACCAACTGCGCGGGCGCGTGGGGCGGGGCGCAGCGGCCTCGGCCTGCGTGCTGCTGTACTCCACAGGCGACGCGGGCCGCCTGGGCGAGACCGCGCAGGGCCGCCTCAAGGCCATGGCCGAAACCAGCGACGGTTTCGAGATCGCGCGGCGTGACCTGGAGATCCGCGGCCCCGGCGAATTTTTGGGCGCGCGCCAGTCGGGCGACGCGCTGCTGCGCTTTGCCGACCTGGCCACCGATACCCTGCTGCTGGAATGGGCGCGCGCATTGGCCCCGGTGATGCTGGACCAGCACCCGCAGCTGGCCGAGCGCCATGTGGCGCGCTGGCTGGGCGGGCACGCCACCTACTCCCGGGCCTGATGCGTTCATGGCTGCTGCAATGGGGCCGTGCGCGACTACCCTGCGGGACAGACGCCTACCGGGTGTGCGTCTTCGCTGACGGCTTTTCGCTGGGGGCGGACTCCGAGGGCGCCATGCGCGGGATCAGCATGCCGACGCGCTGCTGGTAGCTGCGGTAGCGCTCGCCAAACTGGCGCACCAGATCGCGTTCCTCGAACCCGATGCCGATCAGGATGTAGGCGCTCAGCCCCAGCGCGAACAGGGCGCGGCCGGCGCTCATGACGGGCACCGCCCACAGGCTCAGCAGCAGCCCGAAGTAGAGCGGGTGCCTGACATGGCGGTACAGCAGCGGCGTCCTGAATTCGGCGGCCGGCATGGGGCGCTGCGTCAGGCGCGCGTAGACCTGCTGCAGGCCGAACAGCTCGAAGTGGTTGATCAGGAAGCTGCTGAGCAGCACCAGCACGCAGCCCAGGCCGAACAGTCCCCACAGCAGCGCCGCGCCGGCGCCGCCATCAACCTTCCAGAGCAGCGGCGCCGGGATCGGCCGCCAGAAGAAGAACAGCAGCGCGAGCACGATCGACGTGGCCACGACGTAGGTGCTGCGTTCCACCGCCTCGGGCACCATGCGGCTCCACCAGCGCTTGAAGCCGCGGCGTGCCATCACGCTGTGCTGCACGCCGAACAGCGCGATCAGCAGCAGGTCGACGCCGAGTGCCACGGGCCAGGACGCCGCGGGGCCGATATCGACCGACCGCGGCACGATCAGGTTGGCGCTGAACCCGATGAAATACAGCAGGGCGGCGAAGCCGGCCGCGTAGGCGGCCACGCCATAGAGAAACGAAATCAGTCCACGCATGATGGGTCTCCTTCAGGGTTGTCGATGGGGTCATGGCCGCGCGCCGCGCGGGCCGCGTACATGGCGAACGTCTGCGCGACGATGCGGCCCTGGCGCACGACGAAGGTGTCGGTGCCCAGGGGCAGCGCGGGGCCTGCGCTCCAGACGATCAGCGCCACCTCGCCATGCACGCGCAGCGTGCGGCAGTTGAATTGCGCGATGGCCTGCGGAGGCAGCGCCCCCAGGAAGCCTTCGAAGAAGCCCTGGATGGCGGCCTTGCCCTGGTAGCCGTACTCTTCGCTGAGGAAGCAGGCATCGTCGGCGTAGTCGCTCAGGATCACGGCCAGCCCCTGCTGGTCGATGAAGGCCTGCAGGTGATGGCGCACGACCGCTTCGGTGCTGGCAGCGTGCGGTGTGAAGAGCATGGTGTCGAAGGACGGCTGCATCAGAAACTCTCCTGGTGGTTGCGGTGAGGGCATGGTCGCCGCGCCGGCCACGGCGCGCCCGGCCAGGAGTCGGCGGTCTTTGACCCAGAGTCCGCAATCGACTTCTCGTGCCGGTGCGCGCCGGCGTCGCGGTGGGGGCATAGGGGTTCTCCTGCGTGTTTGCCAGCCTGGCTGCGGGGCGCCCGTGCCACCGGGCAAGCGCACAATAAGAGGGCACCGTCCTTTCAACGTCCCTTCGCGCAAGCCCGTGCCCGACTGCAAGCCTGATGTCCCGTTCCGCGTCGCGCCGGTGTCGGTAGACCTGTGCCTGATCGGCGTGCCGCGCGTGTCGGTGCGGAGGCGTCCAACCCAGCTTGCGCTGCAGCGCGCCTTTGCCTTGCTGGCTTACCTTGCGTTCAACCGCGGGCCGGTGCCGCGCACGCAGCTCGCGGCCCTCTTGTGGCCCGATGCCGATGAGGCCGTGGCGCGCACGCGCCTGCGCCGGCTGCGGTATGCGATCGACGAGGCGCTGGGCGGCGAGGTCTTGCGCAGCGATGGCGACGCCCTGGCGCTGGCCGAGCCGGGCCTGAGCACCGACGCCCTCGCGTTCGCCGCCTTTGCGCGCGGCGCGGTTGCGGCGCCCACGCTCGATGACGCCGCGTTGACCGCTGCCCTGGCCTGGATCGAGCGGGCGCGCCCGCCGCTGCTGCAGGGCATCGCGTTCGGCTCCGACGTTTTCGACGACTGGCTGAAGGCGCGCTCGATCGAGCACGAACACCTGCTGTCGCGGCTGCTGGAGCGCCTGATCCCCGAGCTGGCCCGGCGCGCGCGCTTCGAGGCCGCGCTGGAGCTTGCCGAGGCGCTGATCGCGCTGGACCCGTTTCGCGAGCCGAGCCATGTGCTGCTGATGCAGCTTCATGCGCAGCAGGGGCACAGCGCCGGCGTCGATGCGGCCTACCTGCGCTGCGCCGAGCTGCTGCGCGCGGAGTTTGGCATCAAGCCCGGCCCGGGCACCGAAGCGGCCTACCTGCGTTTGACGGGCGAGCTGCGCCGCCAACTGGACGCCGCGGCCCCGCGCCCCGCCATCCGCTACGCCGAGGGCGAGCGCGGCGCCGTGGCCTACACCGTGATCGGCGCCGGCGACCGGACCCTGGTGCTGGCGCCGGGCTTCGTGTGCCACATCGAGATCGCACTGGAGCTGCCGCGCTTTCGCGGCTTTCTGGAGGCCCTGGCCGCGCGCTTTCAGGTCATCGTGTTCGACCGGCGCGGCGTCGGCCTGTCCGAGCGCCTGAGCGCCACGGGCACGCCGGGGGCGATGGCGGCCGACATGGCGGCGATCCTGGACCACGCCGGCGTGCACAAGGCCTGGATCTTCGGCGCGTCGGAGGGCGGCCTGGGCGCCATGCGCCTGGCCATCGACCAACCCGCGCGCGTGCAGGGCCTGTGCCTGTTCGGCGCGCTCGCGCGGGGTTCGGCCGCGCCCGACTACCCTTGGGCCATGCCGGCGCAGGCCTACGACGTGTGGCTGCAGCGCCTGGTGGCGGCATGGGGCGGGCCGGCGGGCATCGAGACCTTTGCGCCGAGCGCGCAGCACGACCCCGCGCTGCGCGCCTGGTGGGCGCGCCTGGTGCGCCATGCCGCTTCGCCCGGCGGGCTGAAGGCCATTCTGGCCGGGCTGCGCGACGCCGACATCCGGGCCGAGCTGCCTCGCATCGGCGCGCCGACGCTGGTGATGCACCGCCGCGGCGACCGGGCGGTCCGCTTCGGCGCGGGCGAGCATCTGGCGCGCACCATCCCGGGCGCACGCCTGCACGCGCTCGATGGCGTCGATCATTTCTGGTGGTGTGGCGACAGCGCGCCGGTCGTCCAGGCCCTGCTGGATTTCACCGAAGCGCGATGAACCCGGACATCGTCTCCGACGTCCTGCGCCGCGTGCGCCTGCGCGGCTCGCTGTACTTCCACGTCCGGGGCAGCCGGGACTGGGCCGCCGAGGCGCCGCCCTCGCGCGACATTGCCGCCGCGGTGATGCCGGCGGCCGAGCATGTGATGGAGTTTCACATGGTGCTTTCGGGCGCCTGCTGGGCCGGCGCCCTGGGCGCCGAACCCGTGCACCTGGCGACCGGCGACCTGGTCATCTTTGCGCAGGGCGATCCGCACGTGGTGTCCAGCCGTCCCGGCATGCGCGCGCAGCCGCACGTGCAGGGCTATTTCGAGCGCCAGCACCAGGCCAGGCCGTTTTCGCTGCATCTGGACGCCTGCGAGATCCATGCGGGTGACGCGCCCGGCGACGCCGGCGACACCACGCTGGTCTGCGGCTTTCTCGGCTGCGACCTGCGGCCGTTCAACCCCTTGATTGCCGCGCTGCCGCATACGCTGCACCTGCCCGCGGCCACGGGCCAGGGCTGGGCCGCCGAATGCATGCGCCAGGCGGTGCAGGAGTCGAACGCATCCCGGCCGGGCAGCGGCGCGATGATCGAGCGGCTGAGCGAAATGCTCTTCATCGATGCCATGCGCCGCTACCTCGGCACGCTGCCCGACGGCAGCCCGGGCTGGCTGGGTGCGCTGCGCGACCGGTTCGTCGGCCGCGCGCTGGCGCTGTTGCATGAGTCCCCCGAGGCGCCGTGGACGGTGGACGAGCTGGGGCGGTGCGTCGGCCTGTCGCGCTCGAGCCTGCATGAGCGATTTGCCGCGATGGTCGGCGACACCCCGATGCAATACCTGGCCCGCTGGCGCATCCAGGTGGGCGCGGCCTTGTTGCGGGACAGCGCCTGCACCGTGGCCGACGTGGCGCTGCAGACGGGCTATGAGTCCGAGGCCGCGTTCGGGCGCGCCTTCAAGCGCCTGGTGGGGCAGACGCCGGCGGCCTGGCGGCGCAGCGCGAGAGGTTGATCGGTCGGGGCGGCCACGATGGCTCCCATCATCAACGGGGCTAAATTTCGGCCGGTGTCGTGTTCCGGTGCGGATTTGCGTATGCTTCGGGGTAAGAGAGGCCGGCGCGCACGGCCCGCGCCCACCGTGTGCTGCGCTGCAACCGGACTGACACCGCCATGACGCTCACCGAACTCAAATACATCGTCGCCGTCGCACGAGAGAAGCACTTTGGCCGCGCGGCGGAGGCCTGCTATGTCTCGCAACCCACGCTGTCGGTGGCCGTGAAGAAGCTCGAAGACGAGCTGGAGGTCAAGCTGTTCGAGCGCAGCGCCGGCGACGTCACCGTGACGCCGCTGGGCGAAGAGATCGTGCGCCAGGCGCAGAGCGTGCTGGAGCAGGCGGCCGAGATCAAGGGGATCGCCAAGCGCGGCAAGGACCCGCTGGCCGGGCCGCTCACGCTGGGCGTGATCTACACCATTGGCCCCTACCTGCTGCCCGACCTGGTGCGCCATTCCATCGCCCGCACGCCGCAGATGCCGCTGATGCTGCAGGAGAACTTCACCGTCAAGCTGCTGGAGATGCTGCGCACCGGCGAGATCGACTGCGCCATCCTGGCCGAGCCCTTCCCGGACACGGGCCTGGCGATCGCGCCGCTGTACGACGAGCCCTTCCTGGCCGCCGTGCCCGCCAACCACGCACTGGCCGAACGCAGGTCGGTGTCGGCCATGGAGCTCAAGAACGAGACCATGCTGCTGCTGGGCGCGGGCCACTGCTTTCGCGACCATGTGCTGGAGGTCTGCCCCGAGTTCGCGCGCTATGCCAGCAACGCCGAGGGCATACGCCGCACCTTCGAAGGCAGCTCGCTGGAGACCATCAAGCACATGGTCTCGGCCGGCATGGGCGTGACCCTGGTGCCACGCCTGTCGGTGCCGCGCGATGCGCTGCACACCGGCGTGCGCCGGCGCAAGAGCGACGACGCGCATATCCGCTACCTGCCGGTGGTCGAGAGCGACGGCAGCGCCCCGCCCATGCGCCGCGTGGTGCTGGCCTGGCGCCGCAGCTTCACGCGCTACGAGGCCATTGCCGCGCTGCGCAACGCCATCTATGCCTGCGAGCTGCCGGGGGTCAAGCGGCTGAGTTGACGATCGCCCATGGTGGGCACTATGCCCGTGATTGCCACAAACCATGGGCCAACGCGCATCATGGCGCCGCTACTGCACTACAGTTCTTGCATGGCCGCGCGCCGTGCGCGGCCCGCATGAAAGGAGCACTCACCATGGCCAAGACTGCCCACACCGCCAAGAAGGCCGCCGCCTCCACGGGCGCACCGGCGATCAACATCGGCATCAGCGAAAAGGACCGTGCCGCCATTGCCCAGGGCCTGTCGCGCCTGCTGGCCGACACCTACACGCTGTACCTGACGACGCACAACTTCCACTGGAACGTCACCGGCCCCATGTTCAACACGCTGCACACCATGTTCATGGCGCAGTACACCGAGCTGTGGAACGCCGTGGACCCGATCGCCGAGCGCATCCGCGCGCTGGGCCATGTGGCGCCGGGCTCTTACGCCGCGTTCGGCAAGCTGTCGTCGCTGCAGGACGCGCCGGCCGAGCCACCCAAGGCCATGGACATGGTGCGCATCCTGGTGCAGGGCCACGAGGCCGTGGCGCGCACCGCGCGCGAACTGTTCCCCATGGCCGACAAAGTCTGCGACGAGCCCACGGCCGACCTGCTGACCCAGCGCCTGACGGTGCACGAGCAAACGGCCTGGATGCTGCGTTCGCTGCTGGAAGATTGACCCGCTTCGCCCCCGGCCGTTGCCCGCGATCGAATCGAAGCTGGCCCCGGTCAGGCAGGCTGATGCAGAGTAGGGCAGCACGTATCGGCGTTGGCACGCGCCGCACTCACGCGTGAGCTGCCCGTACGGCTCCAACCACGACACGCATCTTGGCGGCGTGAACGCGGCCCGCGCCCTGACAGGATTGATCGAATTCAGAACGAAAGCGCGTTCTTGATCACAGGGACGTCAACGAGTTTTGATCCTAAGGCCCTTGCCCCCTCGACTGTCAAATGTCCGCCGTCATAGGACAGCAAGCGGCCATCAGGCGTAAACACGGGATACCTGTCCCCCTCGTCCCCGGACGCGCCGCATATCAAATCCGACACGTTGACAAAGTGGGTGGTATCCAGCGTGTGCGCCAGTTGACGGTTGATCAGGCGATTGTCTTTGGGGATTTTGTTTTGCGTCTGGTAGCGCTGAGGCACCGGAATTGCAAGCAGCTTTTTGATATTGATGGCGCCAAAATCCTTGGTGCCGAAAATCACGAATTTGTTGCCAAACTCTCGCTTCAAATTGTCCAGGCTTTCTGGCAGCAGGGCGGCATCCCATGCTTGCCAAGCGGACGCTATCCAGACCTGGTCACTCTTTCGTATTAATTCCTGAACTATGGGCGAGTTATACCAGCCGTCCTGGCGGCACAATGCAGGGTAAGAGCTCGTTACCTGGGATTCAATGCTGCGCGTCAAAAATAAGTTCCCGCAACCTGCAGGGATTCGATGTGTCGAAACCTGCATTCGATTTGCAAGGGGGCTTTCATAGACGGCGTTGACCAGGTCTTTTGCATAACTGTCGCCGATAATCAATAGCTTGATGCCTCTATCTTTTTCGGAGAAAGAGACGTGATGAAGCGCATCAAAACGCGTGCCCACATACACCCCCTGCTCGCCAAGCGAGATGGATGCCAGGTAGCGATCCTCGGGGTTAAGGCGGCCAATGAAGCCGTTTAGCACATGCCCTGACAGGCCTGCCAGCAACACAGCCAAGGAGCCACAGCCAGCGACCAAGAAAATTTGAGTCCGAGAGACGACACGATTGCGTCGGAAAGGCGTCTCCACGTATCGCCAACTCAGGTAACCCAGGGCTAGCGACAATGCTGCCAGCGCCACCAGAGGCACTGTGGCCGAATCCGTCAAGCCCAGGTGGCGCGCAAACGAAAATAGCGGTTGATGCCATAAATACGCACTGTAACTGGTCAAGCCTACAGTGACCATTGCAGGTTGGCATAGAAGCCTCCCTACCCATGTCTCTGGTCTGGCGCTGATGATCATCAGTGCTGTTCCAAGCGTTGGAACAAGTGCATGCAATCCTGGGAAAGTGGTTTTCGCATCAAAGTCAAAAACGGCATACGCCACAGCGATGAATCCAGTTGAAGCCAGCACATTACTCTGCGTCAAAGACAGTTGCTGACGCGACTCATCAGCAAGATAGAAGGCCACCAAAGAACCCAACAACAACTCCCAGGCCCGGGTAGGCAAAAGGAAGAACGCTGCAATAGGCTTATTCAGTACCCCCCACTCTGCCAGGGCCAGGCTGGTGACTGCGAGTGCCAGCAGGATGGTGACAACCCACTTGCGCCCCCAACGCCACATCAACAGCAGCGAGAGCGGAAAAAAGACATAGAACTGTTCTTCGACCGACAAGCTCCATGTGTGGAGCAGTGGTTTCAATTCCGCAGCCCCATGAAAGTAGCCGCTTTGAGACCAAAAAAATACATTTGACGAGAACGTGGCAACAGCGATCAAGCTCTGGCTGAACTCTTTGAGATCTGCGGGCAGCAATACCCAGAAAGCCACGGGCACACAGACCACCACCACCAGAAAGAGTGCCGGAAAGATGCGCCTGATACGTCGCTCGTAGAAGTCGGCAACGGAAAACGTGCCGCGTGCGACCTCGGTCATCACGATGCCGGTGATCAGATATCCACTGATTACGAAGAAAACATCTACACCTACATAGCCGCCAGAAAACAAGCTGAAGCCCGCATGAAAGAGGATCACCGGGATGACAGCCAGTGCTCGGATTCCGTCAATCTCTCGTCTGTAATTCATCGTGTGCCTGTGCTGGAACAATCAATTGGCGTGGGCTGCGTCAGTTTAGGCGCGGTTGTCCGCATGGGTGCAACACGCAAACCTGACTCGCCCTTGTGCCGCATGACTCTTGGCGCACGAATCAAACGTGTTTCAGGAAGCGATAGTAAGGCAGCGAGGACGATTCCATGGTGCTGCGCCATGCCCAATCGGTGCACCTGATCGCGCCGGGTATGCGGCGCCAGCGCATGGCGTATAAACGCGGACGTCTTTTCTGTCGGCCCTTGCCCTCTCGCCCCGCATGTCTGCCACCGCCGCGCGCTCGCGCCTGTCTCTGTACCTCGACCTGATCCGCTTCAACCGCCCCGCCGGCTGGCTGGTGCTGGTGTGGCCCACGCTGGTGGCGCTGTGGGCGGCGGCGGGGGGCTTTCCGGGCTGGCACCTGCTGCTGGTGTTCGTGGCCGGCACGGTGCTGATGAGGAGCAGCGGCTGCTGCATCAACGACGTCGCTGACCGTGACTTCGACCGCCACGTCAAGCGCACCGCGCAGCGCCCCATCACCAGCGGCCAGCTCGGCGTGCGCGAGGCGGCGCTGGTCGGTGTGGTGCTGGCCCTGGTGGCGTTTGGGCTGGTGCTGAGCACGCGCTGGGAGGCCGTGGCCTGGTCGGTGCCGGCGGTGGTGTTCACCATCCTCTATCCGTTCACCAAGCGTTTCTTTGCCATGCCGCAGGCCTTCCTGGGCATTGCCTTCAACTTCGGCATCGTCATCGCCTTCGCGGCCGTGCAGGGCCAGGTGCCGCTGCAGGCCTGGGTGCTGTGGCTGGCCAATATGTTCATGGTGCTGGCCTACGACACCGAATACGCCATGGTGGACCGCGACGACGACCTGTTGATCGGCATGAAGACCTCGGCCATCACGCTGGGGCGCTTCGATGTGGTGGCTGTTCTGCTGTTCTTCGCGCTGTGCCTGGGGCTGACGGCCTGGACGCTCGCACCCCATGGCCTGGGCTGGCCGCTGTGGCTGGGGCTGGGCGTGGCGGCGGCGCAGGTGCTGTGGCACTTCACGCTGATCCGTGGCCGCACGCGCGCGGGCTGCTTTGTCGCCTTCAGCAAGAGCCACTGGATTGGCGCGGCCATCTTTGCCGGCGTGGCGCTGGGGTGTGCGCTGCGTTGACGGCGCGTGGGTGCCCGCTCAAGGGCTGCAGGGCTTGGCGCCGGGCATCTGCACGCAGATGGCGCCGTCAACCTGTTGACCGTTGAACGTTGCGGCGTCGAAGCCGGTGGTGCTGTGGCCGTCGGCGTCGCTGGCCGTGACGCGCACCAGGTATTGGCCGGCGGGCAGGGCGCCCAGGCTCAGCGCGGTGCGGCCCGGGGTGGGCGCCGGGGTTTTCAGCAGCGTGTCTGCGGCAAAGGCCGGCGTGCCCGGCTGGGCCCGCGCGATCTCGACGCGGTAGCTGATGGGCTTGCCCTGCGGATGGAAGGGTGCGGGCCAGCTCCAGTCGAGCTCCAGGCCGCCGGCCTTGTCGCTGCCGGCCAGCCAGAAGGGCATGGGGCGCTGCAGGCTGTCGAGGAACATGCGGTGGTTGCCGCCTATCACCGTCTGCAGGCGCTGGTACTCGGCGGCCCATTGCTCCATGGGCGTGCCTTGGCCCCGGGCATCGAGGTTGTCGGCATCGGGCGCGCGAGCCAGCATGGGTTCGACGATGGGGCGGTAGGCATCCAGTAGCTGCTTGACGGCAGCGTCTGTCAGGTATTTGCTGCGAATTTCTTCCACCGCCGCCTGCAGCAGCGCCAGGTTGCCGGGCACCGTGAAAAAGCGCCGGTGCAGGGTGCTGTCCCACCAGCTGCTGAGCCCGCGGTCCCATGACGGGCTGGCAGGAGCGCCCGGTTGCTGGTGAAAGCCCAGCGCACCGTCGTAGTCCCAGGGCAGGAAGTAGAACTTCTCGCTGCCCAGCGGCTGGTACAGGCCGAAGTTCTGGCTCGCCGTGTCCCAGTTGCCCAGCAGGATGGCGGTGGCCAGCCAGGCCAGGTAGTTGTTGCGGTCGAAGTAGCGCGCAAAGGTGGTTTGCAGCGGCGTTTCGTCGTTGCCCAGCGCCTTCACGGCATCGACGATGGCGCGGTGGTTGCCGGAGTCGGACTCGATCTCCAGCAGCTGTTCAAAGCCCGGTGCGGCCTTGCCGTCGGCCAGGGTCTGCAGGCGCGTATCGGCGTTGAAGTTGAATTCGGCGGCCTTGTAGACGTTCGAGCCCGCCAGCCAGCCGCGGCGTTCCAGATATCCCTTGCCGCCGAGCTTTTCGACATGCGTGAACAGGCCCATCGGCGCTGGCGTGTCGATATCCGAGAACAGGCCGGCAGGCCCCGGCCCTGCGCTGCTCCCCGCGTCGTAGCGGATGTTGACGAACTGGGTGCGCAGGCTCTCGTGGTAGGGCACGGTGCGCATCAGGTCGAAGGCCAGCTTGTTGCGCACGCGTGTCAGGTCGTAGGGGTGCTTGTTCAGGTTCAGCGTGTCCTCGGCCCACCAGGGCGAGCCCTTGTCGAACTTGACGCGGTAGGACTTGAGATCGGCCTCGCGCGAGCTGCTGCCGCGCATGCGCATCTTGGCCGCGGTGTTCTTGAGCAGCCCGTCGCTGCTGGTGGCCAGCACCTTGATCTCGGGCTCGCAGTTGTCGGCCTTGTTCTCGTCCAGGTTCACCGTGTCCAGCGTCACCATGCCGCCCGGGTAGCTTGGCGGAGGGGCTTGCAGTTGCTGGCAGCTGGACTTGTCCACCAGGTACCAGCCGGGGCCGGCCACGGGTGTGGGCTGGTAGCTCAGGTCCAGCGTGACCAGCGCCGGCGCCGCATAGGGGTAGAGGGCGGCAGCGTGGGCCAGATCGCCCGGCCCGGGGGTGAACGGTGCCTGGCTTTGCGGTGGCGCAGGGGGCGCGGGCGTTGGCGTGGTCGGTACCGGAAGGGTTTCATAGCCGCCGCCACCGCAGGATGCGAGTGCCAGGCAGACGCCGAGCAGGGTGGGTTGGAGACGGCGTAGGGAGGATGTGCGATTCACGGATGGCGCCTGGCGTGCATGGGAAGAGTGGGCGCAGTTATAAAAGATTTCGCCGCCGCCTCCCGGCAGCGCAGTGCGGCGTTGGCGCGGGTACGACACCCAGGGTGACAAATGTTTGCCTTGAGGCCGCCTATGCGGCGCTGCCAAATTCGTCGCCGAGCTCGCGTGCGCGGTCTTGCGCGGCATCGAGCGCGCGCATGAAGCGCTGGGCCACCTGGTCGGCCTCCATGGACTCGATGGCGGCGTGTGTGGTGCCGCCCTTGGAGGTGACGCGCTGGCGCAGCAGGTCCAGGCTCTCGTCGGAGCGGCGCGCCAGCTCGGACGCACCGGCAAAGGTGGCCACGGCCAGCTGCCGCGCCTGCGCCTGCGTCAGGCCCATGTCCTCGCCGGCGGTGGTCATGGCCTCCAGGAAATAGAACACGTAGGCCGGCCCCGAACCCGACAACGCGGTGACGGCGTCCAGCAGCGATTCCTGCTCCACCCACAGATAGGCGCCGGTGGTGGTCACGACCTGCTCCACCAGTGCGCGTTCCTGCGCGTCGACGCTGCCGGCGCGGGAATACAGGCCGGTCATGCCCTGGCCTATGAGTGCCGGCGTGTTGGGCATGGCACGCACGATGCGCTCGCTGGCCAGCCACTGGCCGATGCTGTCCGTGCGGATGCCGGCCGCCACGCTCAGGTGCAGCGCGCCCGCGGTGTGTGGTGCCACCGGCAGCGCCGCCTCCTTGAAGGTCTGGGGCTTGACGGCCCAGACCACCAGGGCGACACGCGTGAGTGCTTCAGTGGGCGCGGGCTGCGCAGTGATGCCGAACTGCTCGAACAGCGCGGTGCGCGCCGGCTCGAAGGGCTCGACAACCTCGATCTGGCCGGCGGGCAGGCCGCGCCGGATCAGGCCGCCGATGATGGCGCTGGCCATGTTGCCGCCGCCGATGAAGGCGATGGGGGGAAGTGGGGGGGCGCTGGTGGTCATGGCTGGGCAAGGGGTTGATGTGCGTCAGGCCGGATTGTGCCCGCTGCGCGTGCCGTCGAACGCAGTAGCTGCTGGCGTTTGTCGGCAGGGCACTTCGCGCCATTTTCAGGTGAAATGCACGCCAGACGAGCGCTGGCAGCTATGTTTTTTATGGCGCTGGCAAGACCGCCTGCGCCACCGCATGCTCCCAGCGCGCCATAAGCGCCAGCGCCTGCTCCCTGGGCAGGGTGGGCACGAAGCGGCGCTCGGCGCGCCACAGCTGCGCGAGTTCTTCCTGGCTGGCATAGACGCCGCTGGAGAGGCCTGCCAGGTAGGCGGCGCCCAGGGCCGTGGTTTCCACGCAGGCGGGGCGCACCACGGGTATGCCCAGAAGGTCGGCCTGGAACTGCATCAAGAGGTCGTTGACGCAGGCGCCGCCGTCCACGCGCAGCTCCGTCACCGGCGCGCCGCCGGCGGCCACCGCGTCGCGGCCCATGGCGGCGAGCAGGGCGGCGCTCTGGTAGGCAATCGATTCGAGCGCCGCGCGCGCGATATGCGCCAGCGTGGTGCCGCGCGTCAGGCCGGTGATGGTGCCGCGCGCATCGGGCTTCCAGTAGGGCGCGCCCAGGCCGGTGAAGGCCGGCACCAGCATCACGCCGCCCGAGTCGGGCACGCTTTGCGCGAGCTGCTGCACCTCGCTGCTGGCGCGTATGGCATGCAGGCCGTCGCGCAGCCACTGCACCACGGCGCCGCCGACGAACACGCTGCCTTCCAGCGCATAGGCGGAGCTTGCATCGGGCTGCGCCGCGCTGGTGGTGATGAGGCCGTTGCGGCTGGTCTGGAACTGCCCGCCCGTGTGCATGAGCATGAAGCAGCCCGTGCCGTAGGTGTTCTTGGCCATGCCGGCGGAAAAGCAGGCCTGGCCGAACAGGGCGGCCTGCTGGTCGCCCGCCGCGCCGCCAATCGCCACGCTGCTGCCCAGCAGGTCCGCCTGGGTCTGTCCAAAGTCGCTGGCCGACGGCAGCACCTCGGGCAGCAGGCTGCGCGGGATGTTCAAGAGCGCCAGCAGCGCATCGTCCCACTGGTTGCGGTGCACGTTGAAGAGCATGGTGCGGCTGGCGTTGCTCACGTCCGTCACATGGCGCTGCCCGCCCGTGAGCTGCCAGATGAGCCAGCTGTCGACCGTGCCAAAGGCCAGCTCGCCGCGCTCGGCCTGGGCGCGTGCGCCGGGCACATTGTCCAGCAGCCACTGCAGCTTCGTGCCCGAGAAATAGGCATCGACCAGCAGCCCGGTCTTGGCTTGTATGGCGGCGGCATGGCCTTGCGCGCGCAGTTCGGCGCAGGCGGGTTCGGCGCGCCGGTCCTGCCAGACGATGGCGTGGTGCAGCGGCTGGCCCGTCTTGCGCTGCCACAGCACGGTGGTCTC
The DNA here is from genome assembly GCA_018241405.1 of Pseudomonadota bacterium. GTDB lineage: Bacteria > Pseudomonadota > Gammaproteobacteria > Burkholderiales > Burkholderiaceae_C > Alicycliphilus. Next base: position 118,269 of record JAFEDY010000012.1, on the reverse strand, counting down.
GCGCTGGTTGGTGATGCCCAGGGCGCGCAGCTGCGTCGCGCTGATGCCCGCCTGTGCCAGCGCCTGGCGCGCGGTGGCGAGCTGGGTGCGCCAGATTTCCAGGGGGTCATGTTCCACCCAGCCGGGCTGGGGGTAGATCTGCGGCAGCTCCTGCTGCGCCTGGGCCACCACGCGGCCCTGGGTGTCAAAGACGATGCTGCGCGAGCTGGAGGTGCCTTGGTCTAGGGCGAGCAAATAGGTCATGGTGGTTCAGTGCTTCATGGTGTAGTACGAGACCCGCAGCCCATAAAACCGGCGCGGCCCAAGCGAGGGCAGCCGAGCAAGGGCCGCCCCGCAGTGAGGGCTGCGTCCCCCTGCCCGCACTGCACAGCACTGCGAGAGCGGGGGGAAGCCGCGCAGCGGCTCAGGGGGATGTTCTTCATTCGGCCACGGTGCATTCGACGGCGGCGTCCTGCAGCAGGGCGGGGAAGGGCTCGGGCGGTGGCGCGTCGGTGAACAGGCGGTCGATCTGTGAAAGCTGGGCCAGCTGCACCATGGCTGGGCGGTTGAATTTGCTGTGGTCGGCGGCCAGCCAGACCTCGCGCGCCTGGGCGATGATGGTCTGCGCCACCTTCACCTCGCGCAGGTCGTAGTCGCGCAGCGTGCCGTCGCTCTCTATGCCCGAGATGCCGATGACGGCAATGTCCACGCGGAACTGGCGCATGAAGTCTACGGCCGCCTCGCCCACGATGGCGCGGTCGCGCGCGCGCACCACGCCGCCGGCGACGATGACCTCGCAGTCGGGGTTGCCACACAGGATGGCGGCCACGTTCAGGTTGTTGGTGATGACGCGCAGGCCGCGGTGCTGCATGAGCGCGCGCGCAATCGCCTCGGTGGTGGTGCCGATGTTGAGGATCAGCGAGCAGCCCTGCGGCACCTGGGCCGCCACCGCGCGCGCGATGCGCGCCTTGCCCTCGGCGTTCAGGATCTCGCGCTGGGTGTGGGCCAGGTTCTCCACGGTGGAGCCGGGCATGCGCACGCCGCCGTGAAAGCGCGTCACCAGGCCCTGTTCGGCCAGGCGCTGCACGTCGCGGCGCACTGTCTGCAGGGTCACGCCCAGGCGCTCGGCCAGTGCCTCAACGCTGGCGCTGTGGCGCTGGCGCAGCTCCTGGAGCAGCTGCAGTTGGCGCGGGTTGTTGGTGAACATGCGTGGAGACAGGGGAGAGGATGATGGGATTGTCGACGCGACGACGCGAAATTCGTCCGAATGCGGCTGTTTGGACTGTAAAAGCGAACCAAAACGAACGCATCAAGGGTAATCCCGAGGTGAATTCGGTCAAAATAGAACAAAAATGAAAACATTCGCGCGGACTGTTCGTCTGCGGAAGTGATGTACGAGGGGCCCGGCAAGGGCGTTAGGAAGGAAGAGATGCAACTGGCTTTGGATGCCGTAGTCAAGCGGGTGGGGCCTCAGACCTGGCTCTATCCCATGGACATGGCCTTGCACAGCGGCGCCGTAACGGTGCTGCTGGGCGCCACGCAGGCCGGCAAGACCAGCCTGATGCGCATCATGGCGGGGCTGGACAAACCCAGCCAGGGCCGGGTGCTGGTCGATGGCCGCGACGTCACCGGAGTGCCGGTGCGCGAGCGCAACGTGGCCATGGTCTACCAGCAGTTCATCAACTACCCGTCGCTCACGGTGGCGCAGAACATTGCCTCGCCGCTCAAGCTGCGCGGTGAGAAGAACATCGAGCAGCGCGTACGCCAGATTGCCGAGCGCCTGCATATCGACATGTTCCTGCAGCGCCTGCCGACCGAGCTCTCGGGGGGGCAGCAGCAGCGTGTGGCGCTGGCGCGGGCGCTGGCCAAGGGCGCACCGTTGATGCTGCTCGACGAGCCCCTGGTCAACCTCGACTACAAGCTGCGCGAGGAGCTGCGCGAGGAGTTGACGCAGCTCTTTGCCGCCGGCGACTCGACCGTGGTGTATGCCACCACCGAGCCGGGCGAGGCGCTGCTGCTGGGGGGCTACACCGCCGTGCTGCACGAAGGCGAGCTGCTGCAATACGGGCCCACGGCCGAGGTGTTCCACGCCCCCAATTCGCTGCGCGTGGCGCGCGCCTTCAGCGACCCGCCGATGAACCTGGTGGCCGCCGATGTGGGCGGGGCCGGGCTCATCCTGCCCGGTGGCCAGGAGCTGGCGCTGGCCCTGCCTGCGCCGCTGGCCGGCAGCGTGACGTTGGGCCTGCGCGCCAGCGCATTGCGCCTGCAGCCACGCCCGGGCGATGTGGCCCTGAGCGCTCAGGTGCAGCTGTCGGAGATTTCCGGCTCTGACACCTTTGTGCACGCCGAGACACCCTGGGGCGAGCTGGTGGCGCAGATCACCGGCGTCAACTACCTGGCGCTGGGCAGTCGGGTCACTTTGCATTTGCAGCCGGACGACGCCTATGTGTTTGACGCCGCTGGCGCCCTGGTGCGGGCACCGCAACGCGCAGCCAGCGCAGGAGGGCGCTAGCCATGGCGCGCATTGAATTGAAGCTGGCCCACTCGTACAAGGCCAACCCGCAGCAGGACAGCGATTACGCCCTCCTGCCGCTCGATATGACGTTTGACGACGGCGGCGCCTACGCGCTCCTGGGCCCTTCGGGCTGCGGCAAGACGACCATGCTCAACATCATGTCGGGCCTGCTCGTGCCCTCGCAGGGCCAGGTGCTGTTCGATGGCCGCGACGTCACACGGGCCAGCCCGCAGGAGCGCAACATTGCCCAGGTGTTCCAGTTCCCGGTCATCTACGACACCATGACGGTGGCCGAGAACCTGGCCTTCCCTTTGAGGAACCGCAAGGTGCCCGAGGCACGCATCCGCGAGCGCGTGGGCAAGATTGCCGAGATGCTGGAGATGAGCGGCCAGCTGGACCAGCGTGCGGCCAACCTTGCAGCCGATGCCAAGCAAAAAATATCGCTCGGCCGGGGCCTGGTGCGCGAGGATGTCGCGGCGGTGCTGTTCGACGAGCCGCTCACCGTCATCGACCCGCACCTCAAGTGGCAGCTGCGGCGCAAGCTCAAGCAAATCCACCATGAGCTCAAATTGACGCTGATCTACGTCACCCACGACCAGGTCGAGGCCCTGACCTTTGCCGAGCAGGTGGTGGTGATGACGCGTGGACGTGCCGTGCAGGTGGGCACGCCCGACGCGCTGTTCGAACGCCCCAGCCATGCCTTCGTGGGTCACTTCATCGGCTCGCCGGGCATGAACTTCTTGCCCGCCGAGGCGCAGGGCGCCAGCCTGCGCGTGGCCGGCATGGAACTGGCCGCGCCGCGCGCGTTGCCGGGCGGCGTGCTCCGCCTGGGCGTGCGTCCGGAATACCTCACCCTGGCCGCGCCCGGCGCACCCGGGGCCTTGCCCTGCACCGTGCTGCGCGTGCAAGACCTGGGCACGCACCAGATGCTGACGGCGGGCATTGGCGGCCAGCAGCTCAAGGCGCGCTGCGCCAGCGTCGAGCCGCTGCCGGCGGCGGGTGAGACGGTGTGGCTGCAGGTGCTGGGCACGCATACCTGCTTCTATCAAAACGAGGAGCTGCTGTCATGAGCGCCGCGCAGAACCGCTTCAGGCAAGCCCGCGCCCCCTTTGGGGGCAGCGCGGACACAAAGTGCCGAGTGTGGGGGCCGATATGAGCGCCACCACCAAACCTGTGAACCAGAAGGCCTGGTTCCTGATCCTGCCCGTGCTGCTGTGCGTGGCGTTCTCGGCCATCCTGCCCTTGATGACGGTGGTCAACTACTCGGTGCAGGACATCATCAGCCCCGAGCGGCGCGTGTTCGTCGGCACCGAATGGTTTGCCGCCGTGATGCGCGACGAAGAACTGCACAGCGCGCTGCTGCGCCAGATCACCTTCTCGCTCGCCGTGCTGCTGGTGGAGATTCCACTGGGCATCTTGCTGGCGCTGTCCATGCCGGCGGCGGGCTGGAAGGCCTCGGCGGTGCTGGTGCTGGTGGCGCTGTCGCTGCTCATCCCGTGGAACGTGGTCGGCACCATCTGGCAGATCTATGGCCGCGCCGACATCGGCCTTTTGGGCGCCGCGCTCAACGCCCTGGGCGTGGACTACAGCTACACCGGCAACGCCACCCAGGCTTGGCTCACGGTGCTGGTCATGGATGTGTGGCACTGGACGCCGCTGGTGGCCCTGCTGTGTTACGCCGGCCTGCGCAGCATTCCCGACGCCTACTACCAGGCCGCTCGCATCGACGGCGCGAGCAAGCTGGCGGTGTTCCGCTACATCCAGCTGCCCAAGATGCGCGGCGTGCTGATGATCGCCGTGCTGCTGCGCTTCATGGACAGCTTCATGATCTACACCGAGCCCTTCGTGCTCACGGGCGGTGGTCCGGGCAACGCCACCACCTTCCTGTCGCAGTACCTCACGCAAAAGGCCGTGGGCCAGTTCGACCTGGGGCCGGCGGCGGCGTTCTCGCTGATCTATTTCTTCATCATCCTGCTGCTGTGCTTCATCCTCTACAACTGGATGCAGCGCGTGGGCACGGCCGACAAGGAAGGCGCTGGCCATGAATGAGCCCCGGTTTCAGACGCGCACGCTGTTTCTGATCGCCTACCTGGTGTTCGCCATCCTGCCGATCTACTGGATGGTGAACATGAGCTTCAAGACCAACGAGGAGATCCTGTCGAGCTTCTCGCTGTGGCCGCAGCATTTCACCTGGGCCAACTACAAGACCATCTTCACGGACGAGAGCTGGTACTCGGGCTACATCAACAGCCTGATCTATGTGGGCATCAACATGGCGATCTCGCTGACCGTGGCGCTGCCGGCGGCCTATGCATTCAGCCGCTATCAGTTCCTGGGCGACAAGCATGTGTTCTTCTGGCTGCTGACCAACCGCATGACGCCGCCCGCCGTGTTCCTGCTGCCGTTCTTCCAGCTCTACACCACCGTGGGGCTGATGGACACGCATATCGCCGTGGCGCTGGCGCACCTCTTGTTCAACGTGCCGCTGGCGGTGTGGATTCTGGAGGGCTTCATGAGCGGCATCCCGCGCGAGATCGACGAGACGGCGTATATCGACGGCAACAGCTTCCCGCGCTTCTTCCTCACCATCTTCCTGCCGCTCATCAAGGCCGGCGTGGGCGTGGCGGCGTTTTTCTGCTTCATGTTCTCGTGGGTGGAATTGCTGCTGGCGCGCACGCTGACCAGCGTGAATGCCAAGCCCATTGTCGCCACCATGACGCGTACCGTCAGTGCCTCGGGCATGGACTGGGCGACACTCGCCGCGGCCGGGGTGCTGACCATCGTGCCCGGCGCCATCGTCATCTGGTTTGTGCGCCACTACATCGCCAAGGGCTTTGCCATGGGGAGGGTTTGACATGTTCGACTGGATGGCCTGGACCACTCCGGTGGCCGTGTTCTTCACCTGCATTGCGCTCATGCTCGTCGGCATGACCTGGTGGGAGGTCAAGTCGCCCACGGTGGAGCGCAAGGGCTTTCTGCCCATTGCCACCACACGCGGAGACCGCCTTTTCATCGGCCTGCTCACGGCGGCCTACATCAACCTGGCCTGGGTCGGGCTGGGCGAGAAGATGGCGCAGTGGTTCTCGCTGGAGGCCGAGCCCTCGGTGTGGATCAGCTTCGTGCTGTCCATGGCGGTGCTCGGGTTCGTGATGCGCAAGGGTTGAGGCTCGTACACAGCTTCTTAGCAAGGGGCCGACCCGATCCTCCCCCGAGGCCGGCACCCATCCACAAGCGGGGAGTCTCATGTGAGGAGACAGCAATGAAGATGCAGTTCAAGGCGATCGCTTTCGCCGCAGCCGCCCTGGCGCTGGGGCAGGCCAGCTGGGCCGGCGAGGCCGAGGCCAAGAAATGGGTCGACAGCGAGTTCCAGCCATCCACGCTGTCCAAGGACCAGCAGATGGCCGAGATGAATTGGTTCATCGAGGCCGCGAAGAAGCTGCAGGCCAAGGGCGTGAAGGAAATCTCTGTCGTCTCCGAGACCATCACCACGCACGAGTACGAGTCCAAGACCCTGGCCAAGGCCTTCTCCGAGATCACCGGCATCCACGTCAAACACGATCTGATCCAGGAGGGCGACGTGGTCGAGAAGCTGCAGACCTCGATGCAGTCGGGCAAGAGCATCTACGACGGCTGGATCTCGGATTCTGACCTCATCGGCACCCATTACCGCTACGGCAAGATCATGAACCTGACCGACTACATGGCCGGCCCAGGAAAGGAATACACCAACCCCGGCATCGACCTCAAGGACTTCATCGGCACGAGCTTTACGACCGCACCCGATGGCAAGCTTTACCAGTTGCCCGACCAGCAGTTCGCCAACCTGTACTGGTTCCGCGCCGATCTGTTCGCGCGCCCGGACCTGCAGCAGAAATTCAAGGCCAAGTACGGCTACGACCTGGGCGTGCCGCTGAACTGGAGCGCCTACGAAGACATCGCCGATTTCTTCACCAATGACGTGAAGGAAATCGATGGCAAGCCCATCTACGGCCACATGGACTACGGCAAGAAAGACCCCAGCCTGGGCTGGCGCTTCACCGACGCCTGGCTGTCCATGGCGGGCACGGCGGACAAGGGCATTCCCAACGGCATGCCCGTCGATGAATGGGGCATCCGGGTGGCCGACGACAAGTGCACACCGGTGGGCGCCTCGGTGTCGCGCGGCGGCGCCACCAACTCGCCGGCCGCCGTCTACGCGTTGACCAAGTACGTGGACTGGATGAAGAAATACGCACCCAAGGAGGCCACGGGCATGACCTTCGGCGAGGCTGGCCCCGTGCCTGCCCAGGGGCAGATCGCGCAGCAAATCTTCTGGTACACCGCCTTCACGGCCGACATGACCAAGCCAGGCCTGCCCGTCGTCAACGCCGACGGCACGCCCAAGTGGCGCATGGCCCCCGGCCCCAATGGACCCTACTGGAAGCAGGGCATGCAGAACGGCTATCAGGACGTGGGCAGCTGGACCTTCTTCAAGAACCATGATGCCAACCGCGTGGCTGCCGCCTGGTTGTACGCGCAGTTCGTGACGGCCAAGACCACCTCGCTGAAGAAGTCCATTCAAGGCCTGACCTTCATCCGTGACTCGGACATCCGCAGCGACTACTTCACCAAGAACGCCAACAAGTATGGCGGCCTGATCGAGTTCTACCGCAGTCCGGCGCGCGTGGCCTGGACGCCCACCGGCACCAACGTGCCCGACTATCCGAAGCTGGCCCAGTTGTGGTGGAAGAACGTGGCCCAGGCCGTGACCGGCGAGAAGACCCCGCAGGCCGCCATGGATACGCTGGCCGAGGAAATGGACGGTGTCATGGGGCGCCTGGAACGTGCCGGCATGACCCACTGCGCGCCCAAGCTGAACAAGAAGGAAGACCCATCCAAGTGGCTGAGCGACCAGCATGCCCCCTGGAAGAAGCTTGCCAACGAGAAGCCCAAGGGCGAGACCATCGGCTACGACACACTGCTGCAGGCCTGGAAGAACGGCAAGGTGCGTTGATGCCATCCGGGGCCGCCCAATGGGTTGCGGCCCCGGCGAATCTTCCGTGCATTCTGCGCACGCCTCAGAAAACCAAGGGTTAACCCTTGGTTTGGCTATGAGGCAGAGGACAATCACACGCCATGACCACCGACTCCCAAGTTCCCCAGGTTACCGACCGCGCCGCATTGCTGGCGCGCCTGGCCCAGCCCCAGACCTATGACGTTGCCGTGATCGGCGGCGGTGCTAGCGGTTTGGGTGTGGCGCTGGATGCTGCGGCGCGCGGCTTTTCGGTGGTGCTGGTGGAGTCGCATGACTTTGCCAAAGGCACCTCCTCGCGCGCCACCAAATTAGTGCATGGCGGCGTTCGCTACCTGGCCCAGGGCAATATCGCCCTGGTGCGCGAGGCCCTGCACGAGCGCACCACGCTCTTGCACAACGCGCCCCACCTGGCGCAGCCGCTGGCCTTCGTCATGCCCTCGTACAAGCTGTGGGAGACGCCGTTCTACGGCGTGGGCCTGAAGATGTACGACGCGCTGGCGGGCCAGGCAGGCCTGGGTTCCACCGAATTTCTGGGACGCATGGAGACACTGCGCTGCCTGCCCACGGTGCGCGCCGAGGGACTCAAGGGCGGCGTCAAGTATTGGGATGGCCAGTTTGACGATGCGCGCCTGGCCCTGGCACTGGCGCGCACGGCCGCGCAGCGCGGCGCGCTGCTGGTCAACTACTGCCCCGCGCGCGGCCTGCTGCACGAGGGCGGCAAGCTCGCCGGCCTGGTCTGCGAGGATGCCGAGTCCGGCCGTCGCTTTGAGTTGCGCGCGCGTGCCGTGGTCAATGCCACGGGTGTCTGGGTGGATGAGTTGCGCCAGCAGGATGGCGAGGCTGTGGGCAAGCCTGTGCGCCCCATGGTTGCACCCAGCCAGGGCGTGCACATCGTCGTGGACCGCGAATTCCTTCCCTCCGACCATGCGCTGCTGGTGCCCAAGACGGCCGACGGGCGCGTGCTGTTTGCCGTGCCCTGGCTGGGCAAGCTCATCCTGGGCACCACCGACAGCCCGCGCCAGGACCTGGCGCGCGAGCCGCTGGCGTTCAAGGATGAGGTGGACTTCATCCTCGGTGAATCCGCCAAGTACCTGCGCCGCGCGCCGCGCCCTGAGGACGTGCGCAGCATCTGGGTCGGCCTGCGCCCGCTGGTCAAGCCGCAGGACGACGAGGGCGGCAACACCAAGGCCATCAGCCGCGAGCACACGGTGCTGGCGAGCAGCAGCGGCCTGGTCACCGTGACCGGCGGCAAATGGACCACCTACCGCGCCATGGCCGAGGATGTGCTGCAGAAATGCTTTGACGCCGGCTTGCTCCCCGCCCGTCCGTCCGGCGCCACCCAGCGGCTGCCCTTGGCCGGGGCGCCCCAGGAGCCACAGCGCCACAGCATGTGCGAGGCGCAGGGGCTGCACAGCTATGGCTGCGACGCCGCCGCCGTACAACAGCTGCCGGGCGCCGACCAGTGGCTGGCCGAGGGGCTGAGCGAGGCCATGGTGCGCTTTGCGGCGCGCCATGAATATGCGCGCACCGTGGAGGACATGCTGGCGCGCCGCAACCGCCTGCTGTTCCTCGACGCGCGCCTGGCCGCCCACCTGGCGCCGCGCGTGGCGGCCATATTGCAGGAAGAGCTGGGACTTGACCCTCAGCTGGCGGCCTTTGTGGCGCTGGCGCAGCAGTATCAACGACTGCCGGCCTGACGATTTGCACTACAGACGCTTGACATCGTTTTTTGGTGCAGCCATAATGCAAGGCTTCGCGTGAAATACGCGGGGTTTCTGCCCAGACGGTAAGCACTGCGAAATGGTTCGCGGTGTGGACGACGGGCCCAAGACTGACTGGCTGCTCGCGGCCCTTGAGAAGTTCTCTGGGGCTGTCGGGATGTGCTGGTGCAAGTTGGGAATATTGAAATGATCCAAACAGAATCTCGGTTAGAGGTTGCCGACAACACCGGCGCGAAGTCCGTCCTGTGCATCAAGGTGCTGGGTGGCTCGCATCGCCGTTACGCAAGTGTTGGCGACATCATCAAGGTGAGCGTGAAGGAAGCAGCTCCGCGTGGTCGCGTCAAGAAAGGCGAGATCTACAGTGCTGTGGTCGTTCGCACGGCGAAGGGTATTCGCCGCGGCGACGGTTCGCTCGTCAAGTTCGATGGCAATGCAGCCGTGCTGCTCAATGCCAAGCTGGAGCCTATCGGCACTCGCATCTTCGGCCCCGTGACGCGCGAGCTGCGTACCGAGCGCTTCATGAAGATCGTGTCTCTGGCTCCTGAAGTTCTCTAAGGAAGCGCCATGAACAAGATCCGCAAGGGCGACGAAATCATCGTCATCGCCGGTCGCGACAAGGGCAAGCGTGGCACCGTCACGCTGCGCAAGGATGACTCCCATCTGGTCATCGATGGCATCAACCTGGTCAAGAAGCATGTCAAGCCGAACCCCATGAAGGGCACCACCGGCGGCATCGTGGAAAAGGCCATGCCCATTCATCAGTCCAACGTGGCCATCTTCAATGCCGCTACCGGCAAGGCTGATCGCGTGGGCGTCAAGGTGCAGGCCGACGGCACGCGTGTCCGCGTGTTCAAGTCCAGCGGCGCCGAAATCAAGGCAGCCTAAGGAGTCCCCATGGCACGACTGCAACAAATCTACCGCGACAAGATCGCCCCCGAGCTGGTCAAGCAGTTCGGCTACACCTCGCCGATGCAGGTTCCGCGCCTGACCAAGATCACGCTCAACATGGGCGTGAGCGAGGCCGTCGCCGACAAGAAGATCATGGACAACGCGGTTGCCGATCTGACCAAGATCGCCGGCCAGAAGCCCGTGGTGACCAAGGCCAAGAAGGCCATCGCCGGTTTCAAGATCCGCGAAGGCCAGGCCATTGGCTGCATGGTGACGCTGCGTGGTGCGCAGATGTATGAGTTCCTGGATCGTTTCGTCACCGTGGCTCTGCCCCGCGTGCGCGACTTCCGTGGTATCTCCGGCCGCGCCTTTGACGGCCGCGGCAACTACAACATCGGCGTCAAAGAGCAGATCATCTTCCCTGAGATCGAGTACGACAAGGTGGATGCCTTGCGCGGCCTCAACATCAGCATCACCACGACGGCCAAGTCCGACGAAGAGGCCAAGGCCCTTCTGACGGCCTTCCGTTTCCCGTTCAAGAACTAAAGGCAGCGTATGGCTAAAGTAGCTTTGATCCAGCGCGAACTCAAGCGCGAAAAACTGGCCGCCAAGTACGCCGCCAAGTACGCGGAACTGAAGGCGATTGCCGGCGACGTCAAGCGCAGCGACGAGGAGCGCGAGGCAGCGCGCCTGGCCCTGCAGAAGTTGCCCCGCAACGCCAACCCCACGCGCCAGCGCAACCGCTGCGAAATCACCGGTCGTCCCCGTGGCACCTTCCGTCAATTCGGTCTGGGCCGCGCCAAGATCCGTGAACTGGCATTTGCCGGTGACATCCCCGGTGTCACCAAGGCCAGCTGGTAAGCGCAGCAGGAGAGATACAACATGAGCATGAGTGATCCCATCGCTGACTTGCTGACCCGCATTCGCAATGCGCAAATGGTGTCCAAGGCCACCGTGTCGGTGCCCTCTTCCAAGGTGAAGATTGCCATCGCGCAGGTGCTGAAGGACGAGGGTTACATCGACGGCTTCGAGGTGAAGACCGAAGCCGGCAAGTCTGAACTGCAAATCGCCCTGAAGTACTACGCCGGTCGCCCGGTGATCGAGCGCATCGAGCGCGTGAGCCGCCCCGGCCTGCGCGTGTACAAGGGCCGCGATTCCATTCCGCAAGTCATGAACGGCCTGGGTGTGGCAATTGTCACCACGCCCAAGGGTGTGATGACCGATCGCAAGGCGCGTGCTACCGGTGTCGGTGGCGAGGTGCTTTGCTACGTCGCCTAACGTGGCATTGAGGAGAAGACTGAAATGTCCCGTGTAGGTAAATCCCCGGTAAGCATCCCCGCAGGCGTGGATGTGTCCATCAAGGACGACCAGATCAGTGTCAAGGGTACGGGCGGCACGCTATCGCTCGCCCAGAACGCCCTGGTGAAGGTGTCCAGCAACGAAGGCAAGCTGAGCTTCGAGCCGATCAACGATTCGCGCGAAGCCAATGCCATGAGCGGCACCGTGCGCCAGTTGGTGAACAACATGGTGCTGGGCGTCAGCAAGGGCTTCGAGAAGAAGCTCACGCTGATCGGCGTGGGCTTCAAGGCGGCCGCCTCCGGTGCCAAGCTGAACCTGAGCGTCGGCTTCTCGCACCCCGTGAACTTCGAGATGCCTGCCGGCATCACCGTGGCCACGCCCACCCCGACGGAAATCGTCATCAAGGGTGCTGATCGCCAGGTGGTCGGCCAGCTGGCTGCCGAGATCCGCGCCGTTCGTCCTCCCGAGCCCTACAAGGGCAAGGGCATCCGCTATGCGGATGAGAAGGTCGTGATCAAAGAGACCAAGAAGAAGTAAGGAGCTGCAGCATGTTGACCAAGAAAGAGCAGCGGCTTCGTCGTGCCCGTCAGACCCGCATCCGCATTGCCCAGCAAGGCGTTGCGCGCCTGACGGTGAACCGTACGAACCTCCATATCTACGCCAGCGTGATCTCTGGCTGCGGCACCAAGGTGCTGGCCAGTGCCTCCACGGCCGAGGCCGATGTGCGCAAGTCGCTCGGTGGCTCCGGCAAGGGTGGCAACGCCGCCGCTGCCGAGATGATCGGCAAGCGCATCGCCGAAAAGGCGAAGGCCGCCGGCATCGAGAAGGTGGCGTTTGATCGCGCAGGTTTTGCGTATCACGGCCGCGTGAAGGCCCTGGCTGAGGCGGCTCGCGAAGCCGGCCTGCAGTTCTAAGCGGAGCGGATAAAAATGGCGAAATTTCAACCCCGAGTGCAAGACGAAGGTCGTGACGACGGTCTGCGCGAAAAAATGATCGCGGTCAACCGCGTCACCAAGGTCGTGAAGGGCGGTCGTATTCTCGGCTTCGCTGCGCTGACCGTGGTCGGCGACGGTGATGGCCGCGTCGGCATGGGCAAGGGCAAGTCCAAGGAAGTGCCCGCTGCCGTGCAGAAGGCCATGGAAGAAGCGCGTCGCAAGATGATGAAGGTGTCGCTCAAGAGCGGCACGATTCACCACAACGTGACCGGCCACCATGGCGCTGCCGTGGTGATGATGGCACCGGCCCCCAAGGGTACCGGCATCATCGCCGGCGGCCCGATGCGCGCCGTGTTTGAGGTGATGGGCATTACCGACATCGTGGCCAAGAGCCATGGTTCGTCCAACCCCTACAACATGGTTCGTGCAACGCTGGACGCCCTGGCCAATTCCACTACGCCGGCCGAAGTGGCCGCCAAGCGTGGCAAGTCGGTCGAAGACCTGTTTGCCGCTTGATTGGGAGGCGATCAATGACAACGCAACAAACCGTCAAGATTCAACTGGTGCGCAGCCCTATCGGCACCAAGGAATCGCACCGCGCCACCGTGCGTGGCCTGGGCCTGCGCAAGCTCAACAGCGTGAGCGAGCTCAAGGACACGCCCGAAGTGCGCGGCATGATTAACAAGATCAGTTATCTGGTCAAAGTCCTCTGAGAGGCAAGATGATGGAACTCAATAGCATCAAGCCCGCAGCAGGAGCCAAGCACGCCAAGCGCCGCGTTGGTCGCGGCATCGGTTCCGGCCTGGGCAAGACGGCCGGTCGCGGCCACAAGGGCCAGAAATCGCGTTCGGGCGGTTACCACAAGGTCGGCTTCGAAGGTGGTCAAATGCCTTTGCAGCGTCGCCTGCCCAAGCGGGGCTTCAAGTCGCTGTCGCTCAAGTTCAATGCCGAGATCACGCTGTCCGCGCTGAATGCGCTGGATCTGGCCGAGGTGGACGTTCTCTCCCTGAAGCAGGCCGGCCTCGTGCCCTCCCTGGCCCAGGTGGTGAAGGTCATCAAGAGTGGCGAACTGACCAAGGCCGTCAAGCTCACGGGTATTGGCGCCACGGCGGGTGCCAAGGCGGCCATCGAGGCGGCTGGCGGCAGCCTGGCCTGATTTGGTTCTGAAGGAAGGCATCTGTGGCTACTAACGCAGCTCAACTGGCAAAAACCGGTAAGTTTGGTGATCTGCGCCGGCGACTGGTGTTCTTGTTGCTGGCGTTGGTGGTGTACCGCGTGGGTGCGCATATTCCCGTCCCGGGAATCGACCCCACGCAGCTGCAGCAGCTGTTCAGTGGCCAGCAGGGCGGCATCCTCAACCTGTTCAACATGTTCTCGGGCGGGGCGCTCTCGCGCTTCACGGTCTTCGCGCTGGGGATCATGCCGTATATCTCGGCATCGATCATCATGCAGCTGATGACCTACGTTCTGCCCACTTTCGAGCAGATGAAGAAGGAAGGGGAGGCCGGTCGCCGCAAGATCACGCAGTACACGCGCTACGGTACCGTGGGTCTGGCCGTGTTCCAGTCGCTGGGCATTGCGGTCGCGCTGGAGAGCTCGGCCGGCCTGGTGCTGAGCCCCGGCTTCGGCTTTCGCATGACGGCGGTGGTCAGCCTGACGGCGGGCACCATGTTCCTGATGTGGCTGGGTGAGCAGATCACCGAGCGCGGTCTGGGCAACGGTATCTCCATCCTGATCTTCGGGGGGATCGCGGCCGGCCTGCCGAGCTCCATCGGTGGACTGCTGGAGTTGGTGCGCACGGGTGCGATGAGCATCCTGGCGGCCATCTTCATCGTGCTCATCGTGGCCCTGGTGACCTACTTCGTGGTGTTTGTCGAGCGTGGTCAGCGCAAGATCCTGGTGAACTATGCGCGCCGGCAGGTCGGCAACAAGGTGTATGGCGGGCAATCGTCCCACCTGCCCTTGAAGCTGAATATGTCGGGCGTGATTCCGCCGATCTTTGCGTCGTCGATCATCCTGCTGCCGGCCACCATCGTGAACTGGTTCAGCGCTGGCGAGTCCATGCGCTGGCTGCGCGACATTTCCGGCGCGCTGACACCCGGGCAACCGGTGTATGTCATGTTCTATGCGGCGGCCATCGTGTTCTTCTGCTTTTTCTATACGGCGCTGGTTTTCAACAGCCGTGAAACTGCAGACAACCTGAAGAAGAGCGGGGCGTTCATCCCCGGTATTCGTCCAGGCGAGCACACGGCACGCTACATCGACAAGATCCTGGTGCGCCTGACGCTGGCCGGAGCCGTGTACATCACCTTCGTTTGCCTGCTGCCCGAGTTCCTGATCCTGAAGTACAACGTGCCGTTCTATTTCGGCGGCACCTCGTTGCTCATCATCGTGGTGGTGACGATGGACTTCATGGCCCAGGTGCAGAACTACATGATGTCGCAGCAGTACGAGTCGCTGCTGAAGAAGGCCAACTTCAAAACGACACCAGGTACCTGATTCCGACGTGTCTTTGGCGAATGCGCTATAGTGGCGGGTTCGCCAGAGAAGCACCGGTTTATTGATGCCCTTCGATCCATCGCGGGCACTAGTTTTGTGTTCCGCGCGGATCGAGTAAGTGGCCGGAACGATTGGACAAGAGTTTAGGAGAATGCAATGAGAGTTTCGGCTTCGGTCAAGAAAATCTGCCGCAACTGCAAGATCATCCGCCGCAAGGGTGTGGTGCGCGTGATCTGCACGGATCAGCGCCACAAGCAGCGCCAAGGTTGATCGGGAAATATTAGAGGACGAACATGGCACGTATTGCTGGTATCAACATCCCGCCCCATCAACACACCGAGATCGGCCTGACGGCCATCTACGGGATTGGGCGTACCCGCGCTCGCAAAATTTGCGAAGCTACCGGAATTGCTTATTCCAAGAAGGTCAAGGAATTGACCGACGCCGATCTGGAGAAGATCCGCGACCAGATCGCCCAGTTCACCATCGAAGGTGACCTGCGCCGCGAAACCACGATGAACATCAAGCGCCTGATGGACATCGGCTGCTATCGCGGTTTCCGTCATCGCCGCGGTCTGCCGATGCGCGGTCAGCGTACCCGCACCAACGCCCGCACCCGCAAGGGCCCGCGCAAGGGTGCAGCGGCACTGAAGAAGTAAGACTGAAAGATCACTATGGCCAAGTCTCCCGCCAATAACGCTGCGCAACGTGTGCGCAAGAAGGTTCGCAAGAACGTGTCGGACGGCATCGCCCACGTGCACGCCTCCTTCAACAACACCATCATCACGATCACCGACCGCCAGGGCAACGCCTTGTCGTGGGCATCGTCGGGTGGTCAGGGGTTCAAGGGCTCGCGTAAGTCCACGCCCTTTGCCGCTCAGGTGGCCTCTGAAGTGGCCGGCCGTGCCGCCATCGAGCAGGGCATCAAGAATCTGGACGTCGAGATCAAGGGCCCCGGTCCCGGCCGCGAGTCCTCCGTGCGCGCCCTGGGCGCCCTGGGCATCCGCATCACCTCCATCTCGGACGTGACGCCGGTTCCGCACAACGGCTGCCGCCCGCAAAAGCGCCGCCGCATCTGATTTTTTCAGTAAGCCCACCGCCACCGATCGCCTGGTGCGATGGTGGCTCCCGCAGCCTGCTGCGGTAGTAGACAATTCAAGGATATTCAAGTGGCACGTTACCTCGGCCCCAAGGCCAAACTCTCCCGCCGTGAAGGCACCGACCTGTTCCTGAAGAGCGCCCGCCGCTCCATCGCCGACAAGGCCAAGTTCGACTCCAAGCCCGGTCAGCACGGCCGTACCTCCGGTGCCCGTACCTCCGACTACGGCCTGCAGCTGCGCGAGAAGCAAAAGGTCAAGCGCATGTACGGCGTGCTGGAAAAGCAGTTCCGCCGCTACTTTGAGGCCGCCGAGCGCCGCAAGGGCAATACCGGCGCCAACCTGCTGGCCCTGCTCGAATCCCGCCTGGACAACGTCGTGTACCGCATGGGCTTTGGCTCCACGCGAGCCGAGGCGCGCCAGCTGGTGTCGCACAAGGCCATCACCGTGAATGGCCAGAGCGTCAACATCGCCTCCTACCTGGTGAAGGTGGGTGACGTCGTGGCCGTGCGTGAAAAGTCCAAGAAGCAGGCGCGCATTGTCGAGGCCCTGCAGCTGGCCCAGCAGGTCGGCATGCCCGCCTGGGTCGAGGTGAGCGCCGACAAGGTGGAAGGCACCTTCAAGCAAGTGCCCGATCGCGACCAGTTTGGCGCCGACATCAACGAATCCCTGATCGTTGAGTTGTATTCGCGTTAATCCTTGCGATCACTGTTAGCGTAAACCGTTCCTGAACCGCGAGGCATCGCGGTTTAGGCGCTTCATCAGCCTTACCGGTGTAACGAGCTGGGGGCATTGAGAAGGAAGTCTGCATGCAAACCAATTTGCTGAAACCCAAGGCCATCAACGTCGAACAACTTGGCCACAACCGCGCCAAGGTCGAACTGGAGCCGTTCGAGCGTGGCTACGGCCACACGCTGGGCAACGCCATCCGCCGCGTCCTGCTCTCGTCCATGGTGGGTTACGCAGCAACCGAGGTGACGATTGCCGGTGTCCTGCACGAGTATTCGTCCATCGACGGCGTTCAGGAGGATGTGGTCAACATCCTGTTGAACCTCAAGGGCGTGGTGTTCAAGCTCCACAACCGCGATGAGGTCACGCTGAGCCTGCGCAAAGATGGCGAAGGTGTCGTGACGGCGCGCGACATCCAGACGCCGCACGACGTCGAGATCGTCAACCCCGACCATGTGATCGCCACCCTGTCTGCCGGCGGCAAGCTGGACATGCAGATCAAGGTCGAGAAGGGCCGCGGCTATGTGCCCGGCAATCTGCGCCGCTTTGCCGACGAGACCACCAAGTCCATCGGCCGCATCGTGCTGGACGCGTCCTTCTCCCCCGTGAAGCGCGTGAGCTACACGGTGGAAAGCGCTCGCGTCGAGCAGCGTACCGACCTGGACAAGCTGGTTCTGGAGATCGAGACCAATGGCGCCATCTCAGCCGAGGAGGCCGTGCGTGCATCCGCCAAGATCCTCGTCGAGCAGCTGGCCGTGTTTGCCCAGCTCGACGGCGGCGAGATCTTCGAAAACCAGGCCACGGGTGCGCGCGCGACCAGTGGCGCCACTTTCGACCCGATCCTGCTGCGTCCCGTGGATGAGCTCGAACTCACGGTGCGCTCGGCCAACTGCCTCAAGGCCGAGAACATCTACTACATCGGCGACCTCATCCAGCGCACCGAGAACGAGCTGCTCAAGACCCCCAACCTGGGCCGCAAGTCGCTCAACGAGATCAAGGAAGTCCTGGCCTCGCGCGGCCTCACGCTGGGTATGAAGCTGGAAAACTGGCCGCCGGCCGGTCTCGACAAGCGTTAAGGTATAATTTTCGGCTCTTTTGCTAGAGCCAGTGCCTCGGGCAGTACCTGATACGGCTGCCCGATTTTATTATTCATAAGGAAAGCACCATGCGCCACGGACACGGCCTCCGTAAACTCAACCGTACCAGCTCGCACCGCCTCGCGATGCTGCAGAACATGATGAACTCGCTCATCGAGCACGAGGCCATCAAGACCACCGTCCCCAAGGCCAAGGAGCTGCGCCGCGTGATCGAACCCATGATCACCCTGGCCAAGGAAGACTCCGTCGCCAACCGCCGCCTGGCCTTCAACCGCCTGCGCGACCGTGACAGCGTGACCAAGCTGTTCAACGACCTGGGCCCGCGCTTTAAGGCACGTCCCGGTGGCTACACCCGCATCCTGAAGATGGGCTTCCGGGTGGGCGACAATGCACCCATGGCCTTCGTTGAGCTGGTCGATCGCGCAGAAGAATCTGGCGACACCGGCGCAGAAGGCTAAAAGTCGGCTATAATAACTGTCTACCGCGCGATGGAGCAGTCTGGTAGCTCGTTGGGCTCATAACCCAAAGGTCGGAGGTTCAAATCCTTCTCGCGCAACCAATCAGTAAAAGGGGTTACGACAACGTCGTAGCCCCTTTTTTTACGCCTGTGCAGGCTCGGCATGGATGATTTTTCGCGCTCTCTTCCGCTTGTCGGCGCCTCCAATTTTCGCGATCTTGGTGGCTATGTGGGCCAGGGTGGCCGGCTGGTGCGCTGGCGCCGCCTGTTTCGCTCCGATCACCTGGCGGGACTGACCGTGCAGGATGCGCAGCGCCTGGCCGCGCTAGGGCTGGCGCGTGCCGTTGACCTGCGCGGGCGCCTGGAAAGTTCGGCACAGGCCTATGAGCTGCCCGATGTGCGCTACTACGCCTTGCCGATCGAACCCACGGTGGTGCAGCGCGCCAAGGAAATGGCGCAGACCGGCGAGCGCATGACGGTCCACAAGGCCGTGGAACTGATGCAGGACACCTATCGTGCGTTCGTGTCCGACAACGCGCCCCAGTTTGCCGCGTTGTTCGAGCAGTTGCTGGCCGAGGATACGCCGCTGGTATTCCATTGCACCGCGGGCAAGGACCGCACGGGGTTTGCTGCCGCGCTGATTCTGCTGGCGCTGGGCGTGCCGCGTGACGTGGTGATGCAGGACTATCTGCTCACCAACGGCTTGTACCGACGGCCTGAGGCCCTCACGAGCAGCACACCCGAAGAGGTGCTGAATGTGATCTGGCGCGTGCGCGAGGATTTCCTCCAGGCCGCGCTGCACGCCGTGGAGCGCGACCACGGCGGTTTGCAGCGTTACCTGGAGCGGCGCCTGGGCTTGGACGGCGCGGCGCACAGGCGTTTGATTGATCTGTATTTGCAGCCCACCGCAGTCTGATGCCTCAAAAAAAAGCAGCCCTTGGGCTGCTTTTGCGTCGAGGCCGTGCGACTCAGAGTGTGGCGTCCTTGAGTTTCTTGAGGGCGCGGGTCTTGATCTTGACCGACGCGGGCTTGGCCGGGAACCAGCGCTCCTCGCCCGTGAACGGGTCCTTGCCGAAGCGCTTCTTCTTGGCCGGCACCTGCTGCAGGCCGATCTTCAGCAGACCGGGCAGCGTGAACTCCCCGGAGCCCTTCTTGTGCACCGACCCCAGGATGGCCGTCTCCAGTGCCGCGAGCACCGCCTTGGCGGCCTTGGGCTCGACACCAGCCTGCGTGGCCAGGTGCGCCACCAGCGTGGTCTTGGTGAAAACGTCCTTTACGGGCTTGAGGGCGGCCGCGGCGGTCTTCGTCACGGGTGCCGTTTTGGCGGGAGCCGCGGTCTTCTTGGCGGTGGTGGTCTTCTTCGCCGGCGCGGCGGCTTTCTTTGCAGTTGCCATGGTGTTGGTAATTCTGAGAAGTATTGAAGTGCACGCCAGCCGGGCGTGGAGGCGGGCCACGGAATTCTAGGGCGTGAATGCGCGCATGGGGGTCCTATCCATGCGGGATTACGCGAGAAAACCACGTATGGACGTGGCCTGTAGCGTGATTTGCCATATGCCTTGTCGGCACATTGGCGGTAAGCTGTCGCCTTCCATCCCCTGAGCGATTTATAGGAGCTGCCATGAGTGACACCACCCCCTTCGGCTTCGGGCGCTTTGTCCCGGGCTTTGACTTCCTGCAGAACCTGGCCAAGGGCGCCGCGGCCGGCATGCCGGCCATGCCAGCGTTGTCGGGCTGGGTGGCGCCTACGATGAGCGTCGAAGAGATCGACAAGCGCATCCAGGAGCTCAAGGCCGTGCAGTTCTGGCTTGAGCAGAATGCACGCGCTCTCGTCGCCACGGTGCAGGCGCTGGAGGTGCAAAAGATGACGCTGGCCACGCTGCAGGGCATGAACGTGGCCATGGGGGACATGGTCGGAGCTTTTGGCGCCATGAAAGGCGCGGGTGACGCCGGCAAGTCCGCGCACAGGGCGGCGCCGCAGCCAGCGCCGGCGCCTGCACCTGCACCGCAGCCCGAAGAACCAACCCCTGCTGCACCTCGCGCCAAGGCGGCAGCAGGGACCGAATCCACCACGGCCCAGCCCGTGGCACCGGGCATGGTGGACCCGGTGCAATGGTGGGGAGCCCTGACCAGCCAGTTCCAGCAACTGGCCGCCAACGCAATGAAGGACGCCAGCGTGCAGCGCGCTGCGTTCGAGACCACGCGCGAGATGGCCAGCGGCGCGCTCAAGACGGCCACCGACATGGCCACGCAGATGGCGGCCCAGGGCATGCAGACGGCCGCCGCAGCGGCCAAGCCCAAGGCCAAGGCTGCAGCGCCTGCCGCACCCGCTGCCGCGCCGGCCCAGCCGGCCGCCAAGCCGCGCACGGCCGCACGCAAGACCAGCGCCGCGGCCAAGAAGCCGGCCGCTTAGCCGCAGGGCCCCGCCTGTTGATCGGGGGGTGATCGTGAAGCTGTTTCCCAACGCGGTTTCCAGCCATCCACAATGGGAGATGGCGGCCGAGCGGGTGCTGGCGCGGCTCAAGGCACAGATGGCACAGCCGCACTATGCGCACGCGCCCCGCCTGGGGCTGCTCTACATCACCGACCACTATGCCGATGATGCCGAGGCACTCTTGCACCACCTGGCTGCACGACTGCCCTCGGTCAGCGACTGGAGCGGCACGGTAGGCGTGGGCGTGGCCGGCAACAACGCCGAGTATTTCGACGAGCCAGCCCTGTCACTCATGTTGTGCGACGTGCCTGCTGCGCAGTACCGCGTGTTTTCGGGCCTGGCGCCTGTGCAGCATGGCGCCTCGCAGGCGGGCCGGCAAAGCCTTGATGCGCACACCGCCCTGGTACATGCCGACGGTCATACGCCCGATCTGGCCGAGCTGCTGGCCGAGATGGCGGAGCGTACGGCCAGCGGCTACCTGTTTGGTGGCGTGACCGCCAGCCGCGGGCGCAGCGTGCAGTTTGCCTGCCGAGCGGGCGAAGATGGCGCCTCGGGTGGCGTGCTGTCGGGCGGGCTGTCGGGAGTGGCCTTCGGGCATCAGGTGGATCTGGTGTCGCGCGTCACGCAGGGCTGCCAGCCCATTGGCACCCAGCTTGCCATCACCGAGGCGCGGGACAACGTGGTGCTCAGCCTCGATGGCCGGCCCGCACTCGATGTGCTGCTCGATGACCTGGACGTGAGCCTGGAGGGTGACAGGCAGACAGCGCTGCGGGCCGTGCGGGCCACGCTGGCGGGTCTGTCGGATGCGGATGCGCCGCTGCCGCAGCACAAGGGCCAGTTCGATGCCGACACACGTGTGCGCCATATCGTGGGCCTGGATGTCGGGCGCGGCGGCGTGGCCCTGGCCGATCATGTGGACGTGGGCATGCGGCTGGCCTTCTGCCATCGCCACGTGGGCGCAGCGCGCGCCGACCTGGTGCGCATCTGTGCCGAAATCAGGGAGGAGCTTGCGCCCGAGCTTGAGACCCCGCAGGAGGTTTCCGCGGGCAGTGGCTCCGTGCATGGCGGCGAGCAGATTCCCGCACGCCGCATCTGTGGCGCCGTCTATGTGAGCTGCTCGGGCCGCGGCGGCCCGCATTTTGGTGGACCGAGCGCCGAGCTGAAGATCGTGCGCCAGGCACTGGGCGACGTGCCACTCACGGGCTTCTTTGCTGCGGGTGAGATCGCGGCGCACCGGCTATATGGCTACACCGGCGTACTCACGGTGTTCGCCGGATCCGGCGCGGAGCATTGAAGCTTGTTGGGGCTGCAGCGCTCGTCCATCAAGCGCAAAGCGCTATCAAATTTACTGTCTAAGGGTGTACGGCCTCGCCCAGGTTGAGCATCAGGCGGTTGGCCCAGGCAAACAGGGCCACGGCATGCACCGTATCCAGCAGTTCCAGATCGCTCAGGCCTGCGGCGCGCAGCGCGGCCAGGTGCTGCGGCCCGAACCCGCCGGGCGCATGCGTGAGCGCCGCGCTGGCCTGTACGAGGGCGCGTTCGCGCGCATGGGTGCCGGCACTGCCGGGGTCGGTGAAGACCTGCGCGATCACGTCGTTGCGCTTGGCCAGCTGCTCAAAGCGCTGTGCATGCACCGACGCGCAGTACACACAGCCGTTGATGCGCGAGACCACGGTGGTGGCCAGCTCGCGCTCGGCACGCGGCAGGCCGCCGGGCGCGTACATGATGGCGTTGAAGGCCTGCGAGCGCTCGGCCAGCACCTGCGGCTGGTGTGCCAGCGTGAGGTAGAAGTCGGATGTGCGTGCCTTGGGGTGGCTCGCGTCCAGCACGGCGATCTGCTCGGCGCTGGCGCTGGCCGGGTCCACCACGGGAAGCCAGGCCTTCCAGTCCAGCGTCTCGCTGGTGTAGCCGTTGATGCGCAGCGGCTCGCCGGGTGCGGGCAGGTGGGCGGGGTGCACGAAGGGCGCCTCGGGTGCGCTGGGCGCGGGTTGGGCCGCGGCAGCATCCGCCGGGCCCAGCGCGGCCAGCGCCGCCACGCCCGCGGCCAGGCGCGCCTGGTAGGCGGCAAAGCCTATGAGTTGCGCCAGCAGCACCACATCCTCGGTGGCCAGGCCGGCCGCGGGCAGGGCCAGCAGGGCGGCGCGGTCGGCGGCCGCGGGCCGCGTGGCCAGCAGGCCGGTGAAATGGGTGATGGCCCGCCAGCGTGCGTCCTGCACCGGCGTAGGCACGCTGGCCAGGCGCGCGCCATAGTGCGCGGCCAGCGCCGCCACACCGCTGGCGGCTGCCACGCCCTGGGCCACGGCCAGGCGCTCGGCCAGGGTCAGGCCGCCGGGCAGATCGGGCGCCAGCAGCAAGTCTTCGCAGGCCTGGGTGGCGGTGACGGCCTTGGCGCGCTGCTGGCGCACGGCCTGGGCATGGGGGGCGTTGTCCAGGCGGACGAGCTGGTCGATGGTGTCGGTCATGGCTTTTGCTGTACGCGTTGGGAGGTGTCGGCGGGCGTCCACTCGTTGCCCAGCAGTTCGGGTTCGGCATAGGCCTGCAGCACGGCAAAGTGGTGCTCCACGTCCTCTGCATACAGCAGGCCGGCAATGCCGCTGGCCAGGCGCCTGGCGCCGTCGCTGATGGCGGGTATGTCGCCTGACACCGTGCCGTGCGACAGCGCCGCGGGGTAGCAGAAGCAGTGGATGCGGTCCAGCCCGGGGCAGGCGCCGGGCGACTTTTCGCGCAGCTCGAACAGGGGGCCGAGGTCGGGTGAGTCGAACAGCTCGCGGTCCTCTTCGCCCTCGGGGGCCTGGTAGCGCTCGCCCCAGCTGCGCACATGCGGCGCGACGGACGCGAACTCGGGCTTCTGCGCCCAGTCAATGGCAAAGCCCGTGGCCAGGATCAGGAAGTCGAAGGCAAAGCGGCCCTGGCTGGTGCTCACGTGCAGTGCATCGCCCACCCGTTCCACGCGCTGCACCGCACAGCCGAAGTGGAAGAACGCGTGCGGGTGGCGCGACACGCGCAGCGTGCTGCCCTGCGGCGGCGGCACCTGGCTGGCGTTGATGTAGTGGCGTATGCGCCATTTCCAGGCGTCGGGCAGCTCGTGGTGCCCCTGCGTCAGCCCCGGCACGCCCGAGCCCTTGGACTTGTTCACCGTGGGCATGGCGGCGCGGCGCGCGATCAGGTCTACGCTGGCGGCGCCGCATTCCAGCGCCGTGCCCGCGCTGTCCATGGCCGACGAGCCCACGCCGATCACACCGACGCGCTTGCCCGCCAGGGTCGCGTAGTCCAGCACGTCGGAAGAATGCGCCCATAGCGCGCGATCCACGCCCCGCATGAAGGCCGGTATCTGCGGCCCGCCCAGGCCGTCGCGGCCCGTGGCCAGCACCACGCGGCGCGCGAGCCAGGTGGCGCTGCCGGCGCTTGTCTGCACATCGACCTCCACCAGCGCGTCGCCGCGTGGGCGCAGGGCGGTGACGGCGTGCTGGTTGCGCACGTCGGCCTCGGTCACGCGGCGGTACCAGCGCAGGTAATCCATCCACTGCAGGCGCGGGATCTTGTCCAGCGCATCCCAGGCGTCGCGCCCCCACTGGGCCTCGAACCAGGCGCGGAAGGTGAGCGACGGAACACCCAGCGCCGGGCCCGTGAGCTCCTTGGGCGAGCGCAGCGTCTCCATGCGCGCCGTCGTGGCCCAGGGCCCCTCGTAGTCGGCGGGGGCGCGATCGAGCAGCACGGCGGCTATGCCCTGCTGCGCCAACGCCATGCTGGCGGCCAGGCCCGCCTGGCCGGCGCCGATGACGAGCACGTCGATGACCGGCTGCCCGCCATGGCTGCGCGCGGGCAGCCAGGGGCGGGCGCGCCAGTTCAGCGTCAGCAGGTCATGCGCCAGGCGTTCTTCGAGGGCGGCCAGGCCGGCCGCAGTCTTGGGGGGCGAATCGGACATAGGAAAGCCCAGGGGGGTCAGTTGATGCTGATTTTCGCGTCCTTGACCACCTGCGCCCATTTGGCGCGGTCCTTGTGCACGGTCTGGCGGAACTGCTCGGGCGTCTCGATGCGCACGGTGTTGCCCTGCGACTCGAAGCGCTGGCGGATGTCCGGCTGCTCCAGCACCTGGCGCAGCGCGGTGCTCAGCTTGCGCACCACGGCGGCGTCCGTGCCCTTGGGCGCGAAGATGCCGAACCAGATCGAGCTGTCAAAGCCCTGGGTGCCGGGAATGCCGCTGGAGGCGATGGTGGGCACCTCGGCCACGGCCGCCACGGGCTTGGCCGTGGTGATGCCCAGCAGGCGTACCTTGCCGCTCTTGTAGTGCGCCAGCACGGTCTGCACCTGGTTCATGATGCAGCAGGTCTCGCCGCGCAGCACCGAGGTGATGGCCTCGGGGCCGCCCTTGTAGGGCACATGCACCATGTCCAGGCCCAGGCGGGCGTTGAACTCGGCAAACGCCATGTGCGTGCCGGCGCCGTTGCCGGTGGAGGCGTAGTTGAACTTGCCCGGGTTGGCCTTGACGATCTCGACGAACTCCTTGAGGTTCCTGGCGTCGATCACGCTGGGGTTGATGGTGAGCACATTGGACACATCGATCAGCGGGCCCACGGGCACGAAGTCGGCCTCCACGTCGAACGGCAGGCTCTTGTACAGCGCCGCGTTGCTGCCATGCGTGGCGGCGGTGCCGAAGACCAGCGTGTAGCCGTCGGGCCTGGCATGGGCCACGTACTCGCTGGCGATGTTGCCGGCAGCGCCCGACTTGTAGTCGATGACGATGGGCTGGCCGAGCTTCTGGCTCAGGGGCTCCTGCACCGCACGCGCCACCACGTCCACGCCCGAGCCGGCCGGAAAGCCCATGATGAGCGTGATGGGCTGGCGCGGCCAGTCGCCGGCCTGGGCAAGGGCAGAGGCGGCGCTCAGCAGCAGGGCCGCGGCAGCGGCGGCGCGCCGTAGAAGAGGGTGCATGGCGTGGGCTTCCTTGTGGTGGATCAGTACGGGTGTGCGCAACATGGTGTAGGTGCTGCGAAAACCACGCCATTGTGGGGACATTCAGATGCGCGCCGCGCGGCGCATTTGCGCAAAGGCCGCGAACTCCCAACTGCGCATGGCGAGCAGCAGGGTGTAGCCCTCGCGTTCCTGCTCGGGCAGGCGCTGGTCGGCCAAGTGCTGCTGGGCAAAATCCTGGGCCACGCGCTGCAGGCGCTCCACCAGCGCCGGCGCCAGGCTGCGGGCGATGGAGCCGTGCACCAGCAGCAGGCCTTCGCCCGCGCCGTCGAAACCACCGCTGAAGTAGTCGAGCAGGGCGTTCTCCCTAAAGAACTCCATCACCGGGCCATGCGGACGCCAGCGGAAGGTCTTGGCCAGCTTGAGCCGGTAGCGGTTCAGCGGGCGCAGTTCGATGATGCCCAGGCGGTCGAGCTGGGCGAGGTATTTCACCGCCTCGGCCTCGCTCAGGCGGTAGGCGCTGGTGACCTGCTCCAGCGTCCACTGGCTCAGCACGCAGATGGCCATCAGCAGCAGCCGCTTGTCGGCCACCACGGCGCGCTCCTGCTCCTGGCTCAGCTCGGCCAGCAGGGGCTGGTTGTCGGCCACGCGCCGCGCCAGGTCGGCAAAGTCGATCCGCAGCGCGCGGCAGATGGCGTCTATGCGCGACAGCGGCATGTCGCCGCGCGCCAGCATGCGCTTGACGCTGGACTCGGCCATGCCCAGCGCCTGGGCCAGGTCGGCATAGGTCATCTGGGCGGCCTTGAGTTCTTTTTTCAGGGCCTTGACCAAGTCTGCGGTGGTGCTCATGCCATGGATGGTATCGAAATACGATACCAGTAGTGTGATTCAGGCCACAAAGTCCCATTGGACGCGGCGTTGCCAAGGCTTTGTGCGCACAATGCGCTGCACTTTGATACAAGCACCCACCATGAGCGACACCCACTCCAACCAGTTTGCGCTGCTGCGCCAGCGCCGCTTCGCCCCGTTCTTCTGGACGCAGTTTGCCGGCGCGGCCAATGACAACCTGTTCAAGTTCGCCTTCACCGTCATGGTGACCTATCAGCTGCGGGTGTCCTGGCTGCCGCCGACGCTCGCCGGGCTGGCCATAGGCGCACTGTTCATCCTGCCGTTCCTGCTGTTTTCGGCCACGGCCGGGCAGCTGACCGACAAAATCGAGAAGACCCGCATCATCCGCTTCGTGAAGAACCTGGAAATCGCCATCATGTTGCTGGCGGCTGCGGGCTTCGTGGCCGCCAGCGCGGCCGTGCTGCTGGGCTGTGTGTTCCTGATGGGCCTGCATTCCACGCTGTTCGGGCCCGTCAAGTTCGCCTATCTGCCGCAGGCCCTCACCGAGCGCGAACTGACCGGCGGCAACGGCATGGTGGAGATGGGCACCTTCGTCGCCATCCTGCTGGGCAACGTGGCGGGCGGCCTGCTCGTCGCCCTGCCGGGCGTGGGCCACACCGCCGTGGCCGTGGCCTGCGTAACGCTGGCGCTGGCCGGGCGGCTGGTGGCGCAGGCGATTCCGCTGGCTCCTGCCACCGACCCGGGTCTGACGGTGAACTGGAACCCGGTGAGCGAGACCTGGCGCAACCTCAAGCTGGCGCACGAGAACATCGTCGTGTTCCGCTCGCTGCTGGGCATCAGCTGGATGTGGTTCTTTGGCGCCGTGTTCCTCTCGCAATTCCCCAGCTTTGCCAAGCAGGTGCTGCATGGCGACGAGCAGGTGGCCTCGCTCCTGCTGGTGGTGTTCTCGGTGGGCATAGGTGTGGGGTCGCTCTTGTGCGAAGTGCTCTCGCGCCGCCACGTGGAGATCGGCCTGGTGCCGCTGGGCGCCATCGGCATGAGCGTGTTTGCCGTGGACCTGTATTTCGCCTCGCGCAGCCTGCCGGATGCGCCGGTGATGGCCCTGGCCATGTTTCTCGCCCAGGGCGCGCATTGGCGCGTGATGCTCGACCTGCTGCTGCTCAGCCTGTTCGCCGGCCTGTACAGCGTGCCCATGTACGCGCTGATCCAGATGCGCAGCCAGCCCACGCACCGCGCGCGCATCATCGCCGCCAACAACATCCTGAATGCCCTGTTCATGATCGCCAGCGCCGTGCTGGCCGGCGCCCTGCTGTCGGCGGGCTTCACGGTGCCGCAGATCTTTTTGTTCACCGCAATCGCCAACGCCATCGTGGCCTTCTACATCTTCATGCTGGTGCCCGAATACCTGTTGCGCTTCGTCGCCTGGGTGATGTCGCGCTGCATCTACCGCTACAAGGTGCGTGGCGACGAACACATCCCTACCGCCGGCGCCGCCATCCTGGCCTGCAACCATGTGAGCTTCGTCGATGCCGTGCTGCTCATGGCCGCCAGCCCGCGGCCCATCTACTTCCTCATGGACCACCGCATCTTCCGCATCCCGGTGCTGGGCGCGCTGTTTCGCCTGGCCAAGGCCATACCCGTGGCGCCGCAGAAGGAAGACCCCGCTACCTACGAGGCCGCCTTCGAGCGCGCCGCGCAGGTGCTCAGGGAAGGCGACCTGCTGGCCATCTTCCCCGAGGGCGGCATCACCCGCGACGGGCAGCTGCAACCCTTCAAGGGCGGCATCATGAAGATCATCGAGCGCGCCCAGGCCGACGGGGTGGATGCCCCCGTCGTGCCCATGGCGCTGACCCACCTGTGGGGCTCGTTCTTCAGCCGCATAGAGCAGGGCGGGGCCATGGTGCGACCGTTCCGGCGCGGCGTGTGGAGCCGCGTCGGCCTGAACGTCGGCCCCGGCACCGCCGCAGCCCGCGTGCAGCCCGAAGCGCTGCGCGCGCAGGTGGCGAGGCTGCTCGCCCGGGGGTGATGGGCGCCAGTGCGTCGCTTCAGCCTGCCAGCCTGTGCAGGTCGCCGCGCGCGACCGCCAGCAGCGTCTGCGCCGTCATGCCCAGGATGACGATGGTCGCCAGCGCCAGCAGCAGCATGGCCACGCTCTGGGTGAAGAGGTTGTCGACCTGGCCGGCATAACGGATGGCGCAGCCCGCGGCTGCTGCCAGAGGGAAGCTGACGGACCACCAGGACAGGCGAAACGGGCAGCTGCGCGCCAGATTCTTCAGGCGCCCCAACAGGACTCCCAGCAGGAAGAGGGTGAGCATGTACAGCGCGCTGGCGAAGAGGTCGATCCGGGCCAGCGTGGTCACATAGGCCGAAAAACCCACGGCAAACGGCGCCAGCAGAATCATCAGCGAGGGCTGCATGCCGGGGGCCAGCGGCTCCTCGAACAGCAGGCGCGAAAAAATCAGCGTGAAGAGCGGCAGCGCAAAGAACAGCCCGACGACCAGGGAAAAGAACGCGATCTGTCCGGCCCAGTCCCACTGCAGCACGGGCGTGGCCAGCGGAATGTCGATCAGGCCCACCACGGGGACGATCCAGGCCGGGGTGGCATGCGCGGTCTGCTGGCGCTGGCTGAGCCAGCGCGACATGATCTGCCAGGCAAAGACCAGCATGCCGATGGTACCCAGCACCCACAGGCCGCGTGCCAGCGGCAGGCTGTAGCCCGACAGCGGGATGGGCAACAGCAGCAGACTGATGAAGACGGTGCCAAACAGGTTGCCGGCGACCGGGTGCTCATACTCCGCCCGGACCGTCGCGAAATGGGTGCTGGCCTTGACGATGTAGCCCACTGCCACCGCCACAAAGGCCGCGACCGCCAGCAGTCCGATGGCAGTGGACACCCATCCCGGCGCACCCCAGAGGTGGACGGCGAGATTCCACGCCCCCGACAGGCCCACCAGGCCCATGACCGAGCCGAACAGCGATACCGGCAGGTAGCCGAGCCTGCCCTGCCGGGCGGGTTCCTGTGGAGAGCCGTAGGCCGCCACGCCTTCGTTGGTGTTTTTCATGCTGCAAGCCTCCAGTGGTATGCGCCCGGGCGGTGGATGCGCATCCCCGCCCATTCGGTCGGGTTGTGAGTGTATGGGTTGCAGGTGCCGGGCTCGCAGCCTCCCGGTCAAGCGGCTGCTCGGTCAGGTGGGTTGATAAGTATCGTTTAAAGATACTTTGTGTCTCATGAAATAGCATGGGTGGAAGTTATTGCCCTGATTGACAACTGCGGGCACCACCATGACGCCCATGTTCCACCTACCCAAGAGGGCCGCAAGCATGCACAAACTTTCCTACCCCATTGCACGTGACACCCGCGCCTGGCAGCTCCAGGTCTGGATCTCGTTCGTGCTCGCCCTGGGCCTGTGCGCCGTGGGCCTGGCCTGGCTGCCGGGCGAGCCGCTGGCACGCGCCTTCATGTTCATGGGCTATGTGTTCTGCCTGTCCACGGCGTTTGCCCTGGCCAAATTTGTGCGCGACAGCCAGGAGGCTCCCAGCGGGGACACGCCGCTGTGGAAGCTGGTGGTCTGGGGCGGCTTTGCCACCGCCATGCTGCTCACCGGCTGGGGGCTGTGGGGCATGGAGGTGAACCCGACCTACAAGGCCTTTCTGGGCGTGAGCTGGCTCTATCTCATCACCACCGCCTTCACCCTGGCCAAGATGCTGCGCGACCGCCACGAGGCCGATCTGCTGGATGCCCGCCTGCAGGGGCGCCGCGAGGCCAGCCGTGAAGCCGGTCATGAAGCCTGAGCGTTTCCCACTGCAAGCCGAGGAGCCAAGCATGAAGATGCATGCCATTCACAAGAGCCTGGCCGCTGCGGCCATGGCCTTCAGCCTGGCCTGGGGCGCGCCGGCCCAGGCGCAGAGCGAGGCGTCCGCCGCCCTGTCGCTGCTGCCCGTGGCGTCCGTGGTGGCGTCCACGGGCGTTGCCTCGGCTGCGGCGGGGGCGGTGGTGGTGTTGCCGGCGGCGCTGTCGGTGGCCGGTGCGGTGCTGACGGTGCAGGCCGTGCAGGTGTCGGCGCTCTCCACCGTGTATGTGCTGGAGCGCGCCTCGGACGGTGCGCGCGTGAGTGTCGAGCTGTCGGGCCGCGCCGCCACGGCCGCGGCCCATGGCGTGGGCACGGTGGTCAGCTGCAGCGTGATAGCCACGGGCGTCATCCTGTCGGCCGCGGGCGAGGTGCTGGCCTTTGTGCCCAATGCCCTGGGCCGCGCGCTGCTCTACAACGAAAGGCTGTGACCATGCGATGCATTCTTGGCGTGATTGCGGTCGCGGCCTTGCTGGCGGCCGGCGGGGCGCAGGCGGGGCGATCCTGCGAGCAGCACGGCCCCAGCGTGCAGACCATAGAGCGCGGCATGCAGCTGGCGGCCAGCACGGCGCGCGCGCTGGATGACAGCGGCGCCCGCGTGGTGCTGCTGGCGCGTGCGGGGCAGGATTTGTCGGCCTACGGCCTGCGCTATTCGCACCTGGGCTGGGCCTACAAGACTGCGGAAGGCCCCTGGCGCGTGGCGCACAAGCTCAACGACTGCGGCACGGATCGCGGCTACCTGTACCGCCAGGGCCTGGGCGAATTCTTTCTGGACGACCTGTGGCGCTACGAGGCCGTGTGGGCCGTGCCCACGCCCGAGGTGCAGCAGCGCCTGCTGGCCCTGCTGCAAGATGGCGCGCGCACCACGCTGCTGCAGCACGCGCCCTACAGCATGGTCAGCTACGCCTGGGGCCAGCGCTACCAGCAGTCCAACCAATGGGCGCTGGAGACGCTGGCCGCGGCCATGGAGCCCGATACGGTGCGCACGCGCGCGCAGGCCCAGGCTTGGCTGCGCTTCAAGGGCTATGCGCCGACGGTGCTCAAAATCGGGCCGCTCACGCGGCTGGGCGGGCGCATGACGGCGGCGAATGTGGCGTTTGACGACCACCCGCCCGAGAAACGCTTTGCCGACCGCATAGAGACCGTCACGGTGGATTCGGCCCTGGCCTGGCTCCAGGCCGCACGCCTGACGGCGGCGCCGCAGCGGCTGGTGCAGTGAGGGGTGCGGTATGTATTTGATAGCTGCCAACGACCACCGGCATTGCGCTAGAGTGCTTTGTGTTTGCCATAGGCGGGCGCTGACAGCCTTATCCGCCCGCCTTGCGCCGCTCCAGCTCCGCCAGGTAGCGCGAGGTCACGTCGCGCGCCATGGCGGCCGAGCCCAGGGACTGGCCGGCGCCGTCGGTAACCACGCAAAAGCTCATGTCCACGTAGAGCTTGCGCCCGTCCTTGTGCGTGCCGCGCGTGGTGCGCACCTCGCGGCTGCAGTGGCCGCGCGCAATGGCCCGGTCGAAGCCGCGCCAATGGGCCTCGCGCAGGTGCGTGGGGATGATCAGGTCCAGGCTCTGGCCCAGCGCCTCGGCCTCGGCAAAGCCGAACAGCGCCGTGGCAGCGGGGTTCCAGGCGCGGATGACGCCCTCGCGGTCGGCGTAGATCAGCGCGTCGGCCACGTCGGCGACGATGCGCTGCCAGGGGACGGTTGCGGTGGGGTCTGTGCTCATGGCGGGCATTGTGCGCCTCGCGCCGGGGCGGGTAAGCGCGTTTTAGGTAAAAACCGGTTGCAGCGCCCTTGTATAGTGCGCAAGCAGCTATCAAACAAATAGTAATCAAGGGGAGGGCAATATGGGCAAGGCATTGCGTTTATCGGAAAAGTGGTTTCGCCGCGGCCTGTGGCTGGTGGCGCTGGTGTTCGCCAGTTTTTTGATCGGCCTGGGCGGCACCATCGTGGGCGACCTGCCCAAGGTGGAGCGGCCGCTGGTGCTGGACGACTTCCTCGACAAGGGTGCGGCCGGGCCGCTGCGCGACCAGGTCAAGGGCGCGCGCGAGGCAGAGCAGGCCGCGCAGGCGGCGCTGGAGCAGGCCCAGCTGCAGCATGCCAGGGCGCGCAGCGAGACGCAGGCCGAGCGCGAGGGCTATGCCAACTGGCTGGCCGCGCGCAGCGCCACGCAGCGTGCCGAGCATGACCCCGAGGTGCTGGCCCGCACCCGCGCGCTCGACACGCTCAAGGCGGCAGAGCTCAAGGCACAGCAGGCCGTGCAGGCGCAGCAGCAGGCGCTGCTCGATGCGCGCCAGGGCGCCCAGGCTGCGCAGCGGCGCCTGGGCGAGCTGGAGCAGGACGGCCGCACGAGGCTGGCGGCCGAGCAGCGCCGGGTGGAGCTGCGCGTCTTTCTCTACCGTCTGGCGCTCACGCTGCCGCTGCTGGTCATCGCCGGCTGGCTGTTCGTCAAGCAGCGCAAGGGCACCTGGTGGCCCTTTGTCTGGGGCTTCATCTTCTTTGCGCTGTTCGCGTTCTTCGTGGAGCTGGTGCCCTACCTGCCGAGCTATGGCGGCTATGTGCGCTACATCGTCGGCATTGCCCTCACGGCGCTGGTGGGGCGCTATGCCATCGTGGCGCTGAACCGCTATCTGGAGCGGCAGAAGCAGGCCGAGGCCAAGCCCGACCAGCAGCGCCGCCAGGAACTGGGATACGACGTGGCCCTGGCGCGCCTGGCCAAGGGCGTGTGCCCGGGCTGCGAGCGGCCGGTGGATGCGAAGAACGACAAGATCGACTTCTGCCCGCATTGCGGCATAGGCCTGTTTGACCACTGCGGCCAGTGCAGCACGCGCAAGAGCGCGTTTGCCAGGTTCTGCCATGCCTGCGGCACGGCGGCCCCTTCCGCCACGCCAGGCGGTGCCTGAGCGTGTCGCCGCTCAGAGTGCGGCGGGCAGGGGGGCCATGCCGGCGCGATAGGCCTGCACCTGGTTGCGCCCAGAAGCCTTGGCACGGTAGAGCGCCTGGTCTGCGCAGGACAGCCAGTGGCTCAGCGTCTCGCCTTCGGCAGGGGGATTGCTGCCATGCACGCCGATGCTGCAGGTCACGGTCAATTGCGTGCCGTCGCTGAGCGTCACGGGGTGGGTGCTGAGCTGCCCGCACAGCCGCTCGGCAATGCGGTGCGCGTGCTCCAGCGTGGTGTTTGGCAGCAGCACGGCAAATTCCTCACCGCCCAGGCGGCCCAGGATGTCCTCCGGGCGCAGCAGCTGGCGCGCCTGCTGCACCAGCTGCTGCAGAACCAGGTCACCCTGTGCATGGCCGTGGCGGTCGTTGATGATCTTGAAATGGTCCAGATCCACCATCAGCAGCGCCAATGGGCACGCGTGATTGCGCATGGATTCAAGCATCTTGGCGCCGCGCTCCAGCAGCGCGCGGCGCGAGAGCGTGCCGGTCAGAAAGTCGTGGTTCACCCAGTGGTTGAGCTGCGCCAATGCGCGTTGCCGCGTGGCATAGGTGCAGGCCACCGCCAGGGGGGCAAGCGACAGCATGGCAATGCCCAGGCGCAGCGAAACCACCAGCGGCGTGTGTTCGGACGTGTTGCCGAAGGCACCCATGGAGATCAACGCTGTCATCCAGCTGCCGGCCAGGAAGTTGAGCACGGCTGTGGCGAACACCCCATAGGTCATGGCGCACCACACCAGCGCCGGCATGGAAAAACCGAGTGCGCCCGGCCCGCCATACCATGCGGCAAAGGACTGCAGCACCACCAGGGCCAACAGGGGTAGCGCGCCCTGCCAGCCATGCTGGCGCCAGTCGGGGCGCCAGCGCCACAGCCAGCCGTCGGGTGCGGCCAACACCATGGGCAGTATCAGCATGTAGCTGGACAGCTCCGTTGCCAGCCAGCGCGAGAATGCCAGGACAAAGCGATGGTCGAAACTTTGCCGCGTCACTGCGCTGCCCAGCAGCGCGCTGGTGGTGCCGGCCAGCAGACAAGCGCTGAACAGGTACAGCACCGAGCGCGACACGCGCAAGCGCACCACATCCTCGCTCTGGCGTGCCAGGCACCACCAACCCAAGGCGACCCCTGCAATGTTGGCAAGATTCAGCCCCAGCGCCTTGGTCCAGGGCGCGCCCATGGCCATATCGGTGGCCACGTAGGCCGCCAGGGCCAGCGGCCAACTGCTCCAGGACCTGGCCCAGTGCGGCCGGCGCAGCATCAGGCCGAGCAAGACGGCATTGGCGGGCCAGAAGGCCGCCAGGTAGCCCACCGGGCGGCTGAAAATGCCTGCCAGGCAGGCCAGCACCACACAGGCCACCAGCGTCAGCCGCCCGAGCCAGAGGCTGGAGCGGGGCGCCGGGGCTTGGGTCGAGGGGCGTGCGCGAAATGGCATCAGAGGGGCATGGTGGCAATGGACGATGGGTCAGGCCTGTTGCTGGCAATTGTCGTTTTTTAGTTTGAGGTTAATCAAGTCCGCGTTTTCGCTCATTTTTGAAGCGCATCCTGAATTCCCCGAACCGTCCCGCGTCCAGTGCGTCGCGAATTTCCCGCATCAGGTTCAGGTAGTAGTGCAGGTTGTGGATGGTGGTCAGCATGGGGCCCAGCATCTCGCCGCAGCGGTCCAGGTGGTGCAGATAGGCGCGCGAGAAGCCGCCACGGCCGCCGTCGTTCCAGGCGACGCCCGTGCTGCCGGCGCAGGCGTGGCAGGTGCAGCTGGGGTCGAGCGGCCGGTGGTCGGTCTTGTGGCGCGCGTTTCGGATCTTCAGGTCGCCGTGGCGCGTGAAGAGGGTGCCGTTCCTCGCATTGCGCGTGGGCATGACGCAGTCGAACATGTCCACGCCGCAGGCCACGCCCTCGACCAGGTCCTCGGGCGTGCCCACGCCCATCAGGTAGCGCGGCTTATGCTGGGGTAGGCGGTGCGGCGTGTGCGCCATGATGGAGAGCATCTCGTCCTTGGGCTCGCCCACGGAGACGCCCCCCACGGCGTAGCCGGGGAAGTCCATCTCCACCAGGGCGTCGAGTGATTCCTGGCGCAGGTGCTCGAACATGCCGCCCTGCACGATGCCGAACAGCGCGTTGGGGTTGCCCAGGCGTTCGAACTCGGCCTTCGATCGCACGGCCCAGCGCCGGCTCATTTCCATGCTCTTGCGTGCCTCGTGCTCGGTGGTCTTGTGGCCGTTGGTCTCATACGGCGTGCACTCGTCGAGCTGCATGACGATGTCGGAATTGAGAGTCGTCTGGATCTGCATGCTGACCTCGGGCGACATGAACAGCTTGTCGCCGTTGACGGGGCTGGCGAAATGCACGCCCTCCTCGGTGATCTTGCGCATGGGCCCCAGGCTCCAGACCTGAAAGCCCCCCGAGTCGGTGAGGATGGGCTTGTCCCACTGCTCGAAGCCGTGCAGGCCGCCAAAGCTCTGCATGATGTCCAGGCCCGGGCGCATCCACAGGTGGAAGGTGTTGCCCAGGATGATCTGTGCGCCCATGTCGTGCAGGCTCCTGGGCATCACGCCCTTGACGGTGCCATAGGTGCCCACGGGCATGAAGATGGGGGTCTCTACCTGCCCATGGTTCAGGGTCAGGCGACCGCGCCGTGCGTGGCTGGCGGGGTCGGTGGTCAGCAGGTCGAATTGCAGCATAGGGGGGCGATTGTCCCAGACCGCGCCATGGCAGGCGCTGGCCTACACTGGCCTCATTGAAGCCACCCAAGGAGGAAAACCGCCATGCTGAGAATCATGATCGCCGTTGATGGCTCGGAACTGGCACTGGACGCCGTGCGCCACGGCCTGATGCTGATGCGCCGCGGCGGCCTGCAGGCCACGCTGGTGCTGGGCCATGTGCAGGAGGAGGCCAGCTTCATGGAGCTGGCCACGCGCGGCGCCGACATGGTGGCCGCCGCCAGCGTCGAGGCCGGGCAGGACCTGCTGGCCTCGGCCGTGGCGCTGGCGGATGCCGCGGGCGTGCCCTACGAGACCGAGATCGGCCTGGGCTCGCCCGCCGCCACCCTGGTGGACATGGTGGAGCGCTGCGGCTGCGACGCGCTCATCGTCGGCGCCCGCGGCATGGGCGGCCTGCGCGGCGCCTGGCTGGGCTCGGTGTCGCAGGACCTGGTGCACCACTGCCCGGTGCCGGTCACCGTGGTCAAGCACGCCGAGCCGCAGGAGCTGCTGGACGACGATGACGATGAGGAGGCTTGAAGCGCACAAGTAGAAAAACGGGCCGCAGGGCCCGTTTTGCTATTGCATATGTAGCTGCTGTGGCAGATTGCACGGGCGTTAGAGCGTGTTTATGATCTTTTCATGGTGCCCGTTGCCCCGCAAAAGCAGTGGCTGCAAGGCGCAAACCGCAGACGGGCTGGTGGCCCGGCGAGGATTTGCAACGCCGCAGACGCTGCTTTTGCAGGGCAACCCTTCGGGCAAGGCAGCCAAAAGCCGCACTCGTCGTTGCGCACCTTGCCCAGGCTGCCAGCATGGCCTACGGCGCGCGCCTGGATTGCGGCTTTTTGCTGCCTTGCGGGCACCATGAAAAGATCGTAAACACGCTCTTAGAAATCCACCAGACTCACGCCCACGCTGAATACGGTGCGCCGGCGGTTGTAGTCCACCAGGCTGTCGCCATAGCCCGAGAACAGCTGCGTGTGCAGGCGCAGGTTGCTGCGCTGGCCGACGAAGCGGGTGCCCAGGCTTTGCAGCCATTCCAGGCGCAGCGAGCCGCGCGCCGTGCTGGCGAGCGAGTGGCGCGCGGTCAGCGCCAGGGTGTTGTCAGGGTTGGGGTTCCAGGCCAGGCCCAGCTCGGCCCGGCCCACGTAGTTGCTGATGCCGGGGTTGTCGTCGTCCGCGGCGCTTTCGTGCAGGCGCTTCCAGATGCGGCCGGTGATGCGCCAGCGGTCATCCAGCTCCATGCCGCTCATCAGGTACAGGCGGTTCCAGCTGCGTGACAGCGGCAGGCTCTGGCCGTTGGACTGGTGCACCAGGCCCACACCGCTGTAGCGCCAGCGCCAGCCCCAGGGCAGGTTGGCCGTGGTGGGGTAGACGTAGATGAACTCGGGCTCGTGGTCGGTGTTGCGGAAGGGGCGCGAGATGCCGGGGCTGAACAGCTGCCAGTACGACTGCTGGGTGTAGCCGAACCATAGCGAGTCGCGCAGCCCGGGCTCGTGGTGCGTGAGCAGGCCCTGGGCCAGCTTGGTGCGCACCGACAGCTGCAGGCGCATCTCGGTCTTGCGGTAGTCCACGGGCGTGGGGGCGTTGCGGTCCGCGCTGGCCGATTGGGGTTGGCGGTTGACGCTGCTGCCCTGCGCGATGGACACGCTCATGGGCCGGTAGCCGCGAAAGCGCAGCGGTCCGCAGTCGGTGCCGGCCTCCAGTTCCCAGAAGCGCGACAGGGTGGTGTACTGGGTGCCGCGGCAGCCGTTGCCCGGGGCGTCCTCGGCGGTGGCGGTGGGCGCCGGTGTCACCGCGTCGCCCTGGGCTTGATCGCTGGCCGATGCTGCGGGTGCCTGCCAGGCCTGCGCGCCGGCCCAGCGGTCAAAGCAGGCCAGGCGCGCCTGGCCGTCGACCAGGGCGCTGCACTGGCGCCAACCGGCAGCGCTGCCGGGGGCCGCGGGCTCCTGGGCCGCCAGCGGCAGGGCGATGGCCAACAGCAGGCCGGCGGCATGGCATGCCGTCATGGCAGCCTGCGCAGCGTGAAGGCAAACGGTCGGTCGGCCTCGTCGGTCCATTCGCCGCGGATCTCGCGGGCGCAGCTGCCCTCGACCACGTCGCCCAACCAGTTGCCGCTGACGCTTTTGCCGTCGCGCGACTCCTCCATGGTCAGTTGCCCCTCATGCACGTCGCCCACCACGATGGAGGAGAAGCCCGGGCGCAGGATGTGGCCCTTGACCGTGCCGTCCCACTCGGGGTGGGGCGCCAGCTCCAGCACCACGGGGCCGGGCTGGCCGGGCATGTCGGCCTGCCAGCGGCCGATCAGCTCGGGCTGCTCCATCTGGGCGGGCGTGGGGCAGGCGGGGCGTGCGGGTTTTGAGGGATTTTGGGTGCAAGCGCTTACCAGGCAAGCGCTGGCAGCTATCAAAAATAGATTCTTGTACATCGGCGTTCAGGGATTGGCGTTGCTGGCGGCCTCTGCCTTGGCGGCGAATTCGGCGCGCAGCTGGCGCAGCTTCTCGCGCGGGTCCTCGCGGCTGGTGGCGGCGTCGAGCTTCATCTCGGCGATGAAGCGGCTGGGCTGGGCCGCCACCATCTCGCGGCCCTTCTTGCGCTTCTTGGTCCAGCTGACGGCCAGGCTGCGCTGGGCGCGCGTGATGCCCACGTACATCAGGCGGCGCTCCTCCTGCAGGCGCGCGGCCACGTTGTCGCTCACCTTTTGCTGGCGGCCCTCGTCGTCATCGAGCTTGAAGGGCAGCATGCCCTCGGTCACGCCGGCCAGGATGACATGCGGCCACTCCAGGCCCTTGCTGGCGTGCAGCGTGGACAGCACCACCATGTCCTGATCCTGCTCGCGCTCGCTAATGGTGGACAAGAGTGCAATGGTCTGCGCCACCTCCAGCAGGCTCTTGGTGGGCGTCACGGTGGTGGCCGCCGTGTCGTCGATCTGCCCGCCGGCGCGCTGGGCCATCCAGTCGCAGAACTCCAGCACATTGCTCCAGCGCGCGGCCGCGACCTTCTCGCTGTCCTCGCCGTCGTAGATATGCTGCTCGTAGCCTATGTCCTTGAGCCAGTCGGCCAGGAAGGCGCGTGCGTCCTCCGCGCCATGGGTGTGGCGCGCGCGGTGCTCCAGCTCGTTGATCAGGCGGCCGAACTCCATCAAGCCCTCCAGGCCGCGCTTTGGCACGACGGCGGGCAGCATGGCGTTGAACAGCGCGCCGAACATACTTTGCTTGTGCTGCGTGGCGAATTCACCGAGCGAGCCCAGCGTGGTGTGGCCTATGCCGCGCTTGGGCGAGGTGATGGCGCGCAGAAACGCCGGATCGTCGTCGTTGTTGATCCACAGGCGGAACCAGGCGCACAGATCGCGGATCTCGGCGCGGTCGAAAAACGAGGTGCCGCCCGAAACCTTGTACGGGATGTTCGCCTTGCGCAAGGCTTTTTCAAAAGGCTTGGCCTGGTGGTTGGCGCGGTAGAGGATGGCGAAGTCCTTCCACGCCGGCGGCGGGTTGGCCGCGGCGCGCAGGCCCTGTATGCGGGCCACGGCGCGCTCGGCCTCGTGCTCCTCGTTGTCGCAGTCGACCACGCGCACGGGCTCGCCCTCGCCGAGTTCGCTGAACAAGGTCTTGGGAAACAGCTTGGGGTTCGGGCCTATGACGTTGTTGGCCGCGCGCAGGATGGCCGAGGTGGAGCGGTAGTTCTGCTCCAGCTTGATGACCTTCAGCTGCGGAAAATCGACCGGCAGCTTTTTCAGGTTGTCCAGCGTGGCGCCACGCCAGCCGTAGATGCTCTGGTCGTCGTCGCCCACGGCGGTGAAGCGCGCGCGTTCGCCCACCAAAAATTTCAGCAGCTCGTACTGCGTGGCGTTGGTGTCCTGGTATTCATCGACCAGCACATGGCCCAGGAGGCGCTGCCACTTCTCGCGCACCTCGGGGTGGTGGCGCAAGAGGCGCATGGGCATGCCGATGAGGTCGTCGAAGTCCACGCTCTGATAGGCCGACAGGCGCTCCTCATAGCGCTGCATGATGAGGGCGATGCTGCGCTCGTGATCGTCCTTGGCCATGGCCAGGGACTTGCGCGCGTCCCAGCCCTGGTTCTTCCAGTTGCTGATCGTCCACTGCCATTGGCGGGCGGTCGCCAGATCGGTGGTGCCGCCCGCGCAATCCTTGAGGATGCCGGTCACGTCGTCCTGATCCAGGATGCTGAAAGACGGCTTCAGCCCCAGCACATGGCCGTCCTCCCGCACCATGCGCACGCCCAGGGCGTGGAAGGTGCAGACCAGCACTTCCTTGGCCTGGCGGCCTATGAGCCCGGCGGCGCGCTCACGCATCTCGGCCGCGGCCTTGTTGGTGAAGGTGATGGCGGCGATGCGGCGCGGCGCCAGGCCCGTCTCGATCAGGCGCGCGATCTTGTGCGTGATGACGCGCGTCTTGCCCGAGCCCGCGCCGGCCAGCACCAGGCAGGGGCCTTCGGTGTAGTGGACAGCCTGGAGTTGTGCGAGATTGAGGCCGGACATGCGGGGGAGGGGGGCGGGCGAAACCCGCCATTATCCGTGTCCCTTTTCTTGCCCCATGGCCGCACGCCAGCGCAGGATGAAGTCGCGGTAGGCGGCATTGGCCAGCGGCGCCGCCAGCTCCGGCCCCAGCGCCACGGGCCGGGCGCGCGCGCCCAGCAGCTGGCGCAGGGCCGCGCCGGTGGTCTCGCCCTGGGCGTCCTCGCGCAGCGCGTAGAGGCGCGAGGCGCTGGCCATCACCGACTGTCCGCGCTGCGACAGCAGGTAGTCCAGCCACAGGCGCGCGGCGTTGGGGTGGGCGGCGCGGGCGTTGAGCAGCAGCACGCGCGAGGTGACCAGCGTGTAGTCCTCGGGGAAGACCACGCCCAGCGCGGGCAGGCCGCGCGCCTGCGCGACGGTGTAGGCGCCCAGCAGGTTCATGCCGAAGCGCGCGCGGCCGTCGGCGATCCGGCGCACCATGGCGTCGGTGGTCAGCAGCAGGCGCGGCCGCGCGGCGCCCAGGGCCTGGGCCGTGGCCCAGAAGGTGGCGTTGCTGGCGGCCGCGTCCTGCGCCGCCAGGAAGTAGCCCACGCCGGATTTCTGGATGTCGTAGCTCACCACGCTGCCCGGCGCGTCCTTCATCTTGGCGAGCCATGGCGCCAGCGCCGCGTGGCTGCGCGGCGCCTCGCTCTCGGGCAGGGAGGGCTTGTGGTAGGCGAACACCACGGGCTCGTAGGTCGTGGCCCACAGCCGCCCCTGCCACTGCGCCCAGGCGGGCAGGTGGGACTGCTCGGGCGACTCGTAGGCCAGCGCGTAGCCGGCGCTGGCGAGCGCCACCATGTGGTCCATGGCCGAGCTCCATAGCACGTCGGCGGCCTCGCGGCCGAGCTGGTTCTCGGCGATGAAGCGGTGGTACAGCTCGGTGCTGCCCAGGTCTTCGTAGGTGATGGAGATGCGCGGGTACAGACGGCGGAAGTCCGCCACCAGCGGCGCGGCCACGCGCTCGTCGGTGGTGGAGTGGATGAGCAGGCTGCCCTCGTCCTCGGCGGCGCGCACCGTGGTGGCGTAGGCGGCGGGGTAGCCCGCGGGCGGCTTGGCGCGCGGGGCGTAGTGGAGCAGCTCGTTCTCGCTCTGCGCGAGTGCGGCCAGGGGCGACAGGCCGAGCGCGGCCAGGCCCAGTACGGCGCGGCGCGACGGGCCGGGCCTCATGGCGCGCTCCCCACCAGCGGAATCACGCCCAGGATCAGCATGGCCGCCAGCATGACCAAGGCCGCCGACAGCGCCCACAGTAGCGTGAAGCGCTGGTGGTCGCCGAACTCCACATCGGCCAGCCCCACCAGCAAATAGGTCGAGGCCACCAGCGGGCTCAGCAGGTGCACCTGCTGGCCCACGAGCGAGGCGCGCGCGATCTCGACCGGGCCTATGCCGTAGACGGCCGCCGTCTTGGCCAGGATGGGCAGGATGCCGAAGTAGAACGCGTCGTTGGAGATGAAGAAGGTGAACGGGATGCTGAGCACCGCCGTGACCACCGCCATGTACGGCCCCATCCAGTCGGGGACTGCGGCGATCACGCTGTTGGCTATGGCATCGACCATCTTCGTGCCCGAGAGAATGCCCACGAAGATGCCCGCGGCGAAGATCAGCGACACCACGGGCACGATGTTCACCGCGTGCGCCTCCAGCCGCGCCTTTTGCTGCTGCACCTGGGGGTAGTTGATGATGAGGGCGATGGCCGAGGCCACCATGAACAGCACCTGTAGCGGGAAGACATCCATCACCAGCACCACCATCAGCCCCAGCGTGAGCAGCGCGTTGACCCACAGCAGCTTGGGCCGCGCCAGGGCCGGGTTGCCGCCCGTGACCTCGGCGATGGATTGGCTGCCGCCCTGCGCGCCATAGAGATCGATGGCACCCAGCCGCCGGGCCTCGCGCCGCCCGAGGATGAAGGCGACAAAGGTGCACCAGGCGGCGGTGATGATCATGGGCACGATCATGGGCACGAAGACCTGGTTCATCTCCACGTTCAGCGCGCTCACCGCGCGCGCCGTGGGGCCGCCCCAGGGCAGGATGTTCATGAGCTGGCCCGCCATCATCACCACGCAGGCCAGCACCAGGCGGTTCAGGCCCAGCCGCTGGTACAGCGGCAGCATGGCCGCACAGGTGATCATGTAGGTGGTGGAGCCGTCGCCGTCGAGCGAGACCGATGCGGCCAGGAGGAAGGTGCCGACGACGATCTTCGTGGGGCTGCCACCGACAAGGCGCAGCACGATCTGCACGATGGGGTCGAACAGCCCGGCGTCGATCATGATGCCGAAGTAGAGGATGGCAAACATCAGCATCACGCCCGTGGGCGCAAGCTTCTTGATGCCGTCCAGCATCATCGGCCCCAGCCCCATGCCGAAGCCGCCGATGAGGCCGAACACGATGGGCACGAGAATCAGCGCCACCATCGCCGACAGGCGCTTGGTCATGATCAGCGCCATGAAGACGAGGATCATGGTGTAGGCGAGTGTGGTCAACATACCGAGCCCTCCGCGATGGCAACGAACGCATGGTAGCGGAATGCGCGTCGGCGAGAATGCCGGCCGTGCTGTCCGTCCTTGCCGTCACCTTTCCCTTCTTCGCCCTGGTGCTCTGCGGCTACCTGGCCACGCGCGGCGGGGCGCTGCCGGCATCGGCCATCGGCGGGCTCAACGGCTTCGTGCTGTACTTTGCGCTGCCCGCCATGCTCTACCGCTTCGGCGCGCAGACGCCGATCGCGCAGCTGCTGGACCCGGCCGTGGCCGGCGTCTACCTGCTCAGCGCGCTGCTCATGGTGGGTGGCACCATGGCGCTCACGCTGCGCAGCATGGGCTGGAACGATGCCGCCTTCGGCGCGCTGGTGGCCGCCTTTCCCAACACCGGCTTCATGGGTGTGCCGCTCTTGGTGGCGCTGCTGGGCGCGCACAGCGCGGGCCCGGTGATATTGACCATGGCGCTGGACATGGTCGTCACCACCTCGCTGTGCATCGCCCTGTCGCGCCTGGACGGCA
This sequence comes from Pseudomonadota bacterium, assembly GCA_018241405.1. GTDB lineage: Bacteria > Pseudomonadota > Gammaproteobacteria > Burkholderiales > Burkholderiaceae_C > Alicycliphilus. The sequence goes on along the minus strand of JAFEDY010000012.1, from coordinate 74,868 downwards.
CCGGCGCGCATGGCGTGGCCGTGGCGCTGCGCAATGCGGCGCGCGGCATGGCCGTCAACCCCATGCCCTGGTCCATAGTCCTGGGCGGCGTGGCCTCGGCCCTGCAGTGGCGGCTGCCCGCGCCCGTGGACCAGACCCTGGCCATGCTCGGTGGCGCGGCCTCGCCCGTGGCGCTGTTCACCATAGGCGCGGTGCTGGCACGTTCGCAGATGAATCAGCATGAATATGTGCCGCCGCGGCGTTATGTGCCGATCGCGCTGGCCAAACTCGTCGTGCACCCGCTGATCGTGTGGGGCGTGGCGCGCACGGCCATGGCCCTGGGCGTGGCCATCTCAAGCTTCACGCTCACCGTGCTGGTGCTGCTCGCGGCCTTGCCCAGCGCCAGCAACGTGGCGCTGTTGACCGAGCGCTTCGGCGCGCACGGCGGGCGCGTGGCGCGCATCATCATGGTGTCCACGGCGTTGGCCTTTGTGAGTTTTTCCGCAGCCGTGGCGCTGCTGACCTGAGCCCTATGTCTACTCCCGTTGTTCCGGCTGTTTCCGCGCTGCCTGCGCGTCGCGCGCTGTTCTGGCTCGTTGCCGCCTGCCTGGCCTGGGCGGCGGTGTCGTGGCTCGCCAGCGCCAACCTCGATGGCTACAACGACATGCTGGAGAACTATGCCTGGTCCCAGCCGCTGCGCTGGGGCACGCACAAGCATCCGCCGTTCTTCGCCTGGGTGGTGGGGCTGTGGTTTGCCGTGCTGCCGCAGAACGACTTCGCCTACCGGCTGCTGTCCTATGCCAACGTGCTCGTGGGGCTGCTGGGCGTGTGGGCGCTGGGGCGGCGCCTGAAGCTCGGGGCGCTCGCGCCCTGGGGCGCGCTGCTGCTGCTGTGGAGCCTGCCCTACACCAACCTGGCGGGCAAGTTCAACGCCAACAGCCAGCTGCTGTCGCTGTGGCCCTGGGCCGCGGCGCTGCTGCTCGCCAGCTGGCAGGAGCGCGGCTGGCGCGGCGCCTGGTTCAGCGCCTGGCTGGGACTCGTGGCCGCGGCCTGCATGCTCAGCAAATACTACAGCGGCGTGTTCCTGGCCGGCTTTCTGCTGCCCACATTGCTGCACCCCGATGGCCGGCGCTGGCTGGCCACGCCGCGACCCTACCTGGCGCTGGCGGTGTTCGGCCTGGCGCTCTGGCCGCACCTGGCCTGGGTGGCGTCGCACGACTGGGCGCCGCTGGGCTATGCCATGGACCAGGGCGGCGGCGCTGTGTCCTGGCGCTACATCGCACGCTTTGCGCTGGCGCCGCTGTTCTACTGGCTGCCGGCCTGGCTGGCGCTGTGCCTGGTCTGGGCCCATGTGCAGGCGCGCAGTAGCGGCGCGCCCTGGGGGCGTATGGCCGTGCGCCTGCTTGTGCGCAGCTGGCTGCCCCAGGGCTGGAGCGACACGCTGTTCTGGCTGGCCTGCATGCCCTGGGCGCTGACGCTGGCCTTTGGCATGGCCGGCGTGGTCGAGCTGTCCACGCCCTGGGCGATTCCGATCGGCTACGCGTTTGCGCTGCTGTGGCTGCGCAACCTGCAGCGGCTGGCGCCCGCCGCGGCCATGGCGGCGCTGCAGCGCCTGGGGTGCGCCTGGTGGACGGTGCTGGCCGTGGTGCTGGTCCTGGGCGTGGTGCTGGCGCTGACCAATGCGCTGCGCGGCGACAAGGGCTACTACCGGCCCACCGAGGACGCGGCGCGCGCCATTGTGCAGGACTGGCATGCGCGCCACCCGGGCCAGCAGCTCGCTTGGGTGGGCGGCGACTGGGCCGAGAGCGCCATGCTGGCCTTCTACGCCCAGCCGCACCTGCTGACCGTGCCGGGCCTGCCCGATGGTGAGCCGGCGCGCATATCGGCCGTGGGCGACTGGCAGCGGCGCCATGGCCTGCTGCTGTGCCCGCTGGGGCCCGTGGCCACGCCGCAGGCCGCCACCGATTGTGAGCGCCAGGCCCGGGACTGGCTGGCCGCGCGCGGCCAGCCGGTGCGGCCGCATGTGCTGCAGGCAGAGCGCCATGGCTGGCGTTTTCCGCGGCCGCAGGCCTGGGCCTATGCTGTCTATGACGTGGATGCGGACGAGCGCCCCTGAAATCGCGGCCAAGACTTGGGACAATCGCCACCATGACCGAAACCCCCGCCCCCTACCACGTCACGCCGCGCGCGGACTACCACGCCGAGTACGCGCCGGCCGCGCCGCCGGCGCTGCTGCCGCGCGCGCCCCTGCGCTTGAGCTGCGTGGTGCCGGCGCACAACGAGGAGAGCAACCTAGAAGCCTTCGTGCGCGCCCTGGCGCAGGCCGTGGCGCGGATTACGCCCGACTACGAAATCATCATCGTCAACGACGGCAGCCGCGACGCTACGCATGACATCGCGCTGCGCCTGGCCCAGGAGCTGCCGCTGCGCTACCTGGCCCTGTCGCGCAATTTCGGCAAGGAGGCGGCGCTGTCGGCCGGCATCGCCCACGCGCGCGGCAACGCCGTGCTGCTCATCGACGCCGACTTCCAGCACCCCCTGGAGCTGCTGGCGCAGATGCACGAGCTGTGGCTGGCCGGCTACGACATGGTCTACGGCGTGATCGCCGACCGCGGCGCCGAGAGCGGCACCAAGCGCCTGGGCACGGGGCTGTTCTACCGCCTGCTCAACGCCGGCAAGAAGGTCAAGGTGCCGCCCCATGCGGGCGACTTCCGCTGGATGGACCGGCGCGTGGCCGACGCGCTCAACGCCCTGCCCGAGCGCAACCGCTTCATGAAGGGCCTGTATGCCTGGGTGGGCTTCAAGTCGGCGGCCCTGCCCTTCGTGCCGCATGACCGCGCGGGCGGCGAATCGAGCTTCAGCCTGCGCAGCCTGGGGTCGCTCGCGCTGCTGGGGCTGACCTCCTTCACCACGCTGCCGCTGCGCGTGTGGAGCGTGGTCGGCGCCCTGGTTGCCGCGCTGGCCCTGGTCTACGGCGCATGGATCGCCGTGGACGCGCTGCTGTTCGGCGTGGACGTGGCCGGCTGGCCCACGCTGGCGGCCGGCATCATGCTGTTCTCGGGCGTGCAGCTCATGTCCATCGGCATCCTGGGCGAGTACATAGGCCGCATCTACGACGAGGTCAAACAGCGTCCCACCTACCTGGTGGCGCGCGATGAGGACCGCAGCCCCTGGCGCGACGCATGACGGTCGCCACCCTGGCCCGGCGCCTGGGGCAGCTGCCCCAGCCGCTGCAGTTCGTGCTGGTGGGCGGCTGCGCGGCGGCCACGCACCTGGCCGTGGTGGCGCTGTTGGTGCAGGCCACGCAGATGGCGCCGCTCGTCGCCAATTTGCTGGCCTTTCTGGTGGCCTTCGTCGTCAGCTACAACGGCCATGCGCTGCTGACCTTTGCCAGCGCCCGGGCGCGCGGCTGGGGCGTGGTGGCACGCTACTTTGCCGTGGCGAGTCTCTCCTTCGTGGCCAACGAACTGCTCTACGCCATTGCGCTGGACTGGCTGCACTGGCATTACCTGTGGAGCCTGGCCGGCGTGCTGGTGCTGGTGGCCGTAGCCACCTTCGTTCTCTCCAAATTCTGGGCCTTCAGGTCACGCGCATGAACCACCGCGCCATCCTCCTGTGCGCCGACGACTACGCTCTGCACCCGCTGGTGGACGAGGCCGTGCTGCGCCTGGCCGAGGCCGCTCGCCTGTCCGCCACCAGCTGCATGACCACGGCGCCCGGCTGGCGCGCCGCCGCGCCGCAGCTGCAAACCCTGCGCCCGCGCCTGCAGGTCGGCCTGCACTTCAACCTGACCGAGTGCCATGGAGGCGCCCACGCAGCGCGCCCGCTGGGCCAGGTGCTGGCCGCCGCCTACACGCGCCGCCTGGGCGCCGCGCAGCTGCGCGATGCCTGGCGTGCCCAGCTCGACGCGTTTGAAGACGCCATGGGCGCGGCGCCCGACTACATCGACGGCCACCAACATGTGCACCAGCTGCCCGGCGTGCGCCAGGCCCTGCTGGCCGAGCTGCAGGCCCGCTACACCGGCCGTGCCATGCCCTGGGTGCGCTCCACCGTGCCCGCGGGCGGCCTGTGGCGCGACCCCAAGGCCGCCGTGATCGCCCTGCTGGGCGGCTGGAGCTGCACACGATTGCTGGCCCGCGCCGGCGTGGCCATGAACCGCGGCTTTGGCGGTGTCTACGGCTTCGACGCCCCGGATGCCGCTGCCTACGGCGCGCGCATGCAGACCTGGCTGGCGCAGGTAGGCGAGGGCAGCCTGCTCATGTGTCACCCCGCAGCCGCCGAGGTGCCGGATGACGCCATTGGCCGCCAGCGGCCGGTGGAGTGTGCCTACCTGATGTCCGACGCCTTTGCGCGGGACCTGGCGCGGCAGGGCTGCCGTGTGCTTGTAAAGCAATAGCTGCTCGCGCTTGCTGGTAGGGCGTTTGAGTCTTTAAGACTACTGGTTCTATATATGCCGCCGTAGGCCCCCCTTTCCGGGGGGCGACAGCGGGACGTTGCGCTCTTCAGGCTGTCCCGTTGCGCTGGAGCCGTAGGGGCGAGGGTTCAAAGGACAGGGACGCGGTTGGCCATATCCAGGGTATCGTTTAAAGTGAGATTTCTGACTTGTTAGGTCAGATTTCATGAATCAAGGGGAGTAAGCCATGCACATCTGGCAGATGCAAACCGCCAAGGCGCGGTTTTCTGAAATGGTCAAACAGGCAGCGAACGACGGCCCACAAGAAATCACCGTGCATGGCCGCTCGGTGGCCGTGGTCGTCTCCAAGGAGCTGTTCGACCGCCTGAGTGGCAACGAGGCCTCACTGGTGGACTTCATGCGCCAATCACCGCTCTACGGCGAAGAGGACATCGAGTTTGAGCGCGACCGTAGCCCGGCGCGCGAGGTGGATTTGTGAGCTACCTGATCGACACCAACGTCCTGTCGGAGCTCAAGCGCAAGCAGCCCGATCCCCAGGTCGTCACCTGGCTACAGGCCCGCCCCCGCCAGTCCCTGTACCTGAGCGTGCTGACCCTGGGCGAGATCCGCAAGGGGCTCGAGCGGGTGGCAGATGCCAGCCGACGGCAATCCCTGCTGGACTGGCTGGAGGTGGAACTGCCCCATTACTTCGTGGGGCGGCTGCTGGGCATCGACGTACCCACCGCCGACCGCTGGGGCCGTTTGATGGCCGAGGCAGGCAGGCCGCTGCCGGCCGTCGATGCCTTGTTGGCAGCTATCGCCTTGCAGCACGACCTGACGCTGGTGACGCGCAACACCAAAGACTTCGCAGGTTTGGCGGTTCGCCTGATCAACCCCTGGGAGGCTTGAAGCGGAGCGCAGAGGGCGGAGACGGCTTTTTAAAAGGACGACGCACAGGCGCGGAATAGGGCCTGCAACGAGGCGCTCCTCATGCAGACGTTTTTTTGGAGCACCAGTTTGTTCAAATCGCCTGCGGATCCACATCCACCAGCCAGCGCACCAGCCCCTTGTGGCGGCTGCGCTCGGCGTGCAAGAGCGGTTGCCAGGCGGCCAGAAAGCGCTGCAGCGCGGCGCGGCTGGGGCTTTCCAGCAGCATCTGGGCGCGCTCCACGTTGGCCACGCGCTGCACGGCCAGGGGTACGGGCGGGAAGAGGAAGACCTGATCGAGCCCCGGCAGCGGCGCGGCGCGGGCGGCCTCGGCGGCGGATTGCAAAAAGGCCTGGGCCACTTCCTGGCTGCGGGCGTCGGCGCGCACCAGGGCCTGGAAGGCAAAGGGCGGCATGCCGGCGGTGCGGCGCTCATCGAGCTGCTGCTGGGCAAAGGCCGGGTAGTCGTGGCGGCGCAGCGCCGCGTAGAGGGCGTGGTCCGGGTGCCAGGTCTGCAGCCACATTTCGGGCGCGCTCTCCTGGGCAGCCACATAGCGCGCGTCGCGCCCGGCGCGGCCGGCGGCCTGCATCAACAGGGCAAACAGGCGCTCGGGCGCGCGAAAGTCGCTGCTGAACAAGGCCCCGTCGGGCTGTACCGCCGCCACCAGGGTGATGCGGCGAAAGTCGTGGCCCTTGGCCACCATCTGCGTGCCCACCAGCACGTCCACCTCGCCCGCGTGTACCTGGGCCAGCTGCTCCTCCAGCGCGCCCTTGGGCTTGGTGCTGTCGGCGTCGATGCGCGCCACGCGCGCGGCGCGGCGCTCCGGGGTGATCACGTTGCGCAGCAGGGCGGCCAGCTGTTCTTCGAGCTGCTCCGTGCCCCGGCCTACGGGGGCGATGTCGGGGTTGCCGCAGCCGGGGCAGGCGCGCGGCACGCGCTGGGCAAAGCCGCAGTGGTGGCAGCGCAGCGTGCGATCCACCTTGTGGAACACCTGGTGCGCGCTGCAGTGCGGGCAGTCGCTCTTCCAGCCGCAGGCGTGGCAGTGCAGCACGGGCGCAAAGCCGCGGCGGTTGAGCAGCACCAGGCACTGCTCGCCGCGCTGCACGCGCTCGGTGATGGCGGCCAAAAGCGGCGGCGCAAACACCGCGCCGCGCGGCTGCTGGCCCATGTCTACCAGGCGCAGGCGCGGCAGGGCGCCGGCCCCTATGCGGCTGGGCATCTCAAGGCGCTGGTAGCGGCCGACCTCGGGGCTGCTCGCGTGCCAGCTCTCCAGCGAGGGCGTGGCGCTGCCCAGGACGACCTTGGCGCCCTGGGCGCGGCCGCGCCACAGCGCCAGGTCGCGCGCCGAGTAGCGTGCGCCCTCCTGCTGCTTGTAGCTGGCGTCATGCTCCTCATCGACGACGATCAGCGCCAGGCCCGGCAGGCTGGCGAACACCGCCATGCGCGTGCCCAGCACGATGCGCGCCGGGCCCTGGTGTGCGGCCAGCCAGCTTTTCAGGCGCTGCGGGTTGGTCATGCCGCTGTGCAGGCTGACCACGGCCGCCTCGCCATACAGCGGCGCAAAGCGCTCTCTGAAGCGCGCCTCCAGCTGGGGGGTGAGGTTGATCTCGGGCACCATGACCAGCGCCTGGGCGGTGGGGCTGGCAGCCAGCGCCCGGGCCACGCAGTACATGTAGACCTCGGTCTTGCCGCTGCCGGTGCTGCCAAACAGCAAAAATGGCCCGGGGTTGGCATCAATTTGGGCCGCAGCGCTTGCCTGTTCTGCGCTAAGAGCTATTGATTCGATAGTATTCGTACTGTCCTGAACGGCGGTCTTGGCCGCCGGGCGGCGCATGCGCCGCGCCATCTGCTCGGGTGTCAGTTCGCGCAGCTGCGGCGGCAATGCGGCCAGAGCCACCTCGCCCAGGGCGCGCTGGTAATAGCGCGCCGTGAAGGCCACCAGTGCGCGCCATGCCCCGTCCAGCGGGGCAATGCCCTCCAGCATGCCGGCCACGGCGCGCGGCGCCATGCCCGGGGGCAGGGCGGTGGCTTCGTCGAGGCCATCCCACACCACGCCCAGCACTTCGCGCGTGCCCAGCGGCACGCGCACCAGCTGGCCGGGCGGCAGGGGCGCGGGGCTGGCGTAGCTCAGCGCATCGCCCACGCTGCTGTGGGCAGGGGTGCTCACGGCCACCCGCACCAAGCCTGAGAAGGCATGGCTCATGGCGGGCCCGGCATGATTCCACAGCCTTGTGCACAGAAAATTGTGGAGCTGTGGATATCTTTGTTGAAAAACCGCGCCAAACCGGCCCCAGGCCGCGTGGTTGCGTGCCTGGGCGCTAGCGCGTTTTGCCGTGCCATCGAATAAAACCCTTTATGAATCAATGATCTTTGTCATGTTGCACGGTGTGCCATGGACATTGCCAAGACAAGACCAGCAGTTACTGCCGCTGCACCAAACATGTGTACAACTGTGCTGTCAATAGGAAGATGCATCCCTGAAATGTGGTAGGCCAGACTTTGATGATCGGGTTTTTCATGCACTTTCAGAGGCAAGTGTTTGATTTTGCTAGAAATTCTGAAGAAGTTCAGTTTTCCTGTGGATAACTTTGTTGATATCCTTCAGTCACATCTTGCAACCCCTTGTCGCCACATGGTTTGCTTGGCTTGCCTACAAAAACAGCATGGTTTTGAATTTCATATAAATCAACCACTTACGCCCGAGCCTGCAGTTATTCAGAGGCGCGTGACCATGTTGCGCCGCCGCCTGTCACCATCGAGACACTTGTGCGCGGCATGTGCACAACTGCCACGCGCGCAGCTGTTTAAGTGAGTGGGTCTTCACCGCTGGCGCAGGCTGCGCGAGTAGCCATGCACGGTCTCGACCAGTGCCGCCACATGCTCGGGCGGCGTGTGCTGGCTGATGCCGTGGCCCAGGTTGAAGACGTGGGTGGGGCCCGTGGTATTGGTGTCGGTATGGGGCTTGCCAAAGCTGTCGAGCACGGCGCGCACCTGGGCCGCAATCGCCTCGGGCGGGGCGAACAGCACATTAGGGTCGATGTTGCCCTGCAGCGCCTTGCCCGGGCCGCCCACGCTGCCGCCGACGATGGCGCGCGCCAGGCCCAGGTTGGCCGTCCAGTCCAGGCCCAGTACCTCGCAGTCGAGCTGCCTCATGTCGCCCAGCCAGATGCCGCCGCCCTTGGTGAAGACAATGCGCGGCACTGCCTGGCCGTCCACGCCGGTGCGTTTGAGCTGCGCCAGCACGCGCGCCGTGTAGGCCAGGCTGAACTGCTGGAAGCAGCCATCGGCGAGCACGCCGCCCCAGCTGTCGAAAATCATCACCGCCTGGGCGCCGGCGTCGATCTGGGCGTTCAGGTACTGGGCCACGGCGTCGGCGTTCACGGCCAGGATGCGGTGCATCAGGTCGGGGCGCGCATACATCAGGCTCTTTACCAGGCGGTAGTCGTCACTGCCGCGGCCCTCGACCATGTAACAGGCCAGCGTCCAGGGGCTGCCCGAGAAGCCGATCAGCGGCACGCGGCCGTTGAGCGCGCGGCGGATGCTGGTCACGGCGTCGAACACATAGCGCAGCCTGTCCATGTCGGGCACGGCCAGCTGCGCCACGGCGGCTTCGTCGCGTATGGCCTTGGCAAAGCGCGGGCCCTCGCCCTCGGCAAACGACAGGCCCAGTCCCATGGCGTCAGGCACGGTGAGGATGTCGCTGAACAGGATGGCGGCGTCGAGCGGGTAGCGCTCCAGCGGCTGCAGCGTCACCTCGGTGGCGTAGTCCACATTGGTCGCCAGGCCCATGAAGCTGCCGGCCTTGGCGCGCGTGGCCTTGTATTCGGGCAGGTAGCGGCCGGCCTGGCGCATCAGCCACAGGGGGGTGTAGTCGGTGGCCTGGCGCAGGCAGGCGCGCAGGAAGCAATCGTTGGCAAGGGGGGCGAAGGAGGTCGTCATGGGGCGATTGTCGCAGCGTGCCCGGGCAACGCGCGGCCGTTGGCCTAACTGTGCCAGTCTGCCCTTGAAGGCCGCCATTTCGCCCCCAGCTGCGGGGGCGTTCCGGCCGTGCCGGAAAATTGACGCATCCAACTCCCGTTCTGATTCGCACCACCCCCATGAGCAAGCACACCCATTCCTTCCAGGCCGAGGTCGCACAACTGCTGCATCTGGTCACGCATTCGCTGTACTCCAACAAGGAGATCTTTTTGCGCGAGCTGGTCTCCAACGCCTCCGACGCCTGCGACAAGCTGCGCTTCGAGGCGCTGAACGACGCCGCGCTGTACGAGGACGCGCCCAGCCTGGAAGTGCGCGTGTCCTTCGACAAGGACAAACGCACCCTCACCATCACCGACAACGGCATAGGCATGAGCACGCAGGAGGCGATCGACCACCTGGGCACCATCGCCAAGAGCGGCACCAAGGACTTCATGAGCCGCCTGTCGGGCGACCAGAAGCAGACTGCCAGCGAGCAGGGCCAGCTCATCGGCCAGTTCGGCGTGGGCTTCTACTCGGGCTTCATCGTGGCCGACAAGATCACCGTGGAAAGCCGCCGCGCCGGCATGGCCGCGGCCGAGGGCGTGCGCTGGACGAGCAGCGGCGCGGGCGACTTCGAGGTCGAGCAGATCGAGCGCGCGGCGCGCGGCACCAGCGTCATCCTGCACCTGCGGGGCGACGCCGAGGAATACCTCAACGCCTGGCAGATCAAGCAGATCATCGGCAAGTACTCCGACCACATCAGCCTGCCCATCCTCATGGAAAAAGAGGAATGGAAGGAGGGCGAGAAGGAGGGCGACCCCGGCGCCATGGTCAAGACCGGCGAGTGGGAGACGGTGAACAAGGCCAGCGCCCTGTGGTCGCGCCCCAAGAAGGACATCACGGCCGAGGAATACCAGGACTTCTACAAGACCATCTCGCACGATTTTGAGGCCCCGTTGACCTGGAGCCACAACCGCGTCGAGGGCAACACGGAGTACACGCAGCTCTTGTACATCCCCGCCAAGGCGCCGTTCGATCTGTGGAACCGCGACAAGAAGGCCGGCGTGAAGCTGTATGTCAAGCGCGTCTTCATCATGGACGACGCAGAGGCGCTGATGCCGCAGTACCTGCGCTTCGTCAAGGGCGTGATTGACTCCAGCGACCTGCCGCTCAACGTGTCTAGAGAGCTGCTGCAGGAGAGCCGCGACGTGCGCCTGATCCGCGACGGCTCGGTCAAGCGCGTGCTGTCCATGCTGGAAGACCTGTCCAGGCACGACAAGCACGAGGCCGGCACCGATGCCGAGGGCGTGCAGGACGTGGTCAGCGACGAGGACAAGGCCAAGGAGGGCAAGTTCACGCAGTTCTACAACGAGTTCGGCGCCGTGCTCAAGGAAGGCCTGGGCGAGGATTTCGCCAACCGCGAGCGCATCGCCAAGCTCTTGCGCTTTGCCTCCACCAGCAGCGACGCGCCGAGCGTGTCCCTCGCCGACTACAAGGCGCGCATGAAGGAGGGCCAGGAGGCCATCTACTACATCACCGCCGACACCCTGGCCGCGGCCAAGAACAGCCCGCAGCTCGAAGTCTTCAAGAAGAAGGGCATCGAGGTGCTCTTGATGACCGACCGCGTGGACGAATGGGCGCTGAACTACCTGCACGACTTTGACGGCACGCCCCTGCAGAGCGTGGCCAAGGGTGCGGTGGATCTGGGCAAGCTGCAGGACGAGGCCGAGAAGAAGGCCGCGGAAGAGGCCGCCGAGGCCTTCAAGCCCCTGCTCGCCAAGCTGAAAGAGGCCTTGAAGGACAAGGCCGAGGACGTGCGCGTGACCACGCGCCTGGTCGATTCGCCGGCCTGCCTGGTGGTGCAGGACGGCGGCATGAGCCAGCAGCTCGCGCGCATGCTCAAGCAGGCCGGCCAGAGCGCGCCCGAGTCCAAGCCCGTGCTGGAGGTCAACCCCGAGCATGCGCTGGTCAAGAAGCTCGACGGCAGCGTGCATTTCCACGACCTGGCGCAGATCCTGTTTGACCAGGCGCTGCTGGCCGAGGGTGGCCTGCCCGAAGACCCCGCGGCCTATGTCAAGCGCGTGAACGCGCTGCTGGCGTAAGCAACTCGGCGCAAACGCCGGCCCCGGGCAGCGGCGAGATCTGGTGGCGCGATTCCTGCGTCCGGATCGTCCCCGCCTGCAAGGTCGATGGCTGAGCCCGGTCTACGGTCTGCCCGCACTGGCTGTCATGATGCCGGGCGGGCACTACGTTGATGGCGCAAGCGATCTTGCCAGTAGCGCTGAAATCTGGTCGGCAGGTACCGGCCTGCTGAAGATATAGCCCTGTACCTCGGTGCATCCCTCGGTCCGGATATGCGTGAGCTGGCCTTCGGTCTCGACGCCTTCGGCCGTCGTCGCCGCGCCGAAGCTGCGCGCCAGCCCGCAGACGGCGCGCACGATGGCAACGCTGCTCTGCCCGTCCGGCAGGTCGCCGACAAAGGATCTATCGATCTTGATCTTGTGAAACGGAAAGCTGCGCAGATAGCTCAGGCTCGAATAGCCTGTGCCGAAATCGTCCATCGATATCTTGACGCCGAGCGCACCGAGTTGACTGAGAACCTCAAGATTCGATTCGCTGCCCTGGAGAAAGATCGACTCGGTGATCTCCACCTCCAGCCGTCCCGGCTCCAGCCCTGAAGCGGCAAGGGCCTCCTTCACCACGGATACCAGGTCACCGCGCTGGAACTGCGCGGCGGACAGGTTCACGGCGACGGTGGTCTCCGGTGGCCAGCTTGCTGCCTCGGCGCAGGCGCGCTTGAGTATCCGCTCGCCAATGACACCGATCAGGCCGATCTCCTCCGCCAGCGTGATGAACACGTTCGGCGGCACGTAGCCGCGTTGCGGATCCTGCCAGCGCGACAGCGCCTCGAACCCGCTGATGCGACCGGTCTGCAGGTTGACCTGGGGCTGGTAATGGATCTCGAGCGCGTCCTGTTCGACGGCGGTACGCAGGGCGACTTCGAGCTCGCGACGTTCCTTGACCTGTCGGTCGAAGTCGGTTTCGAAGAACAGGAAGCGACCGCGTCCTTCCGTCTTCGCTCGGTACATCGCCAGGTCGGCAGCCCTGAGCAACTGTGCGGAGTCCTGGTACTCACCCCCCGCCAGCGCAATGCCGATGCTGGCGCCGACGACAAGACTTTGGCCATCGACGCTGAAGGGGACTTGAATCGTCTCGATCAAGCGCTTGGCAAGGGCCGCGGCTTCGTTCGGCTGTCCTGCGCCGAACTGGATGATGGCGAACTCGTCGCCGCCCAGCCGTCCGATCTTGTCGCCTTCGCGCAGCGTGTTGCGCAGGCGTGTGGCCAGGTGCTTGAGCAACAAATCTCCGGTTGCATGGCCGAGCGTGTCGTTGATGGCCTTGAAGCCATCCAGGTCGATGAACAGGACGGCCAGCTCGCCGCCATGCCTTTGTCGGTGCGCCAGCGCATCGCCAAGCTCCTTGTGGAACAGCAGGCGATTGCCAAGACCCGTCAGCGCGTCGTGGTGGGCCAGGTGCGTGATCGTCGCCTGCGTCCGCTCGCGCTGCTCTATCTCGCTGCGAAGCTGTTGATTGACATGAACGAGATCCTTGGTCCGGTCGGCAACCCGGCGTTCGAGCGCCTCGTTGGCCCGGGCAAGCGCCTCGTTCATCTGGTGGATCTTCAGCTCCGCACGCCGTCGTTCGACCTGCGTGACGACGCGGGCCAGCGCGATCGAGAAGTCAACCGGCTTCGTGATGTAGTCGTTGGCGCCGTGGTTCAAGGCCTCGACGACGTCTTCGCTCTGTGTCTTGGCGGTGACCATGATGACCGGCAGCGAACCCTGCGAGTGCTTGGAGCGGATATGCGCCAGCACTTCGAGCCCACTCAAGTCGGGCATCATCATGTCCAGCAGGACGAGATCGAACGCCTCGCGCTCCAGCACATCCAGCGCTTCTATCCCGCCGCCGGCGTCGGTCACATCAAAGCCTTGGCGCTGGAAGCGGCGCCTCAGTATTTCGCGGTTCTCGAAGACGTCGTCGACGATGAGCAGGCGCGGTTTTTCTTCATTGGCCGCGCTTGGCTTGCCGTCGAGGGAATGGCCGATCGCCGGTTGCGGGATGGAGTGGTGTGCGTTCATCGGTACCGCCTAAGGTGTCAACATCGGTGTCGGGATCAGGGGTGCAGCGGGTGCGGCGAGAGACTTCGAGGCGGCGCGCGCTTGTGCCGGCAAAGTAACGGTGACCCGGGTGCCCACGCCGACCTCGCTGTACACGGACAGCGTGCCGCCCATCAATTGGCAGTACCGATAGGCCAGCGGAAGCCCGAGGCCGGCCTCGTCCCCGTACCTGCTCGACGTTTCGTCTTCAGAACTGCCGAAGGTCTCGAACAGGCTGGCCATGCGTGCCTTCGGTATCCCTGCACCGGTGTCTTTGATCGTCAGGATCCAGCCATCGGCATGCGCACAGGCAGAGAACGTGACGCGTCCGTTCTTGGTGTGCTTGGCGGCGTTGCTCAACAGGCCTTCGACCACGCGTTGCAGTATCTGCACGTCGCAGACCATGCGCCCGGCGCCTGGCGCCTGCACGATCCACTCGTTGCGATTGGCGGTAATCGATGGGCCGCTGCGGGCCGCCAGCTCCTCGAACCACGCGGCGAAATCGATGTCCCTGGCGTTGACCTCCACCCTTCCGGCTTCGAGCTTCGAGAGCTCGAGGAGGTTGTCGATCAGCCCCAGCAGCCTGTGGCCTGCGCCTTCGATCGACGTCAGGTCCTTGCGCTTCTGTGCATCTGCCGCGTCGGCTTCCTCGATGAGGAGTTCGCTGTAGCCGATGATGGCGTTGAGCGGGTTCTTCAGCTCATGGCTCATCTTGGCGAGGAACACCGACTTGGCCAGCAGTGCGCGCTGTGCCTGGTCGGTGGCGTCCAGCAACTGCTGCTCGGTCGCCTTGTGTTGCCTGATCTCCTGTTCGAGTTCGCCTTGCGAATACACGATGCTCGCGAAGTAGAGTGCCATCATCGAGACGTAGACGCTGGCACAGAGGGTCGATATCAGGCCGAGGACGACCAGGCCGTCAGACGATACCGCTTCGCGGAACCCCAGTACGGCATATATGCCATAGAACAGCAAGAGGTTGGCGACGATCTGCACGGCGACGATGATCCGCGTAGAGCGCTCGGGCAGATAGAAGAAGGCCAGCAGTGGAACGGTGACCAACCACGGCATGATCGGCGAGCTGATGCCACCGTACTGATAGGAGCCCCAGAAAATGCAGAACAGAAGTTCTTCGATAGAGAGCAACGCCAGGGGCAGGTACCGGCCCGTCAGCCGCAGCAGGATCGGATAAATCCAGAAGCCCGACACTGCGAAGAACAGTATCCACCAGGAGAGGTCGGCCTTCGCGCCGAGATACAGCATCGACAGCGTGACCGTGTTCCCCAGAAAGGGACCGAAAAAATGGCTGAACAGGAACATGCGCATGCCCTGCAGGGTGTCTCGCGACTGCTTCAAGCCTATGGGGATGAACCAGTCAACCGACATGTTCAGTCTTGGTGCCAGGTTTCCGAATCGGTTTCTCATGGCATTCACCCGTACGTGTTCGTGGGGCCTGTCACGCCGTGGCGGCCATCGCCGGTGCATTCGTCGTTGCCATCGCTGGCAGTCGAAGCGTGAACTCCGATCCGCGGTGCAACTGGCTTGTCACCGAAATATCGCCGCCCAGCAGGTGTGCCAGCTTCTGGCTCACGGCCAGGCCCAGCCCGCTTCCCGCAAACTGGCCCGCATTCAGTTGGTTGAAGTTCTTGAACAGCTTCGGGATCGCCTCGGCGGAAATGCCAATGCCCGTGTCCTGCACGGAGATGAGCACCTGTTCGCACTCGCCTTCGGTTGCGCGCCGCGCGCGCAGCACCACGGAACCGTTGCGGGTGAATTTTCCTGCGTTACCGAGCAGGTTGATCAGGATCTGCCGCAGCCGGATCTCATCGGTCTGGATCGATCCCAGTTCGCCGGGCTTGTCGAAGGCAAGCCGGTTCCCATTGCTCGCCACCAGGGTCCGGCAGGTAGCGGACAGTTCCTCCAGGCAGCGGTCGAGATCGACGGTGTCGAGCTTGATATCGATGGCGTCGGAATCCGCCTCTGTCTTGGGCATGTGCAGTACGTCCGAGACCAGCGACAAGAGGTGGCGGCCGGCGTGGTTGATGGATCGCAGTTCCTCCCCATCCGCCCCCGGCTCGTCGGCCTCGGCGTCCTCCAGCAGGATTTCGCTGTAGCCGATGATGGCGTTCAGAGGGGTCCGCAATTGATGGCTCATCTTCGCCAGGAAGACGGCCTTGGCTTCGTTGGCACGTTCTGCCTCGTGCTTGGCGATCCGCAGCCTGGCGGCGGTTTCCAGGTGGTTCTTGATTTCCTCCTGCAGCGCCGAATGTTCGACCATGACGTAGGCATAGTAGATCGCCATCATCGAGCTGTAGAGCGTGGCCGCGCAGGCGGAAATCATGCCGGCGGTGGAAAGGTCTTCAAGCGATACCAGGTCGGGGAACTGGCCGTTGATGAAATAGGCTGCGGCAAAGGCCGCCAGGTTCGCGCCGATGATGCCGAGCACAAGACGCGGCCGGTCACTCAGATAGAAGAAGCCGATCATCTGCGCCGTCAGGAACCACGGCAGGAGCGGGGAACTCACGCCGCCATAGAAATAGGACCCGAAGACACTGATGCTGGTCAGGGCGCAGAAGGAGTAGAGGGCGGGCCTGAACAGATCCCCCGCCAGCCTGAGTACGAACGGCAAAGCCCAGAACGATGCGCACAGGATGCAAATGGTCCAGAACGCCCAGTCGTGCACCGTCAGCACCTGATGCAGGTACCCCAGGATGGCGACGGCACTGAAGGGCCCCAGCACATGACTGATGACAAAGATTCTTGCCCGCCAATGCGTCGCGGTGCTCCTTTGCAACCCGACCGGAATGAACCAGTCCACCGTTTGGATCAGGCGATGGGTGAGTACCACTTGCATGTCCCTCACGCCGCTTGGGCTGCCGCGGTATCAGTGGCGACCGAGCGGGTGACCCCAGTGATCGCGGCGCGATGGCGCACATGCTCGATTTGTGCGTGATCGATGGCCGTGCGCAGCCTTGAGGCCAGCATCCGCACGTTTTCCAGGCTGTGCGTCGGCATCATCTGCAGGCGCAGGCGGGCATCACCCTTGGCGACGGCGGGGTACTCGACCAGGTTGGCGATGACCTCCAGCGCCGGCAGGCGCCGGCTCACGAGGCGCGCCAATGCTTCGTCGCCCACGCGGACCGGAACGATGGGAGAGGGATTGCCCGTGTGCTGCAGGCCTGCCTGGGTCAAGGCCTCGCGCATTTCTTCTATGCGTTGCCTGAGCACCGTGCGAAGTCGCAGGCCTTCTTCGGACTTGATGATGTCGAATGCCTTGGTGACGGTGGCGGCCTGAACCGGAGACAGTGCGTTGGAAAACGTGGCCGTGCAGCCGTAGTACTTGAGGTATTGCTTGACGGCGGGCGAGTTGCTGGCGACGAAACCGCCGTTCGACGCGAAGGTCTTGGAGAAGCTCCCCATGACGATATCGACCTTGCCCAGCATGTCCTGCCCGCCTATGAAGCCTCTGCCGCCCGGCCCCATGGCGCCCAGGTCATGGGCCACATCGACGAGCAGCGTCGCGTCGTACTCGTCGCACAGGCTTTGCAGCGTCCGCAGGTCCGGCGTGTCTGAATCCATGGAGAACAGGCTTTCCGTCACCACGAGGATGCCGTTGGTCGTGTCCTTGGCGCGAACCCGTCTCAGGTGTCGGCGTACCGATTCGAGGTTGAGGTGGCCATGCAGATGCACGTTCGAGGTTGCCGAGTACGCGCCCTCCTGCAGGCAGGCGTGGGCGAGGCCATCCATCACGATGTGGTCCGTCGGCCGTACGAGAGCCTTGATGACACCGTACCCGGCAGCCCAGCCCGTTGGGTAGAGTGTCGTGTGTTCCAACTGGAGGAAGTCGGAGATCGTTTGCTCCAGCACCAGCGAATATTTGGTGTTGCCCGCCAGGGCCGATGAGCCAGCGCTGTGCACCCCGTACTCGTCGATTACCGCCTTGGCCACCTCCTTGATGGCGGGGTGCGACGACAGGGCGAGGTAGTCCTGTGTGCCGAAGTTCAGGCCGGTGAACTGTTGTCCGTTGTCGTCGAGTGCCGTGCAGACGGACAAAGGCGCCTCTTGTGTCGCTCTCGAATACGGCCACAGGCTGCTTTGGCGCCGCAGTTCCTGCCATTCGTAGAAGGAACCGACGCGGGCCATCAGGTCGGTCCCCTGGAGTTCACGGAAGTCGCGCACGCTGCCTGTCAGCGCTGCAACCGGATCAAGCTTCGACATGGATTTCACTCCTTTGAGATGTTCTTGAAGAGCGTCGGAGTCACGATGGTTGGAATCGGCTGTCTGTGCCGCCCTCGCCAGGCTGCCTTCGATCTTTCCCAGCAGGCGCGACAGATCGACGGGCTTGGTGTCGAAGTCGGCGCAGCCCACCTCGATGCTGTGTTCCCTATCGCTGGCAAGCGCGTGAGCGGTCAAGGCAATGATGGGGATGCCCTGGGTCCGGGCGTCGGCCTTGATGAGCCGGGTTGCCTGCCAGCCGTCCATCTCGCCCAGGGCCACATCCATCAGGATGAGGTCAGGCAACTCCGAGACCGACATGGCGACGCCGGTGGCGCCATCGGCGGCGCTGCAGACCGTGAAGCCGCGGCGTGTCAGCCGCCGGGTCAGCATGTCGCGATTTGCGAAGCTGTCCTCTACCAACAGGATCTTCGTCGCCTTTTGCCCTGGCGTTTCGTCGCCGGAAATGTTGCTCATCGCATGCTCCTCGGGAACGTTGTGTTACTGCTGCCTTCATGGCCGCAAGGCAGATCGCGTTCAAGCGGCTCGAAGGATCTGGTTGCAGGCAGCTGTTGGCAGGCATATCCTGTATTCGGCACCTGGCTGGCGCACTTTGTCCTGTCTTTGTTAACTTGCTGTTACCTTGATATTTGTTGCAAGCGTAACTAGTTGCAACTTGATTTACAAGCAAATGTTCGGCGGAATGCCGCAGGAATGGACGGTTTTAGGGAAGACCCTCACGCAGAACACCTGCGCGCATCAAGCGGCCGCGCCCGTGCTGGCTGCGTCGCGTGGTTGGGGTGGTGCCGAGCTGGTGCGTGAGCGAGGCAGCGAAGGTTGTGTTCGGCACCGGGTACTCGGCGTGGCGCGCGTTCAGCAGCGCCCACATGCGGTGCCCCATGGCGACCGGGTCATGCCCTTCTTCTCGAAGTAGTCCTGGTGGAACACAAGGCAGAAGTAATGGACGTAGCTGAGCGTGGGCGCCGTATCGCGCTCTATGACGGAAGGCAGCTGCTACTGCTCCAGCCGCCGCCGGTTAGCACATGGGCGGCGCCGACGACGCCGCGCAGGTCACGCAGTACTAGGCGTTCATGCTTCGCGCGCCAGCAGCTCGCCCGTGATGTCGGCCACACGGGCCACGCTGGTCAGCGTCATGGCCACACGCATCTCTTTCTCCAGCAGCTCCAGCAGCTGCTTGACGCCGGCCTCGCCCGCGGCGGCCAGGGCGTAGATGTAGGCGCGGCCAATCATGGCGCAGTCGGCGCCCAGGGCGATGGCGCGCACCACGTCCAGGCCGTTGCGTATGCCCGAGTCGGCCAGGATCTTGATCTGGCCCTTCACCGCATCGGCAATCGCCGGCAGCGCGCGCGCCGAGGACAGCACGCCGTCGAGCTGGCGCCCGCCGTGGTTGGAGACGATGATGCCGTCGGCGCCGAAGCGCACGGCGTCCCTGGCGTCCTCGGGGTCGAGGATGCCCTTGATGACCATGGGCCCCTTCCAGAAGGCGCGTATCCACTCCAGGTCTTTCCACGAAATCGACGGGTCGAAGTTCGCGCCCAGGTAGCCCATGTAGTCCGCCAGGCCCGTGGGGCTGCCGCGGTAGGCCGAGATGTTGCCCAGGTCGTGCGGGCGCCCGAGCAGCCCCACGTCCAGCGCCCAGCGCGGGTGCAGCATGGCCTGCACATAGCGGCGCAGCGCGGCGTTGGGGCCGCTCATGCCCGAATGCGCGTCGCGGTAGCGCGCGCCGGGCACGGGCATGTCCACGGTGAACACCAGGGTGGTGCAGCCTGCGGCCTGGGCGCGCTCCAGCGCGTTCTGCATGAAGCCGCGGTCCTTCAGCACATAGAGCTGGAACCACATCGGCCGTTTGATCGTCGGCACCACCTCTTCGATCGGGCAGACCGAGACGCTGGACATGGTGAACGGAATGCCGTGCGCGTCGGCGGCGCGCGCGGCCTGCACCTCGCCACGGCGGCGGTACATGCCGGTCAGGCCCACGGGCGACAGCGCCACGGGGATGGATAGCTTCTCGCCGAACAGCTCGATGCTGGTGTCGAGCTGGCTCATATCCTTGAGCACGCGCTGGCGCAGCGCCACCGCGGCCAGGTCATCGACGTTGCGCTTGAGCGTCTGCTCGGCGTAGGCGCCGCCGTCGATGTAGTGGAACAGGAAGGGGGGCAGGAACTTCTGCGCCGCTGCGCGGTAGTCGGCGCTGGAGGAAATGATCATGGCAAGGGTCTCAGTTTTGGTGATTTGGATCGGGCAACAGCGGCACCAGGTCCGGCGGCAGGCGCGTGGCGCGCTCCTGCCGCGCGCGGTCTTCGTCCAGGCGCTGGATGGTGGTGCGCACATGCTCCAGGTGCTCGCCTATGCAGTCGCGGGCGCGCTGCGCGTCGCCGTCCAGGATGGCCTGCATCAGCGCCTGGTGCTGCTCTGTCAGTGCCTGCACGGTCACGGGCGAGCTCAGGTGGAACATGTCGTGGCGGTTGCGCTCCACGGTGGACAGCACCACCGTGAACAGGCTGTGCATGACCTGCACCAGCACCAGGTTGTGCGAGGCCTCGGCAATCGCCAGGTGGAACTGCGCGTCGGCGCGCGCGGCCAGCTCGGCGTGGCCGCTTTGCTGGTGGCCGATCATGACCTCGAAGCTGTGCCTTATGCGCGCCTTGTCCTGTTCGGTGGCGCGCTGCGCGGCCAGCCAGGCGGCGCTGCTCTCCAGCGCGTGGCGCGCCTCCAGCACGTCGTAGCGGTAGTGCGGGTCGGCGTCTATCAGCCCGGCCAGCGGCTGCATGGCCTCCTGCAGCCAGTCGGCCGTGGGGCGCGGCTGCAGGTAGGTGCCGTCGCCGCGCCGCGCGGTCAGCACGCCCTGGCTGGTCAGCTTTTGTATGGCCTCGCGCACCGAGGTGCGTGACACCCCCAGCTCCTCGGCCAGCTGCCGCTCGGCGGGCAGCTTCTGGCCGGGCTGCAGGCCGCGGGCCTGCACCAGGGCAAGGAGTTTTTCGACGACGTGATCGGCCAGGCGCATGGTGGGTTCTCAGGAAATCAGAGGCTGAGAATTAATTGGCCGTGCCCGAGAGGTGCGCCAAAACACCCCCAATCGAGGCGCAAAACGCAGCCATAGCTCGGGCTATGGCGAGTATTTGCAACGATGAGTGGGGGTGTTTTGGCGTGCATAGCGGGCATGGGGGATTTTTCTCAGCCTCTCAGTGACCAGGAATCATCCACGTAAACACATAGGCCTGCAGCGTGCAGATGACGCCGATGATGACGGCGAAGATCAGGCTGTGTTTGACGGTGAAGCGGAACAAATCCGACTCCTTGCCCGCCAGGCCCACGGCCGCGCAGGCGATGGCAATCGACTGCGGCGAGATCATCTTGCCCGTCACGCCACCCGTGGTGTTGGCCGCCACGGTCAGCACCTCGGGCAGGCCCAGCTGCTGCGCCGTGGTGGCCTGCAGCGCGGCAAACAGCGCGTTGGCCGAGGTGTCCGAGCCCGTCAGGAACACGCCTATCCAGCCCAGGAAGGGCGAGAAGAAGGTGAACGCGTGGCCCGTATGCGCCAGCGCCAGGGCCAGCGTGGCCGACAGGCCCGAGTAGTTGGCCACGAAGGCAAAGGCCAGCACCATGCCGATGGAGTAGATCGGCACCAGCAGCTCCTTGAAGGTCTCGCCCAGCGTGGCCACGGCCTTGGCGGCGGGCAGGCGCGTGAAGACGATGGTGATGAGGGCGGCGATCAGGATGGCCGTGCCCGTGGCCAGCAGCCAGTTGAAGCTGTAGACCGCGCCGTAGGGCGCAGCGGCGGACACCACGGGCGGCATCTTCTCCACCAGGTTGTGCAGCATGGGCACGGGAATGTTGATGACCGTGGAGCCCAGCGGGCCGCCGGCGGCGAACAAGGCCTTGAAGGGCTTGACGCTCCAGATCGTCACCATGGCCGTGAGGATGATGAAGGGCGACCAGGCCTTGGTGATGGTGGCGACGGTCAACCTGTGGTGTGCCGTGGCGGGGCTGGCTGCGGGCTTGGCGGCCTGGGCACTGCCTTCGGTCTCAAAGCGGAAGATGCGCCTGGGCTGCCAGACCTTGAGGAAGGCCGTGAGCGCCACCAGCGAGACGATGGCCGAGGTGATGTCGGGCAGCTCGGGGCCGACGTAGTTGGCCGTCAGGAACTGCATCAGCGCGAACGAGCCACCGCCCACCAGCACCGCGGGCCAGGTCTCCTTGACGCCGCGCCAGCCATCCATGATGGCCATGAGCCAGAACAGCACGATGATGGTCATGAACGGCAGCTGGCGCCCCGCCATCTGGCCGATGGCAAACGCGTCCACGCCCGACACTTGGCCGGCCACGATGATGGGGATGCCCATGGCGCCGAAGGCCACGGGGGCGGTGTTGCCGATCAGGCACAGGCCGGCCGCGTACAGCGGCCTGAAGCCCAGGCCCACCAGCAGCGCGGCCGTGATGGCCACGGGCGCGCCAAAGCCGGCCGCACCCTCCAGAAACGCGCCAAAGCAAAAGCCCACCAGGATCAACTGCAGCCGCTGATCCGGCGTGACCGACAGGATGGACGCGCGGATCACGTCGAACTGCCCGGTCTTGACCGAAATCTTGTAGAGGAACACCGCCGCCACGATGATCCAGGCGATGGGCCACAGGCCATAGAAGAAGCCATACACGGCCGAGGCCAGCGCCGCGCTCACCGGCATCTTGTAGAACAGCAGCGCCACGCCCAGCGCCAGCAGCACCGTGACGGTGCCGGCCTGGTAGCCCTTCAGGCGCAGCCGGGTGAGCGCAAGGAAGAAAAAGACGATGGGAATGAGCGCGACCAAGGCCGAGATCCAGATATTCCCGGCAGGGTCGTAGTTCTGTTGCCAGAGGGTTTGCATGGCCGTTGTGCGAGGTGCGTTGTGCGGGCCGTGAGGGCCTGCGGTTTCAGTGGCCTCCTGCCGGTGCGCTGCCCAGGAGCAGGAGCGGCGGGGAGGTGTGCATGCCCGCGCATGACGGTGCTGTGAATTGGTATAACCAATAAGGACGCCGACGCGGTGTGCGTGGATTCTCTTGGCGGAGTCGGTGTTAAATGACTAGGGTAAACACCTAATATCACAACCAGTTACGCAAAAGTGTTTTATTGGTAATACCAATACGCAAGAAATTGGCAGGTTGGCAAGGGCGGGATGCGCCTGTGAGGCCACGCCTTCAGGCCCGTTGCCACTGCTGTAGAAAGGCTCAGGCAGCGCTGCCTGTTGCCCCCTGCCATCCCACGTTCGCGAGGGTGGCGGTGAGTTTTGCAGGCCTTGCGTGGAATCGACAACTATCGCTGTTTGAGCCCATCAGTACATCATTTTTGATAGCTATCAGCGCTTGTTGAGTAAGGCATATAGCCTGATTCGGCGTGATTTGATGCCTGTCTCAGGCTCCTTCCCCGGCGGGACGCGGAACCGCCCCCGGCCCGGGCGGTGATGGGAGCCGCGAGCGCCGGCATCTTGCCGGCCCCCTGGCGGCGCAAGCCGTCCCTTGCAGGTATCCCCTATTGGTGGCGCTCTGGTTGCACCCCCATCATCGATACCGTTTTGACAACAACCATCAGGAGACGACGCATGAGGATCACGACCGCACTGGCCGCACTGGCCCTGGCACTGGGTTGCACGCCGGCCGTGCAGGCGCAGACCGGCAGCTACCCCAGCCGCCCCATCACCCTGGTGGTGCCGGCCGGCGCCGGTGGCGGCACCGACGTGGTGGCGCGCGTGCTGGCCGATGAGCTGGGCAAGCGCCTGGGTCAGGCCGTGGTGGTGGACAACAAGACCGGTGCATCGGGCATGCTCGGCACCCAGGCCGTGGCCCGCGCCGCGCCCGACGGCTACACGCTGCTGGTGGCCTATTCCACGCCGGTGTTCTACGCCCACCACATCTTTGCCAAGGTGCCCTACAACATCCAGAAGGACTTCGCCTTCATCACCCAACTCGCCTCCACCAGCGTGGTGATGATGGTCAACGCCAAGGTGCCCGTGCACAACATGCAGGAGTTCATGGCCTGGGCGCAGCAGAACAAGGGCAAGGTCAACTACGGCTCCTACGGCCAGGGCTCGGCCGGCCACCTGATGAGCGCCTACCTGAGCGAATCACGCAAGCTCGACATGACCCACGTGGCCTACAAGAGCGAGGCGCCGCATATCCAGGATCTGGCGGGCGGCGTGGTCTCCTGGGGCCTGGGCACCATTGCTGCGGCCCAGGGCGTGCTCAAGGACAATCGCGTGCGCCCCATCGCCATCTTCGGCCCCAAGCGCCTGGCCGAGCTGCCCAACGTGCCCACCATGGCCGAGCAGGGCTTTGCCGACCCCGAGTTCAACACCGTCGCCTGGTTCACCCTGCTCGCGCCCGCCGGCACGCCCAAGCCCATCCTGCAGCGGCTGGAGAAGGAGGCGGTGGAGATCATCCACTCCACGCCCATGAAGGCGCGCTTTCAGGTCTTCGGCCTGGAGTCGGTGCCGGGCGGGGCGGCGCAGTTCCACAAGGATTTCGATGCGGTGGATCCGGTGATTCAGAGGCTGGTGAAGATTTCGGGGGTCAAGGCGGAGTGATGGGGGTGGGCTTTCAGTCGGCCGGAGGCCCAGGCGCATTGGGGGCAGTGATCCGGAGAACAGGATGGTGCGGGAGCCTTGTTGAGGCACGGTGGAGCAGACCTGCTCGATCCCTTCCACCGCCTACACCGGCGTGATGGCAGGCATAGGCCGTCGAACAACCGGCAGGTGATCCCGCGCGATGCCTTCCGGGCGGTTGGGGAAGGCATGAACACCCCTGCCGTGCCGTGCGGACCGCCGTATACCCTCGATCGCCGCGAGCAGCGTCAGAGCCAGCACATCGCGCTGTGCATGGCTGCCACCGAGTCGGTGCGCAACCGGGGGAAGGCTGGCCAGCAGCGGAATGGCCACCATCATGTCGCCGTGCACGAACGCACGCAGCGCACGAACGGCGGGCAGGCCGAGGTCGCGTGTCGTGGCGCCATGGCGCGTCGATCGTGAGGCGCTACGCACCAGCTCCGCCTCAAGTCGTTCGACGCGTGCCCCGTCGCCGGCCAGTCCGAATGCCAACATCGCATGCACATCGGCGAAACTGCAGGTTCGGTCGTCAATGTGCCGCTCCCACGCCACGGCGAGATCGACAGCGCGTGCTCCTACATCCTGTGACCGCAGCCGGATGCGCCAGAGCAGTGAAACGGCATCAATCAGGTCCGACAATGCCAGGGAGCCCGGGCCGCGCATCTGCCCGTCGTAGATCGCAAGTGCGGAACCCATGTCGCCCCGTTCCAGGTGGAATAGCGCGGCATGCCACCAGCCATGCGTGACGAAGGTGGACCCACTGGACCAGACGGCGCTGTGCGCGTGCATCCAGCGCAACCCGTCCTCGGGGCGGTTCGACATTTCGAAGACATGCGCCATCGCATGGTGTGCGCGCGCATCGCGCGAATCCAGCTCCAGCGCACGCTGCGCCACATCTTCGGCCCGTGCCGGATCGCCGGTCTCGACCAGCGCGAAGGCGTGCATGGCGAGCACCGAGCCATACCCAGGCAGCGCCGCCGAAATGCGCCGCAGCGTGGCGCCGATGCGTGCACCCATGCGCGCGAAGTCCCCCGTCATGTAGTCGATCGAATGCGAAACCTGCAGCGCGAGCAGGTCGTGCGGCCGGGCGTCCAGCAGCTCGTCCAGGCAGGCACGCATGCGTCCGAGATCATCCTCGAGTGCGGCACCGATGGACGCCAGATGGAGTTGTTCGTACCGATCGGCGGGCCAGTGCCGCGCCGCAGCCAGGATGGGGCCCGCTGCGCGATGGCGCCGCGGATCGCGGCTGCAGATCAGGAGGTAGGCGCGCAGCGCATGCGCCATGACGAAGGCAGGCGCATCACGCAGTGCGCAATCGAGCGCTGCATCAGCGTCTACGCGCCAGGTGCGTGAGGCGGCGAGCGCGCGCTCGTAGGCCGTCGCGGCGGTGGTGTTTGCCCCGCTCAGCGGAATCCCGCGAGCGTCCTGCGGACGCCGCTTCGGGACATTGCGGAGTGCTGCGGACATCTTGGACCTTTGCTGGGATGCAGGGCGTGTGCCAGGTGGCATCGACCACCTGTGCGCGCGACTCACTGCGGTGGACTCAGGAGCTGCTGCGCCGCCAGTGCGCCGATCTGACGCCCCATGGCGGCGCCGACTTCCGTGGAGAAGCGGTAGTGCATGCCCCCGGAAACGCGGGCCTCGGCAACCTCTTGCACGAACGCATCTACGCTCGGCCATTGACGCGTGGCACCCTTGGCGCTGGGACTCCCGGTGCTCAGCAACGGCATGGCGCTGCTGCCGACCTCTGCCTGAAGGATTTCGCCCACCGCGGCCGCGAGGATGCTGTGCGCGCTCGGGTATTCCGGGTGGGCCGGCGTTTCGATGAACGAGACCCAGGTTGCATCGCGCTGCGTTGCATCGTTGCCGTCCACGTCGCCATTGCGGATTGCGGTGATCGGGCGCCAGAAGTTGTAGTGGTACTTGGCGTCGAAGACCGAGATCATCGCGTCATCCATCGCCTGGGCCACTGTTGCGAAGAGCCGCGCGTTGCGCACCGGGTCGCGGCCTGGCTGCAGCGCCACCGAGCGCACCATGCCGTGATAGATCGACGGCTGCGAAAACTCCCAGAAGCGCGCGACGGCGCTCTGCTCCGTGCTGCGCTGGTGGTTCGCCCTGCCGCCAACGGCCTTGACTTCCTCGTAATTGCGCACCCAGTGATCGCTCGTCAGCGCCGGTGGCGGCGAAGGACGGAACTGCGCCGCGTTCGCCATGATCCACGGCTTGCGCTTCGGCCATTGCACGGCGGCGGGCACAGCGGTCAGCACATAGCTGCCCGGCGCCGCATGCGGTCGGTACGATTCGCCGCCGTCCGCACCGTCCTGGGCGCGCGCGGCGAGCACCTCGGCAGCGGCACGTTCGCCGATCGCGATGCCCGCGGCGCGCAAAGGCCCCTCCGGGACAGCCAGCAGCGCGGCCTGGTACGCGGCGTCGATGGAGGCCTGCTGCCCCGCGACCAGTTTGCCGAGCGTGGCGCGATGCGCCGCGGCAACTGCCGCCTCAAGCGATGCCTTGCGCGGATCGACGCGGGCTGCGGCTTCGTATGTGGCGGTCTGCACGAGCGCCATCACGCGCACCGCCGGAGGGGTTCCCATCTTCGATTCGAAGAGGATTTCACCGGCCTTGATGTTCCAGTCGGTGACGATGTCTGCGTGCGCCTGGACAGCGAGCGCCGCGATGACGGCCGTGCCGAGGTGGCGCGCGAGGGGGATGAGTTTGTTGGGCATGGGATGTCTCTTCAGTCGGGGGTGTATGGAAGTCAGCGATGCAGCAGCACGATGCGCCGTCGCGTCGCCTCGGCGTCGCCGGCAATCTCACTGGCGACCGAGCTGATCTCGCCGTGCATCAGGCCGAGGTCGCGCAGGACGTGCGCATCCAGAGCGCCGATCGACTGCTCGGTGCGCTGCGCCAGACGGCGACGCGCATACCGCTCCGCGTGCCGGCGCAACGCGTCGGCGAAGGCCGCGGTGCTCGCAAACAGCAGGGCCACGGCGGAATGCATGGCGAATGGGAGGGTCTGCTTCATGACGTTTCCTCGGTGGTGTGTGGTGGACGCGCGCAGCCGCGCGCCGGGGTCGCATGGATGCGGCGCATTGCTGCCTCACGCCACCGTGATCACGATCTCGGCGTACTCGCTGGGCACCACGAGGCCACGACCCTGGCCGACGTCCAGCTCGTTCAGCAGCGCCAGAATGTCGCGCTCCAGCGCTGCCTGGCCGGTGGCATCGAGCGCGGCAAATGCCCTGTGCGTGGGGCCGTAGTAGTCGCGAAACACCTGCAGGAAGTGCGCGGCGGAACGGTACCGGAAGCAGAACATCTTGCGCTCTATGTGCAGGTGGCGCGCCCGGGGGCCGAACAGGGAGACGAGGTGGGCCTCGGTCCCCCACAGGGCCGGTGACTTCACGCCCGCGGGCGGAGCGACATGGGCGCCTATGGTCTTGAACAGGCGTCCGATGGCGCCTTCGGGCGTCCAGTTGGCCATGGCGATTCGTCCACCAGGGCGTACCACGCGCAGTATTTCGCGCGCGGCAGTGGCCTGGTCGGGTGAGAACATCACGCCGAAGGTGGACATCACGACATCGAAGCTGGCGGCCTCGAAGGGCAGCGCCTCGGCATCGGCGGCCTGGTAGCGGACATCGAGCCCTTCGGCTTCGGCGCGTCGGCGTCCCTTGTCCAGCAGCTGCGGAACGTAGTCGGTGGAGGTCACGCGGGCATAGCGTCGTGCCGCGGCCAGCGTGGCGTTGCCGTTCCCGGCGGCCACGTCGAGCACGCGCTCGTCGGCCCGTATGTCGGCCGCCTCGGCGAGGGTTTCACCGACGATCTGCAGGGTAGTGCCAACGACGGTGTAATCGCCGCTGGCCCAGGTGGCCTGCTGGCGCTGTTTGATCGCTGCATAATCTGGCGTTGCGGAGGTGATGGTCATGGTGTCTGAATCCCTAGGGTGGTTGAGGTGCCGACACATCGTTGGTCGGTGTGCAGATGATTCCCTCGCCCTGCGTTAGGCGCTTCGCCTGTTGTCCTGATCCTTTGCTCCAACGTCCGCCGATGCGCCAAGGAGCTCCGATGACCACGCTTGATCCCTTGTCCGACGTGCTGCGCAGCGTGCGGCTGCGAGGGTCGGTCTTCTTCCATGTCAGTTGCCGCGACGAGTGGGCGGCGCTGGCGCCTCCCTCATGGGAGTTGGGGCCGGCGGTGATGCCGGGTGCCGAACACGTGATCGAGTACCACATGTTCATCAAGGGCCAGGGGTGGATCGCGGTCGATGGCGAGCCGCCGATGCCCATGCACGAGGGTGAAATCGTGATGCTGCCGCACGGCGACAAGCACGTGGTTTCGAGCGCGCCTGGCGTGGCTCCAGCCGACGAGAAGGCGGCCGAGGGCGACTGGCTGTTTCGCATGCGCGACGACCCCAAGCCCATCCCGATCAGCTACCGGGGCGGCATGTTCGCGGCGGGATCGGGCTTGCCGCCCGAGGAAACCAGCACGGTCATCCTGTGTGGTTTCATCGCCTGCGACCTCAAGCCCTTCAATCCCTTGATCGATGCGTTGCCCCGGATGCTGCACCTGCCTGCCGATGGTGTTGGCGCGTGGGTGGCGCCGATACTCGAGCATGCCGCCACCGAGACCGGCGAGCGGCGTCCCGGCGGTAGCGCGCTGTTGCAGCGCGTGAGCGAGATGGTGTTTGTCGATGGCGCACGGCGCTATCTCGATTCGCTGCCGGCCGCGTCGCAAGGCTGGCTTGGTGCTCTGCGTGACCGCCAGGTGGGACGGGCGATTGGCCTGATGCATGCTGAGCCCGCGCACCCATGGACGTTGGAAGACATGGGGCATCGCGTCGGTCTCTCGCGCTCGGCCTTGCACGAGCGCTTCGTGTTGCTGACCGGCCTGGCGCCCATGCAGTACCTGACCAACTGGCGCATGCAGTGTGGCGCGCGTCTGCTGCGCGAGAGCGACGCCAATGTGGCTTCCGTGGCTGTCGACGTGGGATACGAGTCCGAGGCGGCGTTCGCACGCGCTTTCAAGCGTGCGACCGGACTGCCTCCGGCTGCTTGGCGACGCGTGCAGGCGCAGGGACCAGGGGCCGGTTAGGGATGCGCTGCCGCCATGCGCCTTAGGCTGGCGGCGCGCCCATGCAGATGAGGGCTTGCGCGGCCATGGGGGCGCAGATGCTCCCGGTTCTCACCCCACCAGCGGCTCATCCCCCATCGCCTCGATCTGCTCGCGCAGCATGTCCACCTGGCCGCGCCAGTAGTCGCTGCTGCCGAACCACGGGAAGTTGTGCGGAAAGATCGGGTCGGCCCAGCGGCGCGCCAGCCAGGCGCTGTAGTGGATCAGGCGCAGGGTGCGCAGCGGCTCGATGAGGGCCAACTCGCGCCGGTCGAAGGCGCGCAGCTGCTCGTAGCCGTCGAGCAGGGTGGACAACTGCAGCTGGCGCTGGCGCCGGTCGCCCGACAGCAGCATCCACAGGTCCTGCACGGCCGGGCCCATGCGGGCGTCGTCCAGGTCCACGAAATGCGGGCCGCCGTGGCCGGCGTCATCGACGGGCGTCCACAGCACATTGCCTGGGTGGCAGTCGCCGTGCAGGCGGATGGTGATCGCGTCTTTCAAGCCAAATGGGCCTGCAGCGCTTGATGGTTGAGCGCTGGCAGCTATCAATTCAAGAGCTTCATCGCAGGCACTGCGCCAGGCGGACTGCTGGTCCAGGGGGATGATTTGCGCGCCCAGCAGCCAGTCGCGCGGCTCCTGGCCGAAGCTCTGCCGGTCGAGCCGTGGGCGCTCTACAAAGGGCCGGGTCGCCCCCACGTTGTGGATGCGCGCCAGATACCGGCCCAGCCATTCCAGCACCTCGAAGTCGTCCAGCTCGGGCTGGCGCCCGCCGCGCCAGGGGCTGACGGCAAAGTCAAAGCCCGCGTGGTGGTGCAGGCTGCGGCCCTGCAGGATCAGCGGGGCGACCACGGGCACCTCGGCCCCGGCCAGTTCGGCGGCGAAGGTGTGTTCCTCCAGGATCTGCGCCTGGCTCCAGCGCCCGGGGCGGTAGAACTTGGCGACCACGCGGCTGCCGTCCTCCAGCGTGGCCTGGTAGACGCGGTTTTCGTACGAGCCCAGGGCCATCAGCCGGCCGTCGCCGTACAGGCCCACACTGGCCAGGGAGTCCAGCACCAGGTCGGGTGTGAGGGAGGCGTAGGGAGCGCGATCGCTTTCGGCGGGGGCTGTCGTCATAGTGCGCCCATTGTCGGGGAGACGCCAACTCCAATATTGATGGGCGAAGCGGTCTGCGCGCGGATGAATCCACTGGACGACTTACTCAGGTGTTTCAACCGTCTCAGGGATTGGCGGCCGTTTTTGTGGCGTTTTCATTCCTTTTGTCGACGACAGTGGCCTCACCCATCTTCACTGGTAACTGGTTCGGATAGTCGTAACCCGTGCCTTTGCTGTGGTCGATGATGGCACCGATGCCGCCCCCAAAGATGATGTTGCCGAACATCGAGCCCGCGGCACGTGAGATGGCTTTCAGCAGGCCGTCTGGCATGCCTTCCTTTTTGCAGGTGATGTTGAGGTCTTCGCCCGATTTGCGAACGGCGACGTTGTTAGGCGATGTCGCGTCCCAGGTTCCCCTGTCGTTGGATAGCTTGCATGCTGCTTCAACAGGTGTGCCCTGGTAGGAGGTAGTCAACGAGACCGTTTGCATGTCGCTTTGGGTGATGCTAGAGCAGCCGGTAGTCAGGGCAATTGCACCGGTCAAAATGAGAAAGCGGCAGTATTTCATGGGTGGGTGTTGGAATGGTTGCAACGACCGCGTCAAGCGCGGCCACACCAGTGGTCAACTGGCGCAGACTTTACTTTGCCATTAAGTACTTTCACTAAAGTTACATATTGTGCCCAATGGGTTGCACGCTTGGGGCATGCATGCCTATGTCGCGATCACCTGGACTTCGCGTCTTCTGCTCACGGGTGGGGTTTTGCGTGCAGCAGTTCAAACGGCAGCTGCTGCTTGACCAGGATGACCGTGCAGGGCGCGTCGCGCGCCACGCGGATCGGCACGGTGTCGATGAAGCGCTGCAGCTGCAGGCCATGCGTGGCGGCGCCCAGGATCATCATGCTGACGCGGTTGGCCTCGGCAAAACGCACCAGGGCCTGGGCCACGTCGCCGGCCTCCAGCACATGGTAGCTGGCGCTGTGGCGCGACAGATCCAGCCCCGCGGCCCATTGCTTGAGGCGTGCCAGGTGCTGGCGCTGCAGCATGGTTTCGCTGCGCGTGCTGTCCGACGTGCTGCTGGCCGAGGGCTTGATCACCGACACGCAGGCCAGGCGCGCGCCCGGGCGTATGCCCAGCGAGCGCGCGGCGGCCTCGCGCAGCGAGTACAGCGTGGCATCCGTCACGTCGTCGTGCGGCACGGCCACCATGAGGATGGGCACTTCCTCGATCTGGCGCGTGGGCAGCGGGCTGGGCTGGTAGTGCATGCCCGCGGCCTTGATCCAGCGCTTGAAATGCGTCCTGAGGCCCGGCCCGCGCAGGCGCCGCCCGCGCTCGGTGATGGGCACCTGGTCGGGATTCGCCAGGTCGAAGGCCAAATGCGCGGCCGAGGGGTAGCGCTGCGCGGCCTCGGGCTCCAGGCAGCGCAGGATGACCTCCTGCAGCCACTCGGGCAGATCGGGCCGGTGCTGGCGCGGCGGCGCGGGCGTCATCCACAGGCGCTGGCGCAGGCCACCCTGGGTGCCGGGCGAGCCGAAGGGCAGCTCGCCCGTGGCCATCTCGTAGAGCATGACGCCGATGGCGAAGATGTCGCTGCGCAGATCGCCGCGCACGCCCACCACCTGCTCGGGCGCGATCCAGGTGGGCGAGCCCACGGCCTTGCGCAGCTCCTCGGCCAGCAGGTCGGGGTAGTGGGCGTGGCAGGACAGGCCGAAATCCAGCAGCACCACGCTGCCATCGGGCCGCAGCAGCACGTTGGCGGGCTTGAGATCGAGGTGGCAGACGTTCTGCTGGTGGATGCTGTGCGCCGCAATCGCCGTCGCGCTGCCCATGCGGGCGATGGCCTCAAAGCTGCGCGCCGCGTGGTCCTCGGGCGGGTGCCGGTCCAGCCAGTGCTGCAGCGTGTCGCCATGCACATATTCCATGACCAGGTAGGGCAGGCGCATCAGGTCGCCCGCGGCCACGAAGCGCGGCGCGTGGTGGCCCGTCAGCGTGGGCAGTATGGTCAGCTCGACCTCGAAGCTGACGATGTTCTCGCCCCCGTCGCCCGCCGTCATGCGCGGGATCTTCATCGCCAGGTCGAAGCCCGGGTTGCGCGCGGCGTTGGCGTAGCCCACGCGGTAGATATGGGCCATGCCGCCCGCGTGTATGCACTCGTGCACCACGAAGCCGTCAACCTCGGTGCCGGGCGCGAGCAGTTTCATCGGCCCTTCTCCAGCCGCTCGGCAAAGAAGTCCGGCAGGCCGCCGGCACGCACGGCGGCCGCGGCCGCCATGTGGTCGTAGGCCACGCGGTGAAAGGTGAGGGTGGCCGCGCCGGCATCGAACAACGCATACATCGCCCGCGTGTCGCCGTCACGCGGCTGGCCGCACGAGCCCACGATGGCCAGCCACTGCCGGTGCGGCGGCACGGGCACGGACACGCCCGGTTGCGGGTTGAAGCGCATCAGCTTGGCCGTGGGCGTGAGGAAGTACAGCGCCTGCTCGTGCACATGGCCGCTGAACACGTAGCGTATCGCCGGGTCGATGCGGGTGGCCGCAGCCATGGAGCGCTCGGCGGCGTTGCCGTCGGTGATGTAGTGCCAGCGCTCTGGGCCGTCGGCGCTGGCGTGCACCAGCAGCGCATCCGGCCCCAGGCGCACCGTCAGCGGCAGGCCGGCGAGGAAGGCGCGGTGCTCGGCAGTCAGGCGTGGCAGCGTCCACTGCGCGCTCTGCTCGCCCAGGGTCTGGGCCCCGGCGGGCGGGGTAACGGCCGCCGCGTCATGGTTGCCGCGCACGCACAGCGCGCCTTCGTCGGTCACCAGGTGCATCAGCCGGTCAAGCACCGGCGCCGGGTCGGCGCCATAGCCGACCAGGTCACCGAGCAGGGCGAGTTGCTGAGCACCCTGGGTGTGGGCATGTTCGAGGCAGGCCTCCAGGGCCTGCAGATTGGCGTGGATGTCGGAGAGCAGGGCGATTCTCATGGTCAAACATAATGCCCCCGCGAGCTGAGCACAGGCTTGCAAAGGCTGTTGTGCGCGGCTAGGGAAAACGCGGATGTGCTGACTGCGATCGCTTGATTGGCATCGCCATCGGCCGCTGGAAAATCATTCGCCATCGCCGGTATGGCGTGCAATTTCCTCTTGCATCAGTGCGGCGATGGTCGTGTAGTTGGGCTGGACCCGGAATATGGGGCCCGCCACCAGCACGGCCAGCTGCCTGGCCTGCAGCGGCAGCGGGATGGCGACGCCACCCAGATCGGGCGTGAATTCGGCTGCGCTTTCGAACCAGCCGCGCCGGCGTGACTGTGCGATCTCCTCTTCCACAGCCTCTACGCTCAGCAGCGTGCTGGGGGTGTGGCGCTCGAACTGCGCCTTGCACAGCAGGCTAAGACGCTCTGCGTCGGGTAGTAGCGACAGCAGCGCCCGGCCCGTGGCCGTGACATGCAGCGGCACCATCTTGCCTATGGCGGCGCTGTAGCGCACGGCATGCGGCGACTCGATGGTGTCTATGAACAAGGCGTGCCGGCCGCTGATGGCCGCAAGCACCACGGTCTCGCCGGTCTTCTGCCACAAGACCCGCAGCAACTCATGCAGGCGGGCGGGGATGGGCGCGGCGCGCTCTATGCGGTCGATCAGCTGCGCCCAGCGTGGCGAGGGGTAGTAGCCGTCGCGCGCGCGGGGCTCGTACAGGTAGCCGCGGTTGACCAAAGTGCCCAGCAGGTTGAAAGTGCTCGAGCGCGGCCAGCCGAAATGCCGCGAGATCTCGGCCAGGGTTGCAGCACGTCCGCGATCGGCAAAAAATTCAATCAGCTCCAAAACATTAGCAACCTGCCGCACGTCCACGAATACACCTGCCTTGTTGAAATGACGGATGGGTGCAGAGTCTACCCACCGGCCGGTTGGCCGGCGCGCGCCAGGATGCGCCTGGCCTGCACCTCATGCGGACGGTCGAGCATGCGCCCATCGAGCAGGGCCACGCCGTCGGCGCTGTGCGCCAGCGCGTCCAGCGCGGCGCGGGCCCAGGCCTGCTCGGCCGGGCTGGGCGTCAGGGCCTCATGGATGGCGACACATTGCGCGGGATGTATGGCCGCCTTGGCTTGGAAGCCGTCCATGCGCGCCTGCACGGTCTCGGCTCGCAGTCCCGCGGTGTCGTTCACGTCGGTGAAGACGGCGTCGATGGCGACGACGCCGGCCGCTGCCGCGCCCAGCAGGCACAGGTCGCGCGCCAGGCGAAACGGGCTGCGATAGGCCCCAGCATCGCGGTTGGTACTGGCGTCCAAGGCCCCCGCCAGATCCTCCGCGCCCCACATCAGGCCCCACAGGCGTTCGCTGCAGCCCTGGTAGCTGGCCATGGAGAGCACGGCGAGTGCGGTCTCCGTGGCGACGGCCACGATGTGCGTGCCTCCGGGCGGCAGGGCCAGGGCGGCTTCGACGCCGTCGAGCATATGCGCCAGGCGCCGCACCTCGGCGCCGCCAGCGCACTTGGGCAGGACGATGCCATCGGGCCGGACCGCCATGACGGCTGCCAGATCCTGTGGCAACAGGCCGGTGTCAAAGGCATTGACGCGCACGAACAGCCGCTTGCCGCATCGCTCGCGCTGCAGCGCCTCGCGCGCCAGCGCGCGTGCAACCTCCTTGCGCTGTGGTGCCACCGCGTCCTCCAGGTCAAGTATCAGCGCATCGGCCTCGGTGTCCAGCGACTTGGCGATCTTGCGCGGGCTGTCGGCTGGCACGAATAGAAATGAACGCATTTCATCCTCCTTTATGCATATCGCACCACGCCCGCGCCGGCCAGGGACTGCAGCCGCGCCATGTCCATGCCCCAGGCGCCGGCCAGTGCGCCGCCGCCCTGGCCGGGCCGTGGCGGTGCGCCCGCGATGGTGGCTGGCGTGCGCGACAGGCGCGGTGCGGGCGCGGGCTGTGCAATACCGTCATGCTCCTGTACCACGCCGCGCGCTGCCAGGTGGGGGTGGCGGGCCATCTGGTTGGCGCTCAGCACGGGCGTCACGCAGGCGTCGCTGTCCTCCAGCAGCGCACACCATTCGGCCTGCGTGCGCGTGGCAAACAGCGTGCTCAGGCGCTGGCGCGCCGCGATCCAGGTGGCGGGGTCGTCCAGCTCATCCAGGCTATTCGCAGGCAGGCCGGCACGCTGCGCGAAGGCTGCACGGAATTTGCGTTCGATCGCGCCAAAGGCCAGGTACTCGCCATCCGCGCACCGGTACACGTCGTAGTGCGGCGCGCCGCCGTCGAGCAAGTTGCTGCCGTGCGGCCCGCTGTGCAGGCCAGCCGCCTGCAGACCGACGGCTGGCGTCATCAACAGCGCAGCGCCTTCGACCATGGCCGCGTCTATGACCTGGCCGCGGCCCGAACGGTGGCGCTCTACCAAGGCGCAGGCAATGCCCCAGGCCAGGCTCATCGCGCCACCGGCATAGTCACCGAGCAGGTTGAGTGGTGCCGTGGGTGCTTGATCGGCACGGCCTATCGCATGCAGTGCGCCCGACAGTGCGATGTAGTTCAGGTCATGCCCCGCGGCCTCGCACAGCGGCCCGGTCTGGCCAAACCCGGTGACGCGCCCATATACAAGCGCCGGCCGGCGCGCCAGGCAGACGTCCGGGCCAAGGCCCAGCCGCTCCATCACGCCGGGCCGAAAGCCCTCAACCAGCACGTCTGCGCATGTGACCAGATCCAGCGACAGTGCCACGCCCTCGGGCCGCTTGAGATCGACGGTGAGCGAGCGTTTGCCGCGATGCGCAAGATCGAACTTGCGCGGCCGTGCCAGCCCTGTGTCGCTGGGGTGCGGGCGTTCGATCAGCAGAACCTCGGCACCCATGTCGGCGAGCAGCATGCCGCACATGGGGCCTGGGCCTATGCCGGCAAATTCCACCACGCGTATGCCCGCGAGCGGCCCGTGTCGTGCGTGGGTCATGCCTGCCTCCGCGCGGGTGAGGCACGCCAGGCGCCTTCCAGTGCTTCGCGAAATGCCGGCGCGGCAATGGCGATGAGGCGCCGCGCACGCTGCTCCAGCGTGGCGTGGCGCAGGTCGGCCACGCCATGTTCGGTGACGACAAGATCGGCGTCTGCGCGGCCCAGCGTGGCGGGGCCGCTCAGGGCTGGCACGATGCGGCTGCTGCGGCCGCCAGCCGCGGTGGCGGGCAGTACGGTGACGGCGCGGGCGTGTTCGCCACTGCGCGCCGCCCGCGTGAATTCAAGCAGCCCGCCTAGGCCACCACGCTGGCGACCGGCAACGGCCTCGCTGTTGACCTGGCCTGACAGGTCAACCTCAAGGGCGGCGTTGATGGCATGAAAGCGCGATAGCCGGCCCAGGATCTCGGCGCTGTGCGTGTAGCCGCTGTGGCGCACCTGCACTGCCGGGTTGTCGTGCACCCAGCGGTACAGCGCCGTGCTGCCCATGACGGTATTGACGACGCTGATGCCGGCGTCCAGGCCCTTGCAGGCATTGGTGACCGCACCGCTTTGCACGAGCTGCGCCGCGGTCTCTGCCAGCACGCCCGAGTGGATGCCCAGATCGCGGTGCCCGGACAGGCCGGCGAGCACGGCATCGGGCAGGCTGCCTATGCCTGTCTGCAGGGTGGCACCGTCCGGCACCAGCGCGGCCACATGGCCTGCGATGGCCTGGGCCACGGGATCCGTGGCCGCATCGGCAAGCGTCAGTGGCGCATGCTCGGCCCGCACCCAGTAGTCCACGCGCAGGTCGCCCGGCAGTTCTGCCCCATGAGTCCACGGCACGTCGGGGTTGAGCTCGACAATGACCAGGCGCGCCTGCCGTGCCGCCTGCAGCGTGTAGTCGTGCGCCAGCCCCAGGCTGGGCCTGCGCCCTTGAATGCCGGGTGCCGCCTGCAGCAGCGCCACGTCGGTGCGCAGCACGCCGCGCGCGAACAGGTCTGGCAGGCGCCCGTAGGGTTCAGGCAGCACGTCCAGCAGGCCGCGGTCGGCCAGCGTGGCGTTGCGGCCCATGGCGCCATAGGCCAGGAAGCGCAAGCCGCCTGGCAACGGGCCGTCAAAGGTGCTCGACAGTGTGGTGCCCAGGAAAATCCCCAGCGGAAGATCACCGGCTTCGGTCAGCAGCTTGCGCGTAAGCGTCAAGGGTTCGGCCGCGGCCTGGCCGCAGACCACCTGATCGCCTGGGCGCAGCAGCCGGCCCAGGCTCAGCGCGGCGGCGCTGATAGGTGCGATGGCCTGGCTCATTCGGCGTTGGCAGCGGCCACGGGCCGGCGGCGCATGAAGGCCGCGCGCTGGCAGATGCAGACCAGCTCGCCACGCTGGTTGTAGCCGCGGTGCTCAAAGTCGACGATGCCTGCATTGGGGCGCGAGTTGGACGCGCGCGCGGCGGTCACCGTGGTTTCCACGCGCAGCGTGTCGCCGGCGAAGACGGGCTTGGGAAAGCGCACCTCGCGCATGCCCAGGTTGCCTATGGTGGTGCCCAGCGTGGTCTCGCTGACGGAAAGGCCTATCACCAGGGCCAGCGTGAAGGTGCTGTTGACCAGCGGCCGTCCGAACTCCGTGGCAGCGGCGAACTCCGCGTCCAGATGCAGAGGCTGGGGGTTCATGCTGAGCACGGTGGCCAGCAGGTTGTCGGTCTCGGTCACGGTGCGCGTGGTGGCGTGGTGAAACAGGTCACCGGTTTGGAACTGCTCGAAAAACAAGCCGGCCATGAAGACTCCTGTGCAAAAGGGTAGGGGAATACAAAGGCAGTCAACCGGGCTGCGCTTCGGTGCAGCCATCAACTGTGGCGCCGCTGGCCAGCATTGCGGCGAGCTCGGCCTCGCCGTAGCCGGCCTCGCGCAGCACCTCCAGGCTGTGTTCGCCCACGCGTGGCGGCTGGCGGCGGATGGAAACGTCGGCGGTGCTCCAGCGCGTGCTTGGACGCATTTGGCGAATGCGGCCCTCCTGTGGATGTTCGGTTTCTTCAAAGAACCCGACCGAGCGCAGGTGCGGGTCGTCAACGAGATCGTCAATGGCACTCACGCGCATGCACGGCACCTCGTGCGCGCGGCACAGCGCCAACCATTCATCGGTAGTGCGCGTGGCGAAGATGTCGGCCAGCTGGCGGTAGACCTCGTGGTAGTTGCGGGCGCGCTGCGACTGGGTGGCCATCAGTGGGTTGTGAGCCAGTTCATCGGCATGGCCAATGGCCGCGAAGAAGGCGCGAAACTGCTTGTCGTTGTAGGGCGTTGCGGCGATGTGGCCGTCCAGCGTGCGGAAGGGGCGCCTGTGGGCCGTGAGCAGCCGCTCGTAGCCCATGTCTCCGGCCGGTGGTATGAAGGCCTGCCCACCCATGTGGTCGCCCAACACGGTCTGCACCATGGTTTCGAACATGGGGACCTCCACGGCCTGTCCGCGTCCGGTGCGCTGGCGCATGAACAGTGCGGCAATGGCGGCATGCGCGGCCGTGAGGCCGGTGATGCGGTCGGCCATGGTCAGCGGAACAAAGGCCGGCTCGGTCTGCGACGCTCGCATGAACAGAGAAGAAACACCGGTGCCGGCCTGAATGATGTCGTCGAAGGCAGGCTGGTTGGCATAGGGCCCATCGCTGCCATAGCCCACCATCGCAACATAGACGATGGATGGGTTGACCGCACGCAGGTCTGCGTACCCCAAGCCAGCGCGCGCCATGGCGATGGGCCGCACGTTGTGTATGAACAGGTCGGCGCGCTCGCACAGCCGCAACACGGCGGCCAGCCCCGCGGGTTGCTTGATGTCCAGTACCACGCTGCGCTTGTTGCGGCCGTTGGCCAGGTACATGGAGCCCATGCGCGGCGAGCGGGACGCGCCGGCATGGCGCATCACGTCGCCTTCGACAGGCTCCACCTTGATGACGTCGGCACCGTAGTCGCCCAGCACTTGCGTGGCCACAGGCCCCATCAGCACGGTACTCATGTCAACCACGCGCACGCCTTGCAGCGGGGCTGCGGTCTTGTCGTGACAGTCATCTTCGGCTGGTTTGGTGTGTGAATTTTTATTCATGCATGTGAACTATGTGCCGAATGTGATGGGATTTTGGGGATGTTTATTGAACAATTGCATTGGTGTTTATATGTATGATCAAATCGTTCACGCACGTGAATAATTCGGCCGTCTTCATTCCACTTGCAAGAACTCATGAATTTCCAAGCTAGCGAAGAGCAGGTATCGATACGCGACGCCGTACAGAAGATCTGCAGCCGCTTCGACGATGCCTATTGGCTGGAGCGCGACCGTGAAGGCGGCTTTCCCGAGGTTTTTTTTGATGCGCTGGCGCGTGACGGCTGGCTGGGTATCTGCATCCCGCAGGCCTACGGCGGTGCAGGCCTGACCATTGCCGATGCCGCCGTGATGATGCAGACCATCGCGCGTTCGGGTGCCGGCATGTCCGGCGCTTCGGCCGTGCATATCAATGTCTTCGGCCTCAACCCCGTAGTGGTGTTTGGCACCGAGGAGCAAAAGCGCCGCATGCTGCCCCCTATGGCCCGCGGCGAGGTCAAGACCTGCTTTGCGGTGACCGAGCCCAACACCGGTCTGAACACCACGCAGCTGCGTACGCGGGCGGTGCGTCGGGGTGACCGCTATGTGGTCAATGGCCAGAAGGTCTGGATTTCCACCGCACAGGTGGCGCACAAGGTGTTGCTGCTGGCTCGCACCACGCCGCTGGAGGAGGTGAGCCAGCCTACGCAAGGCCTGACCCTGTTCTATACGGATCTGGATCGGCGCCGTATCGAGGTGCGCGAAATCGAGAAGATGGGGCGCAAGTGCGTGGACTCCAACGAACTGTTCATCGATGACTTCGAGATCCCTGTGGAAGACCGCATCGGCGAGGAAGGGCGCGGCTTCGAATACATATTGCATGGCATGAACCCCGAGCGTGTGCTGATCGCGGCCGAGGCCGTGGGCCTGGGCCAGCTGGCACTGGAGCGTGCCACGGCCTATGCCAAGGAGCGCCAGGTCTTCAACCGGCCGATAGGCCAGAACCAGGGCATACAGCATCCGCTGGCGCGCAACTGGATCGAGCTGGAGGCCGCCTGGTTGATGGTGATGCAGGCCGCCTGGCAGTACGACCAGGGCATGAACTGCGCCGCCGCGGCCAATGCCGCCAAGTACCTGGCCGGTGAGGCCGGTTTCAACGCCTGCCAGCAAGCGGTCATGACGCATGGCGGCTTTGGCTACGCCAAGCAATACCACGTAGAGCGCTACCTGCGCGAAATCATGGTTCCGCGCATCGCACCGGTCAGCCCGGAGCTGGTGTTGTGCTTCATCGCCGAGAAGGTGCTGGGCCTGCCCAAGTCTTACTGATCAAGCAGCCACGCCTTGCCTGCCCCCATTCACGAGACATACCATGCCGACCCTTCATCGCATCGCACGTGCCTTGGCCCTGCTCACTACCCTCACGCTGGCTGCGGCGCAGGCGCAGACCTATCCCACAAAGCCGATCCGCGTGGTCGTGCCGTTTGCTGCCGGCAGCGGCACCGACGTCATGACGCGCGTGCTGATGGACGACGTGAACAAGGGGCTTGGCGTACCCATGGTGATCGACAACAAACCCGGTGCGAACGGCTCCGTAGCGGCCGAGCTGGTGGCCAGGGCGGTGCCTGATGGCTATACGTTGCTGCTGGGCACCAGCTCGGCGCATTCGGCCAATCCCTGGCTGTTCAAGAAGCTGGGCTATGCGCCCATCAGAGACTTCACGCCCATTGCGCGCACCACCAACTTCCCCTTTGTGTTGGCCGTCAGCGCGGCATCCGTGGTCAAGACAGTCCCCGAATTTCTGGACTGGGTTCGCGGGTCGGCGCAAAGAAACATGGGCTACGGCAATGCCACGGGGCAGGTAGCGGGTGCGCACCTGATGGTGGCGGGCGGGTTCAAGGCTGCCAGCGTGCCCTACCGCAGCACGCCGCCGGCATTGGTGGATCTGGTGGGCGGTCAATTTGACTTCATGTTCGTGGATATAGCTTCGTCACAGGGTCTGGTCAAGGACGGCAAGGTGCGCCCGCTCGCTCTCATGGCGGATCGGTCTTCCCCTCTCATGCCGGGCTTGCCGGCGCTGGGCGAGACCTTGCCGGGCTTTTCCTACCTCGCCTGGGGTGGCCTCATGGGGCCCGCAGGCCTGCCGCGCGAGATTGTCCAGCGGCTCAGCGCCGAGGTCATCAAGTCGCTGAACAAGCCTGCCGTGCGTGAGCGCTTTGCCTCGCTGGGACT
The DNA here is from genome assembly GCA_018241405.1 of Pseudomonadota bacterium. Taxonomy (GTDB): domain Bacteria; phylum Pseudomonadota; class Gammaproteobacteria; order Burkholderiales; family Burkholderiaceae_C; genus Alicycliphilus. Next base: position 33,287 of record JAFEDY010000012.1, on the reverse strand, counting down.
GGAGCCATACCCTGCACCGCCTGAGGAATTCGCCGCCTTCATGGTCGAGCAGGAAGCGGCCTGGGGCGCACGCATCAAGGCCGCGGGCATACAAGCCGAATGACAACCGCCGCACAACACCTCGAACGCCTGCTGGATGAGCGCCGCAGTTGCCGCGCCTTCCTGCCGCAGCCCGTGGACGAGGCCACCGTGGAGCGCATGCTGACAATGGCGCAGCGCAGCGCGTCGTGGTGCAACACCCAGCCGTGGCAGGTGGTGCTCACCTGCGGAGAGGCGACGGCGCGTCTGCGCGCCGCGATGCAGGCGGCCGCGCGCAGCAGCCCTGCGGCCAGTGACATTCCGTTTCCCGAGGTCTACGAGGGTGAGTACCTCGAACGCCGCCGCGCCTGCGGCATGCAGCTGTATGGCGCCATGGGCATAGACCGGCACGACCGCGCGGCGGCCCAGGCCCAGGCACTGCGTAACTACGACTTTTTTGATGCACCACAGGTAGCCGTGCTGCTGGTGCCGCGCAGCCTGGGGCCGTATGCGCTGGTGGACTGCGGTGGCTGGATTGCCAACTTTCTGCTGGCTGCCACCGCCTGTGGCGTGGCGGCCGTGCCGCAGGCCGCATTGGCCAGGCACAGCGACGTGATGCGCGCGCATTTCGGGTTGGCCGATGGGCTGGCGGTGGTCTGCGCCATTGCCTTCGGCTATGCCGACAAGCAGCACCCCATCAATGGCTTTCGCACCGTGCGCGCGGGTTTGGATCAGTCCGTTCGGCGTGAGAGCGCATGACTGCAAGGCATTTCGCTATGGTATGCCGACAATAATTTCAACCACAGGAGACATCAGTATGTTGCGCACTTCACGCCGTCAATGGATGACCCAGGGCCTGGGCATGGCAGCTGCTGCAGCCGCGCCACACTGGGCATTCGCCCAGGGGGCTTATCCCAACAAGCCGGTGCATGTCATCGTGCCTTATCCGGCTGGCGGCGCCACGGACGTGGTTGCGCGGCTGGTGATGCAGAAGTTGGGCGAGGTGATGGGGCAGTCGTTCATCGTGGAAAACAAGGGTGGCGCCAACGGCATCATTGGCACGGAACTGGCTGCCCGGGCCACGCCGGACGGCTATACCCTGCTGCTTAACACCGCCGGGGCGCAGGTGCTCAGCCCCGTGATCTACAAAACCAACTACGAGGCGCTGGGCAGTTTCGAGCCCATCAGTTTCATCTGCGACGTGGGCATGATCATCATTGCGCGTAAAGATTTGCCGGTTAGCAACATGCAGGAGTTGATAGCGCTAACCCGCGGTCCCAAGGCGCTGAGCGCCTCATCTGGCAGCAGCATGATCAATTTGATGACCGAGGAATTCAAGCGGGTGATCAAGGCACCTCAGACGCTGAACGTGCAATACAAGGGCACGGCGCCCCAGATGCAGGCGGTGGTGGCAGGCGAGGTGGATTTCTCTATCGACGCCTTTGTCGGTGTGGAAATGATTCGCTCCGGTCGCGTCAAGGCGCTGGGCGTGATGCTGCCGCAGCGCGCTGCATCGTTTCCCGATGTTCCCACCCTGAAGGAGCAGGGCGTGGAAGGCATGGATTTCGCATCCTGGGCGGGTTTGCTTGCCCCCAAGGGGACACCCAAGGAGATCGTGAAAACGCTGGCGCAACAGATGGACAAGGTGCTGCAAATGCCCGACGTGCTAGCCCGGCTGCGCTCCTATGAGTACGTGCCGCGCCGTCTGGCGCCCGACGAGTTTGGGCGTTTGATTACGGCAGAGCACAACCGCTGGAAGCGCATCGTCGCGGAAACAGGTTTCAAGATCGAGTGAAGGATGCGCGCAGCTTCAGACGGATCTTCCAAGGACACCCAAGCCATGGCGAACGGTACACAAGAACTTGGTCTGCCCCTGCAAGGCGTGCGCGTGCTCGACCTCGCGCGCGTGTTTGCCGGGCCGGTGTGCGGCCAGGCGTTGGGCGACTTTGGTGCCGAAGTGATCAAAGTTGAGCACCCAGGCCGCGGCGACGACACGCGCGACTGGGGTCTGCGCATCGGCCAGACCGAGACCACCTACTACAACAGCATGAACCGCAACAAGCGGTCCATCGCCATCGACCTGCAGACGGCAGATGGCCTGAAGATCATTCATGACCTGCTGCCGCAATGCGACGTGGTCATCCACAACTTCAAGACCGGCGGCGCCGAGAAGCTGGGGCTGGGCTACGAGCAGCTCAAGGCCCTCAAGCCCGACCTGATCTACTGCGCCGTGGCCGGCTACGACGCGAGCGGCCCAGAGGCCAGCCGACCCGGCTACGACCTGGTGATCCAGGGCGAGGCCGGACTCATGATGATCAATGGCGACGCAAGCATGCCACCGCTCAGGTTTGGTGTGGCCGTCGTCGACCTGATGACCGGCATGAGCGCCGCCCAGGCGGTACTGGCGGCGCTGTTCCGGCGCGAACGCACGGGCCGCGGAAGCCTGATAGAGATGGCGCTGTATGACTGTGGCCTCGCAGTGGCTGGCTACTGCGGTCTGGACGCATTGAAGCTGGGGCATGACCCGGTGCGCTTTGGCAATGCCCACCCCTCCATCGTGCCCTACGGCATGTACGAGGCGGCTGACGGCCCCTTGATCATTGCTGTGGGCAACAACGGGCAGTTTGAAAAATTTTGCCGCCAGGTGATAGGACGGCCGGACATTTTGCAAGACCCGCGTTTTTGCAGCAATGTCGATCGCATACGGCACCGCGAAGAGCTGAGCCAGATGCTCATGGAGCTGATACGCAGCTTCGCACGCGATGTGTTGCTGGAGCAGATGACACGGGCGGGCATACCCTGCGGGCGGGTGCTTGGCCTGCACGAGGCGCTGACCAGCGAACGCACACGCCAAGGCCACATGGTGCAGGAAATGCCCCACCCCGTGGCCGGCAGCACGCCGGTGCTTGCGCCCCACTACCGGCTGGACGGCCAGCGTCTGCCGATACGCTACGCCCCGCCCACGCTGGGCGAGGGCACGCGCGAGGTGTTGCAACAGCGTTTGTCCATAGGCGAGGAGCAACTGCAGGCCTGGCATGAGCAGGGGGTGCTCAGGCTGCCGTAGAGCCCTTTGCAAGCGGTTCCGGGCGGCTTGTTGATACTTTAACGGTATCGAATGGGTGCCAACAAATATTGGACGCATGTAGGCGAGCCTCGAATAATCGTCGCCATGACGGCAGCGGGAGAGATGCGAATGCGTCCATTGCAAGGGATACGGGTGCTGGATCTGTCCAGCGTCATCTTCGGGCCGCTGGCCAGCCAGGTGCTGGCCGACTATGGGGCCGAGGTCATCAAGGTCGAGCCGCCCGGGGGTGACTCCACGCGCCATACCGGGCCCACGCCCGAGCCCGGCATGGCGGCGATGTTCCTGGGCTCCAACCGCAGCAAGAAGAGCCTGGCGCTGGATTTGAAGCAGCCCGCGGCGCAGCAGGCGCTGCAGGCCCTGATAGCGACGGCGGACGTGTTCATGCACAGCATGCGCCCGCAGAAGCTGGCCGGCCTGGGGATTGCCCCCGAGGCCCTGCGCGCGCGCCATCCGCGGCTGGTGTATGCGAGCCTGCTGGGCTTTCTGCCCGGGCCCTATGCGGGCCGGCCGGCGTATGACGATGTGATCCAGGGCATGTCGGGCCTGGCCGATCTGATGGACCAGCAGGGAGGCGAGGCGCGCTACCTGCCCACTATCGCCGCCGACAAGACCTGCGGCCATGTGGCGGCGCATGCCATTCTGGCGGCGCTGTGGCAGCGCGAGCGCACGGGGCAGGGCGCGTTCGTGGAGGTGCCCATGTTCGAGTCCATGGTGGGCTTCAACCTGGTCGAGCATTTCTACGGCCAGCATTTCGAGCCGCCGCGCTCCGCGCCCGGCTACCCGCGCGTGCTCGCGCCCTGGCGCCGGCCCTACCGCACGGCGGACGGCCTGGTGGCCATGATGCCGTACACCGACCTGCACTGGCAGCGCTTCTTTGCCGAGGTGGGCGCACCCGAGCATGCGGGAGAGGCGCGCTTTGCCGACATTGCGGCGCGCACGGCGCATATTGCCGAGCTGCTGGAACTGGCCTCGACCTTTGTGGTGCGCCACACCACCGCCCACTGGCTCGCTACCTGCGAGCGGCTGGAGATTCCGGCCGCGCCCGTGGCGCGCCTCGATCAGCTGCGCGATGACGAGCATCTGGTAGCCACCGGTTTCTTCGAGGAGCTGCAGGACCCGGCCATGGGCACGCTGCGCTTTCCCGGCGTGGGCGTGCGCTTCGATGGCCAGCGCCCGCCCGTGACCATGCCGCCGCGCCTGGGCGAGCACACGCGCGCGCTGCTGGCCGAGGCGGGGCTGGACGCGCAGCAGGTTCAGGCCCTGGTGGAGCAGGGCGCCGCCATCACGCCGGCACAGAAAAACTGAGGGCTTTTGACATGAATACGACGGCCACCATGGATCACAGCGTTCCGCGCCTGGGCCAGGGTTTCTTCTGGCAGGACCTGCGCGTAGGCCAGTGCTTTCGCACCTTCCGTCGCACGATCACCGAGAGCGACCTCATTCAGTTCATAGGCGTGACCGGCATGCTGGAGGCCATCTTCATCGAGGAGGGCTACGAGGGCGGAGCCATGCCCGGGCGGCCCGTGCCCGGTGCGCTGACCTACACGCTGATAGAGGGATTCATCCTGCAGACCATGATCCAGGGCACGGGCCTGGCCATGCTGGAGCTGCACCAGAAGATACTGGCTCCCGTGGTGGTGGGCGACACCATAGAGGCCATGGTGGAGGTGACGGACATACGCCCCACGTCGAAGAGCGGGCGCGCCGTGGTCACTTCGCGCATCGACGTGTTCAACCAGAAGGGCGTGCCGGTCATGACCTATACCGCCACGCGGCTGCTGGCCGGGCGCGGTTGACGGCGGGCACGCAAAAAATCAAGGAGACACGCATGAACCCAACACCATTGCTCACCCGCCGCGCCTGCCTGGCGCTCGCCGCCTGCGGCGCCCTGGTCGCACCCGCCGTGCATGCGCAGGCCTACCCCGCCAAGCCCATCACCATGGTCGTGCCGTTCCCGCCCGGTGGCCCCACCGACATGGTGGCGCGGCTGCTGGCGCAGAAGATGTCGGAGCAGATGGGCCAGAGCGTGGTGGTGGACAACAAGCCCGGCGCCAACGGCAACATCGGCGGCCTGTTCGTGAGCAAGGCGCAGGCCGATGGCTATACGCTGCTCTACAACACCTCGTCGATCACGCTCAGCCCGGCGCTGTACAAGAGCATGCAGTACGACGTGCTGCGCGACCTTTCGCCCGTGGCGCTCACGGCCGTGGTGCCTCTGGCGCTGGTGGTCAACCCCGCCGTGCCGGCCAACAACGTGAAGGACTTCGTGGCCTACGCCAAGGCGAACCCGGGCAAGCTGTCCTACGGATCGGCCGGCAATGGCAACGTGACGCATCTGGCCGCCTACCAGTTCGTGAAGGCCCAGGGGATCGACGCCACGCATGTGCCCTACCGTGGCAGCGCACCGGCCGACGTGGACCTGGCCGCGGGTCAGATCCAGTTCATGACGGACACCATCAATTCCGTGATGGCCTTCGTGAAGGACAGGCGCATGAAGCTGCTGGCCGTCACCACGGGCAAACGCATGTCGCTGTTCCCGGAGGTGCCCACGCTGGCCGAGACCGTCATGCCAGGTTTTGAGGCCGGCGCTTGGCAGGGCGTGATGGTGCCCGCCGGCACGCCCGCGGCCGTGGTGCAGCGGCTGAACGCCGAGGTCAACAAGGCCCTGCAAAACCCCGAGCTGCGCGAGAAGCTCGCCGTGCAGGGCGCGGAGCCGCTGGGCTCCACGGTGGACGAATATGGTGCCTACCTGCGCAAGGAGCTGGCGCGCTGGGCGGGCGTCGTCAAGGCGACGGGCGTGACGCTCGATTAGCGCCACGGCCCGGTGCCGCGTCAGTACTGGTAAACGCCGCGCCCCGTCTTGCGGCCCAGGCGGCCGGCGGCCACGTATTCCTTGAGCAGCGGGCAGGCGCGGTACTTGCTGTCGCCAAACTCCTGCAGGTACACGTCCATCACGGCCAGGCACACGTCCAGGCCCACCATGTCGGCCAGGGCCAGCGGGCCGATAGGCTGGTTGCAGCCCAGTTTCATGCCGGCGTCGATGTCCTCGGGCGTGGCCAGGCCCTCGGCTAGCACGAAGAAGGCCTCGTTGATCATCGGCACCAGGATGCGGTTGACCACGAAGCCGGGCGCGTTCTTCACGGTGATGGGCGACTTGCCCAGGCGCTCGGCTAGCTGCTTCACGGCGTCGTGCGTGGCGTCGGAAGTCTGCAGACCGCGGATGATCTCCACCAGCGCCATCATGGGCACGGGGTTGAAGAAGTGCATGCCGATGAAGCGCTCGGCACGGCCGGTGGCGGCGGCCAGCTTGGTGATCGAGATGGACGAGGTGTTGGAGGCGATGATGACCTCGGCCGGCACGATGGCGTCCACCTGCTTCAAGATCTTGAGCTTGAGCTCGTGGTTTTCCGTCGCGGCCTCGATGACGATCTGCGCGGCCTTCAGGTCGTCGTAGCTGGTCGAGCCCTTGATACGCGCCAGCGCCGCGTCCTTGTCGGCCGCGGTGATCTTGTCCTTCTTGATCAGGCGTTCCAGGCTGCCGGCCACGGTGGCCACGCCCTTTTGCACGGCGGCGTCGGAGATGTCCACCATCACCACGTGGATGCCCGAGACGGCGCAGGCCTGCGCAATGCCATTGCCCATGGTGCCCGCACCGATGATGCCGACGGTCGTGATCGTCATATAACTGCCCCTTGAAAGATGGGTGGAGAGAAAAGCAATGCCGCGATGGTATCGGCAATTGCGCACCATCCAGAGCCGCCCCGAACCGCGGGTGGCCGGGCCGTGTTCAGCCGCGGCGCAGCAGGCCGTCCAGCCGCCCGTCCCAGCTCGCGCCCGGCAGCACGTCGGCCAGCTGGCTGTCATTGAGACCAAAGCCGGGGCGCAGCAGCTGCGCCAGCACCGCGCGGAAGTCGTGGTGCACGGGCAGGTCGCGCCCCTCGTGCAGGTTGGCTTGCGCCAGGCCGCTCCACTGGCCATGCCAGCGGCCACCGGCCACGCGGTTGCCGATCAGCCACATGGCGTTGCCGTGGCCGTGGTCGGTGCCGCGACTGCCGTTCTCGACCGTGGTGCGGCCGAACTCGCTGGCCACCACGATCACGTCGCCCGGCTGCTGGAAGTCGGTGCGCAGCTGCACCAGTGCGGCACCCAGGCGCGCCAGATTGGTCGCCAGCTGCCCGGTGACTGCCCCTTGGTTGACATGCGTGTCCCAGCCGCCGGCGGACAGAAAGCCCAGGCGCAGGCTGCGTTCCTTGTTCATCAGCGTGGCCAGGTTGCGCGCGTCCTGCTGCAGCAGCGCGGGCGCTGGTGCGCCGTTGTTGGCGGCCTGCATCTCCTGGCGCGCCTGTTCGTCCGACAGGTCGCGCGCGGTCTGCAGGCGCGCGGCGGCGCCAGCGCGAAAGGCTTGCGCGGTGGCGTCGTCGCCCTCGTACAGCGCCATCAGTGCCGCGCGCTGGCGCGGGTTTTCCAGCGCGCCGGCGCGCTCGGCGGCCTTGCCATGCGCCACCAACCGCACCGGGGCGCGGCCGGCCAGCACGCGCGGGCTGGCTTCGCCCACGCCCAGCACATGGGTGGCGCCACGGCCCCACTGCGCCGCCAGCCGGTTGAGCCAGCCGGGCGCATCGCCGCTCTGGCCGGGGCGTGCGGTCTCCCACTGGTATTGCGCGTCAAAGTGCGAGCGTGTGCCGTCGGGCGAGCCGGCCGCCGGCACGAAGGCCAGCGCCTGCTGGCGCCACAGCGGCTCCAGCATGGCCAGGGCGGGGTGCAGGCCGAAGCTGCCATCCAGCTTGATGGCGGTCTGCGCGCTGCCGTCCGGCCCGGGAATGGCGATGCCCGGGCGCAGGCGCGCGTAGTCGGGGTCGGCGTACGGCACGAAGGCCGACAGGCCATCGAGTGCGCCGCGCAAAAACACGACGACCAGGCGGCCCTGGCCCTGTGCGCCGGGCAGCGCCTGCGCCCAGGCGCGCGGCAGGGCGCTGCCGCAGGCCAGGGCCGCGGCCAGCAGGGTGCGGCGGCGAAGCAGTAGAGTGCTCATGTTTGCTCCTTAAAGAATAGCTTTCTGCGCTCGTCCATCAAGCGCTGGCCGTCTTATTTGCTCATGAAATCGGGGCTGGCAAGCACCAGCCCCGCCTGTAGCGCGGGCGGTTGGGCGGTGATGCGTACGCGCGTGGCCGGGGCCAGGAAGGGCTGCAGCCACGCCAGGTCAGGCTGGGCGCGGCCCAGGGCCAGGGCGACATCGGCACGGCGCGTCAGCGCGTCGGGCGTGCGCCAGGTGTCGGCGCTGGTCTTGTAGCCGTCGGGCGTGGGCCAGCGGTTGATGCCCTGGCCGGCGCTGCTCAAGAAGCCGGCCATGCGGCGCAGCGCGCGCTCGTCGGATGGGCCCCCCACGGCGGCAAGCGTAGAGCAGGCATAGTCCAGCGGCGTCTTGAAGAGCTGGTTGGCCGGGTCCCAGAATGCCGGGGACTGCACCAGCACGCGCATCACGGCGCGCAGGTCGCCCTGCGTAGACGTGAAGCTGCGCGCCAGTTGCTCGACGAGGGCCGGTGGCGGCTGGTCGGCGACGAACCACTGCGCCAGGCGCAGGGCCACGCGGTGCGCCGTGGCCGGGTGCGCGGCCAGCAGGTGCAGCGCGGCGCGGCCCTCGGCCTCGCCTGCGGCGGCGTCGCGTGCGTGGGTGGGGCCGAAGCGCTGGCCCAGCACGGACTTGGCGCCGGCGTCGTGCAGGCGCGGCGCGAAGCGAAAGCCGTCCGTCTGCGCGGGCGCCACGGTCCATCCGGTCAGCACGCGCGCCAGTTCGCGCACGTCCTGCTGGGTGTAGCCGCCGTCCACGCCCAGGGTGTGCAGTTCCATCAGTTCGCGTGCGTAGTTCTCGTTCAGGCCGCGGCGTTTTTCGCCCTGCATCGTGCCGTCGGCCACGCTTTGCGCCTGGTCCAGGTAGTACAGCATGGCCGGGTGGCGCGCGCTGGCCAGCAGCAAATCCTCAAACCGCCCCAGCACCTGTGGGCGGATGGCGTGCAGCAGGTAGTGGCCGACGAAGGCGCGGTCGGCGCCCTTGTCGCTGCTGACGTTCAGGTGGTTGAACCAGAACTCGGTCAGGCGCGCCAGCAGCGGGTGCTCCAGCGCCGGCCGGCTGCAGGCCGCCAGGCGCCAGGCCGCGGCGCCCTGGGCGCTGTCGCGGATGAAGTCCGCGGTGTCATCCTGCGCGGCGCCCGCGGTGGCAGGGGCGGCGCCCCTTGCTCCCTCGCTCGCCGCGCGCTGGGCACGCCGGGCCTCGCGCGCGGCCTTCACGCCGGCAAAGATCTGCGGCAGCGGCTGGTCGAAGGCCGCCAGGTCTGGCGTAGCCGCCGCTGGCTGCCGGCTGGCGGCAAAGGCCGTGTCGATTGCAGCCAGGGCCCAGGCCTGGGCGCCGCCGGCCTGGCGCACCTGCTCAACGAGTGCCGGTGTCGGCCCGTAGCCCAGGCGCGAGAGCACGCGCCAGGTGGCGGCCTCGGCAGTCAAGGCCTGGGGAGCGGGCGCGGTGGCTGGCGGCGGCGGCGCCGCAGCGGTCGGCCGGTGCGTGCCGGCGAGCGCGCCCAGCATCAGTGCGGCGAGTGCGGCGGGGAGCAAACGGGTGGCGGTTGACATGGGGACGGTCTCCGGCCGGCACAGCGCCGGCTGTTGGGTCAACGACTGCCGACGTGCCGGCGCTGACCGCCTTGACGCGGCTTTGCCGTTCTTTACCTGCGCGACATGGCCGGCTGCTGTGAACCGGCGGCGCCTGCGCCGGTGGACGCCTCGCGCGCCATGCGCTCGGCCTTGCGCCGCGCCGCCAGGGCGCGGATTTCGGCCTGGGTCACGATGCCGTCGTGGTTGCTGTCGGCTTCGTTGAACTGCTGCTCCAGCCGCGGATCGAGCCTGAACGCCCATTGCACCTCGTCGCGCGTGAGTCGGCCGTCGCCGTTGCGGTCCAGCATGTTGAACCACTGCACCGCCTGCCGCTCGCCCTGGCCCGCGCCCGCCGGCGCGACTGCACGGTCCTGGCCCCAGGCGGGGGGGATCAGCATGGCGCACAGCAGCATGGCTGCGCGCAGGTGAGTATGCAAAAGCGTCATGGGGTCGTTGGAATGGGCTGGGACCGCAAAGTTTCCGGCCCTGGGCGCGCATTGGCAAGGCCGGCGGCGACGCAAATGTCCTGGAAGGGGCTTTGCAGATTTGATTCAATTCACGCACCCATTGACCTCTGGAGATGAATGTGAGCGAACAGAATTCCTCTTTCGGCACCCTGCGCACCCTGCCGGACGGCAGCTACGAGGGCCGGCTGGAGCGCACCTACGAAGGCCATGGCCGCGATGCGCTGTGGCACATGCTGACCGATCCGGCCGGCATCGCCCAGTGGATCGCACCCGGCAGCATCGAGCTGCGCCAGGGCGGCGCGGTGCAGATTGACTTTCAGGACAGCGGCATCGCGATTGCCAGCACCGTGCTGGAGCTCGACCCCGGCCGCCTGCTGGCCTATTCATGGAGCAGCGGCAACGAGCCGGCGCGCCCGCTGCGCTGGCAGCTCGACGAGGTACCGGGCGGCACGCGCCTGACGCTGACCGTGCACACCCCGACCGGCGAGGACCCGGCCAAGGCCTGCGCGGGCTTCGAGGGCCACCTGGAGATGCTGGCCGGCGCACTCGAGGGCGTGCCCATCAAGTTCCCGTTCCAGCTGTATCTGGCGGCCCGCGCCGCCTACAACCAGCAGTTGGGCCGTTAGTCCGTGGTTCCAACGATGAAGCGAAAACGTTGCGTTATCCGGGCTTTTCCTGGATCACAAGCGCGTTCTTAAGAAATTTTGAGGGTTTGGATAAGCGATTCTTAGCAGCGCCTGCGCGCCGCCATTTCTAGACTGCATAGCACCGATCAGGCACATGGCGTGCCTTGTCGGAATGCCGCGGCACATGCCTGCCGTACAGCCAAAGGAATGGACAAGACAATGCAATTCAACCCACAGGAAATCGCCGCCCTGGCACAGGCCGAGGCCACACCGCGCATGGACATGTACGCCTTCATCCACAAGGCCCTGCGCGCGTACATGTCCGACACGCTCACGGGACTGGGCCGTGTGGATGTGGCCGACGACCTGGATGTGAATCAAACCTGCGCCCGTGTGCTGCAGCTGCTGGACTTCTGCCGTTCGCACCTGCACCACGAGAACGATTTCCTGCACCCCGCCATGGAGCGCCATGTGCCGGGCAGCGCCGCCGCCGTGGCCCGCGAGCATATGGGGCATGAGCAGGCCATAGACGCGCTGGCGGCGGGCACGGCGCAGCTCATGGCCTGCGCGCACGATCGGCGTGCCCAGGTCGCGCATGCGCTGTACCAGCAGCTGGCGCTGTTCGTGGCGCACAACTTCGAACATATGCACCAGGAGGAGACGGCGCACAACGCCGTGCTCTGGGCCCACTACAGCGACGCGGAGCTGGCGGCCATCGAGGGCGCGCTGGTGGCCTCCATCCCGCCGGATGAGATGCTGGTGGTGCTGCGCTGGATGCTGCCGAGCATGGCGCCGGCCGAGCGCGCCATGATGCTCGCCGACATGCGCCGCAACGCCCCGCCGCAGGCCTTTGACGTGGCGCTGGCGGTGGCGCGGCCGCATCTGTCGCAGGTCGAATGGGGCAAGCTGGCCCGCGCGCTCGACTTGGCGCAATAGGGCGCCGTGTGAGCGATCAGGCCGGCATGTCTTCGAGCAGCACCGGCGCGTCCAGGCGCAGTCTGAATCGCCCGCGGCCGGCCTTCTCGATGTGGATGGCCGTGCCGCTTTCCTGTAGGCGCCGCTGCAGCAGGAGCAGGCGCGCCTCCAGGTTGTCGGCCACGTCGGGCAGGCGCAGGGCCGGGTCCAGGCGCAGCTCGCGGTTGCTGAAGTCGCAGCGCCCGGTGCGTGCATGCTCGCGCAGCAGCTTCCAGATGATGGCGCCGGCCACGCCCTTGATGAGGTAGGCGTCGTTCACGAAGACGCTGGAGTTGGCGGCAAAGTGCCGCACCCGCACGGCCGGGCCCTGGGGCGGCGTGGCGGCGGGGGCGGCGCGCGGGGGCTCTCCGGCATCGTCGGGCGCCTGCAGCAGGTCGATGGCGGCGGCCAGCTGGCCGGCCAGCGTCACCAGCGCGTCTTCTTCCGGGTAGCGGAACTGCAGGTCCAGCGGGCTTTCGACGAAGAGCACGCCCAGCGTGCGTCCGCCGCTGACCAGGGGCACGGCCAGCTGGCTGTGCGGCTCGGCCAGGCCGGGGTAGGGAATCTCGGGTCCGGCGGCGGGTCCATCGGCGCCATCGGCGGTCAGGCTGCTGCGCAGCGCGTGGCTGTACAGCGCCGCATGCGTCATGTGGCTGATGCGCACCGGCGTGGACTCGCGCGCGGCCATGCCGATCACGCCCTGGCCCAGGCGGATCTCGCTGCCCACGCCCGAATGCGGGTAGCCGAAACTGGCGACGGTGTAGAGCTGGCCCGCCTGCGCGTCCAGCATCAGCACCATGGCGTGCCGCACGCCCAGGTGCTCGTGCAGGCCGGCCAGCAGGGCCTGCAGCAGCTCGTCCAGGCCGGTGCAGCGCACCAGGCGCAGGCTGCACAGGCGCACGGCACTCAGCAGGTCGATGCGCGGCGGCGGCGGTGGCAGGCCTTCGCCGGCAACGGCCTCGATGCGTTCGACGGCGTAGATGTCCGAGCCCTTGAGCACAAACACCTCACCCATGCCTTCGTGCGAGGCGATGCCCGACAGCTGGGCACGCATCTGCTCGAACAACGGACCCTGGGTCTCCGTGCGCAGGTAGCGCAGGTGCAGGCGGTACTGGCGCGCCGTGATCGGATCCAGCGCCAGCACCGTGGCGCAGGGGTTGGCCAGGATGTTCTGGCGTGTCTTGTTGAAGAACTGGAAGGACAGCGCCACATGGCCGTCGTCCACATAGACCACCTGCGAGATATAGGCCACGTTGGGCGTGCCGTCGGGTGCGCAGGTGGCGGCAGTGGCCGGAATCGCGCCCTCCAGGCAGGCGCGGATGGAGCGCAGCGTGGGGGCGTTGGCGTCGTTCATGGTGCGGGGTGGGGCGCCAGCGGCGTACCTGCGCGCGGGCCGGGTGTTTGGTCGAAGGCCGTATCGGGCGTGAACTCCACGGCCACCAGATCCTGCGGCGGCACCGACAGCATGGCCGCCACGTAGTCCGGGCCGTAACCCACCTGGCCCACGCAATGCTGCATGGCGACCAGGTAGCGCCGCAGCAGGGCCTGGTCACCGGGCTCGGCGGGGCGCATCTGCGCGCCGCCGGCCTTGAGCTGCAGCGTGCGGTTGGACGGCGGGTCGCTGAAGACCACGGCGATGGGGCCGCCTGCGGCGATGTCGGCCAGCAGCTGCTGCGACTGGCTGGGGCGCAGGAATACGGTGACCCTGTGCCCGTCGGAGCTGATGCGCGAGGCCATGGCGCGCATCACGCTGGGGCGCAGGTCGGCGCTGCGCGAGGCGACGATGGCGGACACACCCGAATCCACCAGGGCGATATGGGCGGGGCTGAGCGCTACAGGCATGGCGGCAGGAATTTTGGCATTTTCAGGCGCGAAAGCGCCGGCGCGTGAGCGCCAGCGCCAGCCAGTAGGCCAGCATCGTGGTCACGGCCACCACCAGGCCGTGGCGCAGCGGGTGCGCGGGCCACTGGTCCATGAACAGCGGGCGCACCAGCTCCACGGCGTTGGTCAGCGGCAGCCAGTCCGAGGCGATGCGCACGGCGGTGGGCAACTGCTCGCGCGGGAAGAACACGCCCGACAGGAACATCATGGGCGTGAGCACCAGCGTGAAGTAGTAGGTGAAGAAGTCATAGCCCTGGGCCAGCGCGTTGAAGATCAGTGCGATGCTGGCGAACATGATGCCCACGGCCAGCAGCACGGGCCAGGCCACGAGCAGCTTGGGGCTGTGGCTGATGGACAGCGCCAGCATCACGCCCAGGATGGCCGTGGTGGTGAACAGCGCCTTGAACGCGGCCCACAGCATCTCGGCCAGCAGCACGCTGTCCAGGCTGATGGGCGCGTTCATGATGCCGTCCCAGGTCTTTTGCACATGCATGCGCGAGAACGCCGAGTACAGCGCCTCGAAGCTGGCCGCGTTCATGGCGCTCATGCAGATGGAGCCGCTGGCCAGGAACAGGATGTAGGGCACGCGCTCGCTGCCCACCTGCACCTGCCCCACCAGCGCGCCCATGCCGTAGCCGAAGGCCACCAGCCACATCAGCGGCTCGGCGATGTTGCCCACCAGGCTGGGGATGGCCAGCTTGCGCCACACCAGCAGGTTGCGCAGGAACACCGGCCACCAGCGCAGCGACAGGTCGGGGGCGCGCCAGAGCGAGGGCTGATGCGGCGTGCCCGCATGGGCGTGCGATGGGGTGGAGGGATGGGTCTGCATGCGCCTATTGTGCGGCGCCCGGTGCGCGGTGAATGGAGCGGGTCTGAACCATCGGCCACCAGGCCCTTGCGGCCGGCCGGGGCGCCGCCTTACGCGGCCTTCCAGAAGATGTAGTCGGCCTGGTATTTCACGACCTGGCGCTCGCCCTTGTTGGCGGGGGCACATGGCGATGCGGGTGCCACGCCGCCCTTCAGGGCCACGCGCTGGATGAAGGTCACACCCGTCATGGTGCCGCTGCCCATGGCCGGATTGGCCTTGACCAACTGGTAGGGCAGGTTGCCCATGCCCGATGGCGCCACGGCCAGCTGTGTGGCGGTGAGCCTGGAGCCGTCTTTCGATTCCCAAGTGGCGGGCGGGCCATAGTAGGAGCCCACCTGCTTGCCGCTGCGGTCGTTCAGCACGGCCCTGGGGCCCACGAACACCCATTCGGTCTGGTCCGGGGCATTGGCCTTGCTGCGGCATTCGTAGGTGATCTCGCCCACGCCCACGGTTTCCATGGCGACCCTGTTGCCCGCCGGCACCTTGATGGCGTCGGGCAGGCTGTCTTGCGAGAACATGGGGCTGGAGGCGGGTTTCATCGCGCCGCAGGCCGCGAGCAGGGTCGCGGTGGCAAGCGCGCAGGTCAAGGGGGCGAGGCGGGAGCGTTTGGTCCGGGTGTGCATGGTGTTTCCCTTTTTTGCAAGCGGTTTGAAAGCGCAGCAGTTGCTGGAAAAAACCTGCTGCCACAGCGGGTACGCGCGAAAGCGCGGCCTGGATGCGGCGGGTGCACTTGCGGTGGTGTGCGCCAGAGGTCAAGCAAAAAATGCGGTTACCGTTTGATGGAAAAAGGTTTGTTGCTATTTAATTGATAACAGCACGCAGTCAGGCGTCTTCACGGATCTGCCGGCCCGTGAGCTTGAGGAACAGGTCCTCCAGATTGGCGGGGCGGTGCAGGGTGCGCAGGTGGGCATGCTGGCCCAGCGCCTGCAACAGGGGCTGGGCGTTGTGGGTGTAGAAAAACACGGTCTCGCCGCTGACCTCGATGCGCGCGGCCAGCGGGCGCAGCTGCGCGTCATGGGCCAGGGCCAGTGCGCCGTTGCCATAGGCCTCGACGACCTCGCGCTCCAGGTGCTCGGCGATCAGCTCGCGCGGACGGCCCTCGGCAATCTTGCGGCCATGGTCGAGCACCAGCAGGCGCGAGCACAGGCGCTCGGCCTCGTCCATGAAATGTGTGGTCAGCAAAATCGACTTGCCCTGCAGCAGCAGCTGCTGCAGGCGCTCCCACATCAGGTGGCGTGCCTGCGGATCCAGGCCCGTGGTCGGCTCATCGAGCAGCAACAGGCGCGGGTTGTTGACCAGGGCGCGTGCCAGCGACAGCCGCCGGCGCATGCCGCCCGAGAGCGCGCCGGGCCGCGCGTCGGCCTTGGCGCTGAGCGCGGCAAATTCGAGCAGCGGTGCGATGCGCGCGTCCATGGCCGCACCCCTGAGGCCGAAGTAGCGCCCGAACACGCGCAGGTTCTCGGCGCAGCTGAAGTCCGGGTCCAGGCTGTCGAACTGCGTGACCACGCCCAGCTGCGCCTTGATGGCCAGCGCGTCCTGCGGCATGGTGAGAGGCGCGGCGCCGCCGCCGGGGTAGAAGCGCACGCCGCCCGCGTCGGGCGCCGTCAGTCCCAGGCACATGCGGATGGTGGTGGTCTTGCCGGCGCCGTTCGGGCCGATCACGCCCAGGCATTCACCGGGCGCGATGGTGAACGACACGCCGTCCACCACGGTGGCGTTGCCATAGCGCTTGCGCAGGTCCTGGGCTTCAAAGAGGGGGCTCATGCAGCAATTGTGGGGGAAGCCTGCCGTGCTGATCGATGTGTCGAAAAAATCGGCGTTTACCTTTTTGCAGCAAGCGCTAGAAGCTATGTATTTGAGAGCTCGGTTCGTGCCTACTGGAAGGCCACCTCGGCAAAGCTGCGCAGCTTGCGGCTGTGCAGGCGCTGCACGCCGCCCTCGCGCAGGATGTCGATGGCGCGCATGCCTATGCGCAGGTGCTGGTCCACGCGTTCGCGGTAGAAATGGTTGGCCATGCCGGGCAGCTTGATCTCGCCGTGCAGCGGCTTGTCGCTCACGCACAGCAGGGTGCCGTAGGGCACGCGAAAGCGAAAGCCGTTGGCGGCAATCGTGGCGCTTTCCATGTCCAGCGCCACGGCGCGGCTTTGGGAAAAGCGCCGCTGGGGCAGGTTGTCGGGCAGCAGTTCCCAGTTGCGGTTGTCGGTGCTGGCCACGGTGCCGGTGCGCATGATGCCCTTGAGGTCGCTGCCCGTCATCTCGGTCACGTCGGCCACGGCCTGCTGCAGCGCGACCTGGATCTCGGCCAGGGCAGGGATGGGCACCCACAGCGGCAGCTCGGCGTCGAGCACATGGTCTTCGCGCACATAGGCGTGGGCCAGCACGTAGTCACCGAGCTGCTGGCTGTTCCTCAAGCCCGCGCAGTGGCCCAGCATCATCCAGGCGTGCGGGCGCAGCACGGCGATGTGGTCGGTGATGGTCTTGGCGTTGGCCGGGCCTACGCCGATGTTGACCATGGTGATGCCGCTGTTGTCGGCGCGCACCAGGTGGTAGGCCGGCATCTGCGGCAGGCGCGGCGGCGGCGTGCCCAGCTCGTCGCCGGCCTCGACCGCCAGGCCCGCGCGGCGCGTGACCACGTTGCCGGGCTCGATGAAGGCGATGTATTCGCTGTCCGCCTTGGCCATCTCGGCATGGCCCAGGCGCACGAACTCGTCGATGTAGAACTGGTAGTTGGTGAACAGCACGAAGTTCTGGAACCACTCGGGCAGCGTGCCCGTGTAGTGGCGCAGGCGGTGCAGCGAATAGTCCACGCGCGGCGCGGTGAACAGCGACAGCGGCTGTGCTTCGCCGGGGCGCGGCGCCCAGGTGCCGTTGGCGATGCCGTCGTCCATGGCGGCCAGGTCGGGCAGGTCGAACAGGTCGCGCATCAGCATGCGCCGCTCGGCGTTGAGCTGGCCCTCGACATAGTCGTGCTCGGCAAACGAGAAATGGATGGGGATGGGCTGGCGGCTCAGGCCCACCTCCAGCTCCACGCCATGGCTGGCGAGCAGCAGCCGAAACTGCTCGGCGTAGTAGCCGGCAAACAGGTCGGGCCGCGTGAGCGTGGTTTCGTACACCCCCGGCCCCTCGATGAAGCCGTAGGCCAGCTGGGTGGCGGCGCGCGCCACGCTGGTGATGTGCACGCGCACATAGGGGTAGCAGGCGCGCACATGTTCGGCGGGCGTCTCGCCGGCCACGAAGCGCTGCATGGCATCGCGCAAATGATCGATCTGCTGCTGGTAGATGCGCTGCACCTGCGCCAGGGCGTCGGCGGGATCGGTGTGGAAGCTGGGGTCGGTGATGAGGGTGGGAGAGGAGGCCATGGACATATTGTCCATGGCACGCCGTCACGCCGCTGTCATGCTGGCCGCCCCAGGCTGCGCGCGCAGCCATTCGCGCGTGTGCTGGGCATCCATGGGGCGCGCGATGCCAAAGCCCTGGGCCAGTTCGCAGCCCAGGCGCTCCAGCAGCGCCAGCTGCTCGGCGGTCTGCACGCCCTCGGCCACGGACTGCAGCTGCAGGCTGCGCGCCAGCTGGATGATGGCGGTGACGATGGCCACGTTGTCCCCGTCCGACGGTGTGTCCACGACGAAGGAGCGGTCCACCTTGAGCTTGTCCAGCGGGTAGCGCTTCAAGTAGGTCAGTGACGAATAGCCCGTGCCGAAGTCGTCCACCGTCACGGCCACGCCCATGCCCTGCAGCGCCTGCAGCGTGGCGCGCGTGTGCTCGGCATGCTGCATCAGGGTGGTCTCGGTGATCTCGATCTCCAGGTACCGGGGCGCCAGGCCCGTTTCCTGCAGCACGCGGGCGATCTCGCCGGCCACGTCGCGCTGGCGGAACTCAATGGCCGACAGGTTCACGGCCACGGGTACCAGGGCCAGGCCCTCGTCCTGCCAGGCCTTGAGCTGGCGGCAGGCCTCGCGCAGCACCCAGCGGCCTATGGGCGTGATCAGGCCGCGCGACTCGGCCAGGGGAATGAACTCCTCCGGCCCGACCAGGCCGCGCTCCGGGTGGCGCCAGCGCACCAGGGCCTCGAAGCCCATGAGGCGGCCCGAGGCCAGCTGCACCTGGGGCTGGTAGTGCAGCTCCAGGGCCTCGTGGAACACGGCCTCGCGCAGCAGATGCTCCTGCTGCAGGACCTCCGCCGGCTGGCCCTCCATGTCCGGGGCATAGAACAGGCGTGCGCCGCGCCCGCTTTCCTTGGCCTGCTGCATGGCGGCGTCGGCGCGGCGCAGCAGTTCGTCGGGGCTGTAGCCGTCGTCGGGGAAGATGCTGATGCCTATGGAGGGCGAGAGCGACAGCCGCGTCTCGCCGCTGACGTAGGTGGCCTGCATGCGCTCGATCAGCTTGTCAGCGACGGCGGCCACGGCGGCGCGGCTGCGGCGGTTGTACAGCAGCACCACGAACTGGTCGCCACCCACGCGCGCCACGAAATCCATGGCCTTCACGCCCTCCTGCAGGCGCCGCGCCATCTCGCACAGATATTGGTCGCCGGCCTCGTGGCCCAGCGATTCGTTGACGGTCTTGAAGTGGTCCAGGTCTATGAACAGCAGGGCCGCGCGGGAGCGCGGCTGCTCGGCGCTGGTCCATTGCGCAAGCTTGTGCATGAGGTGGCTGCGGTTGGGCAGCTGGGTCAGCGGGTCATGCTGGGCCAGGAAGCGCGCGCGCTCCTGGGCCTGCTTGCGCGCCGTGATGTCGCGCACCACCACCACGCGGTACTCGTCCTGCGCAAAAGGCATGGTCTTGCCCACGGCTTCGATGGGGATGGCGTGCCCGTCCTTGTGCAGCATGGCCAGCTCATAGGGGTACTCGCGACCGCGGCGCGTGTACTCCCGCGCCAGGCCGCGGTATTCGGGCAGGATGAAGTCGAAGATGGAGCGGCCCACGACCTCGGCCAGCTGGTGGCCGGTCATGCGCAGCAGGGACGCGTTGGCGTCCACGATGCAGCCGTCGCGATGGAAGGCCAGGCCTTCCTCGGTGGCCTCGGCGAACTTGCGCATGCGCTCCTCGCTCTGGCGCACGGCCTGCTCGGCCGCCTCGCGCTCGGTGATGTCGTTGACCAGCACCAGCAGCCCCACTGTGGCCGCAACGCCGGCGCGGGTTGCGAGTTCGGGCCGCAGGCTGAACTCCAGCACGCGTGCGCGACCGTCCGGCCCCGGGAGCTCGCAGACATGCTGCACCGTCTCGCCCGTCAGCGCGCGCTGCACGGCGGGCTGGATCTGCTGCCAGGTCGGCGCGTCCAGGGTGTCCTGTGCGCTTGCACCGATGAGGTCGTCCATCGCACGCACCATGAAGTCGGCAAAGCGCTGGTTGGCAAAGCTGCAGCGCAGGACTGGCGACTGGTATTCGTAGTAGGCCAGCATGACGGGAACGGCGCCCGCCACCAGCCGCAGCAGCGCGGCGCTGGTGTGCGAACCCGTTGCGGACAGGACGGGCTCGGAGAGGGGCGGTGCTGACATGGGCGTTGGCCGAGGGGTGTGCAGGCTTATAGCGCATTGTCCGCGGTTTGGCGAGGGCGGTGGCGCAGCCATTCGCCTTGGCCTGACCAGGGGCAGGATAATTCCTGCCATGCCACCTGCCGCCGCCAGACCCCTGCATGTCCCCGCCTGGATGACGCCCCACAACCTGCTGCGCGCCTCGGTGGGCGTGGCGGTGCTGACCATCGTGCTCAAGACCCTGGCCTGGTGGGTCAGCGGCTCGGTGGGGCTGCTGTCGGACGCGCTGGAGTCCTTCGTGAATCTGGCCGGCGCCATGTTTGCGCTGGCCATGGTCACGGTGGCGCAGCGGCCGCCCGACGCCGAGCACCCCTATGGCCACCACAAGGCCGAGTATTTCTCGGCCGGGTTCGAGGGCATCCTGATCGTCGGCGCCAGCGCCGCCATCCTGTGGGCGGCGGCGCTGCGCTTCGTGCATCCGCAGCCGGTGGAGCAGCTGGGCTGGGGCCTGGGCCTGTCCATCGTCAGCACGGCCTGCAACGGCGCGCTGGCCTGGGCCATGTTCCGCTCGGCGCGTGTTTACCGCTCGGTGGCGCTGGTGGGAGATGCGCGCCATTTGATCACCGATGTCTGGACCTCGGTGGGCGTGGTCGTGGGCCTGCTGGCCGCACGCGCCACCGGCTGGCTGTGGCTTGACCCGCTGGTGGCCGTCGGCGTGGCGCTGAATATCCTGAAGGAGGGCGTGGAGCTGGTCTGGCGCTCCGCCCAGGGCCTGATGGACGAGGCGGTGGAGCAGGAGCTGCTGGACCAGATCGAGGCCGCGCTGCAGCGCCTTGCACAAGGCGCGGGCGGCCTGGTGTACTTCGACAACCTGACCTCGCGCCGCTCCGGCACGCGCAGTTTCCTGGACCTGCACATGCATGTGCCGGCGCACTGGACGCTGGGCCGGGCGGCCGCCGCGCGCGCCGCCGTCGAGGCCGAGCTGATGGACATGGTGCCCGGCCTGCACGCCACCATAGAGCTGCTGCCCGAGGGCGCAGAGACCGTTTTTGAACAGGCCGAGGCGCAGGAGAGGACGACGTGATCAGTGTCTTGCAGCGCGTGCGCGAGGCGCGCGTGGAAATCGCCGGCGAGGTCGTTGGCCGCATCGGCGCCGGGCTGCTGGCCCTGGTCTGCGCCGAGCAGGGCGACAGTGCGCCGCAGGCCGACAGGCTGCTGGCCAAGATCCTCAAGCTGCGCATCTTTGCCGACGAGGCTGGAAAGATGAACCGCAGCCTGCAGGACCTGGGCGGCGGCCTGCTGGTCGTGAGCCAGTTCACCCTGGCCGCCGACACCCGCGGCGGCAACCGCCCGGGCTTCAGCCAGGCGGCCGCGCCGACCGAGGGCGAGCGCCTGTACGACTACTTCGTGGCCCAGGCGCGCGCGGCGCACCCGGTCGTCGCCACGGGCCGCTTTGGCGCCGACATGCAGGTGCACCTGGTCAACGACGGGCCGGTGACCATACCGCTGCGCATTGCGCCCGCGGGCCGCGGCGGGCCTGCGGCGGTGATTACTTGAGCTGGTCCTGCACCTTGGCCAATGCGGCCGTGGCGCATTGTTCATCCAGATGGCCGCCCGGAGCGCCGGCCACGCCCACGGCGCCGATGACCTCGTTGCCCACCTTCACGGGCACGCCGCCGCCGACCAGCAGGAAACCGGGGATGTACACCAGGTTGGCCGCGCCGGGGTTCTTTTGCGCGCCCTCCATCATGGCCTGAGAGGTGGTCTTGGTCGACGCAGAGGTGTAGGCCTTCAGGCGGCTGGATTCCAGCGTGTGCGGGCCGGCATTGTCGGCGCGCTGCACGGCGCGCACGGTGCCGGCGCGGTCGACGACCGTGGCCGCCACGTTGTAGCCACCGGCGGTGCAGGCCGCCACGGATTGGGCAGCGATCTGATTGGCGAGTTCGAGGGTCATGTTGCGCTCCGTGCGCACGGCCTCGGCGCTGGCGGCGCCGCACAGAAGCGCAAGGGTGGTGGCGAGGGTGGCGTTGGCGAGTCGAGCCATGGTGTTCTCCTGGAGGTTGCGGTCGGCATCAGGTGTGGCCGACCGTGGGCGCAACTGTAAGGGGCAGTGGCCTGCCCCGCCATGCGTGCGCCTACGCGCGCCGCTCCGTAGAACTACGCAGCCGCATCCACCAGCGCCGCGTAGCGGCGGATCAGCTGGGCCAGCGATTCGGCGCCCAGCTTGGCAAAGAGGTTGGCGCGGTGCGTCTCTATGGTGCGCGGCGAGAGCGCCAGCGCGCGGCCGATCTCCTTGTTGGTCAGTCCCTCGACGATCAGGCCCAGCACCTCGCGCTCGCGGCCCGAGAGCATGGCAAAGCGCTCGCGCGCCTGCTGGTCTGCGTGGTGGCGCGCGCGCGAGCGCACATGCTGGCGCACCGCGGTCTGCAGGGCCTCGATGAGCGTTTCGTCGTCCACGGGCTTTTCGAGAAATTCGGCCGCCCCGGCCTTGAATGCGCGCCGGCACATCTCCACCGTGCCATGGCCCGTGAGCATGATCACGGGCTGGTCCACGCCCTGCGCTATCAGCTGTTCGAGCAGCGACAGCCCGCTGGTGCCGGGCATGCGCATGTCGAGCACGATGGCGCCGACACAGGAGCGGTCAAAGTCCGCCATGAAGGCCAGCGGATCGGCCCAGGGCTGCACGCGCAGGCCCACGGTGCCGATGAGCAGGCCCAGGCCGTCGCGCACGGCGGCGTCGTCGTCCACGAGGTGGACCACGGGGGAGAGCGGGGTGTCGTCGTTCATCGCGCGGAGATGGAAGTCATGGGCCGGTTCTCAGGCAGCGGCCATAGTCAGAACGAAGCAGGCACCACGGCCCTGGCGTGGCGCGCAGGCGAGCTGGGCGCCCATGGCCTGCGCCAGGCTGTCGCACAGCGTCAGGCCCAGGCCCAGGCCGCCCTGGCGCGTGGTGGTGAAGGGCTCGAACAAATGCGCCAGCACCTCGGCGGGAACGCCCGGGCCGCTGTCCTCGATGTGCAGTTGCACATGGGCGGCGTCGCCGGTGGGTGCCAGGCGCAGCAGCAGGCGGCGCTCGGCGGGGGGGACCAGGGCCAGCGCCTGCAGCGCGTTCATCAGCAGGTTGTAGAGGATCTGCTGCAGCGCCACGGGGTCGGCCAGCACGGTCAGCGCCTCGGCCGGGGCCTGCAGCTGGGGCAGCACGCCCGCCTTGCGGCATTCGGGCTCCAGCAGGTGCAGCGCGTCGCGCACGGCGTCGTCAAGCAGCAGCGGCTTGGGCGGCTGTCCCTGCGCGGGGCGTTCCACCAGTCTGCGCAGCCGGCCCACGGTGTTCGCCGCGCGCCGCGCCTGCTCCACGGCGCGGTCCATTGCCATGCGCGCCATGTCCAGTTCGGGCGGCGCTTCCGTCAGCAGCCGACCTGCAGCCTGGGTATTGGCCAGCACGGCGGTGAGCGGCTGGTTGAGCTCATGCGCCATGCCTGCGGCCAGCTCGCCCAGCGTGTTCAGGCGCGCCACCTGGCCCAGGCGCAGCAGCTCTTCGGCACGGCGGCGCGCAATGCGCTGGCGCCACAGGGCCTGGCCCGCGGTCCAGGCGGCGGCGACGAGCGCACACCAGAGCAGCATGCGCCACCAGGGCAGCTCGGCCCAGCCCACGCCGCGCTCCGCCACCACGTCCAGCGGCTGGCTGGCCGAGGCCAGGCGTTTGCGAAAGTCGAATCTCCAGCCCCGCGACTGCGGTCGTCCCGGCTGCACCACATAGGCCTGGCCTGCATGTTCGAGCGCCACGCGCACCGGGCTCGTGGCAGGGTCCATGGGCCATTCGTTCCACGGCACGGCGGCCCGCAGGTCGATCTGCAGCGCATGGCTGCCCTGCGGCGACGCCAGCACCACGCTGTAGCGGCCCTCGGCCAGCTCGGGCGCCGCCAGCTCGGCACGGTGCAATGCGCGCGAGCGGGCCTCGGCGGCATCCAGTGGCGTGCGCTCGGCGGCTGGCCAGGGGGTGTCGTCCGAGCGCCGCAGCACGGCGGTGATCTGCGGGTACAGGGCCGGAAGGCGCTCCAGCGCCGCATCGGCCCCTGCGTCCGCGCGCGGCTGCAGCAGGGCCAGCGTGGCCAGCACCGCGTCGTGCTGCACGGCACGCTGGCTCAGCAGGCGGTGAATGATGCGGGCATCGGTTTCGAAGTCGGCTTGCACCTGCTGCAGCCGCGCGTGGGCCAGCCACCACGCGCCGGCACATGCCACCATGCAGGCGGCCAGTGCGGTTGCCGTACGCCCATGCCATGCCTTGTCCATGGGTAGATTCTGGCATGCGCTTGCGCGCGCATTGCGCAGGCGCGGCCCCTATTGCTTCCAGAAAAACAGCACCGCCATGACCAAGCCCGTCGCCACGATGCCCCAGCGCAGCACGGGCGCGGGCAGCCGGCGCGCCAGGCGCGCGCCGCCGTAGCCGCCCAGGGTGGCGGCCACCATCATCACCAGGGCCTGCGGCCACTGCACGATGCCGCCCGCGGCGTAGATGGCCACGGAGATGGCCGTGAGCAGGGCCGACACCAGATTCTTCATGCCGTTCATGGCATTGAGCCGCGTCTGGCCCAACAGGCCGAACAGCGCCAGCAGCAAAATGCCCAACCCGCCATTGAAGTAGCCGCCATAGCCGGCCACGGCCAGCATGCCCAGGCCGGCCTTGCCTGGCGACGCGCCGTGCCGGCCCGAGCCCGCCCATTGGCGCAGCTGCGGCCCGCAGGCGAACAGGGCCGTGGCCGCCAGCAGCAGCCAGGGCACGACCTTGCGGAAGACGGCGTCGGGCGTCACCAGCAGCAGCGCCGCGCCGGCCGCGCCGCCGATCAGCGAGAGGACGACCACGGCGCGCATGGACAGGCCCGGCGGCGGCGCCATGTCCTCGCGAAAGCCCCAGGCGCCCGCCATGTAGCCCGGCAGCAGGGCCACGGTGCCGGTGGCGTTGGCCACCACGGGCGGCACGCCGGTGAACACCAACGCCGGCAGCGTCAGAAAGCTGCCGCCACCGGCGACGGCATTGAGCGCGCCGGCGACGAAGGCGGCGGCGAGGAGCAGGGCGGTGTCGAACATCGGGGCGATGTTAGGCGAACCACATGGCCTGACGGGGGACGCGCGGGGCTGTGCGTGCTTTACGCGGCATAGGGATCGGCAAACCCCAGCTCCTGCAGGATGGCCGTCTCGTACGCCTCCATCTCCTGCGCATCTTCTTCGCTGGTCTCGTGGTCCCAGCCCTGGGCGTGCAGCGTTCCGTGCACCAGCAGGTGGGCGTAATGTTCTTCCAGCGTCTTGCCCTGCTCGCGCGCCTCGCGCTCGACCACCGGGGCGCACAGCACCAGGTCGGCCACGGCCACGGGGTCCTGCTGGTAGTCGAAGGTGAGCACGTTGGTGGCGTAGTCCTTGTGGCGGAATTCGCGGTTCAGGCGCTGGCCTTCTTCGGCGCCCACGATGCGCACGGTGATCTCGCCATCGACGGCCAGGGTGTGGCGTATCCAGCGCGCGACCTTGTGGCGCGGCAGGCCTGCGCGGTGCGCGGCGGCCTCGGGGGCGAATTGCAGGGACAGGGTCAGGTGGTTTAGAGCCATATTCGACTTCAACGCTTGTCATTCAAGCGCCGGCAGCTATCAAAAAAATCAATCACTTGTGGCACGCCGGCTGCTGCTTTTAGCGTCGTAGGCGTCCACGATGCGCGCCACCAGCGGGTGGCGCACCACGTCGCCGCTGGTAAAGCGCGTGACGGCGATGCCTTGCACGCGCTTTAAGACGCGCTCGGCGTCGATCAGGCCGCTCAGCGTGCCCTTGGGCAGATCGATCTGGCTCACGTCGCCCGTGACCACGGCGCGTGCGCCGAAGCCTATGCGCGTCAAAAACATCTTCATCTGCTCGGGCGTGGTGTTCTGCGCCTCGTCCAGGATCACGAAGGCGTTGTTCAGCGTGCGCCCACGCATGAAGGCCAGGGGGGCGATCTCCAGGGTGTTGCGCTCGAAGGCCTTCTGCACGCGGTCAAAGCCCATCAGCTCGTAGAGCGCGTCGTACAGCGGGCGCAGGTAGGGGTCCACCTTCTGCGTCAGGTCGCCGGGCAAAAAGCCCAGGCGCTCGCCGGCCTCCACGGCCGGGCGCGTGAGCACGATGCGCTGCACGGCGTTCCTCTCCAGCGCATCGACCGCGCAGGCCACGGCCAGGTAGGTCTTGCCGGTGCCTGCGGGACCTATGCCGAAGGTGATGTCGTGCGTGGCGATGTTGTGCACGTACACGCGCTGAGTGGGCGTGCGCGGGCGCAGGTCGGCGCGGCGCGTGGTCAGCTGGGCGCCGGCGTCGCCGTCCTCGGCCATGGAGGCGTCGCCGGCCAGCATGAGCTGCAGGTGGTCTTCCTTGATGGTGTGGTCTGCCATCTCGTAGAGCGCCTGCAAGAGCTCCATGGCCTGGGTGGCGCGGGCCTTGGGGCCGTCCACCTTGAACTGCTCGTGGCGGTGGGCGATTCGGACCTGCAGCGCGGCCTCTATGGTGCGCAGATGCTGGTCGGCCGGGCCGCACAAATGGGTCAGGCGCAGGTTGTTGTGGGGGGTGAAGGTGTGGCGCAGTATCACGCTGATAATTCCGCTCAGGCGCCGCGATCCGTGCGGCAAAGGATTCGCATGATAGGCAAATTGACCGGCCTGCTATTGGAAAAGAACCCCCCCGAGGTGCTTCTGGACTGCCACGGCGTGGGCTACGAGGTGCTGGTGCCCATGAGCAGCTTCTACAACCTGCCCGCCGTGGGCGAGAGGGTGAGCCTGCTGACGCAGTTCATCGTGCGCGAGGATGCGCAGCTGCTCTATGGCTTTGCCACGCAAGAGGAGCGCCAGACGTTTCGCGAGCTCATCAAGGTGAGCGGCGTGGGGCCGCGCACGGCACTGGCCGTGCTCTCGGGCATGGGCGTGGTCGACCTGGCGCAGGCCGTGATGGCGCAGGAGGCGGGGCGCCTCGTCAAGGTGCCGGGCATCGGCAAGAAGATTGCCGAGCGCCTGCTGCTGGAATTGAAGGGCAAGCTGGGCGCCGACATGGGCAGCCGGCCGCACGCGGCCAATGCCGACCAGGCCGATATCCTGCAGGCGCTGCTGGCGCTCGGTTATAACGACAAGGAGGCGGCGGCCGCGCTCAAGGGGCTGCCGGCCGATGTGGGTGTGAGCGATGGCATCAAGCTGGCGCTGAAGTCGCTGGCCAGGTAGGCACCGGCCGCACCCTTGCACATAGGAGTAAGCCATGCGCATTTGCAGAATCCGGTGGGCCGCTCTGCCCGTTGTTTTGGCCCTGGCTGCCTGCGGCGGTGGCGGCAGCGGCGATAACAGCAGCAGCATTCCTATCAGCGGACCGACGCCGGAGGCGCCCGCGTGGAGCCAGCGCATCGAGCCCTACGACCCCGGCAAGTCCGCCAGCGCGGCCAAGGCCGTGTCGCCGCAGCCCTCGGCGCTGGTCGCCCCTGCGGACACCCGTGCCATCACCCTGGGACCGTTGGCCGCGCCGCTGGCCAAGGCGATCGCCAGTGCGCCCGCGGCGCCGGGCGCGCCGCGCCAGATCGGCCAGCCGCGCGGCGTGGCCGATACCGCCAGCGCGGCGGCCACCGCTGCGCTGCTCCAGTGGCGGCCCGGCCCTGGCGGTACACAGCTGGCTGCCCTGCGCTTCGAGTCGCAGGGCGCGCATGGCGTGCGCCTGGGCGTGCGGGTGCAGGCCCTGCCGCCGGGCGCCGTGCTGCGCTTCTATGGGGCGGCGCGGGGCGAGGCGGTGGAGGTCGGCGCGCAGGAGCTGCAGGCCATGGCCGAGCGCAATGCCCTGGGTGGCGCCGATGCTGCGGCAGCGCAGACCTACTGGAGCCCCGACTTCGCCGGCCCTGCGACCACGCTGGAGGTGCAGATTCCCGCCGGCGCGACGCCCACCGCCGTGCGCCTGGCCGTGCCCGGG
This sequence comes from Pseudomonadota bacterium, assembly GCA_018241405.1. Classification (GTDB taxonomy): domain Bacteria; phylum Pseudomonadota; class Gammaproteobacteria; order Burkholderiales; family Burkholderiaceae_C; genus Alicycliphilus. The sequence goes on along the minus strand of JAFEDY010000012.1, from coordinate 5,325 downwards.
CTGTCGCACTACACGCTCACGCCCGCCGAGGCCGAGGACGCCTTCACGGCCAAGGCGTTGGCGAAGTCCGGCAGCTGCGAAATCGACGTGAGCTGCAATTCCGACTACCAGCAGCAGAGCCGGTCGGTGGCGCGCATGACCTACGTGGACGAGACGGGCACCGCTTTTTTCTGCAGCGGCACGCTGCTGAATGACACGGCTTCCTCGGGCACGCCGTATTTCCTGGGGGCCAACCACTGCATCTCCAGGCAGGTCGTGGCCTCCACGCTCATTACCGACTGGTTCTACCGTTCGGCCAGTTGCGGCAGCGGCAGCGTGAATGCCGGCGCCAGGCGGTTGGTGGGCGGCGCCACGCTGCTCTACGCCTCGGCGGCCACCGACACCTCGTTCATGCGGCTCAACGGCCCGCTGCCGGCCGGCATCGTCTACGCCGGCTCGTACTATGGCGGCGCTCCGATCGGCGCCGCGGTGGCCAACGTGCACCATCCAGAGGGCGATCTGCAAAAGCTCAGCCTGGGCACGCTGCAGCGCTATGGCAACTGCAACAACGGCAGCTGCGGCAGCAGCAGCGACATCGCCAACGCCGGGTTCCTGGTGGTCAATTGGCAGCAGGGCAGTACCGAGCCCGGCAGCAGCGGCGCGGCGGCATTCATCACCATTGGCGCGCTGCGCTACGTCACCGGCCAGCTCTATGGCGGCACGGCCAGCTGTGCGGCGCCCAATGGCGTGGACTATTTCGGCCGCTTCGACCTGAGCTACAGGGCGGCGCTGCGCAAATGGCTGAGCCCGGGCTTGGGCGGGTAAGCGCCCTGCCTATCCGCCCACCAGCACCAACCCCGGCGGCAGGCTGTCGCCCAGGCTGCGGCGCTGGTCCTCGGCGTCCATCTGTGCCACCTGCTCCAGCATGGCGATCCAGCGCGCGGGGGCATGGGCGGCGCGCATCTTCTCCAGCACCCCTGCACGCATGGCGTCGGGTAGGTCGCGCGCGCGGTCGCCTGTCATGCGTGCGATCTGCACGGCGGCAAACAGTGCGTGCTCGTTCCTGCGCCAGTCCTGGGCCAGCAGGGCGTCGAGAAATTCCTGCGCCGCCTCGGGCGGCATGACGAGGTGGGCGTTGGCGGCCAGCGGCTGGCGTGCCGCCAGGCGCCCTATGGCCCACCAGGTCTGCGGGGGCTCGTCGGGGCGCTTCAAGCGCGCCAGCATCCACTGGCCCATCTCCTGGCGGTACTGCCAGGGCACGGCCTCCATGGCGGCGAACAGGCGCAGCATGTCGTCGTAGCTGCCCCAGGCGGCCTTGCCCTGGCCGCGCTGCACGGTCTTTTGCATGCAGCCGGCCACGGCTTCGAGCAGCAGCATCTGCCGCGCCTCAGCGAGGCCCGCGGCCACGCGGCGCCAGAACACCCACCATTCGGTCCAGTTCGCACCCTCGCCGCCATGGCCCAGGCCCTGGGCGTAGAGCCGCCAGACCTGGTCCATGCGCCAGCCGTCGAGCTCGGCGCCCACGCCGGGGCGCAGGCACCAGCCGGCCAGGTTGAGCCAGGCGCGCTCATGCTCGGCCGTGCGCCGGCGGCGCCTGGCGCGGGCCAGCAGTGCGTCGAACAGCGTGCGCAGCAGCGGCAGGGCCCAGGATTCGCGCGGGCCGAGGAGCTTTTCCAGCGACTGGCGCAGCTGGCGCACCTCTTTCGGGGGCACGTTCTGGGTCTGGTTGCCGAAGATGCGGTCGATGAGGGCGATGGCCTGGGTGGGCCGGCCCCTTTCCTCTCCCTCTGGGAGAGGGCCGGGGTGAGGGCCGGCCGCCGCGCCGCGCACGGCCAACGGCAGCAACCAGGACTGCGCGGCATCCTGCACGTCCATGCAGCGCAGCTCCAGCACGCCCACCTCGCTCATGCAGGCCTGCAGCTGCACCTCGACGCGCGCCGTGGCGCGGCCCTCGGGCGCGGGCAGCACGCTGGCCAGCGGCGGCAGCTCCACCCAGCCCTCGCCGTCGAGCGGTGCGATCTGCCCGGCCTGCGCCTGGCCCTGGCTGCGCGCCACCAGCGCAAAGCGCACGGGCTGGCCCAGCTGCAGTGCAAAGCGCCGGCCGGTGAGCGTGATGCGCGCGCCCTCCTCGGTGCCGCGCGGCAGCAGGCAGATGCCCTGGGGCGTGGCCCCGGCATGGGTTCCGGCCTTGGCCGGCAGCACCAGCCAGTAGCTGCGCGCCGCACCGCCGCCAATGCGTGGCACTACTGTTTTGGTAGCTGCTAGCGCTTGTTTAATGGGCGCTACTGGCCTATTTGACTGGTATTGCGCCAGGCCATGGGCGGCGGCTCCGCGCGCCACGGCCCAGTCCGGGTGCGGGTTGTGCAGCAGGCGCACGGCCTGGCCGCGCCATGCCGCCAGCTGCTCCTGCAGGCGCTGGGCGAGCGCATGGGCGTGGAATACGCCGCCGTTGAGCAGCACCGTGTCGGGCAGGTCGTCCCCCGCGTGCCGCGCCAGGAACTGCGCCAGATGGCGCGAGATGGCCGCATCCTGCGGGTAGGGCAGGCCCAGGCCGCGCAGCGCGCCCTGGCGCCGCGCCGGCGCATCGCCGAGTTGCACCAGTGGCAAAAAGCCCTCCACCACGCATTGCCGCGCCTGCTCCTGTGTGAGGGGTGCCGAGCGCGACTGCGCCAGCAGCTTAGCCCCGCCGCCCAGCAGCGTCACCGTGACCGAATCGGGCGCGTCCTGCGCCAGCAGCTGCTCCTTGGCCAGGCGGCAGCGCTGCACCAGCTGGGCAAAGCGCGCGGCCGGCAGGCGCTCGCCGGCGGGTGCGAACCGGGGTTCGAGCAGATGCGCCAGCGCCAGATCCATGTTGTCGCCGCCCAGCATCAGATGCTCGCCCACGGCCGTGCGTGTGAGCTGGGGCAGGCCGCCCGCCACGGGCTGCACGCGGATCAGCGTCAGGTCGGTCGTGCCGCCGCCCACGTCCACCACCAGCACCAGGCGGCTGTCCTGCAGCCGCTGGGCCAGTGCATCGCCCTGCAGCACCAGCCAGTCGTGGAATGCGGCCTTGGGCTCCTCCAGCAGCTGCACCGCAGGCAGGCCTGCAAGGCGCGCGGCCTCCAGCGTCAGCGCACGCGCGCCCTCGTCGAACGATGCCGGCACGGTGAGCACCACGGCCTGCTGTGAGAGCGGGGCATCCGGGTGGGCCGCGTCCCACGCGGCGCGCACATGCGCCAGGTAGGAAGCCGATGCCGCCAGCGGCGAGATCTTCTCCACCCCCTCGGGCGCGCCCCAGGGCAGTATGGGCGCGCTGCGGTCCACGCCCGGGTGCGACAGCCAGCTCTTGGCGCTGGCCACCAGGCGCGCCGGCACGGCCGCGCCCAACTCACGCGCCCACCGGCCCAGGACGGCGGGGGCTTCGTCGCTGGCGTCTTGCGGCGGCCAGGGCGCGCGCCAGGCATCACCGAACTCGCCGGGCGCGGCCTGGTAGCGCGTGGAGGGCAGCAGCGGCAGGGCCTGGATCTCGCCAGCTGAAACGCGCTGGGGGACGGGCAGCAGCGCGATGTCGGCCGCGCTACCGTTCAGCGGCACATGGGCCACGACGGTATGGCTGGTGCCCAGGTCTATGCCTACGCAGTAATGGGACGCCATTGCGGCGGTGTTGTGATCGGTCATCCTTACGAAATCTGGCGCTTTCATCACCCCGGAAATGGAACCCTTCACCGCGGCGAACGCCTGGGCCGAGGGGCACGCGCAGGAATGGCGCGGCGTGACGCGCTGTTTGGCGCTCAAAGGGCGGCAGGCCCCTTGGATGGGGACGCCAATGCCTTCTTACAGTATCGTCCAGTCGGTCACGAAGGCGCCGGGACGGCGGAACGTGTCGTTGAGCAGGAGGTCGGGCGGCATGTCCAGCGCATAGCCGCGCTGGGGCAGAGGCTGTTCGAACCACTTGCGATAGACCTGGCGCGCCGTGCCGTCGCGGTACATGTCCTTCATCGCCTGGGAGACCAGCAGCTGAAAGTCCGGCGCATTCCTGGGCACCATGGGCGCTAGCGGTTCGACCGACATGCGCGGGCCCACCACCTTGAGCGCGCCCTTGAGCGCGCGCGACTGGTCGATCAGCGCGATGTCGTCGGACACGAAGGCGTCGGCGCGCCCCTCGGCCACGGCCTTGGCGCCATCGTCGGTGCTGCCCACGTGGACCAGCCTGGCGCTGGGTTGGCGATCGGCGATGACCTCGCCCGTGCTGCCCTTGATGACCGCGATGCGCGCGTTCGCCATCTGGGACAACTGCTCGCGCGCCTCATCCTTGCGCACCAGCATGCGTGCGCCTGCGTAGTAGTAGGTCAGGCCGAAACCCACCATGTCGCGTCGCGTTTTGGTGTTGGTCGAGTCGGCGCATTCGAGCTGTATCTTGCCGTCGGCAATGCGCTCGAAGCGCTCGGCGATCGTCACCGGCACATACTGCACCTGCAGCGCGGGCAGCTTGAGCTGGCTCTGGATGCGCGTTGCCAGCAGTTGGCACAGCTCGATGGCATAGCCTATGGGGTGGCCGTTGCCGTCCAGGTAGGACAGTGGTGCCGCATCCTTGCGGTAGCCGATGGTCAATGTGCCGCTGGACTGGATCTTGCTCAGCGTCGCGTCGGTGGCCAGCGCGGGCAGCGCCAGCAGGGTCGCTAGGGCGCCGGCAAGCCAGCGCGGGGACAGGGTTGGCATCGTCATTTCTCCTTGGACTGTGGTTCAGCATGAAAGGGGGCGCTCCCCATGGAGAGGAGCGCCGGGTTGCCAGCGCGGGGTAATGCAGCTGGCGTGGGGATTGTGTGTGGGCGGGGCGTGTCGCCGCACCTGCGGCTGCGCAAGCCGATCAGGTGCCGGCGCGCACGTCGAACTCCACCTTCCAGCGCTCGCCCCCGCCCACCGGCACGGCGTAGAGCTCCAGCGTGCCGATGTCGGTCACGCGCGCGTGCAGGGTGACGGGCACGACCTCGCCCCCCGTTTCGCCGTTCTTGCGGCCCTCGGCGGGGAGGTGGGCTTCGATCTCCTGCAGCTCGACGAGCTCCTCGGGGCCCCAGAAGTCCAGCAGCGTGCCGACCTGGTCGGCGCGGCGCACGCTGGAGCCGAAGAAGCGCAGGCGCACGCTCTCGCCCACGACCAGACCGAATTCCTGGGTGTCCAGCGCCACCTCCGTGCCTTCTTCCATGCCGAAGGGCGCCAGGCACAGGGCGCTGATGGGCGGCTCCATGCCGGGCACGGCGGGCATGTTCGATTCGATGCCCACGTAATAGCTTTGCGCCGTGCCGCCGCGTATGCGCACGCCGCGGCCCGCGGCCTCCACATGGCCGAAGTAGGCGGCGCCGCGCGCCA
>JAFEDY010000011.1 GCA_018241405.1 Pseudomonadota bacterium | reverse complement strand
ATGCAATCGTCCGGGATGCGACAGGTAGCGTTTTGGGTCTATGCAATCACCCGGGATGCGACATCTATGTATTCATCCGGAATGCTGCAAATAGCCTCAAGCGTTTGCCAAGCGCTGATATTTCATTGTTTCTTTTCCGCAACTTTAAGAACTGTGACAACCATCGTTATCGCCTCATTTAGAACGTCTTTTCCTGCCACTATAGCCCATCGCATCGCGGCCAGGGATTTTACATTATTTTTCAAATATGAATAATAAACCACTTTACACCGATGTTCGACGCCAATAGCATGAATCTACGCGGCACTTGACGCACAGCATCAAAATCCAAGGAGATAAGGTTCATGAAGCAAATTGTCAACACCATGATCGCGTCGGCACTCCTTTTTTTCCTCTCGCACGCCGCGCTCGCATCTCCAGTTTTCAACTACACCTTCAATGTCACTTCATACAACTGCATTCTTCCCGACTGCAACGACGAAGCTTTTTATCGAAGAAAACTTGAATCCATGGAGCTGGATCTAACACAGCAAGCCATCGACAATGGAAAAGCAACGCTGCATTATAAAACAATTGATTGGAGCACCGGTAGGCCATGGCATATTATGGCGCATGAAAACCAAGGGTTCAACTCAATCAATCTAAGCGCCTGGAACACAGCCTTGGATTTGGATCAAGGTCTTTGCAAAGCATACTATTTGTGCAACGTTGAAGCCAATTTATATGCCTCGGAATTTTTAACAGGGAATTTTCGACTCGACACAGACAACGATAATTTACACATGAGCTCAATCAACCAAAACACCTGGAGTGGATACATCTATTCAGATGGACCATATATGACCCATACACCCGGCGGCTACCCCACGTTCACGGGCGAATGGCGGCTGCTAAGGTTCATCCCCGAGCCGGGTGAGCTAATATTGTTTTTAACAGCATTCACAGGAATGATGGTCTTCATTCGACGAAAACGATATTAAATCGCAAGCGCAGCAAGCGTCATTCCTTATTTTTTAGTTAGTCCACCACGTTCGCTTCTAAGAACACCCTTCTCTCAACATTTTTTCAAACCCCTGCAAAACCCGCCGTCATCCCTGCGAAGGAACGTTACCCCGGACTCCGATCCGGGGTGGGAATCCACAGCTGTAACACATCAACGACTCAACGACTTGAGTGCTACCTGGATCCCCGCAATCGCGGCGATGACGGGATCGGACGCTCTTCAATAGATATTGCTACTTGAGCTTTTTGCATCCAGTGGTCACTGCGGGTTCAGCCCATACTTTCATGCCTGCCAACAGTCCGAACGACGCGAATCCCAAGCGCATGGCTCAGGCATCCTTTGCGCTTTTTGCGTCGACGGCAATGCCCAAGCGCTGCATCCACCTGGCCAGAGCACATTCGTCGGGCGTGCCACTGCTATAGCAGGCGTACATGGCGGCGTGCGACTCCTTGCGGTGCTGATTCAGCTTGAGTTTGCATTGCAGGTCCTGCACGCGCAGCTCGAAGGCCACGATGCCGGCCAGCATCTTGCGGGCAAAGTCCTCGTCCTGTGCGCGCCACTGCGCGGCATAGGCGGGTTCGTGGTCGGCTATCAGGGCCTTGAGCAGCGCATCCTTGTCCTGCGCGCCGTCGATCAGCCGGGCCCGCACACGGCAGTGCACGGCCAGGTAGTTCCAGGTGGGAACGCGCGCCAGATCGGGGTAGACCGAGGGCGACATATACGCGTGCGGCCCCTGGAAGGTGACCAGCGCCTCGGGGCGTGCCTGCAGATAGCGCCAGTGCGGATTGGCGCGTGCGCAGTGGCCCAACAGCACCAGGTCGCCATGGCCGCGCTCGTCCACATGCAGCGGCAGGTGGGTAACAAAGGGAAAGCCCTCTTCGTCGTTGCTGATCAGGCTGGCGAATGGGTGCGCGCGCATCAGCGCCAGGGCGTGGGCAGGGTCTTCGGACTCGAATTGCGGCGGCAGGTACATGGGCGTGGCAGGCGTGGGGGCAAGGCAGGAATGTAGCCGCACTGGGATAATCCGCCCCCTATGTCCCTTGCTCCCCACCAGATCGAACTGCTCTCTCCCGCGCGCGATGCCGACATCGGCATCGCCGCCATCGACCATGGCGCCGACGCCGTCTACATTGGTGGCCCGGCCTTTGGCGCGCGCGCCACTGCGGGCAACGATATCCGCGAGCTGGAGCGGCTGATCGCCCACGCGCACCGCTTCAACAGCCGCATCTTCATCACGCTCAACACCATATTGCGCGACGACGAGCTGGAGGACGCGCGCCGCATGGCCTGGCAGGTGTACGAGGCCGGGGCCGACGCGCTCATCATCCAGGACATGGGCCTGCTGGAGCTGGATCTGCCGCCCATCCAGCTGCACGCCAGCACCCAGACCGACATTCGCACGCCCGAGAAGGCGCGCTTTCTGCAGGACGCGGGCCTGTCACAGATCGTGATCGCGCGCGAGCTGGACCTGCAGCAAATCCAGGCCATCCGCGCCGCCACCGACCCGGCACGCACGACCATCGAATTCTTCGTGCACGGCGCGCTGTGCGTGGCCTATTCGGGCCAGTGCTTCATCAGCCACGCCCACACGGGCCGCAGCGCCAACCGCGGCGACTGCAACCAGGCCTGCCGCCTGCCCTACGAGGTGCTGGACGGCGCCGGCCGCATCATCGCGCACGAAAAGCATGTGCTGTCGATGAAGGACAACAACCAGAGCGACAACCTGCGCGCGCTGATCGCCGCGGGCGTGCGCAGCTTCAAGATCGAGGGCCGCTACAAGGATCTGGGCTACGTGAAGAACATCACGGCCCATTACCGCAAGCTGCTCGACGAGATCGTCGAGCAGGGCGAGTTCGCACGCTCATCCAGCGGTCGCACCAGCTTCAGCTTTACGCCCGACCCCGACCAGAACTTCAACCGCGAGTTCACCGACTATTTTGTCAACGGCCGCCAGGACGACATCGGCGCCTTCGACACGCCCAAGACCCCTGGCCGCGCCATCGGCTGGGTCACGCAAATCGGCGACAAATGGTTCGAGCTGGAGGTGAGCGACAAGGCCAGCGTGCTGCACAACGGCGACGGCCTGTGCTACTACGACCTGCAAAAGGAACTGGTGGGCGTGCACATCAACCGCGCCGAAAGCGTGGCGCCCAAGAAGGGCATCTGGCGCGTGTTCCCCAAGGATGACATCGCCGGTTTCAAGGATCTGCGCAAGGGCCTGGAGATCAACCGCAACCGCGACATGGACTGGGTGCGCACCCTGGACAAGAAGTCCAGCGAGCGGCGCATAGGCCTATGGGCCGAGTTCAAGGAAACACCGGACGGTTTCGCGCTGACGCTGACCGATGAAGACGGCTTTGTGGCGACTGCCGCGATTGCCCAGCAGCATCAGCCGGCAAGCGACGTCGCCAAGGCCGAGGCCACGTTGCGCGAGCAGCTGGGCCGCTTTGGCGCGACGATTTTCACCTTGCACGACATTTCCCTGCAGCTGTCCCAGCCCTGGTTCGTGCCCGCATCGGCCCTCAACCAGCTGCGCCGCGAGGCCCTGGCCGCGCTGGAGGCCGCGCGCGCCAAGGGCTTTGTGCGCCTGCCACGTGCCGAGCCCGTGCAGCCGCCCACACCCTTCCCCGAGGACACGCTGACCTACCTCGCCAACGTCTTCAACCACAAGGCGCACGACTTCTACGTCAAGCACGGCGTGAAGGTGATTGACGCAGCCTACGAAAGCAAGGAAGAAGAAGGCGAGGTCAGCCTGATGATCACCAAGCATTGCGTGCGCTACAGCATGAGCCTGTGCCCCAAACAGGCCAAGGGCGTGATCGGCGTCAAGGGCACGATCAAGGCCGAGCCACTGCAGCTCATCAACGGCAAGGAGAAGTTGAAGCTGGTGTTCGACTGCAAGCCCTGCGAGATGCATGTGGTGGGCAAGATGAAGAAGTCGGTCATCCACCAGCACCAGAAGGACATGCAGGAACAGCCCCTGCAGTTCTACCGCACGCGGCCGGCGTAGCCAGCCCCGTCACCCCCGGGAAGGCGGGGGGCCAGCAGCCTCCAGAGTCCCTACCCCATCACGGCGATGGATTTCCGCCTTCGCGGGAATGACGATGGCATGGGCAGCGCTTGCTTGACCGACAATGCGCGGTTGCAACAACCCTAGCAAAGGAAGACAACGATGCGCATCGAAACCCTGGCCGTCCACGCCGGCTACTCGCCCGACCCGACCACCAAGTCCGTGGCCGTGCCCATCTACCAGACGGTGGCCTACGCCTTCGACAGCGCCCAGCATGGCGCCGACCTGTTCGACCTGAAGGTGCCGGGCAACATCTACACGCGCATCATGAACCCGACCACCGACGTGCTGGAAAAGCGCGTCGCGGCGCTCGAGGGCGGTATCGCCGCCTTGGCCGTGGCCTCGGGCATGGCGGCTATCACCTACGCCATCCAGGCGATTGCCGAGGCGGGTGACAACATCGTCAGCGCCAGCACGCTCTACGGCGGCACCTACAACCTGTTTGCCCACACCTTTCCGCAGCAGGGCCTGGAAGTGCGCTTTGCCGATGCGCGCGATCCTGCCAGCTTTGCCAAGCTGATTGACGCGCGCACCAAGGCTGTGTTTTGCGAGTCCATCGGCAACCCGCTGGGCAACGTGACCGACATCCGCGCCCTGGCCGACGTGGCCCATGCCCACGGCGTGCCGCTGATCGTGGACAACACCGTGCCCAGCCCCTACCTGCTGCGCCCCATCGAACATGGCGCCGACATCGTGGTGCACGCGCTCACCAAGTACCTGGGTGGCCATGGCAACAGCATTGGCGGCGCCGTTGTGGATAGCGGCAAGTTCCCTTGGGCCGAGCACAAGGAACGCTTCAAGCGGCTGAACGAGCCCGACGTGAGCTACCACGGCGTGGTCTACACCGAGGCCCTGGGCCCGGCCGCCTACATTGGCCGTGTGCGCGTGGTGCCGCTGCGCAACACGGGCGCGGCCCTGTCGCCGCACAACGCCTTCCTGATCCTGCAGGGCATTGAAACCCTGGCGCTGCGCATGGATCGCATCTGCGAGAACACGCAAAAAATCGCCGAGGCGCTGCAGGGACACGCCAAAGTGGAATGGGTGCGCTACGCGGGCCTCAAGGATCACCCCGACCACGCGCTGGTGCAGCGCCAGATGAAGGGCCGGGCCTCGGGCATCCTGTCGTTCAGCCTGAAGACCCAGGGCGACCCGCGTGCCGCCGGCGCGCGCTTCCTGGATGCCCTCCAACTGTTCACCCGCCTCGTGAACATCGGCGACGCCAAGTCGCTGGCCACGCACCCGGCTTCGACCACACACCGCCAGCTTAACGCCGACGAACTGGCCAAGGCCGGCGTGACCGAAGGCATGGTGCGCCTGTCAATCGGCATCGAGCATATCGACGACCTGCTGGCCGACCTGCACCAGGCGCTGGACGCGGTGTAAGCCACCTCTGGGTGGTTGATGCTCAGGACGCCTCACGCCATGGCGCCTGCCAGCCACCGCCCAGGGCCTGAACCAGGGCTATCGCCGCCTGCTGGCGCGCCAACTCCAGCTGCAACAGCGAGCGGCGCGCGGTCAGCGCCGTAGCCTGCGCCGTAACCACGGCGGTGTAGGCCGAGATGCCCGCACGGTAGCTGTTGAGGGTGCGCTGCTCGGCGCCGGTGGCAGCTTGCGCAGCGGCGCGGGTGTGCGTGATCTGGCGCGCCAGACTATCCAGCGCAGTCAATTGATTCTCGACCTGGCCAAAAGCGGTCAGCGCGGTTTGTCTATAGTTCGCCGTGGCCGCCGCGTGTGCGGCAAGCGCTTGATCGATGGCGGCATCGCGCGTACCTCCATCGAACAGGGCCTGTAGCAGCGTCGCCCCCAACGACCAGGTCATGACCGGCGCAGACACCAGATTGGCCCAGTTCGCGGCCCCACCACCAACGCCGGCACTCAGGTTCATGCTGGGGAACCAGGCAGCGCGCGCCACGCCGATGTTGGCGCTGGCCGCAACCACGGCGCGCTCGGCCGACGCAATGTCCGGGCGACGCAGCAGGAGCTGCGACGGCAACTGCGCCGGGACCTGCGGCACGGTGCTGACCCAAGGCTTTTGCGCCAGAGAAAACTTCGCTGGCGGCACCCCCAGGAGCAGCGCAATGGCGTGCTCGTAGGTGGAGCGACTGCTCTTGAGCGCTTCAAGGCTGGAGCGCGCCGATTCCAGCGTGCTCTGCGCCTGCAGCACGTCGGTACGCGCGGCAATACCTGCGTTGTAGTTATTTTCGGTAATCGTTGCCGCACGTTCGTAGCCAGTGATGATGTCCTGCAACAACACGGCCTCGGCATCGGCCTCGCGCAGGGCGAGGTATGCCTGCGCCAGGCTACCCTCGGCGGTCAGCCGCGCCGCAGCCAGGTTTGCCTGGCTTGCCTGCACGTTGGCACCCTGCACCTGCACAGCACTGTTCAGCTTGCCCCATAGATCGGGCGCCCAGGCCGCCGTGAGCCCCAGGCTGGCCGAGCCTGCAGAGCCGCTGCCACGCTGGGCACCCAGCTGCGCGCCCAGCGTAGGCCTGAGTTGCGCCTGCGCCTGGCGCAGCAGCGCCTGGGCCTGCGCCACATTGGCCAGTGCCAGCGCCAGGTTCTGATTGCCGATCTCGATGCGCGGCATCAAGGCGTTCAAGTCCTCGTCGCCCCACATCAGCCACCACTGGCCGCTGGTCCAATGCTGGTAGTCCTCGGTGCTGACCCAACCCGCAGGCGCGCTGCCCTTCCAGCCAGCACTCAGGGCTACTGCCGGCGTCGGCTGCAGCGGCGCCTGGCTGCAACTGCACAGCAGCAACGTCAGTGCCAGGAAAACCCCTGTCAGGGTCAAGGGGCGGTAGCTATGGAGTGCCATGGGGCAGATTCTCCTGGACGGACGGGCTGGCCAGATAAGGGGTTGCATTCGCCATCAGACGCCTGCAAGCCGGCGGCCGGCTGGCTGTTTGCGGCGCAGCCGATCCAGCAATACATAGACCACCGGCGTGGTCAGGAGCGTGAGCAGCTGGCTGGCGATCAACCCGCCGACGATGGTCACGCCCAGCGGCTGGCGCAGGGCCGCCCCCTGGCCAAATCCTATGGCCAGCGGCAGCGCGCCCAATATGGCTGCCATCGTGGTCATGAGGATGGGGCGAAAGCGCAGCAGGCAGGCCTCGCGCACCGCCTGCACGGGCGTGAGATTGCGCGCACGCTCGGCATCGAGTGCAAAGTCGATGATCAGGATGGCGTTCTTCTTGACGATGCCGATCAGCAGGAAGACGCCGATCAGGGCCATGATGGAAAACTCCATCTTCAGCGCCAGCAGGGCCAGCACGGCGCCAAAACCGGCACTGGGCAGCGTGGTCAGCACCGTGATCGGGTGGATCAGGCTCTCGTAGAGGATGCCCAGCACGATGTAGATGACCACGATGGCCGCCAGGATCAACAGCCCCTGCTGCGACTGCGTGGCCTGCGCCTGCGCGGCCGCGCCGCTGAAGGCGCCGCGCACGTTGTTGGGCATGCCGATGGCGTCCACCGCGTCCAGCACCGCCTGGCGCCCCTGCTCGATCGAGATACCGTCCGCCAGGTCGAAGGACAGGGTGCTGGAGAGCTCGCCCCCGTCGTGGAACACCGAGGTCGGCACCGCGCGTTCGCGAAAGCTCGCAAAAGCGGCCAGCGGCACCATGGTGGAGGGCACCGTGGAGATGGGTTGGCCCGAGGACGCATTGCGCAGCCCCGGGTTGGCCGAGCTGCCCCCGGTGCCGGCGCCGGCGCTCGTGGCCGGCACCTGCACGTCCTTGAGCGCCTCGGGCGAGCGCGCCAGGCCGGGCGACCATTCCATCACCACGCTGTACTGGTTCAGGTCGCTGTACATGGTGGCCACCTGGCGCTGGCCGAAGGCGTTGTAGAGGGCCGCATCGATGCTCGCCAGCGACACGCCCAGCCGGGCGGCCTTGGAGCGATCGACGTCCACATAGGACTCGACGCCGTTGTCGCTCTGGTCATCGTCGATGTCGGTCAGCCGCGCGTCCTGGCGCAGGCGGGCCGACAGCTTCAGGGTCCAGGCCTTGAGGTCGGCCTGGTTGTCGGCCTTCAGCGTGAACTGGTAGGTGGAGTTGCTGCTGCGCCCGCCCATGCGCAGCTCCTGCACCGGGTTGAGGAACACCCGCAGGCCCGCGATCTGCGAAAGCTGCGGGCGCAGGCGGTTGATGACCGTGCGCGTGCCCTCACCCGGCGGCCGCTCCCGGGCCGGCTTGAGCGCCGCCGACAGGAAGCCGCCCGAGGTGCCGCCGGCAAAGGCCACCACCGTGCCTATGGCCGGGTCGGCGCGGATGATGTCCACCGCCTGCTGCAGCTTGTCGGCCATGGCGCCCGAGGAAATGCTCTGGTCGGCGCGCAGGCCGCCGATGAGCTGGCCGTTGTCCTGCTCGGGGAAGAAGCCCTTGCTGATGTTGGAGAACAGGTAGCCGTTGAGCCCCACCACCACCAGCAGCACCAGCATGACCAGCCAGGGCCAGGCCAAGGCCCAGTCCAGCGCATGCGTATAGCCGGCCACCAGGCGCCGCTCGCCGCCGCTCGCGCAGCGCACCAGCCACTGGCGCAGGCGTGCCACCAGGCTGCGGCGCTGCGGTGGGCCGTCGGCAGTGTCGCCACCGTGGCGCAGCAGCAGCGCGCACAGCATGGGCGTGGTGGTCAAGGAGATGAGCAGCGAGATCATGACGGCGCTCGACAGCGTGACGGCAAATTCGCGAAACAACCGCCCCGGCTGCCCGCCCATGAACAGCAACGGTATGAACACCGCAATCAGCGACACGCTGATGGTGAGCACGGTGAAGCCGACCTCGCGCGCGCCGTCGAGTGCCGCCCGCAGGCGCGACTGCCCCATCTCCAGGTGGCGCGAGATGTTCTCCAGCACCACGATGGCATCGTCCACCACGAAGCCGGTGGCCACGGTGAGGGCCATCAGCGTCAGGTTGTTGATGGAGTAGCCCAGCGCATACATCACGCCAAAGGTGCCCAGCAGCGACACCACGGTGGCCACGCCCGGGATCAGCGCCGCACGCAGGTTGCGCAGGAACAGGCCCACCACCAGCACCACCAGCAGCACGGCGATGACCAGCGTCAGCTCGACCTCGAATACCGATGAACGTACCGAGCCGGTGCGGTCGATGGCCATGTCTAGTTCGATGTCGGGCGGTAGCTGCGCGCGCAGCTGCGGCAGCAGCGCATCAATGGCATCGGCCGTGGCGATCAGGTTGGCATCGGGCTGCTGGATGATGCTGACGATGATCGCTGGCTGCCCGTTGAACATGCCGCGCGTGCGCGTGTCCTGCACGCTGTCGGTGACGCGCGCCACCTGCGACAGCCGCACCTCCTGGTGGTTGCGCATGCCCACGATAAGCTGCCGATATTCGGCGGCGCGCAGGCCCGGCGCGGGGGTCAGCACCTGCAGCGCACGGCCGTCGTCGGCATCACCCACCTCGATGACACCCTTGGGCCGGTTGGCATTGTTGGCCTGCAGCGCGGCACGCACATCGTCGCCGCTGATGCCCAGCTCACTCAGCGCGAACGGGTTGAGCTCCACGCGCACCGCCGGCTGCGAGCTGCCGCCCAGCGTCACGTCCCCCACGCCGGGCACTTGCAGCAGGCGCTGGCTGAGGATGTTGTTGACCTCGTCATATATCTGTCCCGGCGTGCGTGAGCTGGACGTGAGCGCCAGGATCATGAAGGGCTGCGCCGCCGGGTTGGCCTTGCGATAGGTCGGGTTGGTGCGCAGGTTGGCCGGCATGTCGATGCGCGCGGCGTTGATGGCGGCCTGCACATCGCGCGCCGCGCTGTCGATCTTGCGGTTCAGGTCGAACTGCAGCACCACGCGCGTCGATCCCGTGCGGCTCGACGAGGTCATCTCATTGACACCGGCAATGGTGCCCAGCGTGCGCTCCAGCGGCGTCGCCACCGTGCGCGCCATGTCGGCGGGGCTGGCGCCTGCCATGTTGGCGTTGATGGAGATGACCGGGAAGTCCACCGCCGGCAGTCGCGCCACCGGCAGGATGAAGTACGCGCCGATGCCCGCCAGCGCCAGGCCCAGCGTCAGCAGGATGGTGGCGATGGGTCGCTCGATGAAAACGCGCGAGAGGTTCATGCGCCCTCTCTGAGGGGTGCACGGGCAGGATCGGACGCACCGCCCAGGCGCTGCCCCAGCCGGTCGAACCACAGGTAGATGACCGGCGTGGTGTAGAGCGTCAGCAGCTGCGACAGCAGCAGGCCGCCGAAGATGGCAATGCCCAGCGGGCGGCGCAGCTCGGCGCCGTCGCCCCAGCTGAGCATCAGCGGCACGGCGGCCGCCAGCGCCGCCAGCGTGGTCATCAGGATGGGGCGAAAGCGCAGCAGCGCCGCCTGGTGTATGGCCTCCTGCGCGCTCTTGCCCTCGTGGCGCTCGGCCTCGATGGCAAAGTCGATCATCATGATGGCGTTCTTCTTCACGATGCCGATCAGCAGCACCAGGCCGATGATGCCCACCACGTCCAGCGCATGGCCCGTCAGCCACAGGGCCAGCAAGGCCCCCACGCCGGCCGAGGGCAGCGTGGACAGGATGGTGAGCGGATGCACATAGCTCTCGTAGAGCACCCCGAGCACGATGTACACGCACACCACCGCCGCCAGGATCAGCCACAGCTGATTGGCCAGCGACTTCTGGTAGGCGCCCGAGGCGCCTGTAAAGCGCAGCGTGAGCGCCGCCGGCAGGCCTTCGGCCGCCACGGCGGCGCGCACCGCCTGCACGGCTGCCCCCAGGCTGACGCCGGGCGCCGTGTCAAAGCCCACGGTGGCGGCCGGGTACTGGCCCACGCGCTGCACGGCCAGCGGCGCCGGCTGCTCGGAAATCTGCGCAAACGAACCCAACGGCGCCACGCCGCCGCCCGTGGTCTGCACCGGCAGGTCGCGCAGCGCCTGCAGACTGGCCGCGTCGCCGCGCGCCGCCTCCAGGATCACGCGGTACTGGCTGGTCTCGCTGAAAATGGTGGAGACGATGCGCTGGCCGAAAGCGTTGTAGAGCGTGTTGTCCAGGCTGCTGGCGGAGATGCCCAGGCGCGCGGCCGTGTCGCGGTCCACCTGCACCATGGCCGACGGGCCGCTGGCGCCGGCGTTGGTGGTCGCGTGGCGCACCTCGGGCACGCTTTGCAGGCGCTGTGCCAGGCGCTGCGCCCATTGGTTGACGAGCGCGGTGTCCACGCCCTCCAGGTCGAAGCGGTACTCGGTCGGGCCGGTGTCCGAATCGATGGTCAGGTCCTGCGTCGGCTGCAGGAACAACGTTGCCCCTGCCACCTGCTGGGCAACGCGCTCGCGCAGCCGCGCCATGATGCTGGCCTCGGAGTCGCCAAACAGCGGGCGCTGGCGCAGGTTGATGACCAGCCTGCCCTGCGGCAGCGCGGTGTTGTTGGCCGCATCCACCCCAACCACCGAGCTCACCGACTGCACGGCCGGGTCTTGCAGCACCTCGCGCGCCACCGCGCCCTGCAGGGCCGACATGCGCTCGAACGAGACATCGGCCGCCGCCCGCACCTGCCCCTGCAGCTGGCCCGTGCTTTGCGTGGGGAACAAGTCCTTGGGGATCAACCCATACAGCAGCGCCGTCAGCGCCAGCGTGGCCAGCGCCACAAAGAGCGTCAAAACCTGTCGCTTAAGCACCCATTGCAGGCTGCGGTCATAGTGGTGCACCGTCCAGTCGAGCACCGCCTGCACCCAGCGGCCGAAGCGCCCCTGCGCATGGCCCTCGGCGTCATGCCAGCGCGCGGACATCATGGGCACCAGCGTCAGCGACACCAGCGCCGAGAACAAAATGGTGATGGCCAGCGTGACGGCAAACTCGCGAAACAGCCGGCCTATGACCTCCTGCATGAACAAGAGCGGGATCAGCACCGCAATCAGCGACACGGTCAGCGAAATGATGGTGAAGCCGATTTCGCCCGCGCCGTCCAGGGCCGCCTGCAGCGGCGACTTATGCATATCCCGATGTCGGGCGATATTCTGGCTTCGGCTCACGTCGGCTGCGCCGACATGACCCTGCGCCGAAACATCGCCCCTGCCGGCTGCGCCGCCAGCGTGGGCGCCGTCGGCGCCCACGCGCATCTCACGATGCCGGGCGATGTTTTCAATCATCACGATGGCGTCATCGACGACAAAGCCCGTGGCGATGGTCAGCGCCATGAGGCTGAGATTGTTGAGCGAATAGCCCAGCAGGTACATCGCGCCCACGGTGCCCGTGAGGGAGATGGGGACGGCGATGGAGGCGATCAGCGTGGCGCGCGGGCTGTGCAGGAAGAAGAAGATCACCAGCACCACCATCACCACGGCCAGCAGCAGCTCCATCTCCACATGCTCCACCGAGGCGCGAATGCCCAGCGTGCGGTCGGTCAGCACGGCCAGCTTCACGCTCTGCGGCAGGCCCTGCTCCAGCAGCGGCAGCTGGCGCTTGATGGCATCCACCGTGGAGATCACGTTGGCGCCCGGCTGCCGCTGCACGTTCAGGATGATGGCCGGGGTCAGCATGGTCTGCTCTTGAATCAAATTCTGGCCGCTGCGCTTGCCTGCATTGGGCGGCACGCTCTCTTTTTTGATAGCCGTCCAGGCACCCAGCCGGCTGTTCTCGGCCCCGTTGACGACCCGGGCCACGTCCTTGAGGCGCACCGGCGCGCCGCCCACATAGGCCACGATGAGCTCGCGGTAGTCCTCGGCGCTGGTCAGCTGGTCGTTGGCGTTGATGCTGTACTGGCGCTGCGGCCCGTCGAAGCTGCCCTTGGCCGTGCTGGCGTTGCCGGCGCTGATGGCGGCGCTGATGCTGTTGAGCGACAGGCCCATGGCGGCAAGCGCCTCCAGGTTGGCCTGCACGCGCACGGCGGGGCGCTGGCCGCCGGCCAGCGTCACCAGGCCCACGCCGTTGATCTGGCTGATGCGCAGAGCCAGCCGCGTGTTGACCATGTTCTGCACCTCGGTCAGCGGCAGGCTGTCGGAGGTCACGGCGAGCTGCATGATGGGCGCATCGGCCGGGTTCACCTTGGCGTACACGGGCGGCGCCGGCAGGTCGGCCGGCAGCAAAGAGCCGGCCGCATTCATGGCCGCCTGCACCTGCTGCTCGGCCGCCTCCATGTTCAGGTTGAGCACGAACTGCAGCGTGATCAGCGACACCCCCGCGCTGCTGACGCTGCTCATGCGCGACAGGCCCGGCATCTGGCCAAACTGGCGCTCCAGCGGCGCCGTCACCGTGCGGCTCATGACATCGGGGCTGCCGCCGGGGTACAAGGTCTGCACCTGAATGGTCGGATAGTCCACCTGCGGCAGGGCCGCCAGCGGCAGGAAGCGCAGGCCGACGAGGCCGGCCAGGACGATGGCCAGCATGAACAGGGCCGTCGCCACCGGCCGCTCGATAAAAATGCGCGAGACGTTCATGGCGCGTCGGCTGACGATCCAGTCAGCGGCCCGCAGGCGCGCTACTCGCGCCCGCGGCGGGAGCACTGGCAGCCTGCGCAGGTGCGCCCGCACCGCCGCGTCCGGCACGGCCGCCGCGCCGCACCGCGCCCGGCGCGGAAGCCACGCCCTGCGGCGCAGCCGCCGCCAGCTGCACCCTGCCCCCATCCTTGACACGGTCACCGCCTTCGATGACCACGCGCTCGCCGGCCTTCAGCCCCTGGCTGACGAGTACCTGGTCGGTGCTGGCAATGCCGCGCACGATGCCGCGCATATGGGCCGTGTTGTCATCGTCCACTACATACACGAAGTCGCCCTGTGGCCCGGTACGTACCGCGGTCACCGGCACCAGCACGCCTACGTCGTTGCCCAGCTGCAGGCGCGCGTTAACGAACTGGTTGGGGAACAGCACGCCATCGCTGTTGTCAAAGCGCGCCTTGGCGCGCACCGTGCCGGTCGTGGTAGCTATCTGGTTGTCCAGCGTCAGGAAACGTCCTTGGGCCAAGGTCCGGGTTCGCGCGCGATCCAGCGCCGCGACCGGCAGCTGCCCCTGGCGCTGTGCCGCCAGGACGGCGGGCACCCGATCCTGCGGCACGGCAAACACCACGTCGATGGGTTGCACCTGGGTGACGGTGGCAATGCCGGTGCTGGTGCTGGTGCTGACCAGGTTGCCCGGGTCGACGGCGCGCAGGCCTATGGTGCCGCTCACGGGCGCACGCAGCGTCGTGTAGTTCAGGTTGAGCTCTGCCACCCCCTCGTTGGCGCGGTCGGCCTGCACAGCGGCCTCCAGCTGCTGCACCAGCGCCACTTGCGTGTCCAGCGTTTGGCGCGCCACCGAGTCCTGCTTCCACAGCTCCTGGTACCGCTCCAGCGTCAGGCGCGCGGCAGCGAGCTGGGCCACGTCCTTGGCCGTCTGGCCTTTGGCCTGCGCCAACGCCTGCTGAAAGGTACGCGGGTCGATGCGCGCCAGCACCTGACCCTTCTTCACATGCTGGCCTTCAGTGAACAGGACCTCGATCAGCACACCGGATACCTGCGGCACCAGAGCCACCGTAACCGGCGCGGTGACCGTGCCCAGCGCATCGACGACCACAGGCAGCGCCCCTTGCACGGCAGCCGCCACGCCGACGGTGACACCGGCCGAGCCCCCGCCGGAACCCGGTCCAAACCCCGGCCCGAAACCCGCCCCGCCCCCGCCCCCCTGCCCCGCCGGCGCCCGCGAGCGCTGCACCAGATACCAGGCGGAGCCGACCAGCATGGCAATCAACGCAACTGTCAGCAGCCAGGCACGCCAGCGGCGGCCTGTACGAACGACGGGGGTTGGGGCGGATGATTCTGTGGGGGCGTCCATGCAAGAGCGATTCAGCAAGCGCGAGATACCCTGAATCCTAGCAGCCAGCCCAGCTCGGCCGAGGTCGGCCAACGAAGGTCATACCTCAAAGAAAAAGCCGGATTTCACCCACGCCCATGGCGCCACAAGCTACGTTTTTGATAGTTGTCGCCATCAGCTTTACGCCACCTTTACCGCGCATCGCGTGCCAGCCGCAGCCCCGTGAACTGCCAACGCGCGGCTGCCGGGAAGAAATTGCGGTAGCTCGCGCGCGCATGGCCCGCCGGCGTGGCGCAGGAACTGCCGCGCAGCACATACTGGTTGACCATGAACTTGCCGTTGTATTCGCCCACCGCGCCTGGCGCGCTGGCAAAGCCGGGGTATGGCGCGTAGCTGGACTGGGTCCACTGCCACAGCGTGCCAAACAGCTGCTGCAGCCGGGTGCCCGATGCGGCGCTGGCGGTCTCCCACTCGGCCTCGGTGGGCAGGCGCGCGCCGGCCCAGCGCGCGTAGGCGTCGGCCTCGTAGTACGACAGGTGCGCCACGGCCTGCTGCGGCGCCAACGGCCGTGCTCCCGCCAGCGTAAATTCACGCCAGCCCTGCCCCTCCTGGCGCCAGTACAGCGGGTGGCTGATCTGCTGGTCACGGCGCCAATCCCAGCCCTCGGCCAGCCAATGCGCCGGATCGCCGTAGCCGCCATCGGCCATGAAGGCCAGGTAGTCGGCATTCGTGACCAGCCCCGTCGCCAGCTCGTAGGGCCGCAGGTAGCAGGCATGGCGCGGCAACTCGTTGTCAAACGCAAAGCCCGCGCCCCCATGGCCGATCTCGACCAGGCCTGCGTCGAACCGCTGCCACGCGCTCGCAGTGGCGCTGGGCTCGGGGTCGGGCCAGCCTGCGCTGTAAGCGGGCCACAGGGGGTTGCACCACAGCAGGTGCAAGATGTCGGTCAGCATCAGTTCCTGGTGCTGCTGCTCGTGCTGCAGGCCCAGTTCCAGCAGCGCTGCCAACCCGTCCAATAGGTGGTCGCCCTGCCCCAGCAGGCGCCGCATGCGCGCGTCCACGTCGGCGCGGTAGGCCAGCACCGTGGCCAGCGACGGTCGGGTCAGCAGACCACGCCGCGGGCGCGGGTACTGCTGCCCCACGCCCTGGTAGTAGGAGTTGAACAGCACGCGGAACGCCGGGTCGAATGGCCGGAAGCCGCTCTCATGCGCCTCCAGGATAAAGGTCTCGAAGAACCAGCTGGTATGCGCAAGATGCCACTTCGTGGGGCTGGCGTCTGGCATGGACTGCACGCAGCAGTCCTCGGCCGACAGCGGTCGCGCCAGCGACTCGGTGGCGGCGCGCACGGCCACATAGCGGCGCGCGGCATCGCTGTCAGCGGCGATGGCCATGGGCGGGAGGCCTGTGGCGTGCATGGCTGGGGGTCCCTCACGCCCGCGCGTGCACCATGGCATACCAGCCGCGCGTGTCCGTCCAGCTCTGGCTGCTGGCAAAGCCCGCCTGGCGCAGCAGTGCGGTGAAGGCCGGCAGGGGGTGCTTGTAGCTGTTTTCGGTATGGATGCGTTCGCCCGCCGCAAAGTCGCGCCCGCCACCAGGCCAGTGCACGCGCTGTGGGCCCTGGGCCTCCAGGTGCATCTCTATGCGCGAAGCAGTTTCGTTGAAAAACGCCCGGTGCCGCCATTGCTGCACGTCGAAATCGCTGTCGATCAGGCGGTTGACGTGCGCCAGCGCATTGCGGTTGAAGGCAGCGGTAACGCCCGCCGCGTCGTCGTAGGCCGCCTCCAGCACGGCCTTGTCCTTGGGCAGGTCTATGCCTATCAGCAGCCCCCCGCCACCCTGCACCAGCGCGCGCATCTGCGCCAGCAGCGCCAGCGCCTGCGGTGGGTCGAAGTTGCCTATGGACGAGCCAGGGTAGAACACCAGGCGCCGCTCGGTCGGGATGTCCGGCGGCAGGCGCAGGCCGGCCGTGATGTCGCCGCCCACGGCGCGTGCATCCAGCCCCGGCAGCGCTGCGCGCAGGCGTGCGATGGCGCCGCGCAGATAATCCGCCGAAATATCCACGCCTATGAAATGCGTGGCGGCCAGCCGGCGGCACAGGGCACGCGCCTTGTCGCAGCCGCCTGCGCCCGGCTCTATCACCACAGGTCCCACGCCCACGGCATCGGCAATCGCGCGGCCATGGCAACGCATGAGCGCGCGCTCTGTGCGCGTGAGGTAATACTCGGGCAGGCGCGTGATGGCCTCGAACAGCCGGGAGCCGCGCTGGTCATAGAAATACTTGGGCGAAATGCTGGCCCGTGGCGCCAGAAGGGCATCAGTGATCTCGCGCCAGCGCGTCAGGTTCCACTGCGCTGCGCCTTGCAAGGCGGGCGCAGGGTCTCCCGAGCGCTGTGCCACGCGCGATAGGGCGGACGGGGCGATGACAGGCATAGCATTGCAGCGTAGGTCACCAGAAACAGGCGGCGCGCCGGCCATGGCGCGTATTGCAAGTAGGACGGAGGCGCAAGTTGCGCACTACATCTTGCCATCGAGCGCGCCACATGACAGGCAAGGCCGCCGCCGAAAAAGGTACCGAGGAATGCGGCCGGCGCGTGTTGTAGAACGCGGCCAAAGCGAGCCATCAGTCCACCATGCTGATGGTCATCGGGTTGTCAGCTGTACCGATTCTGCCAGTTGTCCACCCACCGGATCCATGCCGCCATGCGATCGCCGGCGGGCGTCCCGACCATCTGGGAGTTACTGGCAACGAGCCGATCGATCGCTGCCTCCTGCTCCCCATTGAGCTCTTCCGGAAATATCGGCACGACGGTGACGATGCAATCCGCGGCCTCTGCCTCGTTCGTCCATGGTAGGCCTGCGCTTTTGATGCGATAGCTCAGGTAGCCCCGCCGCAGCTTCATCTGTTGCAATCCGCGGGGCGTTGGAACCTCGATCCAGCGATTGGCCATCCATGCAAAGCCGTCGACGGGCACCTCGCACTTCAAGGTTCCGTCGGTTTCGGCCGTGAAGAACTCATGCGGCTGAAGCTCCACGCGCAGGCGCAATGCCACCTTGTGCTGGCGCTGCCTGCCTTGCACGCGGGCGGTGACATCGAGGAGGTCGCCCGCGCGTGCGCCAGGCGCGACCGGCACCCGGCAGTGGTACTTACTCGCCGGTGCCTTCCCGCTCGCCGCGCAGGCGGTGCAACTGTGGCGCGTCTTCCCGTGCCCCTGACAGGCGGTGCATTCGACCGTGGACAAGACCCAGGCGAACCAGAGATGCTGCCGGATGCGGCCGGCGCCACGACATTCGCTGCACTCGGTAGCTTGCAGTTGCAGGCCGCTGCCTTTGCAGACGGCGCAGTCTTCCACTATCTCGCCCCGCACTTCCCTGACGCAGCCGATCGCCACGTCTTCGAGCGTGAGACTGATGGCGTGCTCTGCGGTGGACGCTTGCGTACCAGAGGCAGGGTCCTCGGCTTCAGCCTCCGGCTCGCCCCGGGCCTTGCGGATCACTTCCAGCGCCCGATTGATACGCTGAATCTTTCGCAGGGCCTGCGGGCTGTCGTTGCGATCCGGGTGCCAGCGCGCGGACAGTCGGCGCCACGCCGCCTTCACCTCGGCATCGCTGGCCCCCGGTGACAGGCCAAGTTCGTGGTAAGGGTCGTCGAGGTTCATCGTCTCAATGGTGCACACTCTGCTGCAGCGCAGCATGGTAGCAGGCGCAGCTTGCCGCCGCGCCCCTTGCGCTGGGCGCACCGGTCTGGCAGCTCCTGCGCACCGCTGGCTTGTGCGATCACAGCAACGCGTTCGCTCGCTTCGCATTGCAGGGCCTCGGGACTCCTGCGCCCGTGATGCCACCCGAGCGCCTCGTCGTCACCGGGTTTTATCGCTACGTCCGCATTCCGATGTACGTCGCAGTCACGGCGTTGATCACCGGCCAGAACGTTCTGTTCGGGAGCGTCACGGTGCTGGAGTATGGCGCGATCGTGTGGGCTGGATTCTTCTTGATTGTTCTCGCCTACGAAGAGCGTGCGCTGGGCGAGCAGTTCGTCGACGAGTACCAGCGCTACCGGGCGAACGTGCAGCGATGGTTACCACGCATCACCCCCTGGCGCGGGTAGGCGGTCAGATTGCTGCGTGCGCCTCGTCATCCAGCATCGCAGCCGCTCCTGGCCGATGACAGCCACGCATCGGCACTTCGCCATCTCTTAAGCCTGCCAAACAGTGCGCCTGCCCTATTCGCCCCGCAGCGGCGTCACCACCGCCATGGCCTCGCTGCGCAGCTGCTGCGCCAGGTCCTCGGCCAGGCGCAGGCGGCGCAGCAGCCAGGGGGTGAGGTCGGCCTCCACCAGCGGCGGCAGGGATACTTCTTCGGGCATATCGTCCAGCCGTAGCCCCGGCGCGGCAGCGGGAGCGGCTCCGGTCAATAGGGCCTGCAGCCGCTCGGCTGACGCGGCCAGCGGGCTCTGCACGTCTTCGCTGCGCAAATGTCCACGGCGCAGCAGCAGCATGGACTTGACTGCCGTCAACTGCGCCAGCAGCTGGTAGCAATGCGCCTGCATGCGTTCCAACGGCGCCAGCGGCGGGCGCACGGCGCGCGGCTCCTTCCAGGCGCGCGCCGTGGCCTGCACCAGCGCGCCCAGGCTGTCGTAGGCCTCGCGCCGCGCCAGACGCCAGGCGAGTTCGGGGTGGTTGTCCACGGCCTGCAGCTGGCCCAGGCCCAAGGCTTCGCGCGCGTGACGCACCTGCGCTGCCAGCGTGCGCGCCACCAGGGTGGGCACCTGCTGGCGCTCCCAGGATGGGAGCACATAGGCAAAGGCCCAGGCCACGCCTGCGCCTATCAGCGTATCGACTATGCGCTCGAGCAGTACGAAGCCGGCGCTGCCCCCCGCGCCCAGCAGATGCGCCTGCACCAGGCCCAGCACCGTGGCTGCCACGGCGGTGAACAGATAGCGCCGCAACGTGAAGGAGTGGGCAACGGCCTGCGCCAGCGTCACACAGGCCAGCAGCGCCCAGAGCGGCAAGCCGGCCGCAAGCAGCGCCGACGCGATCACGCAGCCCAGCAGGGTGCCCGCAACACGCTCGTTGCGCCGCTCAAGCGTCTGCGCCAGGCTGCCGCGCAGCACGACGATGATGGTCAGCACGATCCAGTAGGCATGCTCGTGCCAGGGCAGCAGCCGCGACAGGGCGTAGCCCACGCCGATTGCCAGGGCCGCACGGATGGCGTGGCGCAGCGGCGCGGCGCGCCAGCGCCACAGGCCCATGAAGGGCTTCCAGCCCCAACCCGTGGAGCTGACAAACATCTGCCAGTACACGCGCACCAGGGCCAGGTCGGGTGCGGTTTCACCACGCGCCAGGGCAACGAGCTGGCCGACCTCGTCATGGATATGACCGATCCGGTAGTACAGGCCGCGTGCCAGCCGCGCCGGGCTGAATCCGGCCTGTGCCGGCTCGTGCAGTGCCCCCAGGACGGGGCGTGGTCGCACGCCGGGCTCGGGCCGGCGCGCCCACAGCAGCGCATCGGCCAACGACTCCAGCGCATCGGCCTGCGCCAGCAGTTCCGTGCGCAGGAGTGCCAGTGCCTCGGCCTGCTCGGGCTGGCGGCGCAACTGCTCCAGGTCGAGGGCGCTGGCGACGAGGTGGTCACGCAACTCGAGGGCACACAGCAGCATGCCCGCAAGCTGCTGCTGCCTGGCACTGGAGGGCGCTTCGAGCACGATGTCGCGCGCCGACTGCAACTGGTCCGCAAGCGTTGCCTGGCGCAGCAGCAGCGCTCCCATGAGCGGATTGGCGCGCTCGCCCAACGCCAGCACCGGCGTGAACTGCAAGGCCTGCAGCCGCATCAGCGCCGCCAACGACAGCATCAGGTCGGCGATGATCTGCACGCGGTAGCGGCCATTGAGCAACCGGTTGGTCAGCACGCCCCAAGGCAGATACAGCAGCGCACCCAGGCCGAAGTGGAACGTGGTGATCAGGGCCGCACGCCAGCCCTCCCCTTCGGCCGGCGCCGGCACGGCCATGGAAAACACCAGCGCCAGCACCGCGGCAATGGCCACGGGTGCGCCACGCTTGCCCCAGGCCATGGCCAGAAAGGCCAGAAAGCTTGCGGGCACGATGAGCAGGCCCAGCAACCAGGGCTGGTCATGCAGGCGCTGCACCACCAGAAACAGCGGCAGTGCCAGGAGCGGCGCCGGCAGCATGTGCAGCAGCTTGCCGCGCCGGGGCGCAGGCACGTCGGGCGGAATGGCGACGATGACGCCCACCGTCGCCGCCGAGGCGGCGGCCGCGCCCAGCCACAGGTGGATCAGGGTCGAGATCAGCAGCAGCCCCAGCGCCCCAGACACGCCGTTGGCGACATAGTGCGAGAGCAGCACGCGCCAAGCGCTGCGCAGGCGGGACTCAAGAGGCATGGGCATGACGCGACTGTAGCGCGCCCACCGGGACAGGACGCGGCGGCGCAGAAGCCAGCGGCCGACTCTCAGCCGAGCTGCCTGGGGTCCATGTACTGCTGGCGCCAGTCCTCGAAGGGCAACAGGTCCTGCGCCTCGATGTCCTTTTGTTCGAGCAGGGACCGGGCGGCCAGCGCCTCGTAGTATTCCTGCTGCTCGGCACTCCAAGGCCGGGCCAGCAGGCTGTCGCGCGCCCTCTGCGAGAGGGTGAACGAAAACGCCTCGAAGTTGCAACCATGCTGCGCCTGCATGGCCTGCAGCACGCGCGCCGAAGGGGCCAATGCGCTGTCCGCCAGCACTGCCTGGGCCTGGCGCAATGCCACGCCATAGTCCTGCCCGCCCTGCGCGCGATCCAGGGCCGCGGCAATAGGTGCGCATTCGGACAGAATCTGCTCCGCCCATTCTGCGAGCTGCACCGGCCGGCCACGCCGCTGCAGCAGCAGGCCCGGCTCTCGGCCGCGCTCGGCCGTCTGGTGCTGGTTGTGCTTGCATTCCGCTATCTCGGCGGGCGTGTCGGGTGGGCTGTCGGTCAGCAGGCAGTGCAGCAGGAAGACGTCCAGCAGGCGCATGGTCTGGGCAGTGATGCCCACGCTCTCAAACGGGTCCAGGTCCATGAGCCGCACCTCGACATACTCCACGCCGCGCTCGCGCAGCGCGTGCAGCGGGCGCTCGCCCCGGCGCACGGTGCGCTTGGGGCGGATGGTGCCGTAGAACTCGTTCTCGATCTGCAGCAGGCTGGTGCCCAGCTGGTTGTAGTCTCCGCCGATGTTGCGAATGCCTATGGCCTCGTAGGCGGGGTAGGGTTGCGTGAGCGCCTCGTGCAGCGAATCGGCATAGCCCGAAAGGCCGTTGTAGCTCACGCTGATGCTGGCCTGGGCGTCGCTTTGGTAGCCCAGGCGCCCCATGCGCAGCGAGGTGGCGTGCGGCAGGTACAGGGCCTGTTGGCCGTCGCCCATAGGCTGCAGGCTGTGCGTGCGGCCTTCGACGAAGCAGGGACACAGCGCGGGCGAGGCGCCGAACAGGTACAGCAGCACGAAGGCGTGGCGGCGAAAGTTGCGGATCAGCGCAAAGTACTCCTCGCTGGTCACGCCCGGCAGCGACCAGTTGTAGTGAATGCCCGAGATGGTCTGCATGCGCCGCCCGTAGCGGTGCGCCAGTCCCATGCGGTAGATGCTCTTGGCGCGGCCGATGTGCGAGTTGCCATAGCGGCCTATCGGAATCGTCTCGTCGGTGGGCAGGCCGCAGGGCATGCTGCTGACCCACAGCATCTCGCCGCCCTGCCCGCCCAGGGTGCGCAGCACATACTGGTGGATCTGCGTGAGCTCATCGAGGCAGGCCTCGACAGTGGCGTGCGCGCCCGTGATGAGCTCGATCTGCGACTCGCTGTAGTCGGTGGTGATAGAGGGGTGCGTGAGGGCCGACCCCAGCGCCTGCGGGTGCGGCGTGAGCGCCAGCCCCCCTTCGGGCAGAACGCGCAGCCCCTCCTTCTCTATGCCGCGGCGCATGCCGGCCAGGCGCTCGGCCGGCAGGGCGGCGATTCTCTGTTGCAGAGTGCTCATTGTTGTTCCATCTTTGGCTTGGGGTTGGAACTTAGCACGCCACGGTTGAGCCTGCCTGACCACCCTGTATTGCGCCGACCGCATTTCGGCAACCCTGGAGCGCCGGCAACCGGCAGATTGCGCATGGCCCACCCTCACTGAAACGCCGAATACTGTTGCATGCGGCCCTCACCATATGGTTACGCCGCGACAAAAGGACAATACGGAGCTGCCCGCCCCTGCGGTTGCCGCCCCTCCCACAGCACCACGGACCCAGCCATGCAAGCCATGCCCCAATCCCCCACCCCCGAAACCCCGCGCGACGCCGCCACCGTGGTGCTGCTGCGCGACACGCCCGCGGGGCTGGAGACCCTGCTGCTGCGCCGCCATACCCAGATGGCCAACATGGGCGGTGTACATGTGTTTCCCGGCGGCAAGCTCGACGCCGCGGACCGCGACGGCTGCACCGCGCTGGACCAGCCGGCCCAGGCACTTCACGAGGCTCTGAACGAACCCGGCCTGGACGCCGCCACGGCTGCCGGCCTGCATGTGGCGGCGCTGCGCGAGGCGCTGGAGGAATGCGGCCTGCTGCTGGCCGAGCCCCTGCAGGCCCACGCCCCGGTGGACGCCCCGCACGCCCGCGCCCTGCTGCACGTCGGCCAGCCGCTGGCCCAGGTGCTGGCGGCCCTGCAGTTGCGCCTGGCCACGCGCCAGATGTGCGCCTGGTCGCGCTGGATCACGCCGCTGGCACCGGCGATGGCGACGCGCCGCTTCGACACCCGCTTCTTCGTGGCCCGGGCGCCAGACGGCCAGGCCGCCCGGCACGACGACCAGGAAACCACCGACAGCGTCTGGATCACGCCGCGCGGCGCCCTGGAGCGCTACCGCGACGGCCTGATCGACCTGGCGCCGCCGCAGATCATGAGCCTGGCGCAGCTGGCGCGCCATGCCAGCGTGCGCAGCGTGATGGAGCAGGCCCAGCGCCAGCGACCGTCCACCATCCTGCCCGAGGCCTTCGAGCAAGATGGCGCACGCGTCATCTGCTACCCCGGCGATGCCATGCACTCCGTACGAGAGGTCGCCATGCCAGGCCCTACGCGCCTGTACCAGCGCGAGCGGCGTTTTCTGCCCGAAGGGGGTTTCGAGGCGCTGTTCGCCTGAATCGCCGCGGCTTATCCCTGGCCGCACTGGATAATCCTGTGGGTAACCGCGGACAAGCGCTGTATGGCGCATGCAAGCCGTTGATTTGCAATAGATTTCTACACGATGCTTATTTTTCGGGCAAGGCCGCCCGGTTTATCCCAGCCCGAGCTGGACAATCATGTGGATAAGTTTTGACAAGTCCTGTATGGCGCTTGCAAGTCGTTGATTTACATGGATTGTCGCTGCATTGCATAAAAAACAGGCAGTACACGGCGGATTTTCCGGGCATCATTTGCACTACATTTTCAATAGCTTGATGCGCTTATTCCACAAGCGCTATCCCCATTTTTTCTGAAATTCATCGATACCATGAGCACCGCGCCCTTCTTTACCGCCCGCGTGGGCAGCGACGGCACGCAATGCGATGCCTGGCCCGACCAGCCCCTGCTGGTGTCGCTGGAGCAAGGCGGCATAAACTGGCCCAGCTCCTGCCGCAACGGCACCTGCCGCACCTGCATTTGCCTGCTCACCGAAGGCCGGGTGCGCTACGAGATCGACTGGCCCGGCCTGTCGGCCGAGGAAAAAGCCGAGGGCTGGGTGCTGCCCTGCGTCGCGCGCCCGGTCAGCGACGTGACGCTGCAAGTCCCGGCGGTGTAATCCCGGCGGTACAGCCGGCGGCGCGCTAAAATTGCCGGCTTCGGGATCGACGCATCCCCCACCCGTGCGGCCCGTGGCCGCTGCGCATGTTCTTTGGGCCTGGTTTTGCCGCTGAATATGCGTCTGCACCCGCGCACGGCCCACTGAAAGCCCCGCATGAACACCCCCCTGACGCCGGCGCCCATCTCGCCCGTGCAAGACATCGTGGCCGAGCTCGCCGCCGGCCGCATCGTCATCCTGGTTGATGAGGAAGACCGCGAGAACGAGGGCGACCTGGTCATCGCCGCCGACCATGTGACGCCCGAGGCCATCAACTTCATGGCGCGCTTCGGCCGCGGCCTGGTCTGCCTGACGCTCACGCGCGAGCGCTGCGAACGGCTCAACCTACCGCCCATGGTGGCGCGCAATGGCACCAAGATGGGCACGGCCTTCACCGTCTCCATCGAGGCCGCCGAGGGCGTGACCACCGGCATCAGCGCCGCCGACCGCGCGCGCACCGTGGCCGCCGCCGTGGCCCCGCAGGCCAGTGCCGCCGACCTGGTGCAGCCCGGCCACATCTTCCCGCTGCAGGCCGTGGACGGCGGCGTGCTCATGCGCGCAGGCCACACCGAGGCCGGCTGCGACCTGGCCGCCATGGCCGGCTTGAGCCCCGCCGCCGTGATCTGCGAGGTCATGAAGGACGACGGCACCATGGCGCGCCTGCCCGACCTGCAGCTGTTCGCGGCCGAGCACGGCCTGAAGATCGGCACCATTGCCGACCTGATCGAGCACCGCAGCCGCACCGAGTCGCTGGTGCACAAGGTTGCATCGCGCACCATCCAGACCGCGTTTGGCGAATTCACCGCCCACGCCTTCCGCGACGAGCCCAGCCAGGACGTGCACCTGGCCCTGGTCAAGGGCCAGTGGGACGCGAGTGTCAGCGTGCCGGTGCGCGTGCACGAGCCGCTGTCGGTGCTGGATCTGCTGGAGGTGAATCGCTCCATGCACTCCTGGAACCTGGACGCCAGCCTGCGCTACATCGCGGACCAGGGCCGCGGCGTGGCCGTGCTGCTCAACTGCGGCGAGACGGGCGCGCAGCTGCTGGAGCAGCTCGAAGGTACGGCGCGCGCCGCCCAGGCGCCCGAGCGCGGCCGCATGGACCTGCGCACCTACGGCGTGGGCGCGCAGATCCTGCGCGAGGTGGGCGTGACCCGCATGCAGCTCATGGGCCAGCCGCGGCGCATGCCCAGCATGGTCGGCTACGGCCTCGAAATCACCGGATACATCCCCAAGGAATAAACATGTTTGGCGCAGACAAAGGCGTAGCGGACAAGCTCGACGGCAAGAAGCTGAAGATCGCCATCGTGCAGGCCCGCTTCAACGAAAACATCACCAACACGCTGGCGGCGGCCTGCCGCGCCGAGCTGCTCCGGCTGGGCGTACAGGAGGCGCATATCCACCATGTGCTGGTGCCCGGCGCGCTGGAGGTGCCGCTGGCGCTGCAAGCCATGGCCGAGCAGGACGAATACGACGCGCTCATCGCGCTGGGCTGCATCATCCGCGGCGAGACCTACCACTTCGAGCTGGTGGCCAACGAGTCGGGTGCGGGCGTCACGCGCGTGGGCCTGGACTACCAGATCCCGATTGCCAACGCCATCCTGACCACCGAGAACCTGGAGCAGGCCATCGCGCGCCAGAGTGAGAAGGGCACAGATGCCGCCCGCGTGGCCGTGGAGATGGCGAATCTGCTGGAGGTGCTGTCGTGAGCGAAGCCCATTTGCCGGATCAGCCCGAGCAGCCCGCCAACCCGAAGCGCCCGCCGCGCCAGTCACGCACCGGCCTCACGGCCACGGGCGCGCGCAAGGCGGCCTCCAAGTCGGCGCGCTCGCGTGCGCGCGAATTTGCGCTGCAGGCGCTCTACCAGCACCTGGTGGGCGGCAATGACGCCAGCGCCATAGACCTGTTCACGCGCGACCTGTCGGGCTTTCACAAGGCCGACGCCGCGCATTACGACGCGCTCTTGCACGGCTGCATCACCACCGCCCCGTTCATGGACGAGCTGATCACGCCGCAGCTGGATCGCAAGATGGCCGAGATCTCGCCCATCGAGCATGCCGTGATGTGGATTGGCGTCTACGAATTCCAGCATTGCCAGGACGTGCCCTGGCGCGTGGTCATCAACGAGTGCATCGAGCTGGCCAAGGAATTCGGCGGCACCGACGGCCACAAGTACGTCAACGGCGTGTTGAACGGCCTCGCGCCGCAGCTGCGCGCCGCCGAGGTGGCGGCCGACAAGGCAGCCGGCAAGGCCAGTTGATCACGCTTCTTTTTCCCCGTTTGTTCCCCTGCCCGTGCGCCGCCGGCCGCGAGCCACTGTGTCTGCCATGAAGTTCTCCACCCGCGCCGAGCGCATCGAACCCTTTTACGTGATGGAAGTGGCCAAGGCCGCACAGCAGATGGCACGCGAAGTGGCCGGCACGCGCGAGCCCATGATCTTCCTGAACATCGGCGAGCCCGATTTCACCGCCCCACCCCTGGTGGCAGAGGCGGCCGACCGCGCCATCCGCGACGGCCTCACGCAGTACACCAACGCCCTGGGGCTGGACGCCTTGCGCGAGCGCATCAGCGCCTGGTATGCCACGCGCTTCGGCGTCGATGTGCCCGCCCGGCGCATCGTGGTCACGGCCGGCGCATCGGCCGCGCTGCAGCTGGCCTGCCTGGCGCTGATCGACGCGGGCGACGAGATCCTGATGCCCGACCCCAGCTACCCCTGCAACCGCCACTTCGTGAGCGCGGCCGAGGGCAAGGCCGTGCTGATCCCAACCACGGCCGAGGAGCGCTTCCAGCTGAGCGCCGCCAAGGTCGAGGCCGCCTGGGGGCCGAAGACGCGCGGCGTTTTGCTGGCCTCGCCCTCCAACCCCACGGGCACGTCGATCGCGCCCGATGAGCTGCGCCGCATCGTCGAGGTGGTGCGCGCGCGTGGCGGCCTGACCCTCATTGACGAGATCTACCTGGGCCTGTCCTACGAGGAGGAGTACGGCCACAGCGCCCTGGCGCTGGGGGACGATGTCATCAGTATCAACAGCTTCAGCAAATACTTCAACATGACCGGCTGGCGCCTGGGCTGGATGGTGGTGCCCGAAGCCATGGTGCCGGTGGTCGAGCGCCTGGCGCAAAACCTGTTCATCTGCGCCTCCACGGTCTCGCAGCACGCGGCCCTGGCCTGCTTCGAGCCGGACAGCATCGCCGAGTACGAGCGCCGCCGCGCGGAGTTCAAGGCGCGGCGCGATTACTTCATTCCGGCTCTCAACCAGCTGGGCCTGAGCGTGCCCGTGCAGCCCGATGGCGCCTTCTACGCCTGGGCCGACTGCAGCGCCGCAGCGCACAAGCTGGGCGTTTCCGGCAGTTGGGACTTTGCCTTCGAGCTCATGCGCCGCGCCCACCTGGCCATCACGCCGGGGCGCGACTTCGGCACCTTTGATACCGGGCGCTTCGTGCGCTTTTCCACGGCCAACTCCATGGCGCAGCTGCAGGAGGCGGTGACGCGCCTGAAAGGCCTGATCGGTTGACCGCCATGGCGTTCGATTGGCCCGTGCGCATCTACTGGGAGGACACCGATGCCGGCGGCATCGTGTTCTACGCCAACTATCTCAAGTTCTTCGAGCGCGCGCGCACCGAGTGGCTGCGCTCGCTGGACCTGGGGCAACAACGCTTGCGGGAACTCACGGGCGGCATCTTTGTCGTAACCGACGCGCGCCTGCGCTACCTGCGCCCGGCGCGCCTGGACGATGAACTGATTGTTACGGCCAGCCTCCTGGAATGCGGCCGCGCATCGCTCACAATTGCGCAGCAGGCGCTCTTGAAACCGGAGCAAACGACGCCCGGCACCGCGCCCGCGCTGCTGTGCGAAGGCAGCATACGCATAGGCTGGGTGGATGCCGCCAGCCTGCGCCCGGCACGCATACCGGGCCCCATTTTGGAACGACTCTCCTCATCATGAATTCCCAAGACATGTCGATACTGAGCCTGGTGCTCAATGCCAGCTGGGTGGTGCAGCTGGTCATGGTGCTGCTGCTGGGCGTCTCGGTGGCCAGCTGGGCCGCCATCTTCCGCAAGCTGTTTGCGCTGAAGCGCGTGAAGGCGCTCAACGAGGACTTCGAGCGCGACTTCTGGTCGGGCACCAGCCTGAACGAGCTGTTTGCCACCGCCGCGCACAACGCCAAGAGCGCCGGCCCCATGGAACGCATCTTCGCCAGCGGCATGCGCGAGTATCAAAAACTGCGCGAGCGCCGCATCACCGACCCCGGCACGCTGCTCGATGGCGCACGCCGCGCCATGCGCGCCAGCTTCCAGCGCGAGATGGACGTGATCGAATCCAGCCTGTCCTTCCTGGGCTCGGTGGCCTCGGTGTCGCCCTACGTGGGCCTGTTTGGCACCGTGTGGGGCATCATGCACGCCTTCACCGGATTTGCCGGCATGGAGCAGGTCACGCTGGCGACCGTGGCGCCCGGTATCGCCGAGGCGCTGGTGGCCACCGCCATCGGCCTGTTCGCCGCCATTCCGGCCGTCATCGCCTACAACCGCTTCGCGCGCGACATCGACCGCGTGGCCACCCACCAGGAGACCTTCATCGAGGAGTTCTCCAACATCCTGCAGCGCAACCTGGGCGCCCAGCCTGGCTCGCCCTCGGGCCACTGAAACGGAGGCCCGCATGCCCGCAATGGCTTCGCGCAGCGGCACGCGCCGCCGCTCCATGAACGAGATCAACATGGTGCCCTTCATCGACGTGATGCTGGTGCTGCTCATCATCTTCATGGTGACTGCGCCCATGCTCACGCCCAGTTCGGTGAATGTGCCCAAGGTCGGCCAAGGCGCCAAGGTGCCCAAGACGCGCGCCGACGTCATCGTGGACAAGGACGGCGGCATACGCTTCAAGGCCGATGGGAGCGAACGCAGCGTGCCCCTGGCGCAGCTGGGCGCGACGGCCAAGAACTGGCTCAAGGACCAGCCCGAGGACACGCCGGTGCTTATCAGCGCCGACAAGAACGTGTCCTACGAATCGGTCATGAAGGCCATGTCGGCACTGCAGAAGGAAGGCGTCAAGCGCGTCGCGCTGGCCGTCAAGAGCGGCGGCTGATTACCCGATACATCCACCCGCATGCACGCGACCAACGACCGCGACCAGTTTGCCCCGCCACGCCCGCCCGGGCGCATGCGCGCCATCGCGCTGGCGGTGCTGGCCCACGCCATCCTGATAGGCGCACTGACCTGGGGCGTGAACTGGAAGACCAGCGCCGACGAGCCGGCCGTGGAGGCCGAACTCTGGGCCGCCGTGCCCCAGCAGGCCGCGCCGCGCGCCGCCGAACCGCCACCACCGCCCGAGCCCACGCCGGAACCCAAGCCGACCCCTGCCCCGCCGCCACCACCGCCGCCCCCTCCGCGCCAGGCAGAGCCCGACCAGCACGAGGCCGATATCGCCCTGGAAAAGAAGAAAAAGCGCGAGGAAGAAGCGAAAAAGCTGCGCCAGCAGCAGCTGGAGCAGGCAAAGAAGGACAAGGAACGCCGCGAACGCCTGGAAGAGGAGAAGAAGGAACGCCAGCTCGCCCAGCAAAAGGCCGATCGCGAAAAGGCCCAGCGCGAGAAGGAACTGCGCGAGAAGCAGCTGGCAGAGCAGAAGAAACTGGAGCAGCAAAAAGCCGAGCAGGACAAGCAGAAGAAGCTGGCCGAGGAAAAGCGCCGCAAGGCCGACGAGGCCCGCGAGGCCAAGGAAGCCGATGCGCGCCACCTGGCGAACGTGCGGCGCATGCAGGGCCTGGCCGGCGCCACGGGCGGCGAGACAGCCACGGGCAACGCTCTGCGCAACGCCGGGCCTTCGGGCAGCTACGGCGGCAAGGTGGCGGCCAAGGTCAAGCCCAATATCGTCTACCCCGACGTGGTGGAAGGCAACCCGCGCGCCGAGGTCGAGGTGCGCGCCGCGCCCGACGGCACCATCGTCGGCACCCGCATCACGCAATCGAGCGGCAACAAGGCCTGGGACGACGCCGTGATCCGCGCCCTGCAGCGCACCGAGACCCTGCCGCGCGATGTGGACGGGCGCGTGCCGTCGTCGCTGGTGATCGGCTTTCGCCCCAAGGACTGACCTAAATCAAGGGATTGACTGCCTGGGACGCGAGGACTAGATTTTCTCGCTGTCGGGCACTCGCGCGGCCCATGGATAGCTGCGACTGCGCGTGACGGATTGTGCGTGTCGTGCGTGCCCGCGGCCGGCGCGCTGGCTTTGCTGGAGACAGCACCATGAAAAACCCCCATCCCGACAACATCATGCACCTGGCCCTGGGCTTCTGGGGCTCCAAGACCCTGCTCTCGGCGATCGAGCTCGGCGTCTTTTCGGAGCTGGCCAAGGCGCCGGCGGATTTGCCCGCGCTCTCGGCCAGGCTGGGCCTGCATGCGCGCTCGGCGGACGACTTCCTCGATGCGCTGGTGGCTTTGAAAATGCTCGATCGTGAGGACGGCGTGTACCGCAACACGCCGGAGACGGATATGTTCCTCGACAAGGCCAAGCCCAGCTACATCGGCGGCATACTGGAGATGGCCAACGCCCGCCTGTACCCGTTCTGGGGCGCGCTGACCGAGGGGCTCAAGACCGGCGAGCCGCAGAACGAAGCCAAGGCCGGCGGCAATGTCTTCGAGGCCATCTATGCCGACCCGGCGCGGCTGCGCGGCTTTCTGGCAGCCATGACGGGCATCAGCGCCGGCGCCGCCCAGGTGATGGCCCAGAAGTTTCCGTGGGCACAGTACAAGACCTTCGCCGATGTCGGCACCGCCCAGGGCATGGTGCCGGTGACACTGGCCAAGGCACATGCGCACCTGAGCGGCATAGGCTTCGATCTGCCGGTGGTGCGGCCCATCTTTGAGGACTTCGTGGGC
Source organism: Pseudomonadota bacterium (assembly GCA_018241405.1). GTDB lineage: Bacteria > Pseudomonadota > Gammaproteobacteria > Burkholderiales > Burkholderiaceae_C > Alicycliphilus. The sequence continues at coordinate 58,645 of JAFEDY010000011.1, read as the reverse complement.
GCACATGGCGTCTCGGGCCGGGTGAAATTCCAGTCTGGCAACTTCTTCAAGGACGAGCTACCGCGCGTTGATGTGATCGTCATGGGCCATATCCTGCACGACTGGAACCTGGAGCAGAAGCGCCAGCTCATCGCCAAGGCCCATGCCGCCCTGCCCCCTGGCGGCGCGCTGATCGCCTACGACGCGGTCATCGACGACGAGCGGCGCGAGAACGCCATCGGCCTCCTGATGAGCCTGAACATGCTCATCGAGACACGCGACGGCAAGGACTACACCGGTGCCGACTGCCAGCGCTGGATGCAGGACGCCGGCTTTTCCAGCACGCGCGTGGAGCCCCTGGTCGGACCCGATTCGATGGTGATAGCGGTGAAATGACAACGGGTTCGGCCCGGCGACCACGGACAGGGCGCAGGCACCCGCCAAGGGGGATGGACTTGTAGGCGCCGTCCGTCACCGCAATCGCCGGCTGAAGCGTTGTGAGTCTGGCCACCCGGCGATACGCTGCCGTTTCACGGATGGGCGCCGCAGCGGCCCAAGCAATCCACCGACACAGCACAACAAGGCTTGAACCATGACTTCCTTTGTCTGCAATCCATCGTCGACGCCGCTGACAGCATCGGCCCGGGTCTATGCCATGACCCGCCGCTGCATGGCGCCCGGCAGCCGGCGCGCCGCCACGCTGGGGCTGTGTCTTGGTGCCGCTATTCTCCTGCCTGCCTGCACCGTGATCGAGCCCCCACCGGTTGTGATGGGCCAGCCCGCCGTGGTGCAGCCCCCGGTCGAGCCGCCGCCGGTGGTCAGCGTCTACGTCGATCCACCCCTGGTGCAGCCCGAACCCATCCTGGCGCCCTGGGCGCCGCCGCCCCTGCTGGTGCAGGCGCCGCCGCCGCCGCCCTTCGTCGGCGCGGTATGGGTGGGCGGCTACTGGGCCTGGCAGGGCCGCTGGGTGTGGTCGGCGGGCTACTGGGACAGGCCGCCGCGTATGGGCTATGTGTGGATGGAGCCGTACTACGAGCACCGCGGCAACGCCGTCCTGTTCGTCAACGGTTTCTGGGCCGCTCCGGGCGTGGCCTTCGTGCCGCCGCCGGTGGGCCTGCGCCTGTCGCTCTCCGTGACGCTGGGCAGTGCCTTCGGCGTCGCACCACTCGGGCCGCAGGGCGTGTTCGTTCCGGCGCCACCCGGATCGGCGGCCGGCATCATCGTGCCGGCACCGCTGGGCACGCCCCCCGCCGTGGTCACCGGCGCCCCGGCCGTGATTCGCCCGGGGATGCGCATCGTCAACAGCAACGTGACGATCAACAACACCGTCAACAACACGGTCGTCAACAACGTCACCATCAACAACAACGAGCGCAACATCCGCAACGTGCATATCGAGGCACCGGCATCGGCCACCGCCAGCCGCGCCGCCTTCAATAGCGAGGTGCCGGCGCGTGCCGCGCTGGCCGCGGCCGCCCGTCCTCAGACCCATTGGGCGGCGCCGCTGCCGCAGTCTGCCCAGCGCTTCAACCTGGCCGCCACCGCTGGGCATGCACCCATGGCGCTACCGCCCGCCCAAACGGTGCGCACGCTGCGCGCCGAGGCGCCAACGCGTGCGCAAGAACGGCACGACATGACGCACGAGGCACCTGGCCGCCCGGCCGAACGCGCCGGCGGCCTGGAAGCCACGCCCATGCACCCGAACGCGCTTGCGCCCGAAGCAGTTGAGCGCAAGGTTGAACCCCGCATTGAGGAACGCAGGGCGGGAGAGCCCCTGAAGATGCCGGAAACCGCGCCCCGGCGCGAGCCCATGGCGCCACGCACGCTGGAAAACCCGCGGCACGAGCCCAGCTTTCCCGCCAAAGTCTTCAACGAGCCCCCCGCACGCGACGCCGCCCTGCGCCAGATGGAGCAGGCGCATGCCCCGCGCACCGTCGAGCCCAAGGAGCGCATGGAACGCATGGAGCGCGCACCGCACGCCGCCCCCGCCGCCGAGCGCTTCAGCCAGCCGCAGGTACACACCCAGGCCGCGCCTCACCCCAGGCCCAGGCCGCCCGAGCCCGCGCGCCGGGAGCATGAGGAAAATAGGCCGCGCTAAGGCGCAGTATTGCCAATGTGGTGCGCCAGCCAAAAGCTTCAGCGCGCACCGGCTGGTTGTACGCATGCATTGAGCATTTGGCGGGTGTTCCCGCTCAACGCTCAACAAGGGTCAGGAACGCTGCTCGATCATGCGGTTGATGCGCAGTGCTGCCAGCGTGCACACCACGCCCGACAGCAGGTACAGCGTCACGGCGCCCAGGCCAAAGCGCGCCGACAGGCCCAGCGCCACCAGCGGCGCGAAGGCCGCGCCTATGAGCCAGGCCAGGTCGGCCGACAGCGCCGCCCCCGTGTAGCGGTACTGGGCGGAGAAGTTGGCCGTCACCGTGCCCGCAGCCTGGCCGTAGGACAGGCCGAGCAGCACAAAGCCCGCCAGCAAGAAGATGTTGCCGCCAAGCTCACCCCCGCCCAGCAGCCAGGGCGTGGCCAGGCTGAACAGGCCGATCAGCACCGCCATGCTGCCCAGCAGCTTGCGCCGCCCCATGCGGTCGGCCAGGCGGCCCGAGAGCGCGACGGCCGCCACCGACAGCAGGGCACCGACGACCTGCACGCTCAGCACCTCGGCCATGGATCGGCCCGAGTACAGCGACATCCAGGACAGCGGAAACACCGTCACCACATGGAACAGCGCAAAACTGGCCAGCGCCGCAAAGGCGCCCAGCACCACGTTGCCACCCTCGTCGCGCATCAGGCGCGCCACGCCCACGGGCTCCAGCTCCTTTTCCTCCAGCAGCTCGGCGTAGGATTGCCCCACCACCAGGCGCAGGCGCGCAAACAGCGCCACAACGTTGATGGCAAAGGCCACGCAGAACGGGTAGCGCCAGCCCCAGCTCAGGAACTCTGGCAGCGACAGGCTGCCGTACAGGTAGGCGAACAGACTGGCCGCGAGCACAAAGCCCACGGGCGCACCCAGCTGGCCCAGCATCGCATACCAGCCGCGGCGCTCGGGCGGCGCCGCCATGGCCAGCAGCGACGGCAATCCGTCCCAGGTGCCGCCCAGCGCCAGGCCCTGGCCCAGCCGCAGCACGACCAGGGCCGCAATCGCCACCACGCCCGCGCTCTGGTAGCTAGGCAGAAAGGCCATGCCCACCGTACAGACGCCGAGCAGGAACAGCGCCAGCGTGAGCTTGGTGCCACGCCCCCAACGCCGCTGCACGGCCATGGAGACGGCCGTGCCGAAGGGCCGCGCAACAAAGGCAATGGCGAATACGGCAAAGGCCGCCAGCGTGCCATTCAGGTGCGACAGGAAGGGGAACATCAGCGCCGGAAAGACCAGCACGCAGGCGATGCCGAAAACGAAGAAGTCGAAATACTCCGACGCGCGCCCTATGACGACGCCCACGGCGATCTCGCCAGGGGTGACATCCTCGTCCGTATGGGCGCGCGACAGCGAGGCCGCACCCTCATGGCCGTAAACGGGGTATGCGATGGAAGCGCTACTCATACTCATGAACTCCTTTTGCTAAACACGAACCCGTTCTACACGCAAGCCCGACAATCAACAAGTGCGCTTCTACCGAGACCAATACCGGGAAAACCCCTAACCACACTCAAGTATAGGGCTATAGCGGGATTTCCAGAAACCCATGCCTGGCGCGCCTTTCCGGCCGATTGCTTGACCCAGGACAAAATACAGCTACGGGAAAAGCATTAGTCGCATTACATTTGCGCCCGTCCAGTAATTCGCGTTTACACCTAGGGCGCACCTGTTCTCGGGAGCGACCGTAGACGCCTTTTGTCACGCTCCTCGCATGCTCCACATGAAGAAACCCCGCGGGCCGGCCTGGCTCGCCGCGGCCGCTGCCGCCGCCGGCTTGGCCGGCTGCAGCAAGACCGTCGTACTCAACCCCGCGGGCGATGTTGCCGCCCAGCAGGGCAACTTGGTCATCACCGCCACGCTGCTGATGCTCATCATCATCGTGCCGGTGATCCTGCTCACGCTGCTGTTCGCCTGGAAATACCGCCAAGGCAATAGAGACGCCAAGTACGACCCGGACTGGCACCACTCCACCGTGCTGGAGCTGGTGATCTGGACCGTGCCGCTGATGATCATCATCGCCCTGGGTGCGCTGACCTGGATCGCTACGCACAAGCTCGACCCTTACCGCCCGCTGGACCGCATAGACGCCCAACGTGCCCTGGCCGCCGACGCCAAGCCGCTGGAGGTGCAGGTGGTGGCCATGGACTGGAAATGGTTGTTCTTCTACCCCGAGCAGGGCATCGCCACCGTGAACGAGCTGGCCGCGCCGGTGGATCGGCCGATCCGCTTCAAGCTCACCGCCACCTCGACCATGAACGCGTTCTACGTGCCCGACCTGGCCGGCATGATCTACGCCATGCCCGGCATGCAGACCGAGCTCAACGCAGTGATCAACAAGGCGGGCGTGTTCCCGGGCCTGGCCTCGCACTACAGCGGCAAGGGCTTCTCGGGCATGACCTTCAAGTTCCATGGCCTGTCCGACGCTGAATTCGCCCAATGGATCGCCAAGGCCAAGGCCGAGGGCAAGCCGCTGGACAAGGCCAGCTACCTGGCGCTGGCCCAACCCAGCGAGCGTGACCCCGTACAGCGCTTCTCCAGCGTAGCGAACGGCCTGTACCAGAAGGTGCTCAACCGCTGCGTGGAGGACGGCCAGCCCTGCATGCACGAGACCATGGCCATGGACGCACGCGGCAACACCGCCGCCCCCAAGGCCCCCGAGCACGCCCATCACCAGTGAATTTGACGAGCCAAGAGATCCGATATGCCTGAACACAATCCTCCGGCCCACTGGCTGCTGGGCCGTATCACCTGGGACTCCATCCCCATGGCGCACGAGCCGATCGTGCTGTGGACCTTCATCGCCGTGGTGCTGGGCGGCCTGGCCGTCGTGGCCGCGCTGACCAAGTTCCGCCTCTGGGGCCCGCTGTGGCGCGACTGGTTCTGCAGCATCGACCACAAGAAGATCGGCATCATGTACATGGTGCTGGGCCTGGTCATGCTGCTGCGCGGCTTTGCCGACGCGGCCATGATGCGCCTGCAGCAGTCCATGGCCTTTGGCGACAACCTGGGCTACCTGCCGCCGCACCACTACGACCAGATCTTCACGGCCCACGGCGTGATCATGATCTTCTTCGTCGCCATGCCCTTCGTCACCGGGCTTATGAACTACCTGGTGCCGCTGCAGATCGGCGCGCGCGACGTGTCCTTTCCGTTCCTGAACAACTTCAGCTTCTGGATGACCACGGGCGGCGCGGTGCTGACCATGCTGTCGCTGTTCCTGGGCGAGTTCTCCACCTCGGGCTGGCTGGCGCTCTCGAACCTGGGCGCGCAGGACCCGGGCGTGGGGCTGGACTACTACATCTGGGGCCTGCAGGTGGCCGGGGTGGGCACGACGCTGTCGGGCATCAACCTGATCGTGACCATCATCAAGATGCGCGCGCCGGGCATGCAGCTCATGAAGATGCCGGTGTTCACCTGGACCGCCCTGTGCACCAATGCGCTCATCGTCGCCACCTTCCCCATCCTGACGGCCGCACTGGTGCTGATGACACTGGACCGCTATCTGGGCACGCATTTCTTCAGCAACGACCTGGGCGGCAACGCCATGCTGTACGTGAACCTGATCTGGATCTGGGGCCATCCCGAGGTCTACATCCTGGTGCTGCCCGCGTTCGGCGTGTTCTCCGAGGTGGTGGCCACCTTCAGCGGCAAGCGCTTGTTCGGCTACACCTCCATGGTCTACGCCACGGTGTGCATCACGGTGCTGTCGTACCTGGTGTGGCTGCACCACTTCTTCACCATGGGCTCGGGCGCGACGGTGAACACCTTCTTCGGCATCACGACGATGATCATCTCGATCCCCACGGGCGCGAAGATCTTCAACTGGCTGTTCACCATGTACCGCGGCCGCATCCGCTTCAACGTGCCCATGCTGTGGACGGTGGGCTTCATGTGCACCTTCGCCATCGGCGGCATGACCGGCGTGCTGCTGGCCGTGCCCCCGGCCGACTTCGTGCTGCACAACTCGCTGTTCCTGATTGCACACTTTCACAACGTCATCATCGGCGGCGTGGTGTTCGCCGTGTTCGCGGGCATCAACTACTGGTACCCCAAGGCCTTCGGCTACAAGCTCGATGAGTTCTGGGGCAAATGCTCGTTCTGGTTCTGGCTGGTGGGCTTCTGGGTGGCGTTCACGCCGCTGTACATCGTGGGCCTGATGGGCGCGACGCGCCGCGTGAACCATTTCGAGGACCCCTCGCTGCAGATCTGGTTCCTCATCGCCGCCTGCGGTGCGGGGCTGGTCGCGCTGGGCATTGCCAGCTTCCTGATCCAGATTGCCGTGAGCTATCTGCGCCGCGAGCAACTGCGCGACCACACGGGCGACCCCTGGGACGCGCGCACGCTGGAATGGGCGACCTCGTCCCCCCCGCCGCAGTACAACTTCGCCTTCACCCCCGTGGCGCACGAGATCGACGCCTGGTGGGACATGAAGAAGCATGGCTACCAGCGCCCCTTGGCCGGCTTCCAACCCATCCACATGCCGGCCAACACCGGCGCGGGTGTGGTGATCGCGGGCCTGTCCACGGTGTTCGGCTTTGCCATGATCTGGCACATGTGGCCGCTGGCCGCCGCCTCGTTTGCCGCCACCGTGCTGGCGACCATCATCCACACCTTCAACTACCAGCGCGACTACTACATCCCGGCGGCCGAGGTGACCGCCACGGAAGAACAGCGCACCCTGCAGCTCAAGGCCGCCCATGTCTGATACCAACACCCTCCACGCGGGCGGCGCCGCCGCCCTGGCCGCGCGCGAATACCACCTCGCGCATGAGCCCCATCCGGAGAACGGCACCTCGCTGGGCTTCTGGCTCTACCTGATGAGCGACTGCCTCATCTTCGCCGTGCTGTTCGCCACCTATGGCGTGCTGGGGCGCAACTACGCAGGCGGCCCCACGGGCGCCGATCTGCTCGACCTGAAGCTGGTCGCCGTCAACACGGCCTGCCTGCTGTTGTCGTCCATCACCTTCGGCTTTGCCATGCTGCAAAAACAGCAGCGCAACGTGCAGGGCACGCTTGCCTGGCTGGCCGTCACGGGCCTGCTCGGCCTGGCCTTCCTCGGCATCGAGCTCTACGAGTTCGCGCACATGATCCACGAAGGCGCGGGCCCGCAGCGCAGCGCCTTCCTGTCGTCGTTCTTCACGCTGGTGGGCACGCACGGCCTGCATGTGACCTTCGGCACGATCTGGCTGGTCACGATGATGTTCCAGATCGGCAAACACGGCCTGATCCCCGACAACGTCCGCCGCCTGAACTGCCTGTCCATGTTCTGGCACTTCCTGGACGTGGTCTGGATCGGCGTCTTCACCTTTGTGTACCTGATAGGGGTGCTGTAAATGAGCGCACATGAACTTCACGCCGGCCATGACGAGCACCACCATGACGACATCCACGTCAGCAAGGGCGACTACGTCAAGGGCTTCATCCTGGCCGTGATCCTGACGGCCATCCCGTTCTGGCTGGTGATGAGCGGCGCCATCGCGGACCGCACCACCGCCGTGCTGGTGCTGGGCCTGTTCGCGGCCGTGCAGGTCGTTGTGCACATGGTGTACTTCCTGCACATGAACGGCAAGATCCAGGGCGGCTGGACCATGCTGTCCACACTGTTCACCATCATCTTCCTGGCCGTCACCGTCGTCGGCACGCTGTGGGTCATGTTCCACATGAACGCGGCCATGATGCCCGCGCATCCTTGAGCGACACCACTGCCATCGAGCCACCGGCCCCTGGCAGGCACCCGCATTCGCGGCGCACACTGGCGCTTCTCGCCATGGCGGGCATCGCCTTGTTCCTGGTGTTTGCCGCACTGGGCATCTGGCAGGTGGAGCGGCGCGGCTGGAAGCTGGCGCTGATGCAGCGCGTGGAGCAGCGCCTGCACGCCGCGCCCCAGCCCCTACCGGCGCACGCCGACTGGCCGCGCGTCGATGCGGATGGCTACGAATACCTTGCAGTGCAGGCCAGGGGCCGCTGGCTCACCGGCAAGACCGTACTGACCCAGGCCACCACGGCGCAGGGCGCGGGCTTCTGGGTGCTCTCGGCCCTGCAGCTCGATGCGGGTGGGCAGCTGCTGGTCAACCGCGGCTTCATTCCCCAGGCACAGCGCAGCGCATGGGCCGCGGGCATGGCCGACGCGGCGGCGCAGGCGGGCGCGCCCGAGCAGGTCCAGGGCCTGCTGCGCATGAGCGAACCGGGAGGCGGCTTTCTGCGCCGCAACGACCCGGCGCACCAGCGCTGGCATTCGCGCGACGTGGTGGCCATCGCCCAGGCGCTGGGCCTGCGGGACGCCGCACCGTTCTTCATCGACGCCGGCCTGCCCAAGCCAGGCGCGCCGGCCGATGCGGACATCGCGGCGGCCTACGCCGGCCCCTGGCCGCGGCCCGGCATGACGGTGGTGCACTTTCACAACAGCCACCTCGTCTACGCCATCACCTGGTTTGGCCTGGCGGCCATGGTGGCCGCGGCGGCGGTCTTCGTGGCGCGGTACGAGCTGCGGCTGCGCGCCGCAGGGCGCTTGAGCGACCGCCCTGCGCAAACGCTGCAGAATCCCTGAAAGGCCACATCGGCACACAAGGAGACACGGCATGCGTCATGCACTGCAACTGGGCGGATGGTCGCTGGCGGCCCTGCTGGGCCTCATGGGCTGCGCCGCCGGTCCGGCCAGCCTGCGCGGGCCCGCCGCCTCGGCCGAGGCCGCGCCACAGGCCACCACCTGCCCGCCCGCCCTGCCCGCCGGCGCCAGCTGCCTGGCCGGCAAGGATTCCCAGGGCGCCTATTACCTGATCGCCAGGCCCGCCGACTGGAACGGCGTGCTGGTGCTGCACGCGCATGGCGGGCCGCAGCTGTCGGCGCCCTCGCCCGCCCGTGTCTTGGACGACCTGGAGCGCTGGGCCGTCATGGTCAGGGCCGGCTATGCCTGGGCCGGCACCAGCTTCCACCAGGGCGGCGTGGCCGTGCGCGCCGCCGCCGAGGACACCGAGCGCCTGCGCGGCATCTTCCGCAGCCATGTGGGCCAGCCGCGGCGCACCATCCTGCATGGCCAGTCCTGGGGCGCGGGCGTGGCGGCCAAGGCGGCGGAAATGTTCACCGCCGAGACCGTGGGCGAGCAACCCTACGACGCCCTGCTGCTCACCAGCGGCGTGCTGGGCGGCGGCACGCATGCCTACGACTTCCGCCTGGACTTGCGCGTGCTCTACCAGTACCTGTGCGCCAACCACCCGCGGCCCAGCGAGCCGCAGTACGCCCTGAATCTGGGCCTGCCCGCGGGCGAGCACATGACGGCGGCGGACGTTGCCGGTCGCGCCAACGAATGCCTGGCCCTGAACAAACCCGCGGCCGAGCGCAGCGCCGGGCAGCGGGCCAAGATCGAGACCATCACCCGTGTCATCAAGATTCCCGAGAGCAGCATCGTCGCCCACCTCACCTGGGGCACGCTGCACTTCCAGGACATCACAGCCAAGCGCACGGGCGGCGCCAGCCCCTTCGGCAACATGGGTGCGGTGTATGCAGGATCGGGCGACGACGCCACGCTCAACGCCGGCGTGCAACGCTTGCGCGCCGACCCCGCCGCCTACCGCCAGTTTGCCTACGACACCGATCCCAAGGGTCGGATTCCGGTTCCCGTGCTCAGCACCAAGTGGATCGCCGACCCCACGGCCTTCGTGGAGCTGGACGCGCGCTTTCGCAGCATCATGCAGCGGGGCGGCAGCGGCGAGCGCCTGGTGCAGACGTTTACCACGCAGGGCACGCACAGCTATATCAGCGATCCCACCTATGTCACGCTGATGAGCGCCTTGCTGCGCTGGGTGGAGGCCGGCGCCAAGCCCACGCCCGATGGCATTGCCGCCGCCTGCCCAACCTTCGAAGCGCGTGATGGCGCCGGCTGCAGCTTCGACCCCGGCTACCAGCCCGCACCACTGGAAACGCGCGTGCCCTGGCGCGAGCGCCCCGAGTGAACGCCACCGCCGCACAGGGTCGTGGCGCATCGGCGAAAATTGCGCCCTATGACCCTCAAAGCCCCCGAACTGCTGCTGCCCGCCGGCTCACTCGACAAGATGCGCGCGGCCTACGACTTTGGCGCCGACGCCGTCTACGCCGGCCAGCCGCGCTATTCCTTGCGCGCACGCAACAACGAATTCCGCCTGGAGCAGATCGCCCAGGGCATTAGTGAAGCCCACGCGCGCGGCAAGAAGTTCTTCGTCACCAGCAACCTGATCGCGCACAACGACAAGGTGCGCACCTACCTGCGCGACATCGAGCCCGTGATTGCCTGCAAGCCCGACGCCTTCATCATGGCCGACCCCGGCCTCATCATGATGGTCAAGGACAAGTGGCCCGAGACCGAGATCCACCTCTCGGTCCAGGCCAACACCACCAACTCGGCCACGGTGAAGTTCTGGCAGAAGGCCGGTGTGTCGCGCATCATCCTCTCGCGCGAGCTGAGCCTGGACGAGATCGAGAAGATCCGTCAGGACTGCCCGGACATGGAGATCGAGGTCTTCGTGCACGGCGCGCTGTGCATCGCCTACTCGGGCCGCTGCCTGCTGAGCGGTTACTTCAACCACCGCGACCCCAACCAGGGCACCTGCACCAACGCCTGCCGCTGGGAATACAAGACGCACGACGCGGCCGTGGACCCGAACACCGGCGAAGCGCTGGCCAGCCAGATGGACAAGGGCTTCAGCTTCGACAAGGCGCGCGAGGACGCCGACAGCCAGTTCACCAGCACCTGCGGCAGCGGCCAGCGGCACCCCAAGGCTGATCAGGTCTACCTGATCGAGGAAATCGGCCGCCCCGGCGAGCTCATGCCCATCATGGAGGACGAGCACGGCACCTACATCATGAACAGCCGCGACCTGCGCGCGGTAGAGCATGTGGAGCGGCTGGCGAAGATTGGCGTGGATTCGCTCAAGATCGAGGGCCGCACCAAGAGCCTGTACTACGTCGCGCGCACGGCCCAGGTCTACCGCCGCGCCATCGACGACGCCGTGGCCGGCCTCCCGTTCAACCCACACCTCATCACCGAGCTGGAAGGCCTGGCCAATCGCGGCTACACCGGAGGCCTCTTGGAGCGCCGCCCGGCCAACGACTACCAGAACTACGAGACTGGCAACAGCGTGCTGCATCGCGCCCACTTCGTCGGCGAGGTGCGCGGCTACGAAGGTGGCATGGCCGAGGTGGAGACCAAGAACCGCTTCCAGGTGGGCGACACGCTGGAGATCATCCACCCCCAGGGCAACCGCCAGGTGCTGCTGGAGAAGATGTTCAACCTCGACGGCGAACCCGTGCAGGTGGCCCAGGGCAGCCCGGTGCGCGTGCGCATCCCGCTCGAAGGCCCCGTGGAGGGTGCGCTGATTGCGCGCCTGCTGCAGCCTTCTTAAAAACCATAGCTGCCAGCGCTTGATACATAAGCGCTAGAGCCCGATTTGACTCAAAGGCCCTGCCGGGGCCTTTGCCCGTTTATTGCATCACCTGAAACCGCATGAATCCCGAAGACATCGTCGTCCTGCCAGAACTCAAGGCCTATATCGACCCGCTCACGCCCGATGAGCATGACGCGCTGGAGCGCAGCATCCTGGCCGAGGGCTGCCGCGATGCGCTGGTGCTGTGGGGCGATGTGCTGGTCGATGGCCACAACCGCTTCGGCATCTGCCAGCAGCACGGTCTGCCCTTTCAGACGGTGCAGAACCAGCGCTTTCAGAACATGGAGGACGTGCACCTGTGGATGATCGACCAGCATCTGGGCCGGCGCAGCGTGTCGGAGTTCCAGCGCGGCGTGCTGGCGCTGCGCAAGCGCGAGATCATTGCCGAGCGCCGCGCCCAGGCCGCCGCCGCCGTGGTGGCGGCCAAGGCCGAGGCCGCGCAGTCGCCCGAGGCCCAGGCGCCCTGGGAGGGCGACACCGACCCGGTCGTTGCCAAGGCCCTGGCGGGCGTACCCAAGGTGCCCGAGGAGGCCCTCGACACGCGCGAGGCCCTGGCCCGCGCCGCGCGCCTCACCGCCGCGCAGGTCAAGGCGATCGAGGCCATCCACCAGAACGCCGCGCCCGAGGTGGTGGCCGCCGTGAAGGCGGGCGAGCTCTCGCTGAACACCGCAGCCGTCGTCGCCACGCTATCGTTGGAGGAGCAGCAGGCGGCGGCCGCAGGCGGCGCGCAAGACCTCAAGCAGGCCGCCAAGCGCGTGCGCGAGGCGAAAAAGAAGCCCAAGGCCGCCGCCATGGAAGGCGCTGGAGAGGACGGCGAACCGGCGCAGGCCGCACCCGACGCCGCCAGGCTGCAGCAACGCGTGACCGAGCTGGAGGCCGAGAACGAACGCCTGCGCCAGCAGGTCAAGGCGCTGCAGGATCTGCTGGCCGAGACGGCTTGAAGAACTACCCGAGAGGCTGCTCCAACCACACGCCAAAGCGCTCGCCCAGGCGCTGCAGATCCTCGGGCGTATCCACATCGGTGGTGCAGCGCGCGTGATCGAGCAATACGGCCTGCACTTGGCCCGGATGGGAACGCCGCCACTCGCGCACGCCCTGCCCGCCCGTTGCCTGCATCACCGCTTGGCGCAGTGCGGCGCCAAAGACGATGGGGTGACCCGGCTGGCCTGCGTGCTGGGGCACGACCAGTTCCACGCCTGCATCACGCCCACGCCATGCCGCAAGCATGGTTTGCAGATCCTGCAGCTCCAGCAGCGGCTGGTCGGCCAGCAGCACCAGCAACTCATCCACTTCCGGCGGCAATGCCACCAGGCCGCAGCGCAGGGACGAGCCCGGCCCCTCGTCGGGCGCGCTGTTGACCACCCAGCGCAGCGACACCGTCGGCGGCACCCGCGCCTGCGCCTGCGCCAGCACGGCCTGCAGCGCATGCGCGTGGTGGCCCAGCACCACGACGATATGCGCCGCGCCAGCCTGCACCAGCAGGCGGATCTGGCGCAGCAGCAGCGGCTCGCCATCGCGCAGCAGCAGGGATTTGGGGCGATGACCCATGCGCCGGCCCGCACCCGCGGCCATGAGCACGGCACCCAGGCCTGGTGCCCGCACCATCAACCCACCTTGCAGGCCGAGCCCGCAGCCGCCTGGCCCTGGCTGTCCTTGACATGGGCCACGTCCATGTCGCGCGGCAGGGGCACGCCGTTCTTCACGGCCAGCACCTCGGACATGACGCTCACCGCGATCTCGGGAGGGGTCTTGCTGCCTATGTAGATGCCGATCGGCCCGCGCAGGCGCGCCAGGCCCTCCTCGGTCTGGTCGAAATGCTCGATCAGGCGCTGGCGCCGCGCCGCATTGTTGCGCCGGCTGCCGATGGCGCCGATGTAGAAGGCCGGCGTGTCGAGCGCCTGCAACAGCGCCAGGTCGTCGAGCTTGGGGTCGTGCGTGAGGGCCACGACGCAGCTGCGCGCATCGGGCGCAAAGGCGGCCACGGTGTCGTCGGGCATGGTGGTGAGCAGCCGCACGCCGGGCACGTTCCAGGCGCCGCCGTATTCCTCGCGCGGGTCGCAGACGGTGACGGCAAAACCGCAGAACTGCGCCATGGTGGCCAGGTATTCGCTCATCTGCCCGGCGCCGATGATAAGCATGCGGTACTCCGGGCCAAAGGTGTTGGTGAGCTGCTGGGCGTCCAGCCGCAGGTCGGCCGGGGTCTCGGCGGCCTGCAGCGTCACAGCACCGTCAAGCAGGCGCACGCTGCGGTGCATTAGGCGGCCGGCGTCGAGCTGCTGCACCAGGGCAGCCAGGCTGGCGGCGTCGGGGTCGAATTCCAGCAGCAGCTCCAGCGTGCCGCCGCAGGGCAGGCCGAAGCGAAACGCTTCCTCGGCCGTCACGCCGTACTTGGCGAACCGTGGCGCGCCGCTGCGCGGCAGGGCGTCAGGGCCGTCCGCATGGGCGTAGCGCGCGATCAGGTCGTCCTCGATGCAGCCGCCCGAGACCGAGCCCATCACCGCCCCGTCTTCGCACAAGGCCATGATGGAGCCCACGGGCCGCGGCGACGAACCCCAGGTGCGCACCACGGTGACCAGCAGGGCCTGGCGGCCGGCCTGGCGCCAGTCGCGCAGCGCGCGCAGCACGGTGACGTCGAGGTTTTCCATGGCTTACGTCTCCCCTTCTGCTGCTGCGTCCTTGCCGCCGCCCTTGAGCTTGGACCACATCTTTTTTAGAGCGCCGGGCTTGGCCTCGGGTTCCTCGTCGGCCGGGCCGTGGCGGCGCTGCATTTCCTCTTCGAAGCGCTTGAAGAAACTCTCGGCCATGGACTTGGCCACGCCGTCGATCAGGCGCTGGCCCACCTGGGCGATCTTGCCGCCCACGGTGGCATTGACGGTGTAGGCCAGCTCACAGCCCTCGTCCTGGGGCGTGAGCGACACCTGGGCGCTGCCTTTGCCAAAGCCGGCCACGCCGCCGCTGCCCTCGAAGTGCAGCGTGTAGCTGCTCGGCGCATCGACATCGGCCAGCGCGATGGAGCCCTTGAACTTGGCCGCCACCGGGCCGACCTTGATGGCGTTGACCATGTCGTAGGCGCCCTCGCCCGTGGCTTCGATGCTGTCGCAGCCGGGGATGCAGAGCTTCAGGACCTCGGGGTCGTTGAGCGCCTCCCAAGCCTGCTGCTGGGTGATGGCCAATGTGCGCGCGCCTTGCATTTCCATGGTTGTGTCTCCTTCGGTTAGTTCTTCATCAGGTCGGCTATGGCGCCGGCCAGCTGCTGCAGCCGGGTGACGTTGTGCACGGCCAGCATGGCGTCGGCCGCGTGGTGGAGCACGGCGGCGCCGCGTGCGCTGGGTTCATAGCCGTCAAAGCGCAGCAGGGGGTTGAGCCACAGCAGGCGCCGGCAGCGGCGCTTGAGCCAGTCAAGCTCGCGCGCCAGATCCTCGGGCTCGCCCGTGTCCAGCCCATCGCTGATGATGAGCACCAGCGTGCGCCGCCCCACCAGGCAGCGCGCATGCTGGCGGCGCAGGCTGGCCAGGCTGTCGCCCAGGCGGGTGCCGCCGGCATAGTCGTGTATCGCCTGGCCGGCGCGCTGCAGCATGGCGTCGGTATCGCGCTCCCGGAAGGCCGGGCCCAGGTCGGTCAGGCCCGTGCCAAAGGCAAACACCGCGCGGCGCAGCGGCTGGGCCTGCCCGTCCACGCGCACGCGGGACGTGGCCGCATGCAGAAAGGCCAGCAGCAGGCGCGCGTAGCGCTCCATGGAGCCGGACACATCCACCAGCACCAACAGCGGCAGCGGCTGGCGCCGGCGCTGCTGGCGCTGCAGGGCCACCAGGTCGCCGCCATGGCGCGCGGCCTGGCGCAGCGTGCGCGCCCAGTGGATGCGCGCGCCGCGCCCGCCCACGCGGGTGCGCCGCGAAGGCACGCTGGGCAGCGGCAGCGCGATATCGCGCACCAGGCGCTCGACCAGGGTGTATTCGCTGGCGCTGAGCTGGTTGAAGTCGGCCTGACGCAGGCGCTGCAGGCGGCTGGCGGTCATGGCTGCGTCCAGGTCGATCTGCTGCTCGGGATGGGCCTCGGGCTGCTTTTGCGGCCGGGGCGGCTGCAAGGCCTCGCGCACGCGCGGGCGCTGGCGCGGGGGCTCGGCGCGGCCCTCGGCGCGCGGCAGCATTTGCGCCAGCAGCTTGCTCGCAAGCTCGGGGTCGCGAAAAAAAGCGTCGAACAGTTCGCGCAGCACCAGGCTGTCCTGCGCGCGGCTAACCAGCACCGCCTCCAGCGCGGCGGCCATGTCGTCCTTGCGCGCCACGCCCACCATCTGCACCGCCTGCTGGGCCAGCGCGATGCGCGCGGCATCCACGGGCACACCCGCACGGCGCAACGCACGACAGAAGGCCGCAATATTGCCGGCCAGCTTGCCGCTGCGCGCGTCGCCCAGCTGGGGAATGCGCTGGGGCGGCTGGCTTGCGGGTACCAACGGCTCGGGCATGGCAAGGCCCATCAGGCGGCGGCCTGGCTGGCTTGCAGGGCCTGCTCTGCCAGTGCGCGGTCGAGTGCGGCCACATCGTCGCGCTGCTTGAACAGGATGCCGGCGGTGTCGACAACGACCTCGGGGTCGAGCACCACCGTATCCAGCGCCACCAGCGCGCGCGCCCATTCCACCGTCTCGGCGATGCCGGGGGCGCGCTGGAAATGCTCGGCATGGGGGCTGGTGCGCAGCTGCTGCACAAAAGCCGCCACCTGGTCGGCCAGCTGGCCCGGCGCCTGAGGCACGAGGGCACGCACAATGGCCAGCTCGCGCTCGCGCCCGGGGTAGTCCAGCCAGTGGTACAGGCAGCGGCGCTTGACGGCGTCGTTCAAATCGCGCGTGCGGTTGCTGGTCAGGATGGTCACCGGCGGCACGGCCGCGCGTATGGTGCCCAGCTCGGGGATGCTGACCTGGTACTCTCCCAAGTATTCGAGCAAAAAGGCCTCGAAGGGCTCGTCGGCGCGGTCTACCTCGTCGATCAGCAGCAGCGCGCCGGGCGCGGGCGCCTCCAGCGCCTGCAGCAGCGGGCGGCGCACCAGGTAGCGCGGCTGGTAGACCTCCTGCTCCAGCGCGCTGGCGCTGGATGTTCCCTCATGGGCGCGCAGGTGCAAGAGCTGGGCCGTGTAGTTCCACTCGTACAGGGCCTCGCGCTGCTCCAGCCCGTCAAAGCACTGCAGGCGCAGCAGCTGGCGCGACAGCACCTTTGCCAGCGCCTTGGCAAGCTCGGTCTTGCCCACGCCGGGCTCGCCCTCCAGCAACAGCGGGCGCTGGAGCTTGAGCGCCAGGAACACGGCCGTGGCAAGGCGCCGGTCGGCAAAGTAGCCCACGGACTGCAGCGCGGCGGCCAGGGCGTCTATCGAGTGGCAGGGGCCGGTGGCGGTGGGTGCTGCGATCATGCCGGATTACTATCAAAACAATAGCTGCTTGCGCGCCATGGGCGGGCGCAAACGGCCTAAAACGTGCAAAGTCCACCCCCGCCGGACGGGCGGGGGTAGGCCCGTCAGCCCAGCGCTCGCGCCACGGCGCGCTGCGCCATCACGCCCACCAGGTGGGCGCGGTAGGCGCTGCTGGCGTGCAGGTCGGCGCTCATGTCGGCCGCGTCGGTGGCGATGGCCGCGACGGCATCGGGGGCGAAGCGCGCGCCCAGCGCGGCCTCCATGGCGCCATGGCGGAACACGCCGTTGCCGCCGCCGGTCACGGCCAGGCGCACGCCGGCGTCGAACTGCGCGACGAACACGCCGATCATGGCGAACAGCGAGGCCGGCTGCACGAACTTGACGTAGGCGGCCTTCTTCGGGATGGGAAAGCTCACCGCGGTGATCAGCTCGCCCTCCTCGAGCGCCGTGGCGAACAGACCCTGGAAGAAGTCGTCGGCGGCAATCGTGCGCGCCGTGGTGTGCACCGTGGCGCCCAGCGCCATGAGTGCCGCGGGGTAGTCGGCCGCAGGGTCGTTGTTGGCGACCGAGCCGCCAATGGTTCCGCGCGCGCGCACCTGCTTGTCGCCAATGCCGTCGGCGAGTTGGGCCAGCGCGGGAATGGCGGCGCGCACGTCGGCGCTTTCGGCCACGTCGCAGTGGCGCGTCATGGCGCCGATCACGACCGCGTTGCCGTCGCGGCGTATACCCTTGAGTTCGGGGATGGCGCCCAGATCCACGATCTGCTCGGGCGCGGCCAGGCGCAGCTTCATCGACGCCAGCAGGGTCTGGCCGCCGGCCAGGGGCTTGGCGCCGGCCTGGGCGAGTTTCAGTGCGTCGGCCTGGGTGCTGGGGCGCTCATAGGTGAATGCGTACATGGATGGTTCTCCTCAAGCCTTGGCGGAATGGATGGCCTGCCAGACGCGGTGCGGCGTGGCGGGCATGTCGATGTCGGTCACGCCCAGGGGCTTGAGGGCATCGAGCACAGCATTGATGACCGCTGGCGGCGAGCCTATGGCGCCGGCCTCGCCGCAGCCCTTGCTGCCTATGGGGTTGTGCGTGCAGGGGGTGCAGACATGGCCGAGCTTGAACTCGGGGAAGTCGGCGGCGCGCGGCATCGTGTAGTCCATGTAGCTGCCAGTCAGCAACTGGCCCGAGTCCGGGTCGTACACGCCATGCTCCATCAGCGCCTGGCCCATCCCCTGCACCAGGCCGCCATGCACCTGGCCCTCGACGATCATGGGGTTGACGATGACGCCGAAGTCGTCCACCGCGGTGAAGCGGTCCACGCGCACCACGCCCGTGGCCGGATCGACCTCGACCTCGCAGATATAGGTGCCCGCGGGGAAGGTGAAGTTGATCGGGTCGTAGAAGGCCGTCTCGTTCAGGCCGGGCTCCAACTTGTCCAGCGGGTAGTTGTGCGGCACGTAGGCAGTCAGCGCCACCTGGGCAAACGGCACTTTCTTGTCGGTGCCCTTGACGGTGAATTCGCCATTGGCGAATTCGATGTCGGCGTCGCTGGCCTCCATCAGGTGCGCGGCGATCTTCTTGGCCTTGGCCTCGATCTTGTCCAGCGCCTTCATGATGGCCGTGCCGCCCACGCTGAGGGACCGGCTGCCGTAGGTGCCCATGCCGAAGGGCACGCGGCCGGTGTCGCCGTGCACGATGTCCACCTGGTCCGGCGAGAGGCCCAGGCGCGCGGCGACCAGCTGGGCAAAGGTCGTCTCATGCCCCTGGCCGTGGCTGTGCGATCCGGTGAACACCGTGACGCTGCCCGTGGGGTGCACGCGCACCTCGCCGGCCTCGAACAGGCCGGCCCTAGCTCCAAGCGCGCCGGCGATGTTGCTGGGCGCCAGGCCGCAGGCCTCGATGTAGCTGCTGTAGCCCATGCCGCGCTGGAGGCCCCTGGCCTCGCTGGCCTTGCGCCGGGCGTCGAAGCCGGCCACGTCGGCCAGCTGCTGCGACTGGTTCATGCAGGCGTGATAGTCGCCAATGTCGTACTGCAGCGCCACGGGGGTCTGGTGCGGGAACTGGGTGATGAAGTTGCGCTTGCGGATCTCGTCCTGGGAGAGCCCCAGGTCCCAGGCGCAGCGCGTGACCAGGCGTTCGACCAGGTAGGTGGCCTCGGGGCGGCCGGCGCCGCGGTAGGCATCGACCGGCGCGGTGCTGGTGAACCAGCCGTCCACCTCCACGTAGATCTGCGGCGTGGTGTACTGACCGGCCAGCAGCGTGCCGTACAGGATGGTGGGCACGGCCGAGGCAAAGGTGGACAGGTACGCGCCCAGGTTGGCATCGGTGTGCACGCGCATGGCCAGGAACTTGCCGTCTTTGTCCATGGCCATCTCGGCGTGGCTGATGTGGTCGCGCCCGTGGGCGTCGCTCACGAAGGATTCGCTGCGTTCGGCCGTCCATTTGATGGCGCAATTGAGCTGCTTGGCGGCCCAGGTCAGCGCCACGTCCTCGGCATACAGGAAGATCTTGGAGCCGAAGCCCCCGCCCACGTCGGGCGCGATCACGCGCACCTTGTGCTCGGGCAGGCCGAGCACGAAGGCGGTCATCAAGAGGCGCTCCACATGCGGGTTCTGGTTGGCGACGTAGAGCTGGTATTCGTCGGTGGCGCGGTTGTAGCTGGCGTTGGCCGCGCGCGGCTCCATGGCGTTGGGGATCAGGCGGTTGTTCGTCAGGTCTATCGTGGTGACATGGGCGGCGCCGGCAAAGACGGCATCCACCGCCGCCTTGTCGCCCAGCGTCCACTTGTAGCAATGGTTATCGGGGGCCTCGGCATGCAGCGCGGGACCTTGGCTGGCCTTCTTCATGTCGATGACGGCGGCGAGTTCCTCGTAGTCCACCACCACGGCCTCGGCGGCGTTCTTGGCCTGCTCCAGCGTGTCGGCCACGACCATGGCCACATGGTCGCCCACATAGCGCACCTTGCCCTGCGCCAGGATGGGGTGCGGTGGCTCCTTCATGGGGCTGCCGTCGGGGTTGGAGATCAGCCAGCCACAAGGCAGGCCGCCCATCTTGCCCTCCACGTCCTTGCCGGTGAAGACCGCGGCCACGCCGGGCATGGCGGCGGCCTCGGCCGTGTCCACGCTCTTGATGTGGGCGTGCGCGTAGGGCGAGCGCACGAAGACGGCGTATTTCTGGCCCGGCTGCACGATGTCGTCGGTGTAGTTACCCACGCCGGTCAGAAAGCGCAGGTCTTCCTTGCGCTTCACGGATTCGCCGATGTGCGGCAGCTTGGCAAATTCAGTGGCACCCATGGTGTTGTCTCCTTGTATTGCCGGCGCCGTCAGGCGGCCATGGTCTGCTGGGCCGTCTGCACGGCCCGGACGATGTTCTGGTAGCCCGTGCAGCGGCAGATGTTGCCCTCCAGCTGCTCGCGGATCTCGGCCTCGCTGGCCTTGGGGTTGTGCGCCAGCAGGTCCACGGCGCTCATCACCATGCCCGGCGTGCAGAAGCCGCATTGCAGGCCGTGGCATTCCTTGAAGGCCGCCTGCATCGGGTGCAGCGTGCCGTCGGCCGCGGCCAGGCCCTCGATGGTGGTGATGTCCGCGCCCTGCATCTGCACCGCCAGCGCATTGCAGGCCTTGATGGATCGGCCATCGGCAATCACCGTGCAGGCGCCGCACTGCGCGGTGTCACAGCCCTGGTGCGTACCGGTCAGGCGCAGGTACTCGCGCAGGAACTGCACCAGCAGGGTGTTGGGCGGCACGTCGGCCGTGACGGTGCGGCCATTGACCTTGAGCTCTATTTGCATCGCGGGTGTCTCCTGGTTGTCGTGGCGAAATGGTGGGAGCAGCAAAGTCTTCCATTCTTGGAACCTGCGGGCCCAGCGCACCTGGGTAAAACCCTTGGGGCATAGACTTCGGGCCAGGTACATGAACGACAAGGAGTCCCCCATGAGACATTACGACTACATCGCCATCGGCGGCGGCAGCGGCGGCATCGCCTCGGTGAACCGTGCGGCCATGCATGGCAGGCGCTGCGCGCTGATCGAGGCCCAGGAGCTCGGCGGCACCTGCGTCAACGTGGGCTGCGTACCCAAAAAGGTCATGTGGCATGCGGCGCAGGTCGCCGAGGCGATCCTGCACTATGGCCCCGACTACGGCTTCGATACCACCGTCAACCACTTCAACTGGGCCACCCTGGTGAAGAACCGCAGCGCCTACATAGCGCGCATCCACACCTCGTATGCCGCGGGGCTGGACAAAAACAAGGTGGACGTGATCCGCGGCCGCGCCCGCTTCGTCGATGCCCGCACCATCGAGGTGAACGGCGAACGCATGACGGCCGACCATATCCTCGTCGCCACCGGCGGCCACCCCGTGCGCCCGGACATCCCCGGCGCCGAGCATGGGCTGGATTCGGACGGCTTTTTCGCCCTGCAGGATCTGCCCCGGCGCACCGCCGTGGTGGGCGCGGGCTACATCGCCGTGGAACTGGCCGGCGTGCTGAACGCGCTGGGCTCGGACACGCATTTGTTCGTGCGCAGGCATGCGCCGCTGCGCCACTTCGATCCGCTGCTCGCCGACACTCTGGTGGAAGTGATGCGGGCCGAGGGCCCCCGGCTGCACACCCACGCCAGCCCGACGGCCGTGCACAAGAACGCCGACGGCAGCCTGACGCTGGAGCTGGCCAATGGCGAACGGCACCAGACGGACTGCATCATCTGGGCCATTGGCCGCGCGCCGCACACGGACGGCCTGCAGCTAGCAGCCGCCGGCGTCACGCTGAATGAGCGCGGCTACGTGGCCGTGGACAAGTACCAGAACACCAACGTGCCCGGCATCTATGCCGTGGGCGACATCACCGGCCAGGTCGAGCTGACGCCGGTGGCCGTGGCCGCGGGCCGGCGCCTGGCCGAACGCCTGTTCAACAACAAGCCCGACGAGCACCTGGACTACACCAACATTCCCTCGGTGGTGTTCAGCCACCCGCCCATAGGCACCGTGGGCCTGACCGAGCCCGAGGCCCGCGCGCAGCATGGCGACGCCGCCGTGAAGGTCTACCAGTCCGCCTTCACCGCCATGTACACGGCGGTGACGCAGCACCGCCAGCCGGCACGCATGAAGCTGGTGTGCGTGGGGGCGGATGAGCGCATCGTCGGCGTCCACGGCATAGGCCATGGCATGGACGAGATCCTGCAGGGCTTCGCGGTCGCGCTGAAGATGGGCGCGACCAAGCGCGACTTCGACGACACGGTGGCCATCCACCCGACGGCGGCGGAGGAGTTTGTGACGATGCGCTAAGGTGCCTCAACACAGCCGCCGTCATACGCCGCGTATCGGACCAGCCAATGGCCTCATGGTTGAACAAGTCCAGGACGACAGCCAGGTACAACGCCGACACCTTCTTGACTACGGCTCCTGGCCCGCGCTCAGCCGGGGAGAAACTCCAGCCCATACTTGGCTGCGATAGCCCTCGCCTCGTCCGAGGCCTTTCTCATGGGACTTCCTGTATCAAGCGCCGTCACTTCGGCGATCATTGCATCGAAGACGCCGCCAGGCGAGCTAATGATGATTTGACGGCCCACCTCGGGCCCGGTGCTGACGAAGCCATGTGGCGTTCCGCGCGGAACGAAAACCACGTCACCAGGGCCCAATTTCAACAGCTTTCCGTCGAGACGGAAGTCGTAGTGCCCTTCGCAGATGATGAACGTCTCGTCGTAGGTGGGATGTCGGTGGTAGCCCGCACCTGACTCGGGTGGCTCTACAGCTTCGCAGACGGTATATGCGTTCCAGTTCCCGCCAGCGGTCGTCTTGAACGTCATGCTCATCCGGCCAATCTTGAAGATCTTGCCTTCTCCCGGCTCGAAGTGCGTCGGTTGCTTTGGGTTGAACATTTTCTACTCCAGGTAATTTGAACCGCGCTGCACGCCTGCAGTGGCCGCGGGGATGCCACGGGAGATGTTTTTGACGCCTAAGTTAAATGAGAGACTTGACCCTGCTTGCCAGGGCGAGTCCTCTCTATTTATGGGCTAAGTCTTACGCCAGCTCGTCAACGACGCAGACAACTGCTTTGCCAATGCCACCCCTTGCTCCAGCACCGCATCAGCATCAAGGTCGCGATTGACGATGATTCTCCGCACCGCGGCCGAGTCGAAACGTTTGAGGTCAGGCAGTTGCTTTGTCAAGTGGCGGCGCACCACATCCGCATCACCATCGTCGTCGAAAGCCTCTCTGCGCCAGACTACTCTTAGCGTATAGAGAGGCTTATCGTCGTCACTCTTCGGTTGCCTATAGACATTGATCGACAGCGCCCACAAGCTATCACCATCTACAGACAACTTAGCCATTTCTGATGTTACGAAATTGAACTTCGTTCGCCCGCCAAGCATGTCGTTGGGTCTGAGGCCAAGGGCCTGAGTAATCTTCCGTTGCAACAATGCAATACCTTGGCTGCGCATCAGCAGCTTGCACACGCGCAAGTTCTGGACATAGAAGAGAGTTAGCTCGCCAGAAATGCCTTCGAGTGTTGTCGGGGTCCATTTCGGGACACCCTGACCACGCAGCGCCCGGAGTGCCGTGATCACATACGGGTGCCGGCTGGCGACTTCACTAACCAGCTCAGACAGGCGCGCTTCTGAGGAACTTTCCCAGTCAGTTTGCTTTTGACAATAGGCTACAAGCAACTGCACCGCCTGGTTGTTACGCGCGAGCTGTAGTCGAGCACGTTGTGCTGACGCCTCAAGCCATGTGTAGTCGAGAAAAACCCACCGCTTGCCTAGTTCGTTGAGTTGAGCATCGGTGTACCAACTGAGTTCACGATCCAACACGATGTATGCGAACTCGTAGTTTCTGAATATTTGGCGGCAACCAATCTCAGAATTGACGGCAGACCGGTAGTCGTCAAGTTGAGATTCAGTCAACTTTGCACCTACCTTGTTTTCAATCGCGATCAACAGCTTGTTCTGCGGATCGACGATGAAAAGATCGATTCTCCCTGGGCGCTTTTCGTCATGACCTGGATATTTTATCTTGACCGAGAATTCGCGCGTCACGAAGGCGGCGCCAAAACTTGACACGCGAATTCGACCGGGGGTCCATTTTTTAAAGAACTTTTTGTTGTCAAATGTCGTTTTACTCGACTCTCGATAAGCGGCCTCAAGGAAGTCCTTGATAACGGCATCCCCTTGGCCGTGCCCTTCGCCCGGCGTTAAACACCAGGCCAACATGTCCGAATGCTGGTTTTCGCTCAAAGTAATGACATCAAGAATGTCGTCGGTTATCTTGACCTGCTCCACTAGCTCAGTCAGTTCAGGGTCAGACAAGAAAGAATACAGCTTATCAGCGACCATTGGGGTGGTTTGACGGTTCACTGGCATCTCCTCGTTTGTGGTCACGTGTTGTACACCAGGAACCCGGTGGTCTCAACTCCGAAGTACAACACCCTCACACAGGGTAATGCACGAAAATGGGAGCGAGATACGAGCACATGCCAAAAGAGAGAATGTCGCTGGCTTCGCCGCGTCAGCAGGACTGGGGCACTAGCACCATCGCAGAACTGCAATGGCGCAGCCCCCGCACCATCAGCCGCGAGCTGGCAAACCCACGCCGGTGCGCATACCTGCTGGAACTCATCGCCCCCCACCCCCGTAACCACTGCAGCATCTGCAAGACCTGCTCGGCAGGGTCACCGCCGTCACCGGCGACCTGCTCAGTAAAGTCAACCGAGCAGGAAGTCCTGGCCTTCGCTCAGGGGCGCAAGCCGGTAGCTGGCAGGCGTGCGGCTCAGCTTGACTGGCGCGCCCAGGCCCTGGTAGCCGCCCTCCATGGCCACCACCATCTCGCGGTGCGCGGTGTGCGGGTGCTTGAGCGCCTGGGCCACGTCCAGCACCGGCGCGGCCGGCACGCCTATGGCCATCAGCGCATCAGCCAGCTCCTGCCCGTCGCGCTGCGTGAAGGCCTGTTCCAGCCAGGGCTTGAGCACGGCGCGGTTGACCGATCGCTGGCCCGCCGTGGCAAAGCGTGCGTCGTCGGCCAATGCGCCCTGGCCTATGTAGTCGCACAGCAGGCGGAACTGCCGGTCGTTGCCCACGGCCAGGAAGATGGGCGCGCCGCCGGTGTGGATCACGTCATACGGATAGATATTGGGGTGGGCGTTGCCGGTGCGCTGCGGCACCTTGTCGCTCATGAACCAGTTGGCCGCGTGCGGGTGCAAGAGCGACAGGCCCGAGTCGTACAGCGCGGCATCCACCAGCTGGCCCTGGCCGCTGCGTGCACGCTCGTGCAGCGCCAGCAGCACGCCGATGGCGGCATTCATGCCCGTGACCATGTCCACCACCGGCAGGCCCACGCGCAGCGGATCGCCGTCGGCGTCGCCGTTGATGCTCATGAGCCCGGCCATGGCCTGGATGGCGGCGTCGTAGCCCGGCAAGGCGCCCAGCGGGCCGTCGCTGCCAAAGCCGGTCACACGGCACCAGATCAGCTGCGGGAAGACCTCGCGCATCTGCTCGTAGCCAATGCCCCATTTCTCCATGGTGCCGACCTTGAAGTTCTCCACCACCACGTCGGCCTGGGCCATGAGCTCGCGCACGCGCTGCTGGCCCTCGGGGGCGCTCAAATCCAGAAACTGGATGCGCTTATTGCGGTTCAGGCCGAAGTAGTACGACGCCACGCCGTCACGGAACGGCGGCCCCCAGGCGCGTGTGTCGTCGCCCTGCGGCGGCTCGACTTTCAGCACATCGGCCCCATGATCGCCCAGGATCTGGCCGCACAGCGGCCCGCCCAGGATGCGCGAAAGATCCAGTACCTTGATGCCCGCCAGGGCTCCAGCTTTTGTTTGCATGTTCATTGCCCCTTAATCCAGCTGGACGCCCGACTGCTTGACCACCTTGGCCCATTTGTCTACCTCGGATTTGATGAACTGCCCGAGGTAGGCGGGCGAATGGTCGGGGGCCGACTCCAGCCCCTGCGCCGCAAAAGTCTGCTTGACCTTGTCCGCCGCAAGCGCGCGCGTAAACGCCTGGTTGAGCAGCTTGACACGATCGGCCGGCGTGCCCTTGGGGGCCACGACGCCGAAGAACACGCTCACGTCATAGCCCTTCACGCCCTGCTCGGCGATGGTGGGAATGTCGGGCATGGCGCTGGAGCGCTTGGCCGTGGCCACGCCCAGGGCCTTGACCTTGTCGGTCTTGATGTAGGGCATGGCGGTCAGGATGTCGGTGAACGTCATGTCCACCTGCCCGCCCAGCAGGTCGTTGAGCGCCGGTCCCGTGCCCTTGTAGGGCACATGCAGCAGCTTGGTGCCCGTGAGCTCGTTGAACAGCACGCCCGCCAGGTGCGACGAGGCGCCGTTGCCCGAGGATGCGTAGTTGAGCGTGCCGGGCTTGGCCTTTTCCTTGGCGATCAGCTCCTGCACGTTGTTCACGCCCAGGCCGGGGCGCACCACCAGGATGTTGGGCAGATAGCCCACGTAAATGACGGGCTCGAAGCTGGTGCGCGGGTCGTACTTGAGCCCCTTGTACAGGCTGTGGTTGATGGCCAGCGGCCCCGAGGTGCCGAACATGATGGTGTAGCCGTCGGGGTTGGCGCGCGCCACCGCGTCCGCGCCTATGTTGCCGCCCGCACCGGCCTTGTTGTCCACGATGACGCTCTGGCCGAGTTCCTTGGTCAACTCGGTCGCCAGGATGCGCGCCATGGCGTCCGTAGGCCCGCCTGGCGGGAAGGGCACGACGAACATGATGGGGCGGTCGGGGAATTTCTCCTGCGCCTGGGCGGGCATGGTGGCCAGCACGGCAGCGCCGGCGATCAGGCCGAGCAGATGGCGTTTGGATGGGGTCATGGTGTGTCTCCTGTTATTGATTTGATAGCTGCTTGCGTTTTATCCATGGGCGCTGGCGCTTGTTTTCGTGAAACTCCTTTCCCCTCTGGGGGAAGGTTGGGATGGGGACTGGTCAACGAGGTGAACACCGTTGGCCCCCACCCCTGCCCTCCCCCAGAGGAGGAGGGAGCCAGAGGCCGTTTAAGCCAGCCAGTCGGCCGGCACGGCGCTTTCCGCCAGCGGGTCACGCGGCAGCACGCGGTGGGCCAGCACCAGGCGCGACAAGCGCATGCGCTCACTGCTGCCGGTCTTGCTCGCCTCCCACGCCATGGCGATCGCCGTCGTGCAGTTGTAGAGCGCGGTGGCAGCCTGGCGCACCAGCTTTTCGCCGTCCTGCTCCACGGCACGCTCGGCCAGTTGCACCGCGCGGGTCAGCGCGTCGGTCAGCGCCTGGCGGTAAGCGGCGGTAATGCCCTGGGTGTCGGCCAGCAGGCCGTGCAGATAGTCCTGCAGCACCGGCAGCGAGCCCTCGCGCTTGATGGCGCGCTTGACGTCCAGCGCCACGATGTTGCTCGTGCCCTCCCAGATCGAGCCCAGGTGGGCGTCACGCACCAGGCGCGGGTCGGCCCATTCCTCGATGTAGCCGCAGCCGCCGCGCACCTCCATGGCGTCGCCCGTGACCTTGCGCGCGTCGCGGCAGGCGCGGAACTTGATCATGGGCGTCAAGATGCGCAACAGCGCATAGGCCTGCTTGTCGCCTGCATCCGAACGCGCCAGCGTGGCTGCGGTCTGGAACACCATGGTGCGCGCCTGCTCGGCCGGCACGCGCAGCTTGTCGAGCTGCACCTTCATGAGTGGCAGGTCCTGCAGCTGCTTGCCGAAGGCCCAGCGCTCGCGGGCGATGAACTCGGCCTCGGCCACGGCCCGGCGCATCATGCCGGCCGAGCGCATGCCGTTGGACAGGCGCGAGTTGTTCACCATGTCGGCGATCTGCACGAAGCCCCTGCCCTGCTCGCCCACCAGCCAGGCCACGGCGCCTTCCATGCGGATCTCGCCGCTGGCCATGGAGCGCGTGCCCATCTTGTCCTTCAGGCGCACGATGTGGTACTGGTTGGTGCTGCCGTCGTCCAGGTAGCGCGGCAGCAGGAACAGCGAGATGCCCTTCATGCCGGGCGGCCCGCCATCGACGCGTGCCAGCACCATGCCAAAGCCCGCGTCGGGGTTGGAGCAGAACCATTTCTCGCCATACAGGCGCCAGCTGCCGTCCTCCTGCGGGTAGGCCATGGTCAGCGTGTTGGAAATATCCGAGCCCGCGGCCTGCTCAGTCATGAACATCGAGCCCTGCACGCTGTGGTCAAAATCCATGGCCAAGAGCTTGGGCAGGTATTTGTCCACCAACTTCTGCTCGCCGTATTTCCTCAAAGTGCGCGTGAGCGAATCCGTCATCGACAGCGGGCAGCACAGGCCGAACTCGGACTGCACGAACAAATAGGTCAGCGCGTACTTGACGATGGGCGGCATCTTGCCCTTCCAGCCCAGCATGTCCTCGCGGTGCGAGATCGCGGCCAGGCCGAACTGCTGGTAGGCCACCTTCTCCATCTCGACATAGGCCGGGTGCTTGACGATGCGCTGCACCTCCTTGCCGCTGCGGCTGCGCATCTCCAGCGTCGGCGGGTTGCGATCGGCCTCCAGCGCCCAGTCGTCCACGTCACCGCCGGCCAGCTCGCCCATGCGCTCAAAGTAGGGCTGCAGGTGGGCGTACAGGTCGGCCGGCAGGTACAGCGCCAGCAGCTGCTGCAGCTCCTTGTCCTCGGCGTAGTTGTTGACATGGCCACGGTCGGGCACGGGGTGGGCAGCGGCGCTGGCCTGGGCCAGGGCGGTCATCTGGGTCTGGTCGGTAGCGGACATGGGCAGGTCTCCTTTACATCGTGTTGGGCTCTATTGAAGCGGTTTTAATCATTCGCGTCCAATATCATTAAAATCTTTAGCAATAGTCAACCTGTATAGATGCCATGGAACTGCGCCTGCTGCACTACTTCGTGACCCTGGCCGAGGAGCTGCACTTCGGCCGCGCGGCCCAGCGCCTGTGTATCTCGCAGCCCCCCTTGAGCGTGGCCATCAAGCAGCTGGAGCAGGAACTGGACGCCCAGCTGTTCGAGCGCAGCAGCAAGGGCGTGCGCCTGACGGCCGCGGGCGATCACCTGCTCATCAAGGCGCGCCAGCTGCTCACTTTGAGCCACCAGGCGGCGCAGGAAACGCGCGACGTGGCGCGCGGCACCGTCGGCCACCTGCGCCTGGGCTTCGTGGGCTCCAGCCTGTACCGCGGCCTGCCCCAGGCGCTGGAGCGGATGCAGCAATCCCACCCCCAGGTGCGCGTGGACATGCTGGAGGCCAACAGCGCCGAACAGATCCTGGGCCTGCAACAAATGCGCCTGGACGTGGCCCTGGTGCACTCCATACAGCCGCCCGACGGCATAGAGAGCCAGCTCATCGTGGAGGAGCCCTTCGTCGTCTGCCTGCCCGAGCAGCACCCGCTGTGCGCCGGCGCCAGCATCGACCTGGCCGAGCTCAAGGACGAGCGGCTGATCCTGTTCTCCACCCTGGTCTCGCCCACCTACCACCAGCGCATCTACGAGATGTGCCTGGCCCACGGCTTCGCGCCCGAGGTGCGGCACGAGGTGCGCCACTGGCTGTCGGTGATCTCGCTGGTGTCACTGGGCCAGGGCGTGGCCCTGGTGCCCGAGGCCCTTGCGCGCGTGGGCCTGCCACGCCTGGTGTTCCGGCCGCTACTGGGCGAACACCCCCACTCCGAAATGCTGGCCATGTGGCGCAGCACGCCGGCCAACCCGCTGGTGCAGGCGCTGCTGGCGCATTTGCTGCAGGCGGCGCGGGGGCTGGAGGTGTGAGACATCGGGGCCGAGACAATAGAACCTAGAACCAGCGCGTCACGCTCGCCGCGCTTGCGGGGCATGGGCAGCCAGGCGCGGCGCCTACCCACGGCGCGATAATCACGCCCCAGCCCCTCGCAACCCCAGCCCCCGCCCGCACGGCCGCCGCGCCGCGTGGGTGGGCGCCGGTGGTTGGTCGGGCCCTATGAAACCAGCCCCATCCACCGGCCCCTGCGGGCGGCAAGTGCGGGGCCTTTGTACGCCACGCACACCCGTGTGGCGAGAGTGAGCACAACATGCGTTGGAACGACTTCAAGCACCAGTACCTGGTGCGCTTTTGGTCGCCCGTGCCGGCAGTGATTGCGGCGGGCGTTTTATCGGCCTATTACTTTGGCCTCACGGGCACTTTCTGGGCCGTGACGGGCGAATTCACCCGCTGGGGCGGCCATGTGCTGCAGTGGCTGGGGGTGGATGTGTCCACCTGGGGCTACTTCAAGATCATCGGCCTGCAGGGTTCGCCGCTCACGCGCGTCGATGGCGTCATGATCATCGGCATGTTCGTCGGCTGCTTTGCCGCTGCGCTCTGGGCCAACAACGTCAAGCTGCGTCTGCCGCAGCACCGCAAACGCGTATTCCAGGCGCTGGTGGGCGGCATCATCGCCGGCTTTGGCGCACGCCTGGCCATGGGCTGCAACCTGGCGGCGTTCTTCACCGGCATTCCGCAGTTCTCGCTGCATGCCTGGTTTTTTGCCATTGCCACGGCCATTGGCTCGCTGGCAGGGGCCAAGGTGAGCCTGCTGCCCGTGTTCCGCATCGCGGTGCAGCTGCAGAAGGTCTCTAGCGCCCAGCCGCTGGCGCAGCACGCAGCCCAGGCGCGCAACCGTTTCCGGCTGGGGATGCTGATTTTTGCCGCCTTCGTCGTCTGGGCCGTGGCCAAGACCTTCGATGCGCCCAAGCTCGGTTTTGCCGCACTCTTTGGCCTGGCCTTTGGTCTCATCATCGAGCGCGCCCAGGTGTGCTTTACCTCGGCGTTCCGCGACCTGTGGATCACCGGGCGCACGCAGATGGCCAAGGCCATCATCGCCGGCATGACGGTGGGCACCATCGGCGTGTACAGCTACGTGCAACTGGGGCTGGACCCGAAGATTTTCTGGGCCGGGCCCAACGCCGTCATCGGCGGGCTGCTGTTTGGCTTTGGCATCGTGCTCGCTGGCGGCTGCGAGACGGGCTGGATGTACCGCGCCGTGGAGGGCCAGGTGCATTTCTGGATCGTGGGCCTGGGCAACGTCATTGGCTCGACGCTGCTGGCGCTGGTCTGGGACGACCTGGCGCCGGTCATCGCCGTCAATTTCGACAAGGTGAACCTGCTCAAGGTGCTGGGCCCGCAGGGCGGCCTGTGGGCCACCTACGCCATGCTGGCCGTATCGCTGCTGCTCGTGCTGTGGTGGGAGCGCCATTTCTTTGCGCGCAAGGCCGCGCAGCAGCCCACCCGTTTGCAAGCCGCCTGAACCGAAAGCCACGCCATGAAGCCAAAGAGCTATACCCCCGACTTCCGCCTTGACATGGTGGGCGAGCCCTGCCCCTACCCGGCCGTGGCCACGCTCGAAGCCATGCCCCAGCTGCAGCCGGGGCAGATACTGGAGGTGGTGTCGGACTGCCCGCAGTCGATCAACAACATTCCGCTGGATGCGAAGAACCATGGCTACGAGGTGCTGGAGATCCAGCAGGACGGGCCGACGATCCGCTACCTGATCCGCCGCTGAGCCCCGGAGGCACGCACCATGCAAAACATCCTGATCATCATCCACGCCGCGCCCTATGGCAGCGAGCGCTGCCTCTCGGCCCTGCGCCTGGCCACAGCCCTGGCCGCACGCGAGGCCGACAAGCCCTGCCTGCGCCTGTTCCTGATGTCCGACGCCACGGTGGCTGGCCTGGCGCAGCAAAATGACGGCGCGGGCAACGCCATCCCTACCATGCTCGCGCAACTTGCGGCGGAAGGCGTGCCCGTCAAGCTGTGCCGCACCTGCGCGTTGGCACGTGGTCTGGCCGAGCTGGCACTGCTGCCCGGCGTGGAGATCGGTACCCTGCCCGAGCTGGCGCAGTGGACGCTGGAGGCGGACAAGGTCGTGACCTTCTGACGCGCCGGCGTCCGCACCGTCCCCGCTCAGGGCTGGCCTATGGCGGCCCATTGCGCCAGGCAATGCGCGGCAAGCGCCGTCACCCAGCAAGGCTCTGCGGGCACAAAGGCAATGCCATAGCGCGGGCTGACGAGAAAGCCCGCGCGCTCGAAGGCGGCTGCATCGCCCGCCCGCACGAACGCCGCCAGGCTGCGAAATGGTATGGCTACGGCACCCAGGTGCAGCACCTCGGCGCGGGCGGTGACCTCCTCCAGCCGGCCGCTGTCCTGAAAGCGATAGACCACGGTGCGATAGTCCAGCGCCGTCAGGCCCACATGGTTGCGCGCTTCGCTGCATGGCAGGCCATGGGTGCGGATGACATCGGCGCGCGTGGCGACAAATGGCGTCCCTTCCACGCATTCATAGGGCTTGAGGTGCATAGGCAAATTCTGCAGTCGTGACGGCGCGCGGGACAACCCTGACGGTGCATGACCTGGCAGGGAGTGCATCTGCGCGTATATTGCGCCGTGCTGCCGGTGGCAGGGCCCAGGCTTCAATTGGCATAAAAATGCGCTTTTGCGCTTGCCCATAAATCGCTGGCAGCTATCAATATTGATATTCAACCACCCTTCTTCAACGCGATGACTGCCACTACCCACTTCGCCCCCATGCCCGACGCCGCCGGTTTCTTTGGCCCCTACGGTGGCCAGCTGGTGCCGCCACACCTGAAACAGGCCATGGACGACATCAACGCCGCCTACGCCGAGATCACGAAGAGGCAGGACTTTCAGGACGAGCTGGCGCAGCTGTTTGCCGACTACGTGGGCCGGCCCAGCCCCATCTTTCACGCGCGGCGCTTGTCGGATCAGCTCGGCGGCGCGCAGATCCACCTCAAGCGCGAGGATTTGAATCACACAGGCGCGCACAAGATCAACCATTGCCTGGGCGAGGCGCTGCTCGCCAAGTTCATGGGCAAGAAGAAGGTGATCGCCGAGACGGGCGCGGGCCAGCATGGCGTGGCGCTGGCCACGGCCTGCGCGCTGGTGGGTATTCCGTGCGAGATCCACATGGGCCAGGTGGACATCGAGAAGGAGCACCCCAACGTCACCAAGATGCGCATCCTGGGCTGCAAGCTGGTGCCCGTGACGCGCGGCGCGGCCACGTTGAAGGAGGCGGTGGACAGCGCCTTCGAGGAATACCTCAACAACCCCAGCGACTACCTGTACGCCATCGGCTCGGTGGTTGGGCCCCACCCCTTCCCGATGATGGTGCGCGACTTCCAGAGCATCGTCGGCCGCGAGGCGCGCGGGCAGTTCCAGGCCAAACACGGCCGCCTGCCCGACTACGTGGCCGCCTGCGTGGGCGGCGGCAGCAATGCCATGGGCATCTTCACGGCCTTCCTGAACGATGCGGGCGTGAAGCTCGTCGGCGTGGAGCCCTCGGGCGAAGGCACGGACAAACCCGGCCGCCATGCGGCCACGCTGACCATGGGCAAGCCCGGCGAGATCCACGGCATGAAGTGCTATGTGCTGGAAGACGCCGAGGGCCAGCCCGCCGCCGTGCACAGCATTGCCTCGGGCCTGGACTATCCCGGCGTGGGCCCGCAGCACAGCTACTTGAAGGATCTGGGCCGCGTGCGGTACGAGGCCGTGACCGACAAGGACTGCCTGGGCGCCTTCATGCAGCTGTCGCGCGTGGAGGGCATCATTCCCGCGTTGGAGAGCGCCCACGCCGTCGCCTGGGCCATGCGCGTGGCGCCTGGCCTGGCGAAGGACCAGCACATCCTGGTCAACCTGTCGGGCCGCGGCGACAAGGACGCGGACTACGTGGCCAAGGTGTTGGGCTTGTGAGTTTTACTTTGGAGAATTGACATGGCATTGCCACCCAACAAGCAACGCAGCCGCCGCCTGCGCAAGAAGATGCGCGTGGGCGAATTTCAGGAGTTCGGCTTCGAGTACGAGCTGAAAGTGAAGCAGGCGCTGGAGCCCGAGCAGGAGGAGGCCCTCATGGACCGCTTCGTGCACGAGCTGCTCGTGCCGCGCAACCTGGCCGCTGCCGGCTGGGTGCGCGAGGGCTTCGTCACGGCCTTCGCGCGCGGCTCCGCCACCGAGGACGACCGCCAGGCCACCCAGGCCTGGCTGGCCGCCCAGCCCGAGGTGGCAGAGGCCACGGTGAGCGCGCTCAAGGATGCGTGGTACGTGGAGGACTGAAAAACGGTGAGCGAGTCCGCCAGGCGACTCGTCTCAGCTTTTCGTCAGGCCTTGGCGACCTCGTGCGCAGCCATCAACTCCAGCGCCTTTACGAGCGCGGAATGGTCCAGGTCGGCATGGCCGTTGGCCGCGCAGGCCTGCATCAGCTGCGCCGCGCCTGCGGTCTGCGGCAGCGCCAGCCCCAGCTCGCGCGCGCCCTGCAGGGCCAGGCCCAGGTCCTTCTGGTGCAGCTTGATGCGAAAGCCCGGCGCGAAGGTGCGGTTGATCATGCGCTCGCCATGCACCTCCAGGATGCGGCTCGATGCAAAGCCGCCCATCAGCGCCTGGCGCACCTTGGCCGGGTCGGCGCCGGCCTTGCTGGCAAACAGCAGCGCCTCGCCCACGGCGGCAATGTTCAGCGCCACGATGATCTGGTTGGCCACCTTGGTGGTCTGGCCGTCACCATTGCCGCCGACCAGGGTGATGTTCTTACCCATCTTCTCCAGGAGCGGACGCACCTTCTCGAAGACTTCAGGCGCGCCGCCGCACATGATGGTCAGCGACGCGGCCTTGGCGCCCACCTCGCCGCCCGATACCGGCGCGTCGATGTAGTCCGCGCCCAGCGCATTGATCTTCTGCGCGAAGGCCTTGGTGGCCATGGGCGAGATGGAGCTCATGTCCACGACAACCTTGCGCGCGCCGCCGCCCAGCGCCGCGGCAACCCCCTGGTCGCCGAACAGCACGGATTCGACGTCCGGCGTGTCGGGCACCATGAGGAAGACGACCTCGGCGTTGCGCGCCACTTCCTCGGGTGTGGGGCACTGAATGGCGGATGACGCCTGTATCGCGGCTGGCACATTGCGGGCGGCGCTCACGTAAACCGTGTGGCCAGCGTTGACCAGATTCAACGCCATCGGCGTGCCCATGATGCCTAGTCCAATGAATCCTAGTTTCATAATTGTGTGTCCTTGTTGGTGGGTGGTGATGCGATTTAATACGCGCCCGAAGTGGGCGCGCCCGTGCCCGTACTGGCGTGCATGGTCTTGAGGATTTGCTGGGCGCCAGCTGCCATCAGGCGCGCGTCGGAGCTCACGGTGGTGAACTGAAAACCCCTGGCGATACGCGCCAGCGCACTCTCGGCCGAGCCGTTATGGATGCCGGCCACGAGCCCATGGGCCTTGGCGCGCTCCAGGATATGGTCCACGGCCTGCTGCGCCTTGGGATCAAGGTCATCGAACACCGGCCTGCAGCCGAGCGACAGCGACAGGTCGCTGGGCCCGATGTAGACCGCATCCAGGCCTTCGACGCTCATGATGGCATCGAGGTTGTCCAGGGCCTGCGCAGTCTCGATCATCGCAAAGGTGACGATGGTGTCATTGGCATGCGCAGGGTAGTCGCTGCCGCCGTACAGCAGCGCGCGCACCGGCCCGAAGCTGCGCGTGCCGCGCGGCGCGTAGTGGGTGTAGGCGACGAGCTTTTGCGCATCCTCGCGGGTATTGACCATGGGGCAGATCACCCCATAGGCGCCGGCGTCCAGCGTCTTCATGAGGATGCCAGGCTCCAGCCACGGCACGCGCACCAGGGGCACCGTGGGCGTGGTCGAGATGGCCTGCAGCATCGAGACCATGGCCTGGTAATCGACGACGCCATGCTGCATGTCAATGGTCAGCGAGTCCCAGCCCTGGTGCGCCATGGTCTCGGCCGCGAAGCCGTTGGGTATGGCCAGCCAGCCGTTGACAGCGGCCCCGCCGGCGCTCCAGAGTTCTTTGAGTCGGTTGTTTCTCATGTCCGTCCTTTCAGGGTTGAGCGTTATACGCACGATACCAATGCAAAATTCATAGCTGCTTGGACTTGTAGGGTGGGCGTTTCAAGCTGTTCCACCCAGGCCCGCATGCCGCCAAAGGTCCTCGAAAAAAATCTGCCATCAGTGATGCAGCCGACGATTTTTAAGGGTCTACTGGTCCACGTAGATCATGGCCGCAATCGTGGATACGTTGTGACACTCGCCTTTCGCCGCCGTGCCCTCAAGCGGCTTACCTGAAGGGCCCTGCAAATCAATCCAGCCACCGTCACAGCGCAACAGCGAAACGGCCATCGCCAGGCGGGGATCAATAGCTCAACCCGTAGCCGAATTTGTAAAGCGCGCCATCGGTGGTCTCGTCGAAGCCAGGGTAATCGCTCCGCTGCTCCTGGACAGCCTTCATGGTCTTGGGCAGCGCGAACGGCAGCTTGCCCTGCGGCTTGAACTTCCCTGACAGCACATCGAGCATGGCCACATCGGTCACGCCGAATGTCGCCAGGATGGCGCCGGCATCCTTCAGGCGGCTGGCGTCATCCATGACGTAGGGAGCACGAAAGTAAACGCTAAGCACTACCTTTTTCGGGTCACCGATCTCGTTCATGATGCCTTGGATATCGGCCAGTGTCGGGTACATCGTGCGCGACTTGGCATTCGCCATGCCTGAGAAACTGATGTCGCCGATTTCCCATGGCAGCGCCCCGCCGAAGATCGTGCCCACGCTGTCGGAGCACGTGGGGTTGATGGCCGGAAACATGCGGCACGGATCCTCGGCACCCCAGGTCTTGCCCGTCAGTGGGTTGATGTAGAGTGGGTTGTCGCCCGTGGCAGGATCCTTGCTGCTGTAGCTCATGGTCAGGTCTCTGACCAGCACGCGGATCACCGCGACGTCGGTCCCGGCAGGCACAGCCGGTCGGCTTTGCCCCTTGCTTGCGTCATAGTTGCCATCGGTTACGCTGTAACCGTAGCCCTGAACGGTGGCTTTTCCAAAGCCTATGGTGTAGACGTTAGAGCCGGCCTTGAGGGGCAAAACCTTGGCGCCGCTGCCCTGGACATCGTTCTTCAGCAGCACGACAGACTTCTTCTGAATCTCCAGGCCCTTGGCACGGTTTGCCTCCGCGCCAATGGCGCTGCCAGCCTTGTTGCCATCAATGTAAGGATTTTCGAACAGGCCCAACTGGAACTGCTCCTTGAGCAAGCTCCTGGCGGCCTGATCCACGCGCGCCTGGGTGATCAGATTTTGGTCAAGCAGATCCTTGACCGTCTTGTTGATAGCGAAGCCAGAAAGAGTGTCCGTGCCGCCGTTGATCGCCGCGGCCACGCGTTCGGGCACCGCCTTGTCTTCCAGGCCCCAGGCCATCGTGTTGATGATGCCGGTATCGGAGTTGACATAGCCCTTGAAGCCCAGTTTGTTGCGCAGCAGCTCGGTCACTATCGACTTGGAAAACGCAAAGCCGGTCAGCGGATAAGTGACAGCGTCAAAGGTCAGCGGA
Organism: Pseudomonadota bacterium; assembly: GCA_018241405.1. Taxonomy (GTDB): domain Bacteria; phylum Pseudomonadota; class Gammaproteobacteria; order Burkholderiales; family Burkholderiaceae_C; genus Alicycliphilus. The sequence goes on along the minus strand of JAFEDY010000011.1, from coordinate 21,448 downwards.
GTCGGACTCATTTTGGCGTCGCGTCCGGTCATGGGCACACCATAGTAGGGCATGATGGAAGACACGCCCGCGCCTATCGCGGCAACGAAAGGCTTCAAATGGTAGCCAAAGTTGTCGCTGTATTGTTGGTACTTGCCAAAGGAATAGTGCGGATCCATACCCAGTTCCTGCGGTCCGCCGCCCGGGAAATGCTTCATCGTCAGGGCAACCCGCGTCTGCGGCGTGACCGAGGTGCCGTCCCGCAGCTTGCTGCCCTGCAGGCCTTCGATCAGCGACTTCATGATGTTGGCATTGAGGTCAGCATCTTCCGTAAAGACCTCGTGCGCGCGATACCAGCGCGGCTCGGTCAACAGATCTGCCATATAGCCATACATGGCACGCAAGCCGACGGCGTTGTATTCCTGGCCCATGACTTCAGTAAAGGTCTGAATCACGGACATGTCGCCGGTCGTGGCCTTGCCTTCCTTGAGGAACTGCTCACCCAGCGCGGCTGCGGCCAAGCCTGCCTCCTTGGGGAATTGGCTGAAGGATCCGGAGCCTGCGCCGATACCCTGGCGCGGGTCGGTTTCGACGTGGTTGCGGGCGTTGTCCTTGAACACCACCGGAATGCCCAACCGCGTCTTCTCAGCCAGCTCCTGTACGGCGTTGGTATAGGTCGCCAGCTGTTCGGGCGTAACCTTGTAGCCACCGCGCCCGGGCGTGACACTACCGTCGCAGGGGTCAGACGTCGCTGCGGCGGTGGAGCGCAGTATGAAGCGTGTCATCTTCTGTACATTGACGTAGTCAATAGCCGTCGCGGTCAACGCACCTGCGCAACCGGCATTGTTGTCGTTGATCATCATCAAACCCACTTTTTCCTCGGGCGTCATCTGCCCGACAAGGTCCTCGATGCGCTCGGTCACAGGCCGCCGCCAATCCTCGTACGGATCGAGTCTTCCGTTGCCGTTGAGATCACGGAACTGTTTGCCATCGACCGAGATGATCGCCTTGCTGCGGCTGGAGAGCGTCGGCTGCGTGGTCAGACCAGCGAAGGGTTCGGAGCTCCCGTTGCATCCAGTCAGTGCGATCCCCAGTGCCAGGCCAGCGGCTGCCTGCGCCACGGGTGGGACTGCGCGTGCAGGAGCACGATGAGTTTTGATTTTCATGTCTTTATTTCCTAAGAATGTCAGCAACGAGTTTTTGCGTGTCCTCGCGGGTGTTCACCATGGTTCAGATCACGCCATAGGCACCCGCGTCCAGCGACTTCATGAAGATCCCGGGCTCCAGCCAGGGCACGCGCACGAGGGGCGCGGTAAGCCTGATCGAGAAGGCCTGCAGCAGGGCCACCATGGCCTGGCAATCGACGACCCCATGCTGCGTCTGTCCTAGTACGCCATGGCCTCGGCTGCGAAGCCGTTGGGGATGTTCAGCCAACCGTTGAAGGCGGTACCAGCCGGCCAAAGTTTCTTGAGTCGATTGCTTCTCATGTCCGTCCTTTCGGGGGGGGGTGCGCGTTGTGCGTTATGCATGCGATGCCAAATCAAAATTTATAGCTGCTAGCGCTTGTAAATCGGGCGTTGAACGTGGTTTTGTGCAAAACCTTCGATGCTCAACTCCCCTGTTCGTCAAGTCACCGGCGCCGGATTGAACAGCACTAGCTGGTTGTGCAGCCTCCATTCCTCGGCCCAGGTTTTCTTGCGGCCGCTGGCCACGTCGAGCATCAGCCGGAACAGCTCCCAACCCAGTTCCTCTATCGTCGCCTCGCCATCGGCAATGCGGCCGGCGTTCACGTCCATCAGGTCGTGCCAGCGCCGCGCCAGGTCGCTGCGCGTGGCCACCTTGATGACCGGACAGGCCGCCAGGCCATAGGGCGTGCCGCGCCCCGTGGTGAAGACATGCAGGTTCATGCCGGCTGCCAGCTGCAGCGTGCCGCAGATGAAATCGCTGGCCGGCGTGGCCGCATAGAGCAGGCCTTTTTGCGTGGCCTTGTCGCCCGGCGCCACCACGCCCGAGATCGGCGCGCTGCCGCTCTTGACGATGGAGCCCATGGCCTTCTCGACGATGTTGGACAGGCCGCCCTTCTTGTTACCGGGCGTGGTGTTGGCGCTGCGGTCCACACGGCCGCGCGCCAGGTAGGCGTCGTACCAGGCCATCTGGTCGATCAGGGCCTGCGCCACCGCGGGCGTGGCGGCGCGCGCGGTGAGCTGGTCGATGCCGTCGCGCACCTCGGTCACCTCGCTGAACATCACGGTGGCGCCGGCGCGCACCAGCAGGTCGGTGCAAAAGCCCACGGCCGGGTTGGCCGTCACGCCGCTGAAGGCATCGCTGCCGCCGCACTGCACGCCCACCACCAGCTCGCTGGCGGGCACCGTCTCGCGCCGGCGCGCGTTCAGGCGCTCCAGGTGTTCCTCGGCCTGGCGCAGGATGGACTCGACCATGGACATGAAGCCCACATGCGCCTCGTCCTGCAGGCAGACCACGTCCAGCGCCGTATCGGCGCAGGCGCCCACGTCGGCCACGTTGCGCTCATCCACCAGTGGGATGCTGCCGGGCGGCAGCAGGCGCTCGGGCTGCAGCTTCTCGCAACCCAGGCTGACCACCATGATCTCGCCGCCGAAGTTGGGGTTGAGGCTGATGTTGCGCAGCGTGCGTATCGGGATCACGGCATCCGGCGCGTCGATGGCGACGCCGCAGCCGTAGCCATGTTCCAGCGCCACCACGTCGTCCACGTTCGGGTACTTGGGCAGCAGCTCGGCCTTGATGCGCTGGACGGCAAAGTCCGTCACCCCGGCCACGCACTGCACGGTCTGCGTGATGGCCAGGATGTTGCGCGTGCCCACGGAACCGTCGGCGTTGCGGTAGCCCTCGAAGCTGTAGCCTTCCAGAGGCTCCTGCGGCGCGGACTTGACCGTGGCGATGGGCAGGCCGTCGAGCGCACGCGCCTCGGGCATTTGCAGCAGGCGCTCATGCACCCAGCTGCCGGCCGCAATGGACTTGAGCGCATAGCCTATGACCACGTTATAGCGGCGCACGGCGGCGCCCTCGGGAATGTCCACCAGCGCCACCTTGTGCGCCTGGGGCACCCTGTCCACCAAGACCAGGCCGCCCGGCAGCACGCTACCGGCGGGCAGGCCGCCGTCGTTGGCGACGATGGCGACGTTGTCCGCCGCGTGCATGGCGATGGTGAGTGGAGCCTGGGTACTCATCGCAATATCCTTTCCTTGTCCGCGGCGCTCAATCGGCCTTGATGCCCGCGGCCTTGATCACCTGCGCCCATTTGGTCACCTCGGCCTTCTGGAAAGTGGCCAGCTCGGCCGGGCTCATGTCGGAGGGCCGCATGCCGAAGGCCTTGAGGCGGGCCTGCACCTCGGGCGTGGCGACGATCTTCATGATCTCGGCGTGCAGCCTGTCCACGATGGGCTTGGGCGTGCCCGCGGGAGCGAACACGGCCTGCCAGGAACCCATGTCGAAGCCCTTCTGGCCGGCCTCGGCGATGGTGGGCACGTCGGGCAGCGACTCCAGGCGCTTGGAACTGGTCACGGCAATGGGGCGCAGCTTGCCGGACTGGATGTGGGGCCCCAGCACCAGCGCGGTGTCGAACATCATGTCCACCTGGCCGCCGATCACGTCCTGCACGGCCGGGCCGCTGCCCTTGTACGGCACATGCGTGAACTTCACGCCCGTCTGGTAGGCCAGCAGCTCCAGCGCCATGTGGTTCGACGTGCCGTTGCCCGGCGAGGCCGAGGACAGGCCGCCCTCCTTCGCCCTGGCCTTGGCTTGGGCCAGCACGTCGTCCAGCGTCTTGTAGGGGCTGGCAGCCGGCACCGCCAGCACCAGCGGGCCGGAGCCCAGCATGGCCACCGGCGTGAAGGACTTGACGGGGTCGTAGTCCAGCTTGGCATACAGGCTCACGTTGATGGCGTGCGAGCTGATGGTGCCGCCGAGGATGGTGTAGCCGTCGGCCGGCGCCCGTGCGGCAATGGCCGAGCCTACACTGCCGCCGGCGCCGCCCTTGTTGTCTATGACCACGGGCGTACCCAGCGCCTGGCTCAGCGGCTGGGCAATCACGCGCGCGAGGGTGTCGGTGTTGCCGCCGGGCGGGAAGGGCACGACGTAGGTGATGGCCTTGCCCGTGGGCCAGCTGCCCTGCGCCGCGGTGGGCATGGTGACGAAGGCGCCGCCCAGCAGCAGGGCGCTGGCGGCGAGGGAGCGGTGAATCAATGTGCGGCGTTGCATGGTGGCTGTCTCCTGATTTAGCGAAAAAGCTCAAAAACGTGGCTGCTTGCCGGTAAAGGCCGGGTCGTACTTGCGCATCTGCCCCAGGTCGTCGCGGTTGCGGATGCCACAGCGCAGGTAGTTGTCGTGCAGGCGCGCCAGCGCCTCGCGATCCAGCGTCACGCCCAGGCCCGGCGTGCGAGGCACGTGCAGGCTGCCCTGCTCGAACTGCAGGCGGCCGCCCGCTATGACCTCCTCGTCCTGCCAGGGGTAATGCGTGTCGCAGGCGTAGGTGAGCTGTGGCACGCTGGCACACAGGTGTGTCATCGCGACCAGGCTCACGCCCAGATGCGAGTTGCTGTGCATGGACAGGCCCAGGTCGAAGGTCTGGCACAGCGTGGACAGGCGCTGCGTGGCGCGCAGGCCGCCCCAGTAGTGGTGGTCGCTGAGAACGATCTTCACGGGGCAGCCCATGTCGGCGTTGCGGCGGAACTCGGCAAAGTCGGTGACCACCATGTTGGTGGCCAGCGGCACGTCGCACGCGCGCGCCACGGCGGCCATGCCGTCCAGGCCCGGGGCCGGGTCTTCGTAGTATTCGAGCACGCCGCGCAGCTGCTGCACGATCTTCAGGCTGGTCTCCACCGTCCAGTTGGCGTTGGGATCGATGCGCAGCGCCAGGCCCGGGAACGCCTCGGCCAGCGCCAGGATGCCCGCGGCCTCCTGCGCGGGCGGCAGCGCGCCGGCCTTGAGCTTGATGCTCTGGAAACCGTACTGCGCGATCATGCGCCGTGCCTGGGCGACGAGTTGCTCGGGCGTCAGCGCCTCGCCCCAGGCATCGGGCGCATAGGGTTTGGCTATGTGCTCGGCGTATTTGTAGAACAGGTAGGCCGAAAAGGGCACGGCGTCACGCGCCGCGCCGCCCAGCAGATCGACGACGGGGGCCTGGGCCATCTGACCCTGCAGATCAAGCATGGCCACTTCAAACGCACTGACCACCTTGGCCACGGTCTTGGAAACATGGGTGCCCGGCGCCAGCGACACCTGCTGGCCCAGGAACTCCGAGGCCGTCAGCCTGGGCGGCGCGACCAGGGCCTGCACGCGCTGCTCCATTTCGTTGAGCGACCAGGGAGACAGGCCGACCAGCGCCGGCGCGGCCTTGGCCAGCGCATCCAGCATGGGCTGATCACCATAGCTTTCATTGATGCCGACCAGGCCGGACGCCGTCTCGATCTCGATGATGGAGCGCAGCGCCCAGGGCTCGTGGATGCCCGCTGCATTGAGCAGCGGCGGGTCGCGGAACGCTATGGGCGTGACACGGATATGGCGTATCGCGTGGGAGATGGACATCTTCATGCAGAGGTGTTGGCTATCAGGACAAACCTTTGAAGCACGTTTACAGTAGATTGACGTATGTTGTCCGATAACTTGCAGGGAATTATCATGTCATACATGAACACCCATGCCACGGGATTACCCGAATCTCCTTCTTCGGCGGCTCTGCCCACTTCTTCGCTGCGCAGAAACGGCGGACGTCGCGGAGGACGCAGCCTGGCGAACCAACTGTTTCAAGAGTTCGAAGGCATGATTCGCCAGGGGCGCCTGCGCGAAGGAGATAAGCTACCCACCGAATCCGAGTTGGTGCAAGGCTACGAAGTCAGCCGCACGGTGGTGCGTGAAGCCCTTTCCAAACTTCAGGCCGCAGGCCTGGTGGAAACACGCCACGGCATAGGCACCTTCGTGCTGCAGACGCGCAGCGGCGGCATGTTCTTTCTCGACCCGTCGGAGCTGGCGGCCTCGGTGGACGTGCTGGCGGTACTGGAGCTGCGCATCAGCCTGGAGACCGAATCCGCGGGCCTGGCTGCGCAGCGCCGCACCGAGGCACAGCTGCAAGGCATGCGCACAGCGCTCGATGATTTCGCGCACAGCACCGAACTCGGCCAGGATACGGTGGCGCACGACTTCCGCTTTCACCTGCAGATCGCACAGGCCACGGGCAACCGCTACTTTGCCGACATCATGAACCACCTGGGTACCACGCTGATCCCGCGCACGCGCGTGGGCACGGCACGCAGCTCCACCCCCAACGACGGCTACTTGCAGCGAGTAAACCGTGAACACGAGGAAATCTACAGGGCCATTGCGCGCAAGGATGCCGAATCCGCCCGCGCCGCCATGCGCGTGCACCTGACGAACAGCCGCGAACGCCTGCGCCTCGCGCAGGAGGCGGCGGCTGCTGCTTCCCGCCCCATCTGACAGGCCGGCTGCGGATTTGCCATCTACAAAACAAAAAACATTGCCGCAGCGCGCCTCTAGTTGTACGATGACATATAACAAATCAACAAATAGAGACATCACATGATCCAGAAATATCGTCAGACACGCGAGTACACGCGCTGGAATGCACTGATTGAAACCCGCAATATCACGGTGGACTGTTCTCCCAGCGTGCCAAAAGCCGGCGCGGCCTGATAGAGCGCAGGCCTGCCTCCTTCACACAGCGCCCCCATGACGCAACGCCCTGCCCGCATCCTTCAACTCGGCAGGATGCCGCTGCCACAACTCGACGGCGAGTTGGCCGCGCAGTACGACGTGACCTTGCTCAGCGACCAGGCCAATCCCGAACGCTTCCTCGCCGAGCAAGGCGCAGCTTTTGACTGCGTGGTCACCTCTGCCGCCATAGGCCTGCCCGCGCAAGTGGTCGATGCCTTGCCGAATCTCAGGTTCGTCAGCAGCTTCGGCGTGGGCTACGACGCGCTGGACAAGGACGCACTGCTGCGCCGTGGCGCACGCGTGGGCTACACGCCCGGCGTGCTCGACGACTGCGTGGCCGACATGGCCTTCGCCCTGTTGCTCGACGTGGTGCGCGGCCTGTCCACCGCCGACCGCTTCGTGCGTCGCGGCGACTGGACCAGTCAGCGCTTTGGCATACAGACACGCGCCAGTGGCAAGCGCCTGGGCATCTTCGGCATGGGCCGCATCGGCAGCACGTTGGCGCGGCGCGCGACCGGCTTCGACATGCAGGTGGCCTACCACAACCGCCGCCCGGTCGATGGTTCGCCCCACCAGTACATCCCCTCGCTGCTGGAGTTGGCGCGCTGGGCGGACTTCCTGGTGATCACGGCAGCTGGTGGTAGTGGTACGCGTCACACGGTGAATGCCGAGGTGCTAGCCGCCCTTGGCCCCCGGAGCTTCCTGGTCAACGTGGCGCGCGGCAGCGTAGTGGATGAGCGCGCGCTCGTTGTCGCCCTGCGCCAGCAGCACATCGCCGGCGCGGCTCTTGACGTATTCGAGGACGAGCCCCGCCCACTGCCCGACCTGCTTGGGCTGGACAACGTTGTGCTCGCCCCTCACATTGCCAGCGGCACGCACGAAACCCGACGCGCCATGGCTGACCTGGTGCTGCAAAACCTAGCGCAGTACATGGCCACCGGCCAACCCAAGTCCGAGGTTCCCTGGTCCGCAGTTGCCGCTGCCGCCCGGCAGAGGCAAACTGTCTGAACTTCCTCCTACCCATCTCTTGTGAACGCCACCATGACCCAGACACCGACCATCACCGAGTTCGAAGTCTTCCCCGTCGCCGGCCGCGACGGCATGCTGATGAACCTGAGCGGGGCCCATGCGCCCTTCTTTACGCGCAATATCGTGCTGATCCACGACAGCGCCGGCCATACCGGCGTGGGCGAGGTGCCGGGCGGCGAAGGCATTCGCCAGGCACTGGAGGACAGCAGGCGTGTACTTATCGGCCAGTCGATAGGCCGGCACCTGCAACTGCTGCAGCAGGTGCAAAAAAACCTGGAGGGCCGCGACACGGGCGGTCGTGGCCTGCAGACCTTCGACCTGCGCATTGGTGTGCATGCGGTCACGGCCGTGGAGTCGGCGCTACTGGATCTGCTGGGCCAGCACTTGGGCGTGCCCGTGGCCGCCCTGCTGGGCGAAGGCCAACAGCGCGAGCGCGTGGAGATGCTGGGCTACCTGTTCTTCATCGGCCCGAGCGACAAGACCGACCTGCCCTACGTGAAGCCCGGCGAGGACCGCAGCGGTAGCGACGCCTGGACCCAGACACGGCACATGGAGGCCATGACTCCCGAGGCGATAGTGCGACAGGCCGAGGCCGCGCATGCGCGCTACGGGTTCAACGACTTCAAGCTCAAGGGCGGCGTACTCCCGGGAGAGCAAGAGGTCGAGGCCGTCACCGCCCTGGCCCAGCGCTTCTCCGAGGCCCGCGTGACGCTGGACCCCAACGGCGGCTGGCTCCTGAAAGATGCCATCCGCCTGATGCGCGACATGCGCGGCGTGCTGGCCTATGCCGAAGACCCCTGCGGCGCAGAGGGCGGTTTCTCGGGCCGCGAGGTCATGGCCGAGTTCCGCCGCGCCACCGGCTTGCCCACGGCCACCAACATGATCGCCACCGACTGGCGCCAGATGGTGCATGCGTTGTCGCTGCAGTCGGTGGACATTCCGCTGGCCGACCCGCATTTCTGGACCATGGCAGGATCCGTGCGCGTGGGCCAGACCTGCCGCGACTGGGGCCTGACCTGGGGCTCGCACTCCAACAACCACTTCGACATCTCGCTGGCCATGTTCACCCATGTGGCCGCTGCCGTACCCGGCAAGGTCACGGCCATCGACACGCACTGGATCTGGCAGGACGGGCAGTTCCTTACGCAAAATCCCCTGCAGATCAAGGGCGGCTTTATCGAGGTGCCCAAGACCCCGGGCCTGGGCGTGACCGTGGACCGCGCAGCCCTCCAACGCGCCAATGCCCTGTATCTGCAGCATGGCCTGGGCGCGCGCGACGACGGCATTTCCATGCAATACCTGATTCCGGGCTGGAAGTTCGACAACAAGCGTCCCTGCATGGTGCGGTAGAGGATGACTCAAGGGGGGCCACAATGCGGGCCGTGATGCCCACCCGCCTCGAACTGACCGCATGACCACTTCGCTGCCCTGGCTGGGGCCAGACGATCCGTTTCCCCCTCCCGGCGCGAGCTGGGGGCCCAGCTCGGCCGCGCCGGGCCTGCTGGCCGCTGGTGCGGCGTTGGACGTGCCGCACCTGCTGCAGGCCTACTCCCATGGCATCTTTCCGTGGTTCAGCGCGGGCCAGCCCATCCTATGGTGGAGCCCCGACCCGCGCATGGTGCTGCCCGTGGCCGGGTTTCGCCTGCACCGCTCGCTGCGCCGCACGCTGCAGCGCTTTCGCGCCTCAACGGGCTGCGAGATTCGCATCGACAGCAACTTTCCCGCCGTGATTCGCGCCTGTTCGCAGACACCGCGCGCCGGCCAGGCCGGTACCTGGATCGTGCCGCCCATGGTGGCGGCCTATGAGGCGCTGCATGCCGCTGGCTACGCGCACAGCGTGGAAACCTGGGTGGACGGCCAGTTGGCGGGTGGGCTGTACTGCGTCGCACGGGGACGCGCGGTGTTCGGCGAGTCGATGTTTGCGCACGCGACGGATGCCTCGAAAATCGCGCTGGCGGCACTCGTCTGCCTATGCCGGCGCGAGGGCGTGGAACTGATCGACTGCCAGCAAAACACTGGCCACCTTGCGACGCTGGGCGCGCGCGAGATCGGACGCGACCAGTTCCTGCGCCATGTGGAGCGTGCGCAGGCACGGCCCGCCTGCAATTGGCGCTTTGAATCCGTATACTGGGACGAACTCATTCCTGTAAGCCCTGCGGTGTGACCCAGCTCAACGATCTTCCGCTACAAAGCCTGCAGTTCTATGCCACGGCGCCCTACCCGTGCAGCTATCTGCCGGGACGGCAGGCGCGCTCGCAGGTGGCCACGCCCAGCCATCTGATCCAGAACGCCGTGTACTCCGACCTGGTGGCGCGGGGCTTTCGGCGCAGCGGCATGTTCACCTACCGTCCGCACTGCGACGGATGCCAGGCCTGCACCCCGCTGCGCGTGCTGGCCAATGACTTCCAGCCCAGCCGCAGCCAGCGCCGCGCCTGGAGGCGGCACGCCGACCTGCAGGCACGTGTGCTGCGCCTGTGCTATGTGCCAGAGCACTACCAGCTGTACCTGCGCTACCAGACGGCGCGCCACGCGGGCGGCGGCATGGACCATGACAGCATCGACCAGTACACGCAGTTCTTGCTGCAAAGCCGTGTCAATTCGCGCCTGGTTGAATTCCGTGCGCCCGGCGCCGACGGACAGCCGGGAGCGCTCAAGATGGTGTCCATCCTCGACGTACTGGAGGACGGCATCTCCGCCGTCTACACCTTCTACGACCCCGAGCCCGGTACGAGCTACGGCAACTACAACGTGCTGTGGCAGTTGCAGCAGGCGCGCGCGCTGGGCCTGCCGCATGTGTACCTTGGTTACTGGATAGAGCAAAGCCCAAAGATGAGCTACAAGGCGCACTTCCTGCCGCACGAACTCCTGCTTGACGGTCAATGGCAAAGAAGGGACGGCTCAAGGTTGAAATGACGCGGGCTGCGGCCGAAGCCCAATGCTGGCGCCCCCGGCTCTGACGGGCGACCGCGGCACCGCTACCGGCAGGTGCTGGCCCGGGCATCCACCCTGTTCAATACGGCACGCGTCGCCGCCTACGTTCCCGCCATTGCAGCCATTGTGCGCAGCGGCGATTTGCGTAGAAGATTCAGCCCAGCAGCCGGCACAACTCCCTCAGGCTGCCCACCGTGGCATGGGGCCGCTCGCCCTGGTGTGGCCAAGCGGCCTGAGCGGTGTTGAGCCAGGCCGCCTGCATGCCCGCATCGAGCGCCCCCTGCGCGTCAAGCAACGCGTCGTCGCCCACATGCAGTACCTGGGTGCTGTCTACACCCGCGACCCTGGCGGCGGCGTGGAAGATGCGCGCGTCGGGCTTGGCGATGCCCAGTCGTGTGGCGCTCAGGCTGTCCTTGAAAAAGCGGTCTATGCCGATGCGCCGCACGTCGGCGTTGCCATTGGAGACGGCCACCACGGGATAGCGCGCGGAAAGAAATTCCAGCGTTTCCAACGCATCCTCGAAAAGATCCACCCGCTGGCGCTCGGCAAAGAAAAAATCAAACGCCGGTTCGGCCAGTTGCGGGGCATCGCCCGCCTGGGCGAGCGCCATGCGGATCGACTCGCGCCTGAGCGCGCTGAGGTCATGCCGCAGATCGGGGCGCAATTCGTTCATCTGCACGCGGATGGCGCGCAACTTCTGGGCATCGCCAAACAACGCGGCCGTGGCCGGTGCATGGGCCGCCAGCCAGCCAGCCAGCGCCGCCTCGGCGCGCGCAATGGCCGGCCAGACGGGCCACAGCGTGTCGTCCAGATCGATGGTGATGGCACGAATGCGGGGTATATCCAGGGTGGGGGCGTTTGGCATGAAGTGATGAAGCATAGGCCACAATCGCGGCCCATGCCTTCCTCCTCTGCCGCCATCCTGTTGTGCAACCTGGGCACGCCCGATGCCCCCACCGCCCCGGCGCTGCGCCGCTACCTGGCGCAGTTCCTGGCCGACCCACGCGTGGTGGAGATTCCGCGCGCCCTCTGGCTACCCCTGCTGCACGGCGTCATCCTGCGCACGCGGCCGGCCCGGTCGGCGGCCAAGTACGCCAGCATCTGGACGCCCGAGGGCTCGCCCCTGGCCGTGTGGACGGCCAAGCAGGCCCTGATGCTGCGCGGCTGGCTAGGCGAAGCCGGCCATCCCGTGCAGGTGCTGCCGGCCATGCGCTACGGCCAGCCCGCCATCACGGCCCAACTGCAGGCCCTGCAAGACCAGGGCGCGCGGCGCGTGCTGGTGCTGCCGCTGTACCCCCAGTATTCGGCCACCACCACCGCCAGCGTGGTGGACGACGTGGCTGCATGGACGCGGCGCTCGCGCCACTTCCCCGAGCTGCGCTTCGTCAACGACTACCACGACCACCCGGACTACATCGCCGCGCTGGCCCAGTCGGTGCGCGCGCACTGGAAGCGCGAGGGCGGCCCGGCCGACCAGCTGGTGATGAGCTTTCACGGCATTCCCGAGCGCAATGTGCGCCTGGGCGACCCCTATGCCGAACAATGCCGCACCACCGCGCGCCTGCTGGCCCAGGCGCTGGGCCTGGCGCCCACGCAGTACCAGCTCAGCTTCCAATCGCGCTTTGGAAAGGCCAAGTGGCTGGAGCCCTATACCGAGCCCACGCTGGTGGCGCTGGCGCGCGCCGGCACGCGGCGCGTGGACGTGATGTGCCCCGGCTTCACCGGCGACTGCCTGGAGACGCTGGAGGAGATCAACCAGGAGGCGCGCGAGGCCTTTCTGCACGCGGGCGGCCAGGAGTTTCGCTACATCCCCTGCCTGAACGACAGCCCGGCATGGATCACGGCGCTGAGCCGCATCGCACGGCAACACCTGGCCGGCTGGATGGAACCCGTCACCGGAGCCTGATCATGACCACGCCCTGCCCCCAGCTCGCGCCCAGGCAGCTGCGCCTGCACATAGACCCCGATGGCCTGGGCTTTGCCGACACGCGCGCGCTGGTGGGCGAGGCCCTGCCCTGGATTGGCCAGCAGCGCGCGTTCGACGCGGCGCGCTTTGGCCTGGCCATGCAGCAGCCCGACTACCACCTGTTCGTGCTCGGCGAGGTCGGCAGCGGCCGTGCCTCGCTGATGCGCCAGGCCATGGCGGACGCGGCGGCGGGCCGGCCGGTGCCGCCCGACCTGTGCTTTCTGCACGACTTCGACGCGCCCGAGCGCCCGCGCGCGCTGCGCCTGCCCGCGGGCCAGGGGCGGCAGCTGCGCGACCAAGTGGCCGACTGGAGCCGCCAGCTGGAGGCCGAGATCCCCAAGCGCCTGGCCGCGCCCGACGTCAAGAACGAGAGCGAGCGCATCAACAAGCGCTACCAGAGCGACGAGGCACGCGCCTTCGGCCAGCTGGCCGACTTTGCGCGCGAGCGGCGCTTTCGCCTGGTGCGCGACGAGGGCCAGATGGTGTTCACCCTGCTGGGCGCCAGCGGCGAAGAGCCGCTGACCGAGGCCGAGGCGGCGGCGCTCAGCGACCAGGAACGCGGCGCCATCGAGCAGGCCGAGGAGGAGCTGCGCGCCGAGATCGTGCGCTTTCTCGACCGCACGCGGCCGCTGGAGCGCACGCGCGACGAGGCGCTGGTGCAGCTCTTGCGGCAGACCGCGGGGCCGCTGGTCACGCATGGCCTGGACGACATACGCCAGGGCCTGCGCAAGCAGATCAAGGACGCGGTCAAGCTCGGGCGCTGGCTCGATCAGGTGCAGCGCGAGGTGCTCGACGACCTGGAACTGTTTGTGCCGCACGAAGGCGCGCAGGCCGAGGACCCGCAGGAGGTTGAGCGCCGCACCGAGCTGGCCGACCTGCTGGCGCTGTGCCAGGTGAACCTGGCCGTGGACAACGCGGCGCTCAAGGGCGCGCCGGTGGTGATCGAGGACAACCCGCAGCTGCGCAATCTGTTCGGCCACATCCAGTACGAATCGGGCGAAGACGCGCCCTACGCCGATTTTTCCGGCGTCCACGCCGGCGGCCTGCTGCGCGCGCACGGTGGTTTTCTGATGCTGTTTTTGCGCGACCTGGTGGCCGACGCGCCGCTGTGGGAGCGGCTGCGCCGCTTCCTGCGCTGCAACCGCCTGGCCATAGAAGACCAGGCCGCAAGCCATGGCAGCGGCGCGACGGTGGCGCTGCAGCCCGAGGGCGTGGACGTGGAGGTCAAGCTGGTGCTCATAGGCTCGGCTGCCGAGTACTACCTGCTGCAGGAGGGCGATGCCGATGTGGCGCGCCGCTTTCGCACCAAGGTGGACTTTGCCGAGCGCTTCACGGCCAGCAGCGAGACGCACTACGCCAGCGCGGTCTTCATCGCCCGCTCCTGCGCACGCCGCGGCCTGCCGCACTGCAGCGCCGCGGCCGTGGCGCGGCTGCTCGAATTCACGCACCGCGAGGCCGACGACCAGGCGCGCCAGAGCGCCAGCTTTGCCAGCCTGGAGGCGCTGCTGGTCGAGAGCTGCGCGCAGGCGCGCGCACGCGGAGCACAAACCACCGACGCGCCCGACGTCGAGGCGGCGCTGGCCGCCCGGCGCCAGCGCCACAACGCGCCCGAGGAGGATCTGCACGAGGCGATTGCCGAGGGCGAGCTGCTCATCACGCTGGAAGGCCGGCGCGTGGGCCAGCTCAACGCGCTCACGCAGATCGACATGGGCGACTACCGCTTCGGCTTTCCGGTGCGCATCACGGCGCGCACGCACGCGGGCCAGGAGGGACTGGTCAACATCGAGCGCGAGGTGGAGCTGTCCGGCCCCATCCACGACAAGGGCGTGCTCATACTGCAAAGCTACCTGAGCGCGCTGTTCGGGCACCTGGCGCCGCTGGCGCTGAACGCCTCCATCGTGTTCGAGCAGGAGTACAGCGGCATCGAGGGCGACTCGGCCTCCTGCGCCGAGCTGTACGCGCTCTTGTCCTCGCTGTCGGGCCTGGCGCTGCGCCAGGACATCGCGGTCACGGGCGCGCTCAACCAGCATGGCGAGGTGCTGCCCGTGGGCGGCCTGAACGAAAAGATCGAGGGCTGGTTTCGCGTCTGCGCCCAGGCCGGCCTCTCGGGCACGCAGGGGGTGCTGATCCCGGCGCGCAACCGGCGCCATTTGATGCTCTCACCCCAGGTGGTGGACGCCGTGGCCGCCGGGCGCTTTCACGTCTACGCCGCGCAGCATGTCAGTGAGGGCATCGCCCTGCTCACCGGCATGGCGGCCGGCCTGCCACCAGAGGAGCCGGCGGCCGACAGCGTGCATGCCCGCGCCGAGGCCCAGCTGCTGGCCTACCGCCGCGCCTGGCAGGCCATGGCGCTGGGGCGCAGGCGCGTGCCGCGCATGTACGGCAGTGGGGCATCAAGGCGGTCGTAATACCCACCGGATACAAGAACAATCCGAGTCCTTCGTTGGAGCAAGGCCGGGCACAAAGACCGTCGCAGGCAGTCTCACCATCAGCGCCCCGGGATCTGCCAAGAATAAGACTGCTGTTCCCACCCTGCGGGCCCCCATGCCGCCTGTACCGCGAAGCCGCGCTGCACCTGCCGATCAAGATCGGTAGCGATGTGATGACGGTGGCGCTGTTCTGCTACATGCGCCTGAAGCCGATGTTTGGCGCGCCTTCCGGCCAACCGGCGCAACAACATGCTGCTGTTCGGCGGCCTGGGCGCCTTGTCCACGACGCCCATACGCGCGGCGCTGCGGCAGCTGCATGGCCTGCTCTGCATCACGAGGACTGAGCCCCCAGAAAATCCAGCACCCACTGCCAGTGGGCCGGCACGTTCAACGCCGGCGCATGGCCGCAGCCGGGCACCTCCACCCACTGCAGCAGGCCCCGGGCACCGGGGCCGCATTGCATCATGCGGCGCGCCGTGTCGGCCAGCACCAGGTCGGAGTCCACACCGCGCAGCAGCAGCACGGGAACGTCCAGCGCCTCGTAATGCGGCCAGATGCGGTAGTCGTCGTCGTGCGCCGTGAACTGGCGCATCATGGCGGGGTCGTAGTGCACCGTGATGCGGCCATCGGGCAGGCGGCGCGTGCTGGTCTCGGTCAGCTTGCGCCACTCGGCGTCGCTGAGCCAGCCATAGGGCGCATAGGCGCGGCGGAAAAACGCTTCCAGCTCGGCCTGGGTGTCGAACACCGGCGGCTGACCCGCATAGGCCCTGATGCGCACCAGCGCCGGCGCTGCCAGTTCGGGCGCGTTGTCGTTGAGCACCAGGCTGACGATGCGCCGCTTCAGGCCCGGCTGCACCAGGCCCGCAGCGCACACCGTGCCTATGGCCCCGCCCATGGAGGTGCCGACCCAGTGCGCGCGCTCTATGCCCAGGGCGTCAAACAGCCCGGCCGCCAGCCGCGCGTAGAACGCCAGGCAGTAGTCGCTGTCCGGCGCCCGGCTCCACTGGCTCAGGCCCCGGCCCAGGGTGTCGGGACAGATCACGCGGTAGCCGGCCGCCGCCAGCCGCTCGGCCAACGCGTCCATGTCGCGGCCGGTGCGGGCCAGACCATGCCAGGCGATGACGGTGGGCACCTGCGGCGCGGCCGCGGCGTGCGGCAGAGGCGCGGGCTGCCAGTCCATGTAGTGGATCTCGTAGCCGGCGCAAATGGCGTAGCACGAGGCGGGCGTGACGGCGGCAGCGGTGGGCATGGCAGGTTCCTAACGTAAAGACACGGCGCAAAGACATCTATAGCGCAGGCTGCACCAGCGCTTTCAGCTATCAAATTCGGAATCCGGCCGACCGCTGCAGCGGCCGGCCGGTGGCGCGACTCAGTTCGGCACGTTCTGCGAACTGCCGGCACAGCCGATCTGGAACCGGGGCTCAGTCGGGAATGGTGATGCTGCCGGCCGTTACCGTGATCGCGTTGCCGGCGGCGGGCACAATGGCCAGCGGAGGCACGTTGGCTGCAGTGATCGCGGGAGCGCTGCCTGCGGTGCCGCCTCGCGCCACCGTGCGCACCACCTGGCTGGCGGGCAATGCCGTGCCCTTGGTCAGGTTGTCGTACACGGCGTCCAGCGCGCGGTTCAGGTACACATGCAGCGGGATGTAGCGGCTGTCATAGCCCGGCAGCACCGCCGGCAGGCCGATGAAAGTGTCGAAATGCTGGGCATTCGTGACCTCCAGATAGCTCAGCTTGCTGGCTGCGCCTTCGACCTGTCGGTTCAGCGCGGCGTAGGGGCGCGAGGTGTGGCTGACCGGCAGCAGCGCATCGGCACGGCCGTGCACGATCAGCGTGGGCTTGCCGCGCAGATTGCCGTTGCGCCGCGTTTCGTCCACACCGGCCTGGAGCTTGCGCGCGGCCGCGTCGGCGCCCGTGACCAGGTTGCGCAGGCACAGCGCACCGGGCGTATTCCAGTCGGCCAGGCCCGAGTTGGAGGAGACGGAGAGGAAGTCGCGCGCCGCGCCGAGCTTGCCGTTGTTGTTGATGAGCTGCACGCCGCTCGATGGCGGCACGCCGTTGCCCTTGGCAAACATGTCCGCCAGCGCGGCCGGCGCCAGCGTGCCCACGGCGCCGGTGGCCGTGATGGCTGCGTAGCTGTAGCCGCACAGGTTGTCCTTCACGCTGGCGCGCGACAGGGCGTTGGCGAAGGTGACGGACACAGCGGGCGCCACCTCGAAGGCTGCCAGCGAAGCGTGCAGGTCGTTCGACTCGGGCTCCCAGCCGTAGTCGCGCAGCTTTTGCAGCGACTCTTCGGCTTGGGTCGGCACCGTGGTGGAGACCAGCAGGCCGGCCGCGGCCAGGGCCGTGCAGCGGTTGGGCGCGATCGGCAGGGCCGCACTCGCAAAGCCCGCGGCAAACGCCGCCGCAAAAGGCGCGCCGCTGCTCGAGGGCGCAAGCGAGGCGCAGGACTGGTAGAGGTTGGCGTAGGTCGTGAAGTCAACCAGCGTCTTGCCCACCACGGACAGGGTGGTGGCGCCACGGCGCACCGTCACGCCGGGGTTGGCCGGCAGCTCCAGGGCAGGCTCGGACACGGCCACGCCGCTGATCAGTCCCTGGGTGTCCATCTCGGCCGCGGCGATGGCCGCGCCGCCGCCGTTGGAGAGGCTCGACGCAATGACGATGGTGTTGCCGGGTTTGAGCGTCTGCAGCCGATCTCCCGCGAAGTTCTTGTCACCGAAACGCTCGTTGAGCACGAAATAGGCAAACTCCACGGCCTGCAGCGTGGTGCGGCCCCAGTCCTTCTCGGCGTTCTGGCCCGAGTGCGCGTGCTTGAACGCGAAGCGGTTGGGCGTGGCGGTGTTGAAGGCAGCCAGATCGGCGGCCGTCAGGCCCGCATTGAAGGCGGCATTGGTGCCAGCGGCGGCGGCCGTGGTGCGCGTGCCGTCGATCAGCGGCACGGTGTCGTTCATGAGATCGTGCGGTGCTGCGCCCGTGCCCTTGTCCGAATAGGCCACGGCGCAGCCGCGCTTGAGGCCCCATTCGCCTGTGGAGATGCCACCATACACGCCGCGCGAACCCGAGGCCGTGGCGGTGATGATGCAGGCCTTCTTGGGGTCGAAATTGGCGGGCACCTGCACCATCAGGGTGACGTTTTTGCGGCCCGTACCGTCGTCGGCGAAGGCGATGTACTCGGTGCCAGCGATCTTGCCCTCGCTCGCCGTCACGTTGCCCAAGGCGTCCACGTTGGGGCCATAGAGCATGCCGTAGCCGCCAGCGGCCGTCATATCGAGCATGGCGCGGTAGTTGGTGTGGATGGCGGCTTGGCGCAGCTCGGCCGCCGTAGGCTTGAGCGGATCGGCATAGGCCGGCGGCGCGAGCGCGGCCAGGCCGGTCTTGCCCAGACCGGCAGTAAGCAGGTCGTCGCTGCTGCCGTCGTAGGTCTGTTGCCGCACCGGCCCCAGGTAGCTGGGCTTGGCATTCACGGGAACGGCATCGCCGCCGCCCCCGCAGGCGGTCAGTACGGCGGCCGCAAGCACCGGAATGGCGGCGGGACGGATTGCATTCACACGGGTCTTCTTCATGGACTTTGTCTCCTGTTGTGGTGAGGTTTTCAGGGAAGGGATGCCAAAGAAAGGACTACCAAAGGAATTCGTCAGGCCCTCGCGCGCAGGCGGCCCACCACGCCGGTAGGGAAGTAGTAGACCGACAGCACGAACAGCAGGCCCAGCCACAGCAGCCAGCGGTCGGGTGAGAGCAGCGCCGCCAGCCAGGGCAGCGCCGAGGCCGCCTCGCTCGCGAGGCGCAGCAGATCCTGCAGATAGCTTTGCGCCACCAGGAACAACACGGCGCCGATGACCGAGCCATAGATGGTGCCCATGCCGCCGATCACCACGATCAGCAGGCAGTCCATCATGATCTCGAACGACAGCGAGGTGTCGGGCCCGTTGTAGCGCAGCCAGAGCGCGAGCATGGCGCCCGCAGCGCAAGCGAACAGCGCCGAGAGCACGCTCGACGTGGTGCGGTACACCACCACGCGGTAGCCTATGGCCTCGGCGCGGAATTCGTTCTCGCGGATGGCCTGCAGCACGCGGCCGAAGGGCGAGTTCACGATGCGCAGCAGCGCCAGCACCAGCACCACGGCGGCCACGAACAGCAGGTAGTAGCAGATGAGCCGCCCGTCGATGGTGACGCCGAGGAACGGATCGTCGAAGGGCTCGAAGCTCGGCGACAGGATCTCGGGCACCTTGAAGCTCAGGCCATCCTCGCCGCCCGTGATGTCGGACAGCTGCGAGGCCAGTGTCTGGAATGCGGCCGCCACGGCCAGCGTGATCATGGCGAAGAAGATGGCGCGCACGCGCAGCGAGAACAGGCCCACGGCCAGCGACAGCAGCAGCGAGAGCACCAGCGCACCCGCGATGCCCACGGCCAGCGCCGACCAGGTGGGCCCCATGCGCGTGGTGGCCACGGCCACGCCATAGGCGCCGATGCCGAAGAACATGGTGTGCGCGAAGCTCACGATGCCCGTATAGCCCAGCAGCAGGTCGAAGCTGGCCACCAGCACCACGAACACCAGCACCTTGGCGGCCACGGACAGCGCCTTGACGCCGGGGAAGATGAACGGCGCGAACGCCAGGCCCACCAGCAGGACCACGAGGATGGCCGCCAGCGCGCGGCTGCGCGGATAGTCGCCGGAGAGGATTCGGTTCAGCATGGTTCCACCCTCCTTCAGCGGTTGGCCACCGGGTACACACCCTGCGGGCGCCACAGCAGCATGGCCACCATGAGCGCGATGTTGGAAAACAGCGCCACCTTCGGTGCCAGAAAGCCCGTGTAGTTGGCCATCAGGCCCACGAGCAGCGCGCCGATGAGCGCGCCGCCGGTCGAGCCCAGCCCGCCGATGATGATCACGATGAAGATCAGCACATTGACCTGGGCGCCCATCTGCGGCACCACGTTCTGCTGGTACAGGCCCCACATCACGCCGCCCAGGCCGGCGAGCGCGCTGCCCACCACGAACACGCCCACGAACAGGCGCCGGATGCGATAGCCGAGCGACTCGACCATCTCGCGGTCCTGCACGCCGGCGCGGATCAAGAGGCCCACCTTGGTGCGCGACAGCGTCCAGGCCAGCAGCGCGAACACGGCCAGGCCCACCAGCACGGCCACGATGCGGTACTTCTCCACGGCGGCGTCGCCGATGAACCAGGAGCCCATCATGCCGCCCGGCAGCGGCAGCGGGATCTGCTGCGGGCCCCAGATGACCTTGATGAGCTCCTCGCCGATGATCATGCCGCCCATGGTGATGAGGATCTGCTTGAGGTGCTGGCCGTACACGGGCCGCACGATGAAGCGCTCGAACGCCAGGCCGATGGCCCCCGCGACCAGCATGGCCACCACCATGGCGGGCAGCACGGCCAGCAGGTTGCGCCAGAGTTCGCTGCTGTTGGTGTAGTCGCCCATGCTGCCCAGCACGCTGGTGGCCACGAAGGCGCCCAGCGCGATGAAAACGCCATGGCCGAAGTTCAGCACGTCCATGAGGCCGAACACCAGCGTGAGGCCCGAGGCGATGATGAAGATGATCATGCCCATGGCCAGGCCCGCCACCGTGAGCGTGAGCCAGGTCGAACCCGAGCCGACGAGCGGCAGCGCGATGAGCGCGAGCACCGGCACCAGGGCCAGCGGAATCCAGTCGAGGTTCCTGTTCATAGTGCCAGCCCCAGCAGCGACTGCTGCAACCCCTCGTCCTGCGCAAGCTGGGCCATGCTGCCCGCGTGCACCACGCAGCCGTTGTCCATCACGGCCACGGTGTCGCCCAGGCGCTTGGCGAAGTGGATGTTCTGCTCGACGAGCAGGATGGTGACGCCGCTCTTCTTGAGCTGATCGAAGGCCTCGATCATGTTGTTGATGATGGCGGGCGCCAGGCCCTTGCTGGGCTCGTCGACGATGAGCAGGTCGCGCGGCTCGACGATGGCGCGCGCCACGGCCACCATCTGCTTTTGCCCGCCCGAGAGCTTGCCCGCGGGGTGGTTCCAGAACTTCTCGACGGCCGGGAACAGCTTGAAGATCCACGCCAGCCGGCTCTGGTCCATCTGCGCCGCGGTGCGCGCGCCGCGCGCGGCCAGCAGCAGGTTTTCCTTCACGCTGAGGTCGGCGAAGATGCCCATGTTCTCGGGTACGTAGGCGATGTCCAGGTGGGCAATCTGCGGCGTGTGCATCTTCGTGATGTCGCGCCCGGCCAGGGTGATGCGGCCCTGCGAGGCCTGCCACAGGCCCATGATGGTGCGCAATGTGGTCGTCTTGCCCGCGCCGTTGCGCCCCAGCAGCATGGTCAGTTGCCCCTTGGGCACCGCCAGGTCTACCCCGTGCAGGATGTGGTAGGCGCCGATGTGCGTGTGCACGCCCTTGAGTTCGAGCAGCTTGTCGCTCA
>JAFEDY010000010.1 GCA_018241405.1 Pseudomonadota bacterium | reverse complement strand
GGCGTGACGCGCGAGGAGATCGACACGCGCATCAACGCCACCGACAGCGAGGACGCGCTCAAGTACCTGCCCAGCCTCTTGGTGCGCAAGCGCTACATCGGCGACTACAACCACGCCATCCTGTCCACGCGCGCCTCGGGCACGGGCAACAGCGCGCGCTCGGCCGTGTATGCCGACGGCATCCTGCTGTCCAACTACCTGGGCAACGGCATCGCCAACGGCACCAACTACGCGCCGCGCTGGGGCCTGGTCACGCCCGAGGAGATCGAGCGCGTGGACGTGATGTACGGCCCGTTCTCGGCCGCCTACCCGGGCAACTCGGCCGGCGCGGTGGTGGACTATGTGACGCGCATGCCCACCCGGCTCGAAGCCCATGTGAGCGCCGGCTATGCGTCCCAGCCCAACGCGCTCTATGGCGCGCGGCGCACGTTCAACGGCTGGCAGAGCAGCGCCTCGCTGGGCAGCCAAAGCGGCGGCTGGTCCTGGTGGTTCAACGTCAACCGCACCGACAGCCAGGGCCAGCCGCTGACCTTCACCACCGTGCCCGTGGCCGCGGGCACGTCGGGCGCGGCTGGCAAGCCCGTGTCGGGCGCGGTGGCAGGGCTGAACACCACGAATACGCCCTGGTACATCCTCGGCAGCGGCACGCAGTACCACACGCTGCAGGATCACGCCAAGCTCAAGCTGGCCTACGACATCGACGCCACGCTGCGCGCCAGCTACACCCTGGGCTGGTGGCAGAACAGCGCCGAGGGCCGGCCCACGAGCTTTCTGACCGGGCCGGACGGCCAGGCGGTCTACGGCGGCCCCGTCAACCTCCAGGGCCGCGCCTACACCCTGGCGCCCACCGCCTTCCCGCTGACCAACGACGCGCAGACGCACTTCATGCATGGCGTATCGCTGAAGAGCCATACCCAGGGCGTGTTCGACTGGGAGCTGGCCGCCAGCCTCTACGACTACGCGAAGGATCGCCAGCGCGCGCCCACCGTGGCCCTGCCCCAGGCCGCCCTGGGCGGGCCGGGCACGCTGCAGAGCCAGGACGGCACGGGCTGGAACACCCTGGCCGCCAAGGGCACCTGGCGTCCGCAGGGCCTGCAGGGCGCGCATATCGTGGACTTCGGCCTGGGGCGCGATGCCTACAGGCTCGGCATCGCCAAGCTCAACGTGGTGGGCGGTTGGATGGATGGCGCCGCCAATCCGCAGGCGCCCGTCAGCAACGTGGGCGGCCGCACCGAGACTCGCTACCTGTGGGCCCAGGACGCCTGGCGCTTCGCCCCGCTCTGGAAGGCCGTGCTGGGCCTGCGCTGGGAGGACTGGACGGCGCACGACGGCTTCACGAGCACGGCCAGCAGCCGGCAGGCCTACGCGCGCCGCAGCCAGGCGCATGCATCGCCCAAGGCGGCGCTGGCCTACCAGTGGAGTGACGACCTGGTGCTCAAGGCCTCGCTGGGCCGCGCCGTGCGTTTTCCCACGGTGGGCGAGCTGTATGGCGCCACGTCGGGCGGGGCGCTGTCGTTCATCAACGACCCGAACCTGAAGCCCGAAAAATCCTGGACCGGCGAGCTTTCGGCCGAGAAGGACGTGGGCAACGGCCTGGCCCGCGCCACGCTGTTTGCCGAGACCACGCGCGACGCGCTCTACAGCCAGCCCATCGCGGGCACCACCACCTCGCGCGTGCAGAACGTGGACAAGATCCGCACGCTGGGCCTGGAGCTGGCCTACAGCGGCCAATCGGTGTGGATTCGTGGCCTGGATCTGGGCGGCAGCCTGACCTATGCCGACTCGAAGATCGTCGCCAACGCCGCCAACCCCGCCAGCGTGGGCCAATGGCAGCCGCGCGTGCCGCGCTGGCGCGCCACCGGCTACGCCACCTGGCAGCCCGGCGAGCGCTGGGCCTTCACCGTGGCCGCGCGCTACAGCGGGCGCCAGTACTCCACGCTGGACAACAGCGACGTGAACGGCTTTGCCTATATGGGCGCCAGCAAGTACTTCACCGTGGACCTGCGCGCGCGCTACCGGCTCACGCGGCAGCTCACCGCGGCGCTGGGCATAGACAACGCCAACAACTACCAGTACTGGAACTTCCACCCCTACCCGCAGCGCACCTACACGGCCTCGCTGCGCTGGGATATTTAGTGTCTTTTTTGTCCGTAAGCCCTTCATCCCCGCGAAGGCGGGGATGACGGAGAGCGTGCACAGGCGCGTCAACAGAACCCGCTATTTGAGTCTTTTTTACGAGGAAACCACCATGAAATTCCCCCTACAAAGCCTGGCCGTCGCGGCCACCCTCTGCGCCGCCACGGCGGCCTGCGCCCATGTCACGCTGCCCGCGGGCGGCGCCACGGCGGGCAGCAGCTACGATGCGGCCTTCTCGGTCGGCCATGCCTGCGAGGGCGCGCAGGCCACGACGGCGCTGGCGGTGCAGCTGCCCGCGGGCTTTCGCCTCGTCGAGGCGCTGCCGCGCGCCGGCTGGACGCTCACGGCGCCGCCCGTTGGCCAGGGTGGTAGCCAAGGCGGCGAGGTGCGCTGGACGGCCGCCACGCCCGAGGCCGCGCTGCGCGGCAAGGACAAGGGCGAATTCATCGTGCGCGGCTGGCTGCCGGCCACGCCAGGCCCGCTGTACTTTCCCGTGCGCCAGACATGCGACGTGGGCCAGGCCGACTGGGTGCAGCTGCCGCAGCCGGGCGATGCGCCCAAGCCCGCCATGCCCGCGGCGCGCCTCGACGTGCTGCCGCCCGGCGTGGCGCCCGTGGACGTGAAGAACGCCTGGGTGCGCGCCACCGTGCCGGGCCAGGGCGGCACGGGCGCCTTCATGGCGCTGCAGGCGCCCATGGGCGCGCGGCTGGTGGGCGTTTCCACACCCGCCGCGGGCGTGGCCCAGATCCACGAGATGAAGATGGAGGGCGACACCATGCGCATGCGCGCCGTGCCGAGCCTGGCCTTGCCCGCGCGCCAGAGCGTGGCGCTGGCGCCGGGCGGCTACCACCTGATGCTCATGGATCTGAAGGAGCCGCTGGCGGCGGGCCGCAGCATCCCCCTGACGCTGAGCTTCGAGGACGCGTCCGGCACGCGCACGCGGCGCGAGCTGCAGGTCGAGGTGCGGCAGACGGCCGCCGGCGCTGCGCAAGCGGGCGCGCACCGACACTGAGCGATCATTTCGCGCGCGCCCTGGTGGAGCGCTTGGCACACCTGGCAGCCCGCTTCGGCGCACTGGAGGGCGTGCTCGCGCCTTCTCCACTACCATCGCAGGAATGACCCAAACACCCCCCGCACCGGCCCTGTCCTCGCGCCACTGGGCCAATCTGAGCGCGCGTGATTTTGCCCGGCGCAAGGCGTCGGGGGAGGCCGCGCAGACCGTCGCCGTGCTGCCCGTGGCGGCCGTCGAGCAGCACGGGCCGCACCTGCCGCTGTCGGTCGATGCCACGCTGCTACAGGGCGTGATAGACGCCGCGCTGCCGCTGCTGCCGGCCGACCTGCCGGTGCTGTTCATGCCGCCGCAGAGCGTGGGGCTGTCCACCGAGCACCTGTCCTACCCCGGCACGCTCACGCTGTCTCCGGCCACGCTGCTGGCGCTGTGGACGGAGCTGGGCGAATGCGTGGTACGCGCGGGCATCAGGAAGCTGCTGCTCTTCAACGGCCATGGCGGCAACGTCGCGCCCATGGACATCGTGGCGCGCGAGCTGCGCCAGCGCTGCGGCCTGCTGGTCTACAGCAGCAGTTGGTTCAGCCTGCCGCTACCGGACGCGGTGGGCGGCCTGTTCGGCCCCACGGAGCACCGTTTCGGCATCCATGGCGGCGAGATAGAGACGTCGATGATGCTGCACCTGGCACCCGATACCGTGCACATGGAGCATGCCGGCGACTGGCGCTCCACGTCGCAGGATCGCGCCGAGCGCTATGGCCTGCTGGGCGATGGCAGGAGCGCCAAACTGGGATGGGCCATGGAGGACTACAACCCCGCGGGCGCCGTCGGCAACGCCGCAGTAGCCACGGCCGACAAGGGCCGCGCCATGGTGCAGGCCGCAGCCCAGGCGCTGGCGCAACTGCTGAGCGAGCTGCGCGCACTGCCCTTGTCGACGCTGACGCCACCGCCCGACCAGTACACATAACTGGGTATGTAACGCCCGCCTTCCCGCGCAACGCACCGCAGATTTCGCGTATTTGTATTTCCGTCATAGGAAAAACAAACGACCGTTCTATTTCAGTTCAATTAAGTTACATTTGACGGTTTTAGTTTCATTTCCATCGCTCCGCGACCTTTGTTGTCCGCGGCCGCTCTGGGATTCATAGGACATCAACGTGAACCGTCATTCGATAGCCGCCACCCTGGCTGGCTTGCTGCTGGCTGCCTGTGGCGGCGGCAGCTCTTCTCCATCCGTTTCGCCGACTCCTCCTGAAACGTCGCAACAGCCGCAGGAAACCCCGGTCGCGCCACCGCCCGTGGTGGCGCCAACTGCGCCAGCAGATACGGATACGCAGGCGCCGCCCGCGCACGAGACAGTCCCGGCTCCTGATACATCTGCGACGCCATCGGCACCTGCACCTGCACCTGCACCTGCACCTGCACCTGCACCTGCACCTGCACCTGCACCTGCACCTGCACCTGCACCTGCACCTGCACCTGCACCTGCACCTGCTCCTGCTCCTGCTCCTGCTCCTGCACCTGCTCCGGCACCCGTGCCGTCCGCGCCCCCCGAGGCCGACCTGATCGCCGAGGCGCTGGCCACGGGCAACAGCTCCAAGCTGTCCACCAGCTCCATGCAATACCTGCTGCAAACGGCCGCGCAGGGCGTGCAGCAGGTGCGCCAGAAGCAGCAGGCCCTGGTCGCCTCGCTGCTGGACGACGGCACGGCCGCGCCGCTGGACTTCACCACCAACAGCCAAAGCGTGCGTCCCCTGACCTCCATGGCCGCCAGCCCGCTGCTGGTGTCCAACAACGGCAATGTGCTGGCCAGCATCAGCACGGCCGCGGGCGGGCGCGCCATCGGCTACGGCAAGGACTTGCTGGGGCAGCTGGCCACGGCCTCGGGCGGCAACCAGGCCCAACTGCCGCTGTTCACGCGCAGCTTCACCTGGCTGGTGACCGGACAGGCCCAGGGGGCGCTGCCGGCTCCAGTGCGCGTGGCCACGCAGAACTACGACTTCAACACGGTGGCCAAATTCGTGGCCCGCCTGGGCGGCAAGGCCCAGGATCTGAAGTGCAACCTGGCCGACCCCGCCAACACCTGCTGGCAGAACGCCGACATCATGGTCTTTGGCCAGGGCACGCCGGCGGCGGGCGGGCTCACCGACCTGGTCAGCGGCTACCTGCAGTCGGGCAAGAACGTGATCTACCTGCACAGCAACTGGGGCGGTGCGGCCGGCGACAGCCAGGTGCTGCAGGCCATGGGCATGCGACTGGGAGATTACCCGGGCAATTATTTCGCTCCGGCGGATGGCGTGCAGATCGGCAGCGGCCGCACGGCCGCCCAGCAGCGCCAGGCGGCCGACCGCCTGGGCGGCCATGACGCGGCGCTGAACCAGCTGCTCAACGGCGGCAGCGTCAACTTCGCCACCGACACCACCCTGGTGGGCTATCTCGACGGCATCCGCTCCGACCTCACGTCCATGGAAAGCCAGGGCGTGAACATGTTCTCCGACGCCTACCTGCAAAAGCCCTACATGGACGCGCATCGCCGCCTGGTGCTGTGGGCCGACCTGTACCGCAGGCAGGTGGACTACGCCAGCGTCAAGCGCTCCGACGCCAACGGCTTCTACCGCACCCTGGCGGCCGATTCGCTGAGCTATGCCGTGCGCCCGGCCGAGGCCGTGCCGAAGAATTTTGGCGACTGGATGCCGGTTGCCTCACCCAACCTGCAGCCCGTCGATGCCTGGGAAACGCTGGAGGTGACCATCGCCCAGGGCGGCGGGCGCACCGCCATCGGCCGCGGAGCCATTCCCGGCAAGGCGGTGCAAGTGGAGATCGCAGACGCCGCCGGCGCCGGCCTGGCCGTGCGCGTGGGCCAGATCCGCACCCGGGGCAACCCGCTGGCGCAGGAGAACTACACCCGGCCGCGCTTTCCGGACGGCCACCAGGCGGCCCTGCGTGCGGGCAAGACGCTGCAGTTCGTCAGCGCCTGGGGCGGGCCGCTGTTCCTGGACTATTCGGGCGCCACGCCGGGGACTGTGGTCAAGCTGCGCGTGCGCGGCAGCGTGAAGTACGCGCATTTCGACTTCACGCGCAACCCCAGCCAGGCCGAGATCGACGAGGCCGCACAGGCGCTCAAGCGTGCCGACTTCGGCTGGCAGACGGCGAAGATGGTGGGCGGCGAAGTCCAGCAAACCATAGGCTTTGCCAAGGGCGCCATCGGCAACCGCACGCCCGAGGAGTATGTGCAGCTGCGCCTCAAGGGCATGATCTTCGACAGCAACCACATCGCCAACGGCTACAACAACATCGCGCCTAGCGCCAACGTGAGCAATGTCTGCGCCAGCCTGGGCTGGGACTGCACCAGCAATGTGCACCGCGCCCCGGGGGTGCAGCACTTCGTCGGCTGGCTGGCGGCCTGCGGCTTCCTGTGCTCGGGCAACCCGTCGGACGGCGCTGCCGGCCTCAACCCCGGCTGGGGCTGGTGGCACGAGCTGGGGCACAACACCGTGCCGCGCCACATGACCCTGGTCTTCAATGACGCCCAGGGCAGGCAGCAGGGCTGCGCCGTCGAATGCAACAACAACATCCTGGCCAACGCCAGTGCGCTGCGCCAGTACGCTTTGACCAACGGGGCGGAAAACAACAACGGCGGCTCCATCGAGCACAAGCGCCTGTACCAGGACATCGCCGCCGCGCGCGCCACGGGCAAGACCGGCGAAGACCTGCGCCTGGACATGTTCAACCGCTTCTGGGTGGGCAGCAACCCGAACGACCAGGCGATGCGCGCCGTGCATTTCCAGCTGGCCTTCCTCTACACCCGCGAGCGCCTGGGCCAGGCCAAGCCGCTGCCGGCGGACGTGCTCGACTTCCTGGGCCTGCTGGGGCGCGGCAACCGGCTGGTGGATCAGACCTGGAGCGTGCAGAACAAGGCATCGCTGGGCATGGGGCGCTTCAGCACCAAGACCATCAGCAACCACGAGCTGCTGTACGTGCTGTCCAGCTGCATCATCGGCCGCGACGTGCGCAAGCTGTTCACGATCTACGGCATCCCGCTGGGAGCGGATGCGCTGGGTTCCATCCAGGATCTGGGCCTGCCGGTGCTGGACGAGTCCTTCTACGCCATGGTGCCCGGCAAGGGCAACGAGCTGGCGCTGGGCCAATGGCTGAACCTGGGCGGCACCACGCCCGCCTACCCCTACTGAGCCGCGGTACTGGCCGCCGTTGTGGCGGCGATGGGCTCGGCCCGCACGCCGGCGATTCCAGGCTGCAGGCACCAGCGCGTGCGGTGGAAGGCCTGCACGCTGCCCCGGTGCGCCACCGACACCAGGGCGCCGCCGCGCACCTGCACCAGGCTCTGCAGGCGCTGGTAGAGCTGGGCCTCGGTGGCGCCGTCCAGCGCGCTCGTGGCCTCATCGGCAAATACCCAGGCCGGGCGCTTGAGCAGCACGCGCGCGATCGCCAGGCGCTGCTGCTCGCCGCCCGAGAGCTGGGCGTTCCAGGCGCCGGCCTCATCGAGCCGCGGGCACAGGCCGGGCAGCCGGGCCTGGTTCAGCGCGCGGCGCAGTTCGGCGTCGCCGTAGCGCGCGGCGGGCTCGGGGTAGGCCAGGGCGTCGCGCAGCGGGCCGTCGGGAAAATAGGGGCGCTGCGGTATGAACATGGCGTCACGCGGCAGCGTGACGGCGCCGTGCGCCCAGGGCCAGATGCCGGCGAGTGCGCGCAGCAGCGTGGACTTGCCCACGCCCGAGGGGCCGGCGACGAGGATGGCGTCGCCCGGCGCGGCGTCCAGCCGGGCCTGGGTGATGAGCGGCTGGCCGTCGGGCAACGACACGTCGAGCCCGCGCGCCTGCAGGCGCTCGCCCGGCTCGGGCCGCAGCTGCTGCGCCTCGGCCTGCGCCGCCAGGCTGGCCGAGAACCCGCCCAGACGCTCGGTGGTGGCGCGCCAGGCGGCCAGGTCGGCGTAGTTGTCCACCAGCCAGGACAGCGAGCTTTGCACGCGGTCGAAGGCCGAGGCGATTTGCATCAGCTCGCCCAGCTGTATCGCGCCGCTGAAGAAACGCGGCGCCGCGATGATGAAGGGGAACACCACGGCCGCCTGGCCGAAGAAGCTGGTGAACCACACCAGATTCTTCTGCTTCTTCACCAGGGTCAGGTAGTTGGCCAGCAGGTCGCTCAGGCGCAGATTCAGCTGGCCGCCCTCCACGCCCTCGCCGCCGTCCAGCGCAATGGCCTCGCTGTGCTCGCGCACGCGCACCATGCGGTGGCGGAAGTCGGCCTCCAGGCGCTGCTGGCGGTAGTTCAGGCGCGTCAGGGGCCGGCCCACCCAGAAGCTGATGGCGCTGCCGGCCACGCAGTACAGCACGGCCATCCAGACCATGAAGCCGGGCAGCTCGCGCGGCCCGCCCAGCACCGCCGGCAGCGGCAGGCCGACGCTGGCGCTCAAGCCCCAGAGGATGCCCACGAAGCTCACCAGGGTCACCACGGCGTTGAGCAGGCCCATGGACAGGCCCACGGTGGTGGCGGTGAACAGGTTCAGGTCCTCCTGGATACGCTGGTCGGGGTTGTCGGGCATGGCGCCGTCCTTCTCGCCGCCAGCGTGGAAGCGCGCCAGCTCCAGCCGGTAGAAGGCCTTGCCCGCCAGCCAGCGCGCCAGCTGGTGCTCGGTGAGCCAGCGGCGCCAGGCGATCTGCAGGCGCTGCGTGAGGTAGAAGCGGTACACCGCGATGACCACATAGGCCATGGCCAGCCAGGCAAAGTGCGCCAGCTGCGCCCAGAACACGGCGGCGTCGCGTTGCTGCAACGCGTCGTAGAACAGCCGGTTCCAGCTGTTGATCTGCACCAGCATGTACACGGCCGCCAGATTCAGCGCCACGATGGCGGCGAGCAGGCCGCGCGCCTGCCAGCGGCGTTCGCTGCGGAAATAGGGTGCGGCCAGCGCCCAGGCCTGGGGGGCGACGGCCAGGGCGCGGCGCAGGCGTGCAAGTGCATTCATGGTCTGTGCCTCCGGTGGTCTAAGGGCTTGCGCGGCCACTGTGGCCGGCCTGGCTGAGGCGAAACTTAAGGTCTTGTGCTGCCACCTTGGCGACATAGGGCACACTCCTTGTTCGCGGCGCCTCTTTGGGCGTCTTTCAATCACGGATTTGCAATGCTGCCACCCTTGCCAGCCTCCTCGACGCAGTATGCGCAGCAGTTGCGCCAGGGCTTTCGCTGGCTGCGCTTTGGCCCGGCGCTGGAGGCCGAGTACCGCAACTATTGCAACAGCAACGAATATGGACGCGTGCTGTGGTTCTGCGCCATCTGCCTGTTGCTGTGGGGCGGCTATTCGCTGTTTGACCTGTGGCGCATCGATGGCGCCCTGCTCGATGCCCGGCAGCGGGCGCTGCTCACGCCCCTACACGCGCTGCGCTTGGGTGTCACCGTCTTGATCGTGCTGACGCTGGCCAGCGCGTGGCGCCGCGCCTCGGTGCGCTGGGTGCAGGCGACCATGATTGCGCTGGGCGTGGCACTGAGCTGCGGTTCGGCCATGGCCGTCTATGTCTACAAGCTGCTCGGCGTGCCGCACGAGACGGCCATTCTGGTCGCGGTCATGATGGGGCTGTTTCTGCCGTTTGCCATCAGCCTGTGGGCGCAGCTGGCGATGGCCGGCCTCTATGTCGCCAGCGTCTGCATCCTTGCCTGGGCCGCGCCCCTGCCCGCCGTGCGCGGCGAGATGTTGCGCCTGGGGGTGGAGCTGGGGTTGTCGGCGCTGGTATTCGCTTTCGGCTCCTATTGGCGCGAACACCAGCGGCGCGAACAATTCCTCTACCGCGGCGACGCGCACTGGCTGGCCATGCGCGATGCGCTCACCGGGCTGTACAACCGCCGCATGTTCAACCACCACCTGGCGCTGCTCATGGCCCAGGCGCGGCGCGAGGGCCAGCCCCTGGCGCTGCTACTGCTGGATGTGGACTATTTCAAGACCTATAACGACAACTACGGCCACCAGCAGGGCGATGCCGTGCTGCAGCAGGTGGCGCAGGTGGTGCTGGCCAGCATAGGCCGGCCGCTGGACCTGGTGGCGCGCGTGGGCGGCGAGGAGTTTGCCGTGCTGCTGTATGGCGGCAGCGCGGTCCACGCCCAGGCGCTGGGCCAGAGCCTGGTACTGGGCATGCACCAGCGCGCCCTGCCCCATGCCGCATCGCCCGTGGCGCAGATGGTCACGGTGAGCGTGGGCGGCGCCATGCTGGCGCTGCAAGACGAGGCACGCACGCTGTACGCGCGCGCCGACCGCATGCTGTATGAGGCCAAGAACGGCGGCCGCGACCGCTGCTGCTGGGAAGAGACGCTTCAGGCGTGAGTCACCCAGCCCGCGTGCCCGGGCGCGTCCAGGTGGGGCAGGGTGTTGAAGGTCTGCAGCATCAGGCGTTTGGGGTTGACGCTGAATTCCGTCACCGCGCTGTTGCGGATGCGCATGTTCAGCGCAATCGTCACATCGGGCGGGGTGGACAGCACCAGCCCCACGGCCGTGGCGATGGGCCCGCCGCTGGTGACAAGCAGCACGTTCTGCCCCTGGTGCTGCCGGCGCACAAGGTCGAGCACCAACCGCACGCCGTCCGCAAAGCCGTCCCAGCCGGGCATGCCCGCGGGGCCGATGGTGCCCGCCATCCACTGCGCGAGCGCGTCGCACAGCAGGCGGAAATGCTGCCGGTACCGCTCGGGCGTGTCGGGGCGCGGCAGCGGCGCCGGATGTATGCAGTGGATCAGCGCCTGGCTGTCGTATTCGTTGAGGCCGGACAGCTGCAGTGGTTCGGGCAGGCCCCCAAGGCCCTGCCCTATGCCCTCTAGCGTCTGCACATGGCGGCGCAGCGTGCCGCAGAGCACGGCGTCAAAGCGCAGGCCGCGCTCGCGCCAGTAGCCGCCCAGGCACTCGGACTGCCGCCGGCCAAGCGCGCTGAGCCGGTCATAGTCGTCTGCGCCAAACGAGGCTTGGCCGTGGCGCACGAGGTACAGGGTTCCCATGGACGGGGATTGTGGCGATATGGGCCTATTCCCCTTGTCACTTGCGCGATAGCAGCTATCAAATTAGAAGCATCGCATCAGGCATCGGCCAGCACGCGGGCGAAAACCGCCGCATCCACGTTGCCGCCCGTCAGCGCCAAACCCACGCATTGTCCGCGCAGCGCCTCGCGCTCCTGCAGCGCCGCGGCAAGGGCCGCGGCGCCGGCGCCCTCGGCCAGGTTGTGCGTGTCGGTGAAATAGTGGCGCATGGCGGCGCCCACCTCCTCGTCGCTGACCTGCACCAGGTGATCGAGCCCATCCATGAGGATGGCCAGCGCATCCGGGTCGGCCACGCGCACGGCCATGCCGTCGGCCAGTTGCGTGGACACGGGCGCGGCCACCACCTGGCCCGCGGCGAACGAATCGACATAGGTGCGCGCGCCGCTGCTGACCACGCCGACAATGCGCACGCCATGGCCCAGGGCGCGCTTGGCCGCCACGGCGGCGCAGGCGCCCGAGCCCATGCCTATGGGCACATAGGCCCATTGCAGCTGCGGCACGGCGCGCAGGAATTCCCACCAGTAAGTGGCCACGCCGCGCACCAGGTCGGCGTGGTAGCTGGGCACCATATGGGCGCCGCGCTCATCCGCCAGCCGCTGCGCATGTTCGCGCGCGGCCTGGAAGTCGTCGCCATGCTCGATGAGCGTGACGCCCAGCGCGCGCATGGCGGCGTTCTTCTCGACCGAGTTGCCCACCGGCACGACGATGGTGCAGGCCACGCCGTGGCGGCGCGCGGCCCAGCCCATGCTCTGGCCATGGTTGCCGCGTGTGGCGCTGACGACCTCGCGCGGCAGTTGGCCGCTGCGCGCCAGCTGCTCGAAATAGCTCAGGCCGCCGCGGATCTTGAATGCGCCCACGGGGCCGTGGTTCTCATGCTTGACCCAGCAGTCCGCGCCCAGGCGAACGCTGAGCTGGCCCCAGCGGTACTGGGGCGTGGGCGCAAAGTCGGCATAGACCACCTGGGCGGCGGCCTCGATGTCGGCGAGCGTCGGAAGTGGGTTGGTGTGCATGCGCGGGCCTCGTCGGGCGGCTGGGTGATGGGGGCGTCGGCTTCAGGACAGCGCCAGGTCCAGCACGCCGCGTGCGCCGGCGCGCGCCTGCAGCGACTGGTACCAGCGCTCCAGGTGCGGTAGCGGCGCACGCTCCAGGGGCAGACCCCACCAGCGATGAATCTCGCAGCCCACGGGAATGTCGGCCATGGTGAAGGAATCGCCCGCCAGGTAGGGCTGCCGCGCCAGCCTCTCATTGAGCAGGGCAAGCAGCGGCCCGGTGGCCGCCACCGACTGCGCGATCAGCGCCATGTCACGCTGCGGCGCGGGCGTGCGTATCCATTGCACGAAGGCGTCACGCCCGGCGGGGTTGAGCGTGGTCTGTTGCCAGTCCATCCACTGCTCGGCCACAAAGCGCGCAGGCAGGGGCTCGGGGTAGAGCGTGCCGCCCGCGTGGCGCGCGCACAGGTAGCGCACGAGGGTGTTGGACTCCCACAGCGCGAGGCCATCGTCTTCAAGCAGCGGCACCAGGCCGTTGGGGTTGAGGGCCAGGAAGGCGGGCTCGCGCACCAGGCCGAACTGCCCGCCCGCGTCGGTGCGCTGGAAGGGCAGGCCCAGCTCCTGCAGGGCCCAGACCACCTTGCGCACGTTGATGGACGACAGCCGCCCCCACAGCCGCAGCATGGCCCTCAGCCCAGGCGTGCGCGAATCGTCGCCGCCAGCGCGGCGATGCCGGTGTCGATCTGCGCGGCGCTGGCCGTGACGAAGGACAGGCGCAGCGTGCGCTGGTCGCCATGGTCGGCGTAGAAGGCGGCGCCGGGCACGAAGGCCACGTTGCGCTCCACGGCCTCGGGCAGCAGCGCGGCGGCGTTCATGCCTTCGGGCAGGCGCACCCACAGGAACATGCCGCCGGCCGGGCTGTTCCAGTGCACGCCCAGGCCGGCCATTTCGCGCTCCAGCGCCGCCAGCATGGCGTCGCGCTGGTGCTTGTAGAGCGCGCGTATCGTGGGCACATGGCGCTCCAGGAAGCCATCCTTGAGCACCTCGGCGACGATGCGCTGGTTGAAGCTGGGCGTGTGCAGGTCGGCCGCCTGCTTGGCCTGCAGCAGCTTGGGGTACATGGCCTTGGGCGCCACCACATAGCCCAGGCGCAGGCCGGGCGCCAGCACCTTGGAGAATGACCCGAGGTAGATGCAGCCCTCGGGGTTGCGGGCCGTCAGCGGTGCCGGCGGCGGCTGGTCGAACCACAGGTCGCCGTAGGGGTTGTCCTCGATCAGCGGGATGCCCAGCTCGGCCGCCCGGGCCGACATCGCGGCGCGGCGCTCCTCGCTCATGGTGCGGCCGGTGGGGTTCTGGAAGTTGGGCAGCAGGTACATGAAGCGCGCGCGGTCGGCGCCGCTGCCGGCCTGGGCCACGAAGTCCTCCACCAGCGGGCCCTGGTCGTCGCTGGCCACGCTGACGATGTGCGGCTCCATCGGCGTGAAGGCCTGCAGCGCGCCCAGGTAGGTGGGGGTTTCGACCAGCACGCGGCTGCCGGCGTCCACCAGCACCTTGGCCACCAGGTCCAGGCCCTGCTGGGAGCCGGTGGTGATCAAGACCTGGGCCGGATCCACCTCCCAGGGCAGCCATTGGGCAACGGCCTCGCGCAGCGCGGGGTAGCCCTCGCTGGCAGCGTATTGCAGGGCCGATTGGCCGTCATGCGACAGCACGGTGGCGCAGGCTGCGGCAAATTCTTGTACGGGGAAGGTCTTGGGCGAGGGCAGTCCGCCCGCCAGGCTGATGATGCCGGGCTTCTCGGTGACCTTGAGGATCTCGCGGATCACCGAGGGATTCATCTTGGCGGCGCGTGCGGCCAGGGTCCAGTTCGTCATGCGTATATCTCCAATAGGCGTGGTACGCCATCCATCTACTCAAAAAATGCCGTTGTGCGGCGTGGTGCCGCCCTGCGGGTGGGAGCGGCGCGCGCAGCATACCGCAACGCCAATTCTCTGTCGTCAACTTCCTGCTGTCATGCGTCTGCCTGCAGCCACAGTGGCGACCACCGCCGCGGCAAAGCCCAGGGTCACCATGTCCAGCGGCTCGCCCAGCAGCGGCATCGCCGCCAGGATGGAGAAAAACGGCTGCAGCAGCTGCGTCTGGCTCACGCGCAGCGCGCCGCCCAGGGCCAGGCCGCGGTACCAGGCGAAGAAGCCGGCCCACATCGAGAACACGCCCACATACACAAAACCGCCCCAGGCCGATGCCGCCACGGGCTGCGCGGGCCACAGCCAGAGCGCGGCCGGCAGGGTGGCGGGCAGCGCCAGCAGGCAGACCCAGCAGATCACGCGCTCGGCGCCCAGCTCCGGCGTGATGCGCGCGCCGTGGATGTAGCCGACCGATGCCGCCACCACCGCGCCCACGAGCAGCGCGTCGGCCGCCTCCGGGCTGAACCCATGGCCCTGCTGCCAGCCGCGCAGCAGCGAAAACGCCACCACCAGCGCGCTGCCCAGCACCGCGCAAATCCAAAAGCCCAGGCGTGCGCGCTGGTGCAGCACCAGCGCGGCCACGGCCGCCGTCACCAGCGGCAGCAGCGCCGTGACCACGGCCGCATGGCTGGCCGTGACGCTGCGCAGCGCATAGGCCAGCAGCAGCGGGTAGCCCAGCACATTGCCCAGCACGGCCCAGCCCAGGTGCTTGAGCTGCCGCCGTTCGGGCCGCGGCGAGCGCGTGACGAGCAGGAACACCGCCGACAGCAGTCCCGCCAGCGCCGCGCGCCCCAGCGTGACGAACCAGGGCGAGAGCTGGGGCTGGTCATGCGTGCCCGTGGCCAGCCGCGTGGCAGGCAGGGTGACGGCAAAGATCGCCACACCCAGCACGCCCAGCCACAGGCCCAGGGTCTGATCCTGGCGGGACGGCTGCAAGGCGAAGGTGCTCATGTCGCCACCCTCCAGCGGGCCGGAAATGCCGACGCCTGCGCCGAGAACGGTGTGCCGTCGGCGCCCGGTGTGGGGCGCATGGCGGTGGCCTGGACCGGCAGGGCGGAGCATTCAACCAGGGGCATGGTGCAGTGGGGTTGCAGGTTGGAAAGCTGCACTGTAGAGTTCAAGACCATTACAGTGCCAATACAGTTATCCTGACACATGCAAAAACTGTATAGGCCTATCGACTGACACAGCCATGCTCACCCGCACGCCCGACCGCAGCCTGACCGAACAGCTGGCAGAGCGCTTTGCCGAGCGCATACGCGCGCGCCTGCTGCCCGCAGGGGCCCGCCTGCCCTCGGTCCGCGAATGTGCGCGCCAGCAGGGCGTGAGC
The DNA here is from genome assembly GCA_018241405.1 of Pseudomonadota bacterium. Lineage (GTDB taxonomy): Bacteria > Pseudomonadota > Gammaproteobacteria > Burkholderiales > Burkholderiaceae_C > Alicycliphilus. The sequence goes on along the minus strand of JAFEDY010000010.1, from coordinate 47,525 downwards.
CCCTACACCGTGGTGGCGGCCTACGACAAGCTGCTGGCGCTGGGCCTGGTGGAGGCGCGGCGCCAGCGCGGCTTCTATGTGCGTGACTTCGTGCAAAAAACACCGCCAGCGCAAGAGGGGCAAGCGCTGGAAGCTATGCATTCAGGAGCAACATCACCACTGGGCACCATAGGCGTGCGCATGACCGGCTCGCAGATCAACGCCACGGCGCTGATGCGCGGCATGTTCTATCAGGCGTCGGCCAAGCCCCAGCCCGGCTCGGGCGTGCTGCCCGTGGCCTGGCTGGAGGAGGCGCGCTTCCTGCCCGCCGCCGTGCGCAGAATCACCGCCAGCCCGGCGCTGCAGGGCGGGTCGCTGAGCTACGGCGAGCCCATGGGCGACGCCGGCCTGCGCGCGGCCCTGGCGCGGCGCATGGCCGACATCGATATTGCCGCGCGGCCCGAGCAGATCATGACCACCGTGGGCGCCACGCAGGCGCTGGACATCGTGAGCCGCACCCTGCTCAAGGCGGGCGACCCGGTGATGGTCGAAGAGCCGGGCTGGAGCGTGGAGTTCGCCCGCCTCGACGCCCTGGGCATGCGCGTGCTGCCCGTGCCGCGCGGCCCCGCCGGGCCGGACCTGGCGGTGATGGCGCGCTACTGCGAGCTGCACGCGCCCAGGCTGTTCGTGAGCGTGAGCGTGCTGCACAACCCCACGGGCTACAACCTCTCGCCCGCAGCAGCGCACCAGCTGCTGCAGCTGGCCGGGCAGCATGGTTTTCACATCGTCGAGGACGACACCTACGGCCATATCGCGCCCGCGCACGCCACGCGCCTGTCCGCGCTCGACGGCCTGCGCCGCACCATCTACGTCAACGGCTTCGCCAAGATCCTGGCGCCCAACTGGCGCGTGGGCTACCTGGCCGCACCGCCCGAGCTGGTCGAGCGCCTGCTGGACACCAAGCTGCTGTCCACGCTGACCACGCCCTCCATCCTCGAAAAGGCCCTGGCCCTGTGCATAGACCAGGGCCAGCTGCGCCGCCACGCCGAGCGCATGCGCCAGCGCCTGGACCAGGCGCGTGCGCGCAGCGTGCAGCTGGCGCTGGAGGCCGGCTGCCGCTTCGCCGCCGAGCCCGCGGGCCTGTTCGGCTGGGTGGATACCGGCGTGGACACCGACATGCTGGCCCAGCGCATGCTGGACGAGGGCTACCTGATCGCCCCCGGCGCCTTGTTTCACGCCACGCGTCGGCCCTGCACGCTGATGCGCATCAACTTCGCCACCACGCAAGAGCCGGGGTTTTGGCGCAGTTGGAGGAAAGTGGTCGGGGCCGTGTGAATGGGACGACAAACGGCGCCCGAGGGCGCCGCTTGCAATTCATAGCACTATGCCTCAGAAACGATGGCGTACACCAACGGCATAAGAGTTGCCATTGTTGAAGCCCGTGATCTTGTCATTCATGTATACAGCGTACAGGTCGGTGCGCTTGGAAAGGTTGTGGTCATAGCCCAGCGACAAGGTATCGCGTTTGCGGCCATCCAGAACCACACCGGGAGTCCCCGTCCATTTCGTGCTGGCGAAACCCGCCAGCACCTTGCCTTGCCCCACCGCATAGTCGGCACTCAGGCTCCAGGTTTTGCTTTTAGCCTCGCCCGGCGCGCCCGCATAGTTGTTGTTCTTTGCCTGCTCGTAATTGGCATAGAAATTGGCCTGGCCCCAGCCCGCCTTGCCTGACAGCATCCATGCATCCTGCTGGGAGAATCCCAGCTTGATGTTGCCCACGGTACCCGCCAGCGGGTTATCCATGCGCACCCGGTGCACAAAACCGCCCAGACCGAAACGGCCCTGGAAATACAGAAAGCTGGCCCCTATGTTGCGGTTGCTGTTGTTACCCGCCACCTCACCAAACTGGTAATGCAGGTTGCCCGTCAGGCCGCCGAAATTCGGAGTGGTGTAGCGGATCTGGTTGCTCCAGCCGGTATCGCCCGCATTCACCGATTCCCAGCCTGTACCGTTGAACAGTGGAACATTGGCATGCACAACGATGGGCGAGAAGGTGAAGGAGTCGCCAAAGGCGTTGAACAGCGCCGTTGGCAGGAAATTCGGTGCGCCATCACGCCCCAGGCGGACAGTCCCGAAGTCCCCCGCCAGACCGACGTAGGCATTGCGGCTGAAGAAGGTCTCGTTGCCATTGAACCGCCCTGTGGCGCCGGTGTCGTTGCGTAGATATCCACCGACCTTGAACTCAGCCTTCAGCCCGCCTCCCAGATCCTCCCTGCCCTCCATGCCCCACCAGGAGGTGCTCATGCCGCTGGAGTTGACGGCGCTCACACGCTTGCTGCCCGAGGACTGCATCGAGCCGACATAGGCATCGACCAACCCGGACAGGGTAATGCTTTGCGCCCATGCGCCTCCGCAAGCCGTTCCCACCGCAAGGGCTGCAATCAAATTTTTCTGCATGTTAATAATCCAAATATCCCAATGAAATAAATGCGCTTTTCATCACGTATACGTACTACTGTGCAGGCATGCTGTGGCATACCCACGTCGACTACGTGCTGCTTACTTAACCGTCTCTACCATTTGCGCACCAGTCAAGTCGACGGGTGGTTGCTTGGGTGCATTTATTTTTTTGAATAGGAAGAAATACAGTTTGATATATTGACCCACCAGGATGGCATTCATGATGGTGCCCTCGCGGATGAATTTTGGTTCACCCAGGAAGGACAAGCCGATCAGTGCAGATGTCACAAGCAATGTGCAGTCGAAGGTAGTTTTAATGTTGCCCCATTTCCAGCCCATCCGTTTGAAGAGTGTATTGACAAACATGTCGACCGGCATGAGGACAAGGTTGGCGCGAATCATCATGAACAAGCCCAAGGCCAGCAATGCATCGGCAAATGCGAGTAGAAGGAATTTCTGGTAATAAACGTCAAATCCAATCGCCTTGGTCAGCATCAGATTCAAATCCAAAAATGCCGCCAGCACAAAAGCAGGAATCAAGGAAGCAAAATTTTTCAGCTTGAAATCCTTGGGCAAGACCAAGTAGGTCAGGAACAACATGATCAGTTCGAGCATGAAGTTGTAAGTGCCCTGGGTCAGCGATGGGTAGACCAGGGTCATTGTGCGGGTCAGGCTGCTTTGGGGCGATATGCCGATGCCTGCTCGGATCGCCAAGCTCACGCCCAGGGTCAGGATGTAAATGCCCGCGATATAGGTGGCCCAGCGCCGCTTGAGGTTACCGGTATCAACGATTTCTGCTTCTTTGGCATGGTGCGCCATGGTTGTCTCCTTGGATGTCTGCCATTGTCGTGAATAGTGCGGGCCGCTCATGTATTGCTAGGGGCCCGGTTTCGGTTTAAGGGGTTGCGACAGTCCGCCGGGGGCCGCTCGTAACTCAGCCCCCGGCTTCCCTGTCACCGGCAATACCCTGGGGCATTTGCCGGGTTCCCCCTGTCAAACCATGAAGCCAAAGCGATCGAGAGAGATGAACAAGGTCAGGAGCTTGTTCACGACCGGTTCGCCCTCGTTATAGTTGCCTATTGCCGTCAGCGCCGCGTCTATCTCGCGTGTGCCCTGCAGCAATTGCGCCAGATCCATGTTGGCCATGACGCCATAGATGTCCAGCGGTAGCATGGCCTTGACTTGCTTGTCTTCGGTGACGATGCAGCCACCCACATGGCTGTCCACCTGTTGCAGGCAATGCAGCATTTCGGCGCTTTCGCCCCCCACCACGACGAAGTAGGCCTTGGGTGCGGGCCAGAAGGTCGCTACGGCCCCCTTTTCGATAGAGACGCCCTTGAACAGGCCATTCACCACATGGCGCTTACCGTTGGCATAGCGCTGGACGACCGAGATGCGGTTGAGCTTGACGCCCTTGTACTCAGGAACGACCTTGCCGCCCTGGAACGGCACCCAGACTTCCTGGAAGAACTTTTCATGGCCACGGCCATACACGTCGAACAACAGCACCTTGGCCTGCGACCCGTCGGCAGAGACCTCCAGCGGAACCAGATCCAGTTGCACTGCCGTCAAATCGCCCAGGCCGGGCACAGGCTGCTTTGCCATGCCGGAATAGTCGATTTGGACCTGTTTGAGCATCTTGCGGTCTTTTGCCACCAATTCGCCGTCCTTGAAGACAAAACGGGGATTGATCTTGGAGAGGCTGTCGGTCAGCACAATGTCGGCGAAGCGGCCGGGAGTGAGCGAGCCAATCTTGTTTTCCATACGGAAGGCGCGGGCCGTATGCAGCGTGGCCATCTTGATGGCCTGGATCGGGTCGATGCCCATTTCCGCGCACAGCGAGATGATCCAGTCCATATGGCCCTTGGTCAGCACGCGATCGACGGAGATATTGTCCGCGCACAGCTGGAAGTTCTCAGTGGGCCACTTGCGCTTGACGATGGCACGCAGCATGGTCTTGATCACCTCGGGGCTGCCAACGCCAAACTTGATTTGCGTTTGCAGGCCATAGCGCACGCTTTTCTCAATATCGTCTTCCTTCCACACGTCGTGGTTGGCAAAAGCGCCGATCGCGGGCATGTAGTTGAGCATCATGTCCGACAGTGCCGTCACGCCCCAGTGCGTGTTCATGAAGCCGCCCTTGGCGCGGCCCAGGGCCGATTTGCGAAAATCGTCGTCATTGCCCACGCTGTAGGTCAGGTGCGCCAGTTCGCCCAGGCCGATGAAGGGCTCCATGTTCAGCAGGGCCTCGGTCACCTGCACCGAGGTCTTCTTGCCAGGGGCAAAGGCAAACACGCGGTAGGGCAGGTTTTGGTGATCTTTGAACAAGCCTGCGGTGGCCGGGATGGCCTCGGGGCCTGCGGCGCTCACGAAATCCAGGCATTCGGAGAATATCGTTGTCGTGCCACAGGGAACGATGGCCTCGCCAAAGGCTACGGGATGCGCCAGTTGCGCCTCAAAATGCACGTGCGCATCGATCAGGCCGGGAATTGCATAGAGCCCTTCACCGTCAAAAACCTGGCGTACCTTGATGGCCGCCTCATCGGGATTCAAGGCCACGATGCGCTTGTTATAGACCAGGATAGAACCCTGGTAGACGCTTTCGCTGTGAACATCCAGGATATTCAAATTCTTCAGCAGCAGATCGGCTTCCTTTTTGCCGTGAAGAACATCGAAGATGGCTCGAACCTGATCGTAGTGGGTGGCGACCTGATCGCCCTGAATGGCGGGGATATTGCGCTCGCTGACTTCCTGGTACATGGTTTGTCTCGCTTATCTCATGAGCTATTTTTAAAACCACAGAAAAATCTATTTACTTGATCTAGATCAATATCTGCGGCACGCAAGGCCGGGAATGCTTTGTTCGACTATTTTTTATGCCGTCAAAACAACCGCGACAGGCGTAATGAAAACTGAAAATACTGCTTCTGAAAAGCGCCGATTTTTGCGCGCACCGTGCACTTTTCGAGTACGCTCCACCGCATGCTCCATTCCCGCCTGCTGCGCTACATCGACGAGGTGGCTCGCTGCGGCTCCATCCGTGCGGCGGGCGAGCGCCTGCACATTGCCCCCTCCGCGATCAACAAGCATGTCCTGCTCCTGGAAGAGGAGATCGGCGAGCCGCTTTTCGAGCGCCTGCCGCGCGGACTGCGGCCCACGCCTGCAGGGGAGATCCTGCTGGCGCATGTGCGCAAAACCATGCTGGAATTTCGCCAGGTCGAGGCAGAAATCCGTGACCTGAAAACGCTGCAAAGCGGCGAGGTGATCATCGCCACCATGACCGGCCTGGCCAGTGGCATCGTGGCCGCTGCGGCGGCCAGTTTCGCTGCACGCCATCCGCAAATCCGGATCGTGATCCGCGTGCTGTTTGTGCGCGAGATCCTGGAGGCCATCGTCAGTGGCGATGCGGATCTGGGCCTGGGTTTCAACCTTCCTGCCTCACCGCAACTGCAAAGCCTCTGGGAGGTGGATGCGCGCCTGGGCGCGGTGATCTCGCCGCGCCACGCATTGGCACGCATGGAGTCCATACCACTGGCCCATTGCGTCGCCTACCCGCTCATCTTTGCCGATCAGTCAATGCTGATCCACGGCATCATCGCAGACACCTTTGCCGAAGCCGGAGTCCACGTCCAGCCTGCATTCCAGACAAACTCCATCGAGACCATGAAACGCCTGGCGGCAGCGAGTGAGGGGATCGCCTTTCTGAGCAAATTCGACATTGCCGAGGAACATCGCCAGGAACTGCTCACCTACCGCCAAATCCGCGATCGTGCGTTCAGCAAAAATTCCCTGTCCCTGGTGCGCCGCGAAAAGCAGGGCCGTGGCCTGGCGAGCCTATTGTTCGGAGAAGAGGTCATGGGCGTCTTGGGTGCCATGGGCGGATAACCTCTGCTCACGGGTTTTCGCTTTTTTCGTCCCTGCGGGCGCGGGCTCACTGGCGGTTAGCCCTTTGCGCAGCAGCCTCTGCCGCAATCCGCCGTACGCAATCGGCGGCCGGCTCCATATCCGCGATGCGGTCCACGCCGCGGCCGGCGTAGAGCGCCATGGCTTCGAAGTCGCCGCTCATGGAGCGCAGCGGCGAGTCGGTGCTGAACAAATGGATGGGGCGGCCTTCTTCCTCGCCGATCACCGTGCGGCCGGCGGTCGGCGTGGCGCCGAACGGGTCGCCGCGCTCGCCGCGCGTGACGCTGTTTCTGAGCACGCGCACGGCCGCATGGGGCGGCCAGTTGACGTGGAAGTCCTCGGTCAGCAGCGTGTCGCTGGCGCGCGCCGCGACCAGGCGGCGCTTGTGGTAGTCGTGCGCAAAGGACTCCTGCGTGGCGATCAGGGCCGTGCCCAACACGGCGGCCTGGGCGCCCAGGGCCAGCACGCGCGCCACGTCGCGGCCGTCGGCCAGGCCGCCCGCGGCGGCCACGGGCAGCGGCGTGGCGGCCAGCACATCGGCCAGCAGCGCATCCAGCGGCTGGCGCCCGCGCACATGGCCGCCGGCCTCCACGCCCTGGGCGATGAGGGCCTGCGCGCCGGCATCCTGGGCGGCCAGCGCGTCCGCCACCGACCCCACCTGGTAGACCACGGTGATGCCGGCATCGCGCAGCCGGGCGACCACGGCGCGATCCACGTCCCAGAACAGGCAGACCACGGGCACGGCGAGCGCGATGCACAGGGCTATCTGGTCGCGCAGCAGCGGCGCCGGCGTGGCGGCGGGGATCAGGTTGACGCCGAAGGGGGCATTGCTGCGTGCGCGCACCTGGGTCACCTCGCGCTCGATCAGCGCCGGCGGCTCGCGCACCATGCCCAGGAAGCCGAAGGCGCCGGCCTCGGTGACGGCGGCCACAAGTTCTGAGCGCGCCACGCCGCCCATGCCCGCCAGCACGATGGGCAGGCGGCAGCCCAGCAGTTGGCACAAGGGGGTGGGGTGGAGGGCGGATGACATGGCGGCTCCTTGGCAAGAAAGACCATGATGCGGCCCCGCGGCGCGTGGCGCAAGGCACACGGGCCGGGCAACACCTTCAGGCGCCGGAAAACACCCCCAGCCCCGTCAGCATGACCAGCAAGATCAGGGCCGGCGTGACCCAGCGCAGCAGCAGCCACAGCACTCGCGCCAGGGCCTGGTTGTCCAGGTCGCCCAGGTTGGACAGCTGCGCCGCAAACGCGCGTTCGCCCCAGGCCCAGCCGACGAAGAGCGCGATGGCGATGCCGCCCGCGGGCATGAGCAGATTGGACGAGAGGTAGTCCGCCCAGTCGAACAGCGTGCGCCCGCCGGGCCGCACATGCGCCAGCGTGCTCTGGCTGAGTGCACAGCCCGCGCCCAGCAGCATCAGTACCAGCAGGGTGAGCAGCGTGGCCCTGGGCCGCGTCAGGCCCCAGCGCTCGTGCAGGGTGACGACCGGCACCTCCATGATGGACAGCATGGCGCCCGTGGCGGCGATGGCCGTGAGGATGAAGAAGGCTGCCAGCAGCAGCTGCCCGCCCGGCATCTGCGCGAACACCGCCGGAATGGTGATGAACACCAGCGACGGGCCGGCCGAGGGTGCAAAGCCGAAGCTGAACACCGCCGGGAAGATGGCCATGCCGGCCAGCAGCGACACCGACAGATCCGCCAGCATGACGCGCGTGGCCGTGGCGGGGATGTTCTGGCCGGGCGTGAAGTAGCTGCCGTAGGTCATCATGGTGCCCATGCCGATCGACAGCTTGAAGAACGCGAGACCCATGGCGGTGAGCACCACGGCGGGCGTGATCCTATGCCTCTCGGGTGCGAACAGAAAGGCCAGCGCCTGGGCCCGGCCCGGCAGCGTCAGGCTGTAGCCGCACAGCAGGAGCAGCAGCAGGAACAAGAGCGGCATGAGCTTCTTGGTCACCGCCTCGATGCCCTTGGTGACGCCCAGCAGCAGGATGCCGCCGATGAAGCCCAGCACCACCCATTGCCACAGCAGCGACTGCACCGGGTCGGTGACCAAGGCGTCGAAGCTGGCCTGCGTCTGCGCCGGGTCGCTGGACAGCAGGCTGCCCGCCAGCGCCTTGGCGACGTAGGCGAACACCCAGGCCACGACCTCGGAGTAGAACGACAGGATCAGGAACGCCGCCGCCATGCCCGCCGCGCCGATCAGCCACCAGGGCGCGCCGCGGGGTTTGAGCTGGCGCAGCGCCGATATCGGGTTGGCGCGCGCCTGGCGGCCGATGGCGATCTCGGCAATCATCAGCGGCAGGCCGATGAGCAGCGTGGACAGCAGGTAGACCAGCAGAAAACCCGCGCCGCCGTTGGCACCGGTGAGCGAGGGGAACTTCCAGATATTGCCCAGCCCCACGGCCGAGCCCAGGGTGGCGGCCAGCACGCCCAGGCTGGAGGAAAAACCGCCGCGCGTTGCGCCGGTCGTGAGTACGGTGGTGTTGGTGGTGCCGGAGGAGCCTGTTGCGCCCATGGTTCTTGCGCCTGAGAAAAGAGAAGCCGCTATTGTCCCAACGGTCTCAACGATCTCCACGCGCGGCGGGGCGTTCCACCGTCAGTTCGGACAGCACGCGCAGCAGCGCGCGGTTGACATATTCGGGCTCCAGCTCGTGCGCCTCGCACAGCTGGACGATGCTGCCCGCGTCCTCGCTCTCCAGCGCGCAGGCCAGCTCCAGGCTGGGGGCGTAGGGGCCGGTGCGCAGCACCGCGGCGTTGTACACGCGCTCGGACAGCGGCACGCGGCGCAGTATCGTGCCCAGGGGTTCGTGCAACAGCTCGTCGAGCTGCGAGAACAGGCCGCACAGGTAGACCTCGCGGCGCAGGTCCTTGCCTGCGCCGGATTCGAGCAGTTGCTCCGTCAGCCGCGCGCGCAGCACCATGGCGCTGCGGATCGGGCGCAGGTCGGGCTCGGCTGCCGCATGCGGCAGCTGCTCCATCAGCCAGCGCCCCAGCGACCCGTAGCCCATCATCAGGAGGCCGCGGCGCAGCGAGTCCACGCCCGTGCGCAGGCCCAGCGCCGCCGAGTTGGTGTAGGTCATGAAGCGGTAGGCCAACAGCGGGTCCTCGCCCAGGATCTGCTCGAAGCGGTCCATGGACTGGTCCTGCTCGATCGCCTTGAGCAGGCTTTGCATCACCTCATGCGCGGGCTGCAGCGGCTGGCGGCGCAGCGCATGCAGCACGTCTTCCTGCGGCCAGCCGGCCACAGCCAGGGCACCGCCCTGGTCCAGGCAATGCGCCAGCAGCGCACGGCTGGCCACGTTGTCGTACAGCTGCCCCGCGATGAGGGGGCTGCTCTGCGCAGCCGCGGCAGCCTGCAGTGCGTGCACCGCGTCGCCGCCGGACAGGTGCAGCAGGCTGTTGTCGAACAGCCGCGCCGTTTCAGCGTCGGGCAGGCGTTCGAGAGCGCCGCTCCACACCAGGCGCAGGCCACGGGCGCGGGCCTGGCGCGCGCGTTCGCGCAAAGCGGGCTGCGCCAACCAGCTGCCTGGCACCTCGATCCAGGGCGCACCGCGCGGCGCGTGCTCCAGCAGGTCCATGAGCAGCGGCTGCGAACGCGGCGACAGCAGCAGCGGCGGCGAGCCGGCGCTCCACAACTCCTCGATGGTGCGCAGCAGGTGCGGCGCATCCACCAGCGCCGTGCCCTGGCCATGCACGTACAGCTGCACGCCGGCGAGCTTGCGCGCGGCATTCCACAGGGGGCGGTAACCCAGTACCAGGCTGCCTAGGACGGATTGGACCATGGGGCGGGGTCAAGCATCATGACGAAGGTTGACATTGTCATGCCACCGCGGTGGCATACGGCTATCCATTGATGAAATTGAACAGCGACAGGCGCTGCACCTGGGCGTAGGACTTGAGCGCGGCCTCATAGCCCACGTTGGCGTTCTGGAAGTCGGAGATGCCCTTGACCATGTCCAGGTCCTCGGCACGCGAGCGGTCGGCCTCCAGCTGGATGGAGCGCCGGCCCTGGTCACCCGTGATGCGGTCGGCGCGGTTGAGCAGCTCGCCCGCGTAGCCGCGCATATTGCTCAGGCGCTCCATGCCGGCGTCGATGCTCGCCAGCGCCTGGCCCACGGCCTGGTTGGCGGCGTTGTTGTTGGCCGCGCCGCCTATGCCCTGAATGGCGCCGTCAATGCTGCTCATCAGGCTGGGGCTGGGTTGCAGCGTGATGGCGTCGCCGGCAGCAGGTGTGCCCGTGACGCTGAACGTCATGCCCGGCACCCCGGTGACGGAGATGGTGCCGCCCTTGTCCGGCGTAAAGTCGGGCGCCGTGATGGGCGCGGAGGTCACACCCGTGGTGGTGTTGGTGATGGTGTAGGTGGCAGAGCTGGTGCCGGGCGTGGCGCCCGGTACCACTGCCGTGAAGTCGATGCGGTAGCCGTCGCCCGTGACCTGGCTGAGATTTGTCGGCGTGATGGCCGACGTGGTGAGCGCACGGCCACTCGGGATGACGCTCACGCCGGCCTGGTACACGCCGTCGCGCTTGGGATCGAACATCAGGGCCGCATGACCGTCCAGCGTGGAAGTGATGGACATGTCATTGCTGCTGCCCTGACCAGGCAGGCCCGAGAACAGATAGTCGGGGCTGCCGCTCAGCGGGCCCGTAAAGGGCTCCAGCGCACTGCCCAGCGCACCCAGCAGCGGTATGCCATTGGTGTCCTTGCGGTTGATCACGTCGCTGAGCTGCTCGCGCAGGCTCTGGATCTGGTTGGCGTAGGTCTTGCGATCCTCCGGCTTGAGCGCGCCGCCGCCGGCGGCCACGACGAGTTGGCGAATCTCCTGCACCAGGCCCACGGCGTCGCCCAGCGTGGACTCGGCCTGGGTGATGGCGTTGCGCTGCACCTCCAGCGCGCGCTGCTCGGTCTGGATGCGGCCGATGCGCGTGAGCGCGCGCTCGGCCTGCGCGGCGGCCACCGGGTCGTCGCTGGGCCGCACCACACGCTTGCCCGAGGTCAGGTTTTCCTGCAGATCCGCCAGGGTCTTCTGCCGCGCACTCAGGTTGCGCAGCGTGCTGTCGTACATGTTGGCGCTGCTGACGCGATTGAAGTTCGTCATGTCATCGGCCCATGGATTGGAGGAGGTTGTCGAAGATGTTCTGCGCGATCTGCAGCACCTTGGCCGATGCCTGGTAGGCCTGTTGGTACTGGATCAGCTTGGCGGCCTCTTCGTCCAGGTTCACGCCGGAGACCGCCGTGCGGCTGGTCTCCAGATTGCTGGCGATGGAGTCCGACAGCTTGGCCGCATACTGCGCGCCCTGCGTGCGTGTGCCCACCTGTGCCATGAGGCCGGCATAGCCGTCGGACAGCGTGGACTGGTCGAACATCTTCACATCGCGCAGCGCCATGAGGGCGCTGGCGTTGCCGGCGTTGCGGGTGTACCAGTCGCCGTACTGCGGGTCTTTGGCATTGCCCACGGTCACCTTGTCACCGGCCTTGGGCGCGCCCTGCAAGGTGAGCTCCCAGCCATCGATGGAAATGGGCTTGCCCGGCGTGTACTGGTAGGGCGGCGTCATCGGAGCGGGCGGGTTCACGCCCAGGTCCAGCGGTGCATCGGTATTGCCGTTGACGGTGAACGTGCCATTCGCGGCAAAGGTCAACGTGACGCCGCCGCCCGTCACCGCTGGCGGCGTGGGGCCTGGCGGTGCCTGGATGCTGCCAGTGTTGTCCACCTGGCCGGTGACGCCATTCCACCGCTGGCCCGTGGGTTTGAGGCCCGCCAGCTGCAGCGTGCCGCCGTTGGACGTTCCCATGGCCGCATTGATGGGGTTGGCGGCGGCCAGGTCGCGCGGCGAGTACACCAGGGACTGCATATCGGCCGCGGCGCTGGCGAAGGGTTTGAACAGCACGCGCTCGTCCGTGGCGCCCAGCGTCGTGAAGGAGAACGTCAGGCCATCGACCGTCACGCCATTGGGCGACGTGAGATTCGCCAGGGCGGGCACTTGCGTCACCTGTCCGTCCGACAGCCGGATGATTTGCGCCGCATTGCCGCCGGATGCGGTAAAGCGCACCTCGTAGTCCGAGGCGGCAAATTTTGTCGGGTCGTTGAATTTCACGCCACCGTCGGTGGCGGTATTGCTGGACAGGCCTTTGACGCTCGCAGGCACCGCGAACAGCGGCTTGCCCATTTGCCCATCCAGCGTCAGCCCCAGCGTCTGCTGATAGTTCATCGCCGTGCCGATGGCCAGCGCCATGCGCCCCAGCAGGTTGCTTCCCTCGGCCAGGTCGCTATTGGCGAATTTCAGCAGACCCGCCACTTCGCCGCCGCCGAGCATGCTTTCCTCCAGCTCCACCGGTGCCGAGCCCGGGCGGTTGAAGACCAGGCGCATCTGGCCGCTGCCGGGGAACGTTTGCGATTCTTCCACCGACAACGACGTGGCGGTGGTGCCCAGCACCAGCGGCTGGCTGCCGGCCACGAACACGCCCACCGTGCCGTCGTCGGCCGCAATCTGCGTGGTCTGTATGTACTGGTTGAGCTCGCGGATCAACTGGTCGCGTTTGTCCAGCAGGTCGTTGGGTGGCTGGCCGTTGCCCCGCACGCGCGAGATCTGTTCATTGGCCTCGGCAATGCCCTGGGCCAGCTGGTTGATGCGTGTTGTGTGGTTCTCCAGCTGCTGGGTGACCGAGTCCGCTATTTCCTTGAGCTGCGTGGCGCTGCCACGCATGCGCGATGCCATTTCGTTCATGCGCGTGAGCGTGACGGTGCGGGCCGTGATGTCGTTGGGCGAGGCCACCACGTCGGTCAGCGAGTTGAGCATGTCGGTGATGGACGCGCCCAGGCCGCTGGTGCCGCCCTGGAACACGTTCTGCAGCTGCGACAGGCGTTCGGACCGCACCGAGTCGCCGGCCTGCACCGCCTGGGCGGCGGCAGCCTGGCGCGTGAGCAGCGCGTCGTGGTTGCGCACAATGGTGGCGACATTGACGCCGTTGCCGATGTAGCCCGCGCCGGTGAGCCGGCCCTGCTCGGTCCGCAGGTCCACACTCTGGCGCGAATAGCCGGCCGTGCTGGCGTTGGCAATGTTGTGGCCCGTGGTCTGCAGCGCCACCTGGTTGGCAAGGAGGGCGCGGGCGCCGACGTTGAGCAGGCTCATGGTTCAGTCCCCTCGCGTTCAGGCCTGCGTGCCGCTGGCCTGCGCCAGCAGCGGCGAGCGCGCCACGCCCACGGTGCTCTGGATGGCGCGGCTCAGCTTGGTGGCGTATTGCGGATCGGTGGCGTAGCCGGCCTTTTGCAGCTCGGCCGCGTAGGCCACGGCCGAATGGGTCTTGGCGCGCGCCTTTTCGTAGCGCGGGTTGTCGTTGATCAGGCGCGCGTAGTCCTTGAAGGAGTCCTCGTAGGAGTCGTAGGCGCGGAACCTGGCGACCAGCTTGCGCGGGTGGCCGTTCACGTATTCGGTGGTGGTCACCTCGGCCACCTTGCCGTTCCAGCCCTTGCCGGCCTTGATGCCGAACAGGTTGAAGGCGTTGCTGCCGTCCTTGGTGCGGATCTCGCTCCTGCCCCAGCCGGTCTCGTGGCCGGCCTGGCCCAGCATGAAGCTGGCCGGAATGCCGCTGTCCTGCGCCACGCGCTCGGCGGCGGCGCGGTGGTGCTGCACGAAGTTCTCGCGTCCCTTCGGGGCCGGGGCGCGCGGGTTGTCTGTCGGCGCGCTCCTGCGCAACGTGTTGTCCAGGCTCAGCGTGGAGCCGGGCACCAGCGTGGTGTCGCCGTCGCCCCCCAGTTGCCTTGACAGCTGGCGCTGTATGGCCTCGGACAGGCCGCCGGGCAGGCCCGACATCTGCACCGACAGCTGCTGGTCGAACAGGTCGTTGGCCAGATTGCCCTCGGCGCCGTCGAGCAGGCCGGACTTGGTGGTCGCCTCACGCATGCTCTTGATGAGCTCGCGCATGAACAGCGATTCGAGCTGTTTGGCCGCCTCCTGGGTGGCGCTCTTGCTCGCCTGCGCGTCGCCCTGGCCGGCCTGCAGCTTGAGGGCGTTGAGCGAGCGGCCGTCCACGGCCAGCGCCTGCTGCCGCACCGACGTGGCCGCCGCGTTGGAGAGCGGGGTAAAGGCCATCAGATCACCTCCAGCTCCGCATTCAGCGCCCCGGCGGCCTTGATGGCCTGCAGGATGGCCAGCAGGTCCTGCGGCGTGGCGCCCAGGGTGTTGAGGGCACGCACCACGTCGGCCAGCTGGGGCGATGCGGGCACTTGAATCACCTTGCCGCCGTCCTGCTTGATCTGGATATCGCTCTTTTGCGCCACCACGGTCTGGCCCTGCGACAGCGGCGCGGGTTGGCTGATGACGGGCGTGCTGCTGATGGTGATCGACAGGTTGCCGTGGGCGATGGCGCAGGGCCCCAGCGTCACGGCCTGGTTGAGCACGATGGAGCCGGTGCGTGCGTTGATCACCACCTTGGCGGCGGGTGTGGAGTCGGGAATGGCAAGCTCCTCCAGCTCGGCAATGAAGTCCACGCGGGCGCCAGGATCCTGGGGGGCGCGTACCTGCACCGTACGCCCGTCCAGTGCCATGGCCAGGCCGCCGCCCAGCTTGGTGTTGATGACGCCCGCCACCTTGCGGGCCGCCTGGAAGTCCGATGCGTTCAGCCCCAGCGTGATGGTTTCGCCGTCATGCAGCGGCGTAGGCACCGAGCGCTCGACCTGGGCGCCGCCCGGAATGCGGCCCGCGCTCAGGTGGTTGACCTGCACCTTGCTGCCGCCGCTGGACGCTCCGGCCCCACCCACCACCAGGTTGCCCTGGGCCAACGCATAGATCTCGCCATTTGCGCCACGCAGCGGCGTGGCGATCAAAGTGCCGCCCCGAAGCGACTTGGCATTGCCCATGGAGGCCACGCTCACGTCGATGGCCTGGCCCGGTTGGGCGAACGGGGGCAGCTCGGCGGTCACGATCGCCAGGGCCACGTTCTTGAGCTGCGGGGCCGTGGCGCCCGCCGGCAGGCTGATCCCCGCCTGCTGCAGGTAGTTCTGCATGGCCTGGGTGGTGAGGGGCATCTGCGTCGTCTGGTCGCCCGTGCCGTCGAGCCCCACCACCAAACCATAGCCGGTGAGTTGGTTGCTGCGCACGCCCTGCACTGCCGCGATCTCCTTGAGGCGCAGGGCCTGCGCCGGCAGCGCCGCACAGAGCGACAGCAGCCCAAGCACGGCCAGCCGCCATGCGGCGAGGGTCGTTGAGGGGAGCAGGCGGAGGTTGGTCATGACGCCGATTGTGGGTTGCCGCACATTGCGCGAACCACCGAAAAGACGCTGGAATGCCCCTCAATTGCCGGGGCTTGGGGGATAGGAGTTGAAAGTGTCCGAAGCGCTTTCCTGTAAAGCGCTTGCAGCTATCAATTTTGATTTATGCGTGGGTTGCCACCGGCGTTTGCGCCGCAATGCCGGCAAGAGGCCGGCGCTCCAGCTGCCCTCCCCGTCATGCCCGCGCGGGGATGACAACTACAAGCCTAAAACGGGGCGACGGAGTTGAATGCCCGCGACAGCCAGCCCATGGCCTGGGCCTCGCTCTGGGCGCCGCGCCCGCGCGACTGCACCCGCGCGTTGGCCACCTGGGTGGAGGCGACCACGCTGCCCGGCTGCAGGGAGCGCGGGTCCACCGTGCCCGAGAAGCGCAGCACGTCCACGTTCTCGTTCACGCCGATCTGCTTCTCGCCCGCCACCACCAGGTGGCCGTTGGACAGCACCTCGATGACGGTGGCGGTGACGGTGCCGGTGAAGGTGTTGCTGCTCTCGGTGCCGCCCTTGCCCGAAAACTGGTTGGCGCTCTTGCCACCCAGGTCCAGCTTGCCCAGCTTGCTGGCCCCGATGAACGGAAAGGCCGAGATACCGGCCGAGGTGCTGGCGCTGCGGTCGATGCTGGAGGTGGAGTTCTGCTTGGCCGACACCTGCTCCACGATCTGTATGGTGACGATGTCGCCCACCAGGCGCGCGCGCCGGTCCTCGAACGCGGGGCGGTAGCTCGCGGCATGGAACAGGCTGCCCGTGGCCGGCCCCGTGGGGCGTGGCGTGGCGGCCACGGGCGGCGCCGCGGTCGGCAGCAGGTCCACCGGCGGCGGCGGATTCAGGCTGGCGCACCCCGTGGCCAGCAGGGCCAGGGCGGCGGGGGCGATCAGGCGCAGAGCGGCGGTCATGGCGCACCTCCTCACAGCTGGGCCAGCTTGGCCAGCATCTGGTCGCTGGTCTGTATGGCCTTGGAGTTCATCTCATAGGCGCGCTGGGTCTGGATCATGGTCACCAGCTCCTCGACCACATTGACGTTGGAGGTCTCCAGGAAGCCCTGCTTGATCACGCCCAGGCCGTTCGTACCCGGCTGGCCCTGCTGCGGCGGGCCCGAGGCGGCCGACTCCTTGTACATGTTCTGCCCCACGGGCTCCAGGCCCGCGGCGTTGACGAAGCTGGCCATGGCCAGCTGGCCCAGCTGCTGGGGCTGCGGGCTGCCCGCCATGGTGGCGCTGACCACGCCGGTCTCGCTGATGCTGATGCTCTTGGCGCCCGGCGGCACGGTGACGCCGTTGGCCACGGGCAGGCCGCCCGAGGTGACCATGCGGCCCTGGGCGTCGAGCTGGAACGAGCCGTCGCGCGTATAGCCCAGCGTGCCGTCGGGCAGCTGTACCTCGAAGAAGCCATTGCCGTTGATGGCCACGTCCAGGTTGTTGCCCGACTGCTGCAGGCTGCCCTGCGTGAAGTTGCGGCTGGTGGCCACGGTGCGCACGCCCAGGCCCAGGTGCAGGCCCGTGGGCAGCTGGTTCTGCTCGGTGGTCTGCGCGCCCACCTGGCGCAGGTTCTGGTAGATCAGGTCCTCGAATACCGCCTGGTTGCGCTTGTAGCCGGTGGTGGAGACGTTGGACAGGTTGTGCGAGATCACGTCCAGCTGGGTCTGCTGGGCGCTCATGCCGGTCTTGGCGATCCACAGGGAATTGATCATGGCGAAGATCCTTTCGTTAACCGTTCAAGCTCAGCAGCTGTGCGGCTGACTTGTCATCGTTTTCTGCGGTCTGCAGCAGGCGCATCTGCTGCTCGAACTGGCGCGCGGCGGCGATCATGCCGACCATGGCCTCCACCGGGTTCACGTTCGAGCCCTCCAGCGCGCCGGCCAGCAGGCGCGCGTTCGGGTCGCTGGCGACGGGCTCGCCCGAGGTGCTGCGAAACAGCCCGTCGTCGCCGCGCTGAAGCGGGTCGTCCGCCTGCGGCGTGGCCAGCTTCAGGCGGCCCAGGGTCTGGGGCTGCTGGCCGGGTATGCGTGCGGTGATGCTGCCGTCCGCGCCCAGCGTCAGCTCGGCGCCCTGCGGCGCGGTGATGGGTGCACCGCCGTCCGAGAGCACGGGCAGGCCGGTGGGCGTGACCAGCTGCCCCTCGGGCGTGGCTTCGAAATTGCCGGCGCGCGTATAGGCCTCGGTGCCGTCCAGGCCCTGCACGGCAAACCAGGCATTGCCCACGGCCATGGCGTCCAGGTTGCGGCCCGTGCGCTGCACCGGGCCGGGAGTTTCCACATGGCCCGATGTCGCCTCCAGCGCAAACACGCGCGTGGTCGATCCGCTGCCCTGCAGCGGCACGGAACGGAAGCTGGCCATCTCGGCGCGAAAGCCGTTGGTGGAGACGTTGGCCAGGTTGTTGGACAGCACCGCCTGCCGGTGCGCGGCGGCGCTGGCGCCGGTCATGGAGGTGTAGATGATGCGGTCCATCGTGCAGGTTTCCTTTCAGCGATTCACCGTGCTGCGCGTTGCCCGCGGCGCATGGAACTGGCGCGCCCCAAGCGCGGGCCGCCGTGCAAGGGCCGCCCCGCCGCACGGGCGGCGTCCCCCTTCCCGCGCGAAGCGCGAAAGAGGGGAGAAGCGGCGCAGCCGCTCAGGGGGGTCATCTCAAGTTCACCAGGGTGGACATGATCTGGTCCTGCGTCTTGATGGTCTGCGCGTTGGCCTGGTAGGCGCGCTGGGCCGTCATCATGTTCACCAGCTCGGCAGTGAGGTCCACGTTGGAGTCCTCCAATGCGCCCGAGCGCAGCGCGCCGAAGGTGCCTTCGGTGGCCACGCCCATGACGGGCTGGCCCGATTCGGCGCTCTCGGCCCAGAGGTTGTTGCCTATGTCGGCCAGGCCCTGCGTGTTGCGAAAGCTCGCCAGCGTGAGCTGCCCCTCGGCTTGCGTCACGCCATTGGAGTAGCTCGACAAGATCGTGCCGTCGTTGCCGATGTTGATGCCGGTGAGCTGCCCCGCGGTGTGGCCGTCCTGCGTCAGGTCGGACACCGCGAACTTGGTGCCGAACTGGGTCACGCCATCTAGGTTGATCTGCACGGTGTAGGCCGGCAGGTTGTTCGGGTTGGGCGTGGGCGGCGTGATGGTGATGGGCAGCGCAAAGCCCGTGGCCGGCGGCGTGGCGGTCGGCCCCGTGATCTTGCCGTTGTTGTCGAAGGTGATCTGCCCGATGGGCGTGGCCACGACGGGTGGTGTGGCGTTGGGGTCGTCGAGCTTGTCGTAGACATCCCAGGTATTGGCCGTGCCTGTTTTTTGAAAATACAGGTTCACCGGTGTGGCGACGCCCTGGCTGTCGTAGACGTTGAGCGACGTGCCATAGGTGGTGCGCGGCGTGGCCGGTACAGGGGGGGTTGCGGAGGGGTTGCCTGCGGCGGCGGGCGCACGCGCGTCCAGGTTGAATGCGGCCTTCACGTTCTTGGTCTGCTTGGCCGGTATGGGAGATCCCGTGGGAAACACGAGCGGCTGGGGGCTGGTCGAAGAACGGGTTTTGGTGAGTGGATCTATCGGATACCCCAGGACCTTCGCACCGTTGTTGGTGACCACATTCCCCTTGTCGTCGAGCTTGAAGTTGCCGGCGCGCGTGTAGGCATAGCTGCCGTCGGTCTGCTGCACCTTGAAGAAGCCGTTGCCGTTGATGGCAACGTCGAGGCTGTTGCCCGTGACGGTGATGTTGCCCTGTGTGAACTGCTGCGCCACATCGGCGACCTGCGCGCCGATCCCCGCATTGCCCGAACCCGCCGTGCCGATGGCATTGGCCACCATCGAGGCAAATTCGGTGCGCGAGGCCTTGAAGCCCACGGTGTTGGAGTTGGCGACGTTGTGGCCGATCACGTCCAGGTTCTTGCTGGCGGCGTTCAGTCCCGAAAGGCCTTGCTGGAATGCCATGGTGGTTTCTCCTTCTCGGTGGGTGTTTAGAGCACGCCCAGGACGTTGGCGTAGTTGACCGTGTTGCCGTTGTCCAGCGTCAGCGTCAGCGCGCCGGCCTTGGAACCCGTGGCAACGACCTGTGACTGCGTGAGCGCCGTGGCCTTGACCGCGGCCTGGCCATTCGTGGCCGTGACGCGAAAGCGCAGGTCGCTCTTGCTGCCGCTGTACTTGCCGGCATCCCAGTCGAAGCTGTGGCGGCCGCCTTCCTGCGCGCCCATGTCGATGCTGTCCACGACCACGCCGCCGGGTGTGACGATCTCCACCTTCACACCAGTGGCGGCGCCCGCCAGATCGAACATGCCCTTGCCGGTCTTGTCGGCCTTGTCGGCAAAGCTCATGCGGTCGCCCTCGGACAGCACCGAACGGCCGATCAGCGAGATGCCCTGGATCTGCTGCATGGTGCCGAACTGCTCGGCCATGGTCTGCATGGTCAGGTTCAGCGTCTGCAGGCCGGTCACCGTGTTGATCTGCGCCATCTGTGTCGTCATCTGCGCGTTGTCCAGCGGGTTCATGGGGTCCTGGTTGTTGAGCTGGGCGACGAGCAGCTTGAGGAATCGGTCCTGCATGGCGCTCGGGTCGGTGGATGAGTCGCGCGTCTTGGAGGTCGTGGTGGCGCCGGCGTCGAGGGCGCTCGTATCAATGGGGGAAATGGACATGGATTGCTCCCGTGTTTTGCAGGTGTTTACTGGCCCATCTGCAGTGTCTTGAGCAGCAGCGACTTGGCCGTGTTCATGACCTCGACGTTGTTCTGGTACGAGCGCGAGGCCGAGATCATGTTGACCATCTCCTCCACCGCGTTCACGTTGGCATGCGTCACATAGCCCTCGGCGTCGGCCATGGGGTTGGCCGGGTCGTGCACGCGCCGGCCCGGCGACTCGCTTTCCTGGATGGTGGAGACGCGCACGCCGGCCGCGCCGTCCGGGCCCATGGGCGTGGTCTGGAACACCACCTGGCGCGCCTTGTAGGCCTGGCCGTCGGGGCCGGCCACGGCATCCACGTTGGCCAGGTTGCTGGCCACCACGTTCAGGCGCTGCGACTGTGCGCTGATGGCGCTGCCCGAGACGTTGAAAATGGAGAACATGGACATGGTCTTGGCTCCTCGTTACTGCCCCTGAATGGCGCTCAGCATGGTCTTGGACTGGCCGTTGATGAAGCGCAGCGTGGCCTCGTAGCGCACCGCGTTGTCCACGAAGGCGGCGCGCTCGCGGTCCATGTCCACGCTGTTGTTGTCCAGGCTGGGCTGGGTCTGCAGGCCATAGCCGAGCCGGCTGTCCGAGCTGCCGCTGGTGGCCGCCGGAAGCGGTATGTGGCGCGCATCGCTCACGCTCTGCTGGCGCATGGCGCCGGGGGTGCGCACGCCCTCGGCGGCTCGCAGCGCGTCGGCAAATTGGAAGTCGCGCGCCACATAGCCCGGCGTGTCGGCATTGGCGATATTGCTCGCGATGGCGCGCTGGCGCTCGGCACGCAGCAGCAGCGCGTTGCCGTGGAAGTCCAGCCGCTGGGTCATCTTGTCGAGCATGTTTCCTCGGGTGCTGAAGTGATCGGGTGCCGCGGCGCGGGGCTTTGCGGCGTGCGTCGATTATGGAAATCGCCGCTTCCGGCTAAAGCGCAATGAGCGCGGGCATTGGCCCCCTGTTTGGTGCATCCGTCCTGGTATTGCGGCCTAAAGTGCCTACTCGTGCACGCCGGAGCCACAGCCATGCCGCCTATCCCGTCCCACCCATACCATGCCGTTGCCCGGCATCTTCTGCTGTGGGCGGCGCTGGCGCTGGCGCTGGGCGCTGCCCTGGCGCCGCGGGCGCACGCACAGGATCAGCCGCACGAGCTCGGCGCCATCACACAGCGCTGGCTGGACGGCGCGCTGGCCCAGGCGCAGCCGGGCGCGTTGCCGCTGCGCATGGAGGTGAGCGTGGGCCAGCTCGATCCGCGCCTGCGCCTGGCCCCCTGCGCGCGCGTTGAGCCCTACCTGCCCGCGGGCACGCGCCTGTGGGGCCGCACGCGCCTGGGCCTGCGCTGCGTGGACGGGTCCACACGCTGGAACGTCTTTCTGCCCATCACCGTCAAGGCCTTCGGGCCCGCCTGGGTGCTGGCGGGCAATGTGGCCAGCGGCGCGGTGCTGGCCGAGACCGACGCGGTCGAGGCCGAGGTGGACTGGGCGGCCGAGCCCGCGGCCATCGTCGCCAACCCACAGGCCTGGGTGGGGTTGATCGCCGCTCGCCCGCTGACGGCCGGCCAGGCGCTGCGCCAGAACATGGTGCGCGCGCCCGACCTGTTCAAGGCCGGGGCCCCCGTGCGCGTGGTGGTGCAGGGGCCGGGCTACGCCGTCACTGCCGCAGGCGAGGCCCTGAGCGCCGGCGCCGCGGGGCAGAATGTGCGCATACGCATGACGAATGGCCGTTTAGTCATGGGTATTGTGAATGCCGATGGGACAATTGACGCCGCTTTGTGACGCACATTACCGCATAAAGCGCTAAAGTCTGCTCCCTGCCGGCCGAATACATGGCAACTGGCCCCACATCTCACAGGGGTGGTGGAGAGTGCGATGAAGATAGGAAACAACCCGGATATTGCGAGCACCTTGTCGCAGGCCGCCGCCGCCCGGCAGCAGGCCAAGGCAGCTGCGCCCGCGCCCGCCGCCGAGGCTGCAAGCCAGAGCGCGGCGCGCGCCACCGCCGGCGTGCCCGTCACGCTGTCCGCCACGGCACGCGGCGTGGAGGCCGGCCGCAGCCAGGGCGACTTCGACGCGGGCAAGGTCAAGGCCGTCAAGACCGCCATCGACAACGGCAGCTTCAAGGTCGATGCCGAGGCCGTGGCCGACAAGCTGCTGGCCAACGCCTACGAAACCCTGTCGCGCTCGCGCGGCTGAAATGGCCCGGGGCGGACGGCCATAGACTCGCCCCATGTCATCTCTCGACGAAACGCTCTCGACCATTGAAGCGCAGCTGCAGGACATGCAGGCTGCGCTGTTGTCGTCCGCCCCCCAGTCCCTGGAACAAACCGCCGCCCAGTTGCGCCAGGCTGCCAGCACACTGGCCCAGGCCCTTGGCCAGACCGTGCCACAGGGCGCAGCCGAGCGTGTGCAGGCCATCGCCCAGCAGCTCAGCCTGCTGCGCAACCAGCTGGCGCGCGTGCTGGCGCTGACCGAGCGGCAGGCGGCGTCGCTGCTGCCGCCAGTCCAGGGCGTGACCTATGGTCCGTCCGCGGGCACACAGGGGGCAAGAATCTACCGGGCGCCGGGCTAGCTTGGCCACTCGATGCGCCAAAGCCGCGTTCTCGGCAGTACACCAGCGTTGGTAGCTCCTATTTTTGAATGAGGCGGACCGGGATATGCGCCCTGCCAGCCGCGCAGGCCATCGTTGCAATACAGCAACAAACCCCGTCCCCAACCACGTTCCCGATACGCAAATAAGAATTTTTCGCATTCATTGCTGCAAATGAGATTGATTTGCAACAATAATCCGACGCGAAATTCAACTACCGTCGGGAGCAACATGCGATCTTCTTCGTCCCTCAAAAAACCCC
The DNA here is from genome assembly GCA_018241405.1 of Pseudomonadota bacterium. Lineage (GTDB taxonomy): Bacteria > Pseudomonadota > Gammaproteobacteria > Burkholderiales > Burkholderiaceae_C > Alicycliphilus. The sequence continues at coordinate 24,457 of JAFEDY010000010.1, read as the reverse complement.
GGAGCCTGCGCCTGGCCGACGGCGTGGCCGTCGCCCTGCTGCCGCTGTCGGCCATGGCCCAGCAGGCCGGCACGCCGGCGCCCGCGCATACCCTGCCGGCCGTGACGGTGCAGGAGCAGGCGATCGACCCCAACCCCAACGCCGAGGTGGGCGCGCCCTACAAGGCCAAGACGTCGGCCGACACGCGCTACACGCGCCCGCTGGCGGAGATTCCCCAGACCATCAACGTGATCACCAAGTCGGCCATCGACGACTCGGGCGCCACCGACCTGAAACAGATCCTGGCGGCCCAGCCCGGCATCACCCTGGGCACGGGCGAGAACGGCAACGCCTTTGGCGACCGCTACATCATCCGCGGCCAGGAGGCGCGCTCGGACGTGTTCGTGGACGGCCTGCGCGACCCCGGCATCACCATCCGCGAGAGCTTTGCCATCGAGCAGATCGAAATCACCAAGGGCCCCAACTCCACCTTCGCCGGCCGCGGCTCGGCCGGCGGCGCCGTCAATGCAGTGACCAAGCAGGCCACGCTGGACTATGACTTCACGCGCGTCTCCGCCGGCGTGGGCACGGACAACCACCACCGCGTGACGGCGGACATGAACAAGGTCTTCAGCGACCAGTTCGCCCTGCGCGCCAACGCCCTGACCGCGGGCGAGGACGTGCCCGGCCGCGGCCCCTCGGCGCGCCGGCGCGACGGCCTGGCGCTGTCGGGCCTGTGGGAGCTGAGCAGCGACCTGTCGGTCACGCTGGACTACTACGGCATGCGCGGCAAGGACAAGCGCCCCGACCTGGGCAGCTTCCTCGTAGGCCAGCCGCCCAACCGCCGCCCCGCCAGCGGCGTGCCCGTCTATGCGCAGTGGAACGACTTCATCCAGTCCGACGTGGACACGGCCACGGCGCGCATCAACTACCGCTTCGCGCCCAACCTCAAGCTCACCAGCCTGACGCGCTACGGCCAGTCCGACAACGGCTACGCCACCACCGGCGCCAACATCCGCGACGTGCTGGGCCAGGGCGGCGCCGTCGCCTACACGGCCGGCGCACTCGATGCCGGCCATACCGGCTGGCAGGAGGTGAGCTACTTCGCCCACCAGGACAACCTGCGCTGGGACCAGCAGATCGCCGGCCTCAAGCACGAGTTCATCTTCAGCTTCGAATACACCGACCACAAGGTCAAGTCCGGCAACTATGGCATCACCAACAGGGGCGCCTTCAACTGCCGCACGCCCAACCGCGATGGCAGCATTCCTGTTGCGAGCAACAGCTGGTGCATTACCGATGCAAACGGCAATGCCACTCCCAATCTGAACAACCTGGCCGGCCGCGGCTACACCCGCCAGGGCATGCAGCGCGACTGGCGCGTGAAGACCTTCGCCCTGTCGGCCATGGACACGGTGGACCTGACCGACAAGTGGACGCTGTTCGGCGGCCTGCGCGCCGACCACTACAAGCTGTCGCTGGACACGTTCAACAACCTGAACGGCACCCAGACGGGCAACTTCAGCTTCAGCGACACCCTGGTCAACGGGCTGCTGGGCGCGAGCTACAAGCTCAACGAAATGGGCATGGTCTACGCCGCCTACGGCACGGCGCAGAACATCAACGGCGGCGAGCCCGACACCGGCACCAACGCCGGCTACGGCGGCCTGGTGCTCTATAACGGCCAGGCCGCGGGCGCCAAGCCCGTGACCACGCGCAACTTCGAGCTGGGCACCAAGTGGAACCTGCTGGATGACAAGCTGCTGGCCACGGCCTCCCTGTTCCAGAGCACGCGCAGCGACGTCATGGAAGGCTTCGACTACAACGCTGCCGGCACCTTCAACACGGGCAAGAACCGCGTGCGCGGCATCGAGTTCGGCCTGGCCGGCAATGTGACCAAGAACTTCCAGATGCAGGCGGGCCTGGCCCTCATGAAGTCCAAGGTGCTCGCTTCGGCCACCCCGGCCAATATCGGGCGCCCGCTGGCCAACTTTGCCGACCGCAGCCTGGCCATCCAGGGCAGGTACCAGCTCACGCGCGACTTCGCGTTCGGCGCCGTCGCCCGCTACGAGAGCAGCCGCTGCGGTGGCCAGCCCAACAACGGCGCGGATCTGAACGCCCGGGGCTACTGCGCGCAGCCCGTGCCGTCCTTCAGCGTGTACGACCTGTTTGCCAGCTACCGCATCAACAAGCATGCCGACCTGCGCCTGAACGTCCTCAACGCCACCGACAAGGACTACTACACCGCCGTGTACCGCTCGGGGGCCTTCCTGTACAAGGGCGACGGTCGCGCCGTGCGCCTGACGCTGAACCTGGACTTGTAAACAAAAAGCTGCCAGCGCTTGATGGGCAAGCGCTGGCAGCTATCATTATTGATGAATCAAGCCTCCCATATTCCCGCCGGCGTCTACAACGCCATCGACTACGAGCGGCTCGCCCCCCAGTACATGGAGGCGGGCCGTCATGCCTATGTGGCCGGCGGCTGCGGCTGGGACCAGACGGTGGCGGCCAACCGCGCGGCCTTTGCCCGCTGGGCCGTGCTGCCGCGCCTGCTGCGCGACATGCGGGCGGGCCACACGCGCCTCACGCTCGCGGGACTGGACCTGCCACACCCGCTGCTGCTGGCGCCCGTGGCGCACCAGCGCCTGGCGCACCCCGACGCCGAGATCGCCACCGCCCGCGCGGCCCAGGCCACGGGCAGCTGCCTGGTGGCAAGCACGCTGTCGTCCTGCACGCTCGAAACAATAGCGGCCGCCGCCGGACCGGCGCGCTGGTTCCAGCTTTACCTGCAGCCCGAGCGCGCGCACAGCCTCGACCTCGTGCGCCGCGCCGAGGCCGCGGGCTACCGCGCCATCGTGCTGACGCTGGACGCCAGCATCCAGCTCGCCAGCCGCAGCGCGCTGCAGGCCGGCTTCTCCCTGCCACCCGACTGCATGGCCGCCAACCTGGCCGGCTATCCGCAGGCCAGCGCCCCGGCGCCGGCCGAGGGCGAAAGCCGCATCTTTCAGGGCGCCATGCGCCACGCCGCGTTGTGGGACGACCTCTACTACCTGCTGGCCCAGACGCCGCTGCCGGTCTGGGTCAAGGGCGTGCTGCACCCCGAGGACGCGCGCCAGCTCCAGGCCGCGGGCTGCGCCGGCCTCATCGTCTCCAACCACGGCGGGCGCTGCCTGGACGGCGCCCCGGCCAGCCTGCAAATGCTGCCCGCCATCCGCGCCGCCGTGGGCAGCAGTTACCCGCTGCTGTTCGATGGCGGCATCCGAAACGGCACGGACGCCTTCAAGGCCCTGGCGCTGGGCGCCGACGCCGTGCTCGTGGGCCGCCTGCAGGTCTGGGCGCTGGCCGTGGCTGGCGCCCTGGGCGTGGCCCATATGCTGCAGCTGCTGGCCGAGGAGCTGCACGCCTGCATGGCCCAGGCCGGCTGCGCGCAACTGTCCGACATCACCCCCGATTGCCTCATACCATCATGCTGATCTCCATAGAGCAGGTACTCACCAGGTCCGAGGTGCAGCAGTTCCGCCAGGAGCTGGACGCCGCCCGCTGGGACGACGGCGCCGCCACCGCCGGCACGCTGGCCAAGGCCGTCAAGCACAACCAGCAGATCACCGACGGCAGCGAACTCGCCACACGCCTGGGCCAGCAGATACTGCGCCGCCTGGCGGCCACGCCGCTGTTCATCAGCGCCGCGCTGCCGCGCACCATCTACCCGCCGAAGTTCAACCGCTACGCCGGCGGCGGCCAGTACGGCGCGCATGTCGATAGCGCACTCATGGTCCTGCCCGGCAGCAGCCAGCAGATGCGCACCGACCTGTCGGCCACGCTGTTCCTGGCCGAGCCCGACGAGTACGAGGGCGGCGAGCTGGAGGTCGAAGGCCCGTTTGGCGTGCAGGCCGTCAAGCTCGCTGCGGGTGACATGGTGCTCTACCCCTCGACCAGCCTGCACCGCGTGACACCCGTGACGCGCGGCGCGCGCCTGGCCTCGTTCTTCTGGATCGAGAGCCTGGTGCAGGATGAGGGCGAGCGCACGCTGCTGTTCGACCTGGACCAGTCCATACAACAACTCACGCCCCTGGTCACGCCGGACGACATGCGCCTGGTGCAGCTCACCGGCGTCTATCACAACCTGCTGCGCCGCTGGGCAAAGCCATGAAAGAAAGCACCATGAACACCGTCCTGCGCCACATCGCCACCATCGCCCTCGCCGCCTGCGCGGGCACCGCCTTCGCCCACGGCAACGTGCAGTGCAAGGAACACCCCAAGTCCGAATGGCGCCCGCACACCGAGCTGGAGCAGAAGCTCACCCAGGAAGGCTGGAAGATCCGCCGCATGGAGAAGACCGACACCTGCTACGAGGTCTACGCCAAGACCCCCGATGGCAAGCGCGTGGAGGCCTTCTTTGACCCCAAGACCTTCGAGCGTGTCGAAGATTAAGGTCTGGGACGCCCCGGTGCGCCTGCTGCACTGGGGCCTGGTAGCGGCAGTGGCCCTGCTCTGGTGGAGCCGGCACGACACCGGCCCGCTGCACGAGAACGCGGGCTACGCGCTCATTACTCTGCTCGCCGCGCGCCTGGCCTGGGGCTTCTGCGGCAGCCGCTACGCGCGCTTTGCCCAGTTCGTGCGCGCGCCGCGCGCCACGCTGGCCTATGCGCGCGCGGCGCTCGCCGGCCATGCGCCGCGCTACCTGGGCCACAACCCGCTGGGCGGCGCCATGGTGCTGGCGCTGCTGGCCCACCTGGGCGCGCTGTGCTTCACGGGCTGGCTGTACACCACGGACATGTTCTGGGGCTATGGCTGGCTGGCCGACCTGCACCAGGCACTGGCCTGGGCGCTGCTGGCCCTGGTGGCGCTGCATGTGGGCGGCATGCTGTGGACCAGCTGGCAGCACCGCGAGAACCTGGTGCGCGCCATGGTCACGGGCGAGAAGGCGCCGCCCGCGGGCGACGACGTCGCGTGAAACAGCCGCCCTCGTACTGCAGCCCGGAAGTAGAGGAACAAAATGAAACCGATGCATTCGTCTGCAGGGCAAGGCGCAAACCGCAGCAATAGCCGTAGCTATTGCGAGGATTTGCAACGCCGCCATGCGGGCGAAGGCGCGATTTCATGTTCCGATGCTTCCGGGTTGGAGTACTAGGGCAAATCCTTGTTCGGCTCCGGTTCACGCGCGTCGCGCGGGCCCACCATACCCAGGCGGCTCTTGAGCGACTGCGGCAGGCCGGTCAGGATGGCGGCGTAGTTCACGGTGTTGGCCAACACCTTCTTGACATAGTCGCGCGTCTCGCTGAAGGGCACGTTCTCGGCCCAGATGGCGGCGTCCAGCACCGGGCCGTTGCGCCAGTTGCGCGGGCGGCCCGGGCCGGCGTTGTAGGCCGCGGCGGCCATGGCCATGGAGCCGTCGAAGTCGTCCAGCGCCAGCTTGAGGTAGGCCGTGCCTATGGTGATGTTGGTGTCGCGGTCATTGATCTGGTCGGCGGTGAAGCCCGCGAGGCCGATCTTCTTGGCCGTCCAGCGCGCCGTGGCCGGCATGACCTGCATCAGGCCCGAGGCGCCCACGCCCGAGCGCGCGTCCATGATGAAGCGGCTCTCCTGGCGGATCAGGCCGTAGACGTAGGCGGGATCGAGGCCAATGCCCTGGGCGCGCTGCACCACGGTGGCCTGGAAGGGCATGGGAAAGCGCTGCGCGGTATCGATCACGCCCTTGGTGCGCTCGCTGGTGTTGATGCAGCGATCCCACACCTGGCGCTCGCAGGCCAGGTCGGCCGCGGCCAGCAACTCGCGCTCGGGCATGCCGCCCGCCTGGTGCAGGTTGGTGCTGTAGTTCCACTCGCGCACGCCTTCGGCGCGCAGGCCCATGGCGATGGCGTACAGCGCCCGGTTCAGCCCAGGGTTGGCGCGCGCGGCGGCCTTCTCTGCGTCGGTCAGCGGCGCGGGCGCGGGTGCGGCCGTGATGCGCGCGCCCAGCTCCTCCAGCGCCAGCTGCTCGTAAAAACCCGCGCTGCCGGCGATGCGCTCGTAGAGCTGGCGCGCGGCGGCGCGGTCTTCCTCGCTGGCGCGCCCTGCCGTGAGTGAGCGCGCCTTCCAGTACACCCAGGTGCTGTCCTGGCGCGCGCCGGGGCTCATGGCGTCGATGGCGCGGCCCACCTGCTTCCACTGGCCGGCGCGCAGCGCGGCGCGCACCTTCCAGGCCAGCATGTCGTCGGAGAGATCGGCGTCGCGGCCCACGTTGCCGAAGTAGGTCAGCGCATCCGGCGACAGCGACAGCGCCGCCTGCTTGCCGATCAGGCCCCAGAGCCAGTTGCGCTCCTCGGTCGAGAGGTGCACGCCCCATTTGCGGTCCAGCAGGCCGGCGGCGGCGGCGGCATCGCTCATGGCCGTGCGTACCAGCGCCAGCACCACGAGTTCCTGGCGCTCGCGGCCAGCGGCCGTGGCCCGGCCCGCAAGGTACTTGGCAGGCGAATCCAGCGCCGCGTGGAGCTGCCCCAGGGCGTCGGGGGCGACGATCTCCACCGCCTTGCGCGCCACGCGCAGACGGCCCGCCTCGGCGCCCAGGCGTGCCTTGCGCCACACGTCCAGGGGCTTGATCTTCTTGGCCGCCAGCATCTCGGCCGCGGCGTTGGAACAGCCGTCGTCCACGTCGCGCAGCGCATACCAGTTGCGCAGCACCTCCGCGCCTGCCCCCTCGGCGGCCGTACCCTTGATCTGGTCTATGCCCAGCGAGTAGCAGCGCACCTCGCGGTCGTCACCCATGCGGTACTGCGGGTGCAGCTCGGCAAACTGATCCCAGTTGCGGCGCTGGCCCAAGAGCAGCAGCCAGTCGTTGCGCAGCCGATCCTCCTGGTAGCTGCCGGCATAGCGCTGCAGGAAGGCGCCCACCTCGTCGGGCTGGGCCTGATCGAGCCGCGCGCGCAGCTCCCAGTAGGCGGCCCATGGTTCGAGCACGTGGCCGCGCGCTGCCGGCAGCAGCGCCGTCAGCCTGGCCTTGTCGCCCTTGCGGAAGGCCTGCTGCATCTCCAGCAGGGTATCGTCGCCACGATTTTGGGCCGCAGCCCACGGTGCGGCAGCGGCCAGCGCGGCGCCCACCACCAGCGATGTCAGAATCTTGTGCCAATGCATTGGGGGATTATGTAATGGACAAAGCAGCCCTGCGCCGCGCACTGGTAGAACAACGCCTGAATATGCCCGACCGGCTGCAACGCGCCGACCTGCTGCAGCGCGTGATGCGCATCTGGCTGGTGGACCGGCCGGACACCGTGATCGGCGCCTATTGGCCTATCAAGGGCGAGTTCGACCCCCTGCCCGCCCTGCACCGCTGGAAGGAAGACGGCGAGCTGCTGGACGAGCCCCAGCCGCGCCGCATAGGCCTGCCGGTGATCGACAAAGTGCACAAGACCCTCAGCTTCCTCGCCTGGTACCCCGGCTGCCCCATGGAGGAGGACGCCTACGGCATCCCCAAGCCCAAGGACACGGAGCTCATCCACCCCACGCTGCTGTTCGTGCCCTGCGTAGGCTACGGCCCCGGCGGCTACCGCCTGGGCTATGGTGGCGGCTTCTACGACCGCACGCTGGCCCAGCTGCAGCCGCGCCCCGTCACCGTGGGCCTGGGCTTCACCCACGGCTATCTCGACGACTTCGAGCCCGAGGCGCACGATATGCCTCTCGACGCCATCCTCAACGACAACGGCGTGGTCTGGCCGGTATGAGGAACACCCCCCTGAGGCGCTTCGCGCCTTCCCCCCGCTCTCGCTTCGCTGCGCTACGCCGGCAGGGGGACGACACCAGCGCTGCGGGGCGGCCCTTGCGCGGCGTCTGCTAGCCTGGCCTGCTCCGCGGCCTTCTGACATGTAACGCAGCGCCGGTTTCACAAGAAAGGACTTCCCATGCTCCAGCTTTACATAGGCAACAAGAACTATTCCTCTTGGTCCATGCGCCCCTGGGTGCTGCTGCGCCAGGCGGGCATTGCGTTCGAGGAAGTGCCCGTGCGCTTTGACAGCTTCGACGCCAACTCGCAGTTCAAGCGCCAGCTCCAGGCCGTGAGCCCGGCGGGCAAGGTGCCCGTGCTGGTCGATGGCAGCATCAGCATCTGGGACAGCCTGGCGATTGCCGAATACCTCGCCGAAACGCATCCCGACAAGCGGCTGTGGCCCCAGGACAAGTCCGCACGCGCCCACGCCCGCAGCGTGACGGCCGAGATGCACAGCGGCTTTACCGCACTGCGCAGCCACTGCGGCATGAACATCGAGGCGCGGCTGCCCGAGGTGGGCGCCATCCTCTGGCGCGACCAGGCCGGCGTGCGCGCCGATGTCGAGCGCCTGGTGCAGATGTGGGGCGAGCTGCTCGCCAGGTACGGCGGCCCCATGCTGTTCGGCCAGTTCACGATTGCCGACGCGTTCTACGCGCCGGTGTGCATGCGCCTTATCAGCTACGGCCTGCCCGTGCCCGAGCCCATTGCCGCCTATGTGCAGCGCGTGCGCGAACTGCCCGGCGTGCAGGCCTGGATAGACGGCGCGCTGGCCGAGCATGACTTCCTCGACTTCGAGGAGCCCTACCGGCTCGCTCCCACGCGCTGACGTCCCGCGGCACCCGCCATGGCCGCCACAACCTTCGCTTGCCCCGTCGTCGCCTTGGCACTGGCCCTGGCGCTCGCCGGCTGCCAGGAGCATGCGGCGTCCGGCTGGTCGGGCTATGCCGAGGGCGAATACCTCTACATCGCGCCCGCCCTGCCGGGGCGCATCACCACGCTGGCGGTGCAGGCCGGCCAGCAGGTCGATTCGGGCGCCCCGCTGTTCACGCTCGACAGCGAGCCCGAGCGCGCGCAGGAGGCCCAGGCCCGCGCCAAACTGGCGGCCGCCCAGGCCCAGGCCAGCAACCTGGCCAGCGGCAGGCGCCCCGACGAGATCGCGCAGATCCAGGCCCAACTGGCCCAGGCGCGCGCCGCGGCGCAGCTGGCGCAGAACAACCTGGCGCGCCAGCGGCAGCTCGTGGCCCAGGGCTTTATCTCGGCCGCCACGCTCGATGGACTGGAGAGCAGTGCACGCCAGACCCAGGGCCATGTGAGCGAACTGGAGGCCGCGCTGCGCGTGGCGCGTCTGCCGGGCCGGCCCGCCGAGCGCGCCGCGGCCGCGGCCCAGGCCCAGGCCGCCGATGAGGCGCTGCGCCAGTCCGACTGGAGCCAGCGGCAAAAACAGCAGGACGCTCCCGCCGCGGGCCAGGTGGCCGATGTGTTCTTCCGCGCCGGCGAGTATGTGGGCGCGGGCCAGCCGGTGCTGTCGCTGCTGCCGCCGTCCCACATCAAGGCGCGCTTCTACGTACCCGAGGACCAGGTCGCCACGCTGGCACCGGGCGACACCGTGCAGCTGGCCTGCGACGGCTGCGGCAGCCCAATCGCCGCGCGCGTGAGCCGCATCGCCACCCAAGCCGAGTACACGCCGCCGGTGATCTACTCCAACGCCCAGCGCGCCAAGCTGGTGTTCCTGGTCGAGGCGCGCCCCGCCGTGCAGGACGCACCGCGCCTGCGCCCGGGCCAGCCGCTGGACGTGCGGCGCGCGGAGGTCAGGTGAACGCCGACTGGGCCATCGACGTGCGGGGCCTGACCAAGCGCTATGGCGGCCGCGCCGTGGTCGATGGCGTGTCGCTGCAGGTCGCGCCGGGGCGCATCTGCGGCTTTCTCGGGCCCAACGGCAGCGGCAAGACCACCACCATCCGCATGCTCTGCGGCCTGCTCAGGCCCGACGCGGGCCAGGGCCATTGCCTGGGGCTGGACATCGCGCGCGAGGCCGCCGCCATCAAACGCCAGGTGGGCTATATGACGCAGCGCTTCGGCTGGTACGAGGATCTGTCGATACGCCAGAACCTGGACTTTGTCGCGCGCCTGTTCACCCTGCCCGACAGGCGCGCCGCCGTGGATCTGGCTCTGAAACAACTGGGCCTCACGGGCCGGCAGCACCAGCTCGCGGGCGCGCTCTCGGGCGGCTGGAAGCAGCGCCTGGCACTGGCCGCCTGCCTGATCCATGGGCCGCGCCTGCTGCTGCTCGACGAGCCCACGGCCGGCGTAGACCCGAAGGCGCGGCGCGACTTCTGGGACGAAATCCACCGCCTCGCGGCCGAGGGCATCACGGTACTGGTGTCCACGCACTATATGGACGAGGCCGAGCGCTGCCACGAACTGGTCTACCTGGCCTACGGCCAGGTGCTGGCGCGCGGCACGCAGGCCGGCATAGTCGCCAGCGCACGACTCTCCGTATGGCGCATAGAGGGCGAAGGCGCGGCCGCGCTGATCGCACCGCTGCAGTCTGCGCCTGGGGTGGAGAGCGTGGCCGCCTTCGGCAACGCCGTGCATGTGGCCGGCCGTGATGCCGCACTGCTGTCACAGGCCGTGGCGCCGCTCCAGGGCCGAGCCGAGCTGCGCGTACAGGCCGTTGTGCCCACGCTGGAGGATGTGTTCATCCACCTGATGCGCGGCGCGCCGGACAACTTCGCCGCGGAGCCGCAGACATGACAAGCTTTTCGGCCGCGCGCATGGCCGCGGTGTTTCTCAAGGAGCTGCAGCAGATGCTGCGCGACCGGCTCACCTTCGCCATGGCCGTGGGCGTGCCGGTGTTGCAGCTCATTCTGTTCGGCTACGCCATCAACACCGACCCCAAGGGCCTGCCCACGGCCGTGGTCGCGGCCGACGGCGGGCCGCTCACGCGCAGCCTGCTCGCGGCGCTGCAGAACACGGGCTACTTCCACATCACGGCCCAGCCGGCGAGCGAGGCCGAGGGCGACGCGCTCATGGCACGCGGCGCGGTGCAATTCATGCTCGTGGTGCCGCCGCAGTTCGAGCGCCGCCTGGTGCGCGGCGAGCAGCCCGCGCTGTATGTGGCCGTGGACGCGACCGACCCCGCTGCCTCGGGCAATGCCATCGCGGCGCTGAACCTCGTGGCCACCCAGGCGCTGGCGCACGACCTCAGCGGCCCCTTGCACGCGCTGCAGCCGCGCGCGCCGCCGTTCGAGCTGCGCATCCACCGCCGCTACAACCCCGAGGGGCTGTCGCGCTACAACATCGTGCCGGGGCTGGTGGGCACCATCCTGACCATGACCATGGTCATGCTGACGTCGCTGGCCATGACGCGCGAGCGCGAGCGCGGCACCATGGAGAACCTGCTGGCCACGCCCGTGCGCCCGCTGGAGGTCATGGCCGGCAAGATCCTGCCCTATGTGCTGATCGGCTACCTGCAGCTGGGCGTGATACTCACGGCGGCCTGGGCGCTGTTCGAGGTGCCCATGGCCGGCAGCTTCGCGCTGCTCATGGCCATGATCGGCGTGTTCATCCTCGCCAACCTGGCGGTGGGCTTCACGTTTTCGACGCTGGCGCGCAACCAGCTGCAGGCCATGCAGATGACATTTTTTTTCTTCCTGCCGTCCATCCTGCTGTCGGGCTTCATGTTCCCGTTTCGCGGCATGCCGCACTGGGCGCAGATGCTCGGCGAGCTGCTGCCGCTGACGCACTTTTTGCGCATCGTGCGCGGCATCCTGCTCAAGGGCAGCGGCTTTGCCGACCTGGCGCCCGAGCTCTGGCCCATGCTGGCCTTTTTGGCCGCGGCGGGCGCACTGGCGCTGGCGCGCTACCGGCAGACGCTGGATTGAACGGCCTACACTGCCCACCATGAAGCTGCACATCCTGTCCGACCTGCACCTGGGCGTGCAGGCCATGGAGCACCCGCAGACCGACGCCGACATCATCGTGCTGGCCGGCGACATCGCCCGCCCCGAGCAGGCTGCCGCCTGGGCCGAGGGTTTTGGCAAGCCCGTGCTGTACGTGCCTGGCAACCACGAGTTCTACGGCCGCACCCTGCCGCAGACCGTGCGCACGCTGCAGGCGCTGTGCGCCGGCGGCCCCGTGCAACTGCTAGACAACCGCAGCCTGGAGCTGCAGGGCGTGCGCTTCATCGGTAGCACGCTGTGGAGCGACTTTCGCATTGCGGGCGAGGGGCAGGCACGCATCGACGCCATGGAGCAGGCCAAGCGCTTCATGTACGACTTCCAGCGGGTGCGCATCACCGATGCGCCCGATGCCCCGCTGTTCACCCCCGAGGACTCGGCCACGCTGTTCGACGCCAATGTGCAGTGGCTCGCCCAGGAGCTCGCCCAGCCCTTTGACGGCCCCACGGTGGTCATCACCCACCACGCGCCGTCGCCGCGCAGCATCCACCCGCGCTTTGCCGGCTCGCCACTCAATACCATCTTCGTCTCCGACGCCGAAGCGCTCGTCGCCGCCAGCGGCGCCCGGCTGTGGATCCACGGCCACACGCACGACAGCTTCGACTATCTGGTAGGCAACACCCGCGTGCTGTGCAACCCGCGCGGCTATGCCAAGGACGGCGTGAACGAGAACCCGCTGTTCGACGCGCAGCTGGTGGTCGAGGTGGCATAGCCGCGCGCCCTTGCTCGCCTGCGGCCCTGCGCGACGGCCTCCAGCCCGAAGGCCCGTTCCTCATATCCACCCTGGACACCGGGGACAGCCCGCTTCGAATGTGACAGATCCGCCGAGGGCGCAACCCTTCTCAGGCTGCGGCCCTATGCCTATCCGGTACTCGCCCGTGCGTCCTTTGGCGTCTGGGGCGCCAACCTGCCGGCGATCGTGCGCGCTATCGTGGCCATCTTCTGGTACGGCGCGCAGACCGCTGCGGCCTCCAGCGCCCTCGTCGCGCTGCTGGTGCGCAACGAAGCGATGCTGCAGTTTCACCAGACCTCACACATGCTCGGGCATTCGACGCTGGAGGTGATCTGCTATGTGGTGATGTGGGGGCTGCAGCTCCTGATCATCCAGAAGGGCATGGAGACAGTGCGCAAATTCCAGGATTGGGCCGGTCCGGCGGTGTGGGTGGCCATGCTGGTGCTGGCCATCGGCCTCATGGTCAAGGCAGGCGGCTTTTCCTTTGCCCACGGCATCCCCATGGATGTGCTGCTCGACAAGACCAAGGATGCGGGGGTGAATGGCACGCCGGGCTCGTTCTGGGCGTTGATGGCGGTTGGCGCCACCTGGATCACCTACTTTGCCGCCCTGTACCTGAACTTCTGCGACTTCTCGCGCTATGCAAAGAACAGGGACGCGGTCACCAAGGGCAACCTGTGGGGCCTGCCGGTGAACCTGATCGCCTTCTCCTTCGTGGCCGGCATCACGACCATCGCGGCGTACCAGGTCTATGGCGAGGTGCTGCTGCACCCCGAGCAGATTTCGGCAAAGTTCGAAAGCTGGTTCCTCGCCTTGCTGGCGGCCATGACGTTCGCGGTGGCGACCTTGGGTATCAACGTCGTGGCGAACTTTGTCTCGTCGGCCTTTGACATCTCGAACGTATTCCCCAGGCAGATCAGCTTCAAGCGAGGCGGCTATATTGCAGCGGCCATTGCACTGGTGCTCTACCCCTTCGCTCCATGGGAAGGCAACGCGGCACATTTCGTGAACGCAATCGGTGCCACGATGGGACCGCTGCTGGGCATCATCGTGGTCGACTACTACCTGATCGCCCGTGGCCAGATCAATGTGCAGGCGCTGTACGAAGAGCATGGCGAATACCGCTACCAGGGGGGCTGGAACACCAACGCTTTGATCTCAACGGCCGTGGGCGCCGTGTTTTCAACCTTTTTGCCTAATTTCACGACCCTCCTGCCGGCGTGGTGGGGAACCTACGGCTGGTTCTTCGGCGTGGCGATAGGGGGGTCCATGCACTATCTGCTTTCACTGGTGCGGCCCAGGGCAAAACCCGTGCAGAATGCGGCCTGATTCCGAGCTGCGCCCGGCAGCCAGTCCGCCGATCGGTAGAGCCAGGCGGTCACAGGCGCAGGCTTCTTTCACATACCAGGCGGCATTTGTAGACTGGACCGCAACCTCGCACCGCCCATGATCTCAAAGGCCAAGATCGCAGAGCGCATCATCGAGTCCATCCTCACAAGGAAGCTGCGTCCTGGCGAACGGCTGGGCGAGCAGGACATTGCAGACCTGTTCAACGTCAGCCGCACCCTGGTGCGCGAAGCGCTGATGCAGTTGCAGGCCCGTGGTTTTGTGGAGGTGCGCTCCCGCATAGGCTGGTATGTCGTAGAACCCTCGTTCGATGAGGCGCGCGAGACCTACGCGGCGCGGCGCGTCATCGAGCCAGGCATGCTGCGCGACGCAGGAACCCCGCTGCAGACAAGCATCCGCCGCCTGCGCCAGCATTTGGCGGAGGAGCGAAAGGCCATCGCCTCCGGCGATAAAGCCACCCGCAGCTGGCTGCTCGCCGACTTCCACATCTGCCTTGCCGAATGCCTGGGCAATCGTTTCCTCACGGCGACGATGGTCGATCTCTCGGCGCGCACCACGCTGGTCTCTGCGCTGTACCAAACCACCACAGAGGCACAGGGCTCAAACGATGACCATGCCGCCATCGTTGCCGCACTGGCAGATGGTGACAATGCGCGCGCCGAACGCCTGATGCGCGACCACATCGACAGCCTCGCCAAGCGTTTGGACGCAACGCTGGCCGACCGCGGCGACGCACGCAAACGGCTGCAAACCGCCCTGGCACCGACACGGACGCCACGCAAGAATCCGCCGGCTGAAAAAAAGTCCACCAAGCCCTGAAGCACCGGTTGCACGCGGCCGCTAGCCGGCCCGTCGCCCGCCCGGCAAGGCGTCATACACTGCCGTCATGCAAATCTACATGGTGGGCGGCGCGGTGCGCGACCGGCTGTTGGGCCGCCCCGTCAATGACCACGACTGGGTCGTCGTGGGCGCCCGGCCCGAGGACATGCTGGCGCGCGGCTTCGTGCCCGTGGGACGCGATTTTCCCGTCTTTCTGCACCCCGAAACGCACGAGGAATACGCGCTGGCGCGCACCGAGAGAAAGAGCGGGCGCGGCTACCGCGGCTTCGTCGTGCAGACATCGCCCGACGTGACGCTGGAAGAAGACCTGTCACGGCGCGATCTCACTATCAATGCGATAGCTTCCTGCGCAGACAGCTTGGGCGCCGGCGCCATTTTTGACCCCTATGGCGGTGCACGCGACCTGGAACGCCGCGTGCTGCGCCATGTGACGGACGCCTTCCGCGAAGACCCGGTGCGCATCCTGCGCGTGGCACGCTTTGCGGCGCGCTTTGCCGACTTCGCGGTCGCGCCCGAGACCCTGCAGCTCATGCGCGAAATGGTGCAGGCCGGAGAGGCCGACCACCTCGTCGCCGAGCGCGTGTGGCAGGAGCTGTCGCGCGGCCTCATGGAGGACCAGCCCACGCGCATGTTCGACGTGCTGCGCGACTGCGGCGCCCTGGCCGTGGTGCTGCCCGAACTCGACCGCCTGTGGGGCGTGCCCCAGCGCGCCGAATACCACCCCGAGGTGGACACCGGCGTGCATGTGATGATGGTCCTCAACATGGCGGCGCGCCTTTCCGCCCCGCTGGCCGTGCGCTTCGCCTGCCTGGTGCACGACTTAGGAAAAGGCACCACCCCCACCGACATGCTGCCGCGCCACATAGGGCACGAGCAGCGCAGTGCCAGGCTGCTCAAGGACTTGTGCGAGCGCCTGCGCGTGCCCGTCGATTGCCGCGAGCTGGCCGACGTCGTCGCACGCGAGCACGGCAACATCCACAAGAGCGGCGAACTGGGCACCGGCGCACTGGTGCGCCTGCTGGAGCGCTGCGACGCGATCCGCAAGCCCGAGCGCTTTGACCACATCCTGCTGGCCTGCGAATGCGACGCGCGCGGGCGGCTGGGGTTTGAGGATGCGCCCTACCCCCAGCGCCCGCGGCTGCTGGCGGCGCTGGCTGCGGTTCTGGACGTGGCCACCGCGCCCATCGCGGCGGCGGCGGCGGCACGCGGACTACAGGGCGCGCAGGTGGGGGCGCAGATCCACCAGGCACGCGTGCGGGCCGTGGCCGAGGCCCTTGCCACCTGATTTCCCGCACACTCACCAGCGCAGCATCCGCGGCCCCAGCAGGGCGCCCAGCGCCGTGGGCAGGGCCATGCCCGCCAGGTACCACAGCGCGACGAACGGGGCCGCCATCTCGGGGCAGTGCAGCGCGTACACGAGCACGCCGAGCGCACCCGCGAGCAGGCCCGCGCCCGCGCCGGCCCAGGCCAGGCGCGTGGGCGCCGCGCCGCGCAGCGCCCACAGCAGCGCTGCGAGCGCAGGCAGCGACAGCAGCGTGATATTGAACGGGCAGCTGCGCCAGGTGCTGCCCAGCAACAGCGGCAGCCGCTCGGGCGCCGCTGCGGCAGCCAGCGCCAGGCCCGCCAGCAGCCACATCACGGCGGGCGGCAGGGCCAGCCAGAGCGCGGCGCGCCGCCACGGCATGCCCGGCCGCGCCATACGCAGCAGCGCGGCCAGCCCCAGGACCGCCAGCGAGCCCCCCAGGGCAAACTTGCCCCAGAACATGGGCAGCGCCAGCACCACGTCCCAGTCACGGCGCAGGCCGAAGACGCCCAGCATGAGCGCCGCCGCGCCCGCCAGCCCCAGCGCCACGGCCAGCGCAAAGCGCCGCTCCATGGCGCGCGCGGGCACGGGCGGTGCGTCTGCCGCCAGCAGGCGGATGAGTTCGTCGGTGTTCATGGCGCACTCCTTCTGACCAGCGCCGCAAGCGCCTTGAGGCCGCGGTGCACGCCGACCTTCACGGCCGACTCCGACATGCCCGTCAGGCGCGCGGTCTCGATCACGGACAGGCCTTCGAGCTTCATGTGCACGATGGGCAGGCGCTGGCGCTCGGGCAGCGTCTGCAGCAGCAGGCCCAGGTCGCGCCGGGCCATGGCGGCCTCGTCGTCGGCGCCCGCGAAGAACTCGTCGGCCCCGTCGTCGAACGGGTCCGTGACCGCCTCTTTTGTGGCGCGCGCGCGCAGCCAGTCCACGAGCTTGTAGCGCGCGATCGCATGCACCCAGGCCGTCAGCGGCAGCTCGGGGCGGTAGGTATGGCGCCGGTGGTGCACGGCCAGCAGGGTTTCTTGCACGAGGTCCTCCACATCGTCGGGGCGCTGCGCGAGACGGCGGCGCAGGAAGGCGCGCACATGGGCGCTCAGCGCCTTCAGAAAGCGCTGGTAGGCCTCGGCATCACCCGCCAGCCCTTGAAGCAGCCATGCTCGCAGCGTCTCTTCGGTCTCCATAGATGTCCATGAACCATTCGTGTCGGATGCCGGAAAGGTTACAGCGGCGCGCAGAAATAAACATCCCCCTGCGCCGTAACCACTGGCGCGCACCGCGCGAAATAACGCTCGGGCCGTGCGATGTCCGCCGGCCGCCCACCCCGTTCAACGATTGGAGTACACCATGAACGTCTCCCTCTCTATTGGCGCCCTCGCGCTCGCTGCCCTGGCCTCCGGTGCAGCACTGGCCCAGGCCGATGACATGAAGAAGCCCGCCCCCATGGACAAGCCCGCCATGGAGAAATGCTATGGCGTGTCCATGGCCGGCAAGAACGACTGCGCCGCCGGTCCCGGCACCACCTGCGCGGGCACGTCCAAGATGGACTACCAGGGCAATTCCTGGAAGTACGTGCCCGCAGGCACCTGCACCAGCATCAAGACGCCCAAGGGCATGGGCTCGCTGATGCCCATCAAGGCCTGAGCGAGCGCCATGGCCACCACACCGCCGCTTGGCGCCGGCCTGGGGCTCAAGCCCCAGCACTACGAGGAGGCGTTCGCGCTGCAGGCCGGCGGCCTGTGGTGGGAGCTGCACCCCGAGAACTACGGCGTGGACGGCGGCCCGCGCCTGGCCTGGCTGGAGGCCCTGCGTGCGCGCCACCCGCTGTCGCTGCACGGCGTGTCGCTGTCGCTGGCGGCGGATGCGCCCCCCGATGCCGCGCAGCTCGAACGCCTGGCGCAGCTGGCGCGGCGCGTGGAGCCGGCGCTCATATCCGAGCACCTGGCCTGGTCGGCCTGGCGCGGGCAGTACCTGCC
The DNA here is from genome assembly GCA_018241405.1 of Pseudomonadota bacterium. GTDB lineage: Bacteria > Pseudomonadota > Gammaproteobacteria > Burkholderiales > Burkholderiaceae_C > Alicycliphilus. Next base: position 6,585 of record JAFEDY010000010.1, on the reverse strand, counting down.
CGACCTGCTGCCGTTTCCGCGCAGCCACGCGGCGCTGGCACGCATCGGCGCCAACATCGCCCGCGTGCAGGACCGGCTGGGCCGCGCCATCGCCATCGAGAACCCGGCGCATTACCTGCACCTGGCAGGCCATGACTGGGGCGAGACGGATTTTCTGGCCGAGCTCGTGCGCCGCAGCGGCTGCGCGCTGCTCTTGGACGTGAACAACGTCTACGTGAGCGCACGCAACCTGGGCACGCGTGCCGAGGACTACCTGGACGCCTTTCCCCTGCACGCCGTGGCCGAGATCCACCTCGCGGGCCACCATGCCGACCCGCAGTGGGGCGACGCCCTGCTCATAGACAGCCACGATGCCCCCGTGGCCGAGCCCGTGTGGGCGCTGTACGAGCGCGTGCTGGCGCGGGCCGGGCGGGCCATTCCCACGCTGATAGAGCGCGATGCCGAGGTCCCGCCGCTGGCCGAGCTGATGGCCGAACGCGACCGTGCGCAGGGCCTGCTGGCGGCCGCGCAGTCCCAGGAGGCCGCATCATGACCCCGCACCTGACCGCCTTCCAGGACGGCCTGGCCGCCGCGCTGCGCCCCGGCGGCATGCCCGGCACGCCCGTCCCGCCGCCGCAGTGGCTGGCGGCGCTCGCGGCCCAGCCGGGCTTTGCCGTCTACCGCAATACCGTGGCCCAGGGCTGCCTGGATGCGCTGCGCGCCAACTACCCCACGGTGCGCCAGTTGCTGGGCGCCGACTGCTTCGATGGTGCGGCGCGGGCCTTCGTGCGGCACAGCCCACCCACGGACGGGCGCCTGCTGCTCTATGGCGCGGGCTTTGCCGCCCACCTCGCGCACTGGGCGCCCACGGCCGCGCTGCACTATCTGCCCGGTGTGGCGCGGCTGGACCGGCTTTGGACCGAAAGCCACTGCGCCGCCGACGCAGCCCTGGCCACTCCGGCCCTGCTGGCCGCGCTGCCGCCCGAGGCCCTGGGCCAGCAGTGCCTGCGGCCCCACCCCGCCGCGCGCTGGCTGTGGTGCGCACGGCACCCGGTCTACACGCTGTGGCGGCGCCACCGCGAGGCCCTGCCGCTGGATGCGCCACTGCCCTGGCAGGGCGAGGGCGCGTTGCTCACGCGGCCCGAGTCCGCCGTGTGCTGGTGCGCGCTCGACGCCGCGGGCTGCACGCTGCTGGAGCAGTGCGCACACGGCCTGCCGCTGGGCGAGGCCGCTACCGCCACGCTACGCACCCATCCCGGCGCCGAGCTGGGTGCGCTGCTCGCGCTGCTGCTGCGCGCGGGCGCCCTGACCCCCGCCATCGCTTAAGGAGAAGACCATGTCCGCCCTACCCCATTCCCATACCGGCGACGACGTGCACGCGTCCTGGCTTTACACCACCCAGGCCCGCCTGGCCGCGCGGCTCGAAGCGCTCACGCCCCATGGGCTGCTCGCGCTCGCGGCGCGCGTGGCCATCGCGGCCATCTTCTTTCTGTCGGGCCGCACCAAGGTCACGGGCTGGTTCACCATCACGGACAGCGCCATCGCGCTGTTCCGCGACGAATACCGGCTGCCGCTGATCGCGCCCGAGATCGCGGCGCCGCTGGCCGCTACGGCCGAGCACCTGTTCCCGCTGCTGCTGGTGCTGGGCCTGGCCACGCGGCTGTCGGCGCTGGCGCTGCTGGGCATGACGCTGGTGATCGAGGTCTTTGTCTACCCCGACGCCTGGCCCACGCACCTGTCCTGGGCCATGCTGCTGCTCTACCTGGCGGGGCGCGGCGCGGGGCCGCTGTCGCTGGACCGCCTGCTGGGCTGGCGCTGAATCAGGCGCGCACCGACTGCACCCAGCGCACGATGTCGGCCGCGCCCAGGGCGCCCGAGATGCGCCCCACCTCCTGGCCATCGCGGAACATGATCATGGTCGGGATGCTGCGAATGGCATAGCGCCCGGCGATGGCGGGATGCGCCTCGGTGTCCAGTTTGGCGAGGCGCACCTGGGGTTCGAGCTGGCGCGCCGCCTGGGCAAAGGCTGGCGCCATCTGCCGGCAGGGGCCGCACCAGGGCGCCCAGAAGTCCACCACCACCGGGATGTGGTTGCGCCCCACATGCTTGTCGAAGCTGGTCGCGTCCAGCGCCAGGGGCTCGCCCGTGAACAGCGGCCGGTGGCAGCTGCCGCAGTCGGGCGCGCTGGTCAGTTGCGCGGCCTGCACGCGGTTGGTGGTGTGGCAGTGGGGGCAGACGATGTGCGGGGCTGAGGTAGCGGTCATGGCGGCAGGCAGGTCATGGGGTGTTGCCTGTCTACCTGCGGCCGGCATGCCGGTATTTCAAGCTCAGATCCACTTGACGATCAGGCTCAGCAAAAAGCTCAGCAGCAGCGTGCTGGTCAGCGGTATGAACCAGTCGCGCCCGAACAGGCGGAACTGAAAGTCACCCGGCAGCCGCCCCAGCCCCAGGCGCTTGAGCCAGGGCGTGAGCCCGTTGATCAACACCAGGGCCAGGAAGACGACGATGAGCCAGCGCAGCATGGCCTACCCGTAGCTGGCGACCTCGATCAGGTTGCCATCCGGGTCGCGGCAATAGACCGAGGTCATGGGGCCGAGCGCGCCCGTGCGCTCCACCGGCCCGACCTCGGGCACGACGCCCACGGCCTTGAAATGCGCCAGCACCTCATGCGCGGACTGCGCGGTGACGAAGCACAGGTCGTCGCTGCCGGGCGCGGGGTTGGCGCCGGTGAACCAGGCCACGGTGTCCTCGTCCACGGGGCGCAGGTTGATCTTCTGGCGGCCGAACTTGAGCGCCACGCGCGTGCCGGTGCGCGATGCGAACTCCTCGCGCTCCATGCCCAGCACGCGCACATACCAGGCGGCGCTGGCCTCCACGTCGGCGACGTTGAGGACAATGTGGTCGAAACGGTCGATCTTCAGGGACATGGGGTCAGGCCTTTCTTGATGGGAGCTCAGAGCCGGTGCGTGCGGTCGCCCTGCGCAAAGCCCATGGGCTGCCACGGCGCGCCCGGCCCCACAGCCAGCATCTTGAACAGCTCGCCCATTTCGTGCTCCAGCATCAATTTGGCCGCTGGCGCTTTCTGGGCAAGCGTCAGCAGCTCCATTTGTTGTAGCAAACCGCAGTTCAGCAGAAAGCGCGCCTGGCTGGTGTAGCCCAGCACGTTCAGGCCCGCGTCCTGCGCCGCCAGGGCCATGGCGGTGAAGTTGACATGGGCGGTGATGTCCTTGGCGCCTGCGTCGGCGAGCGGGTCGTCGTCGGCACGGTGGGCGCGGTGGCACATCACCGTGCCCATGTGGCGCTGGGGGTGGTAGTACTCGTCCTCGCCAAAGCCGTAGTCGATGAGCAGGGCCGCGCCGCGCGTCAGGTGCGCGGCCAGGGTGCGCATGAAGGCCTCGCCCTGGGCGTGGATCTCGGTCAGGTAGTCGTGCTCGCCGGCGATCTCCACGGGCGGGCGCAGCTCCGTGGGCCGGTCGCTCCAGGCCAAGCCGCCGTCCGGCCCCGTGACCACGCCGCGCTCGTGCCAGACGCCTTGCACACGGTGCAGCAGCTGCACGGGCATGGCGTCGAGCAGCTCGTTGCCGACGACCACGCCTGCTATGGACTCAGGCAGGCTGTCGGCCCAGGCCACGCGCGCTCCCCAAGCGGCCAGGCGCTGCTGCTGGCGCGCGCGCAGGTCGCCCGACAGGTCCACGATGGTGTAGCGGCGCACGCGCTCGCCCAGGGCACCCAGCAGCTGCGCGGCCAGGGCGCCGCTGCCGGCGCCGAACTCCCAGACCTCATGCGTACCCGTGGCGTCCAGCATCTCACGCACCTGGGCGGCCAGCACCTGGCCGAACACGGGCGAGAGCTCGGGCGCGGTAACGAAGTCGCTGCCGTCCGCCGGCATGCTGCCGAGCTTGCGCAGCCCGCCCGCGTAGTAGCCCAGGCCGGGGGTGTACAGCGCCAGCTCCATGAAGCGGTCAAAGCCCAGCCAGCCGCCGGCGGCGGCGATCTGCGCGTGGATATGGGGGGCAAGGGCGTCGGTGGGGCTGGTCATAATTCGTGGTTTTGCGCGCGCGTCAGGGCAGTCGTGCCCCGCCATCGTCCGCGCGGCGCGCATTGTATTTGCCGACCCTTCAGGATCCGCCACATGAACCACACCGACTGGGTGCTCGTCACCGGCGCGGCCCACCGACTGGGGCGCGAGATCTGCCTGGCCTTCGCCACGGCGGGCTGGAACGTGCTGTGCCACTACCGCGCATCCCAGGCTGGCGCCCAGGCCACCCAGGCCGAGGTGCAGGCGCTGGGGCGCGACTGCCTCTTGGTGCGGGCCGACCTGGCCCAGCCCGAGGCCGGCACGCAGCTGCTCGCGCAATGCGTGCAGCTGACCGGCACCGCGCCGCGCTGCATCGTCAACAACGCCTCGATCTTCGAGGCCGACGATGCGCGCACGGCCAGCGCCCAGGGCCTGCTGCGGCATTTTTTGACCAACACCGCCACGCCCCTGCTGCTGGCCAACGCGCTGCACGCCTGGCTCAGCGCCCAGGGGCGGCCGGCCACGGGCGCCTACAGCGTGGTGCATGTGCTGGACCAGAAGGTGCACAACCTGAACCCGGATTACTTCTCGTACACCGTCAGCAAGCTGGCGCTGGAGCGCAGCGTGGCCCTGCAGGCCCAGGCGCTCGCGCCCCATGTGCGCGTGTGCGGGCTGTCGCCGGGCTTGATGTACCTGAGCGGCCCGCAGACCCAGGACAACTTCGACCAGGCAGCCCAGGTCAACCTGCTGCGTCAGCCCATAGCACCGGCCGACGTGGCGCGCTGCGCCGTGTTCATCGCCGGCAACGCCAGCCTGAACGGCTGCACGCTGCAGGCCGACAACGGCCAGCACCTGGTACCCCTGGAGCGCGACGTGATGTTCGCCATCGCAGAAAATCCGCGCCCATGAATTCCATCTTGCTTGCCTTCGGCGCCCTGGACGCGCGCCTGGCCACGCACTGCCGGGCCCTGAGCCTGCGCCGCCATGAAGTTGCCGTGCGCATAGGCGTACACGACCACGAGCGCCAGGCCGCGCAGCGCATGTGGTTCGACGTGGATCTGTGCGTGAAACTAATCCAAGCGCCCGCCGCGCGCGACGACATTGCCGAGACGCTGGACTACGACTTCGTGCGCGACGTGATCGCGCGCGAGGTCGGCGGCCAGCACCACGAGCTGCAGGAGTCCCTGTGCGACGCCATTGCCGCCGCACTGCTGCAGCGCGATGCCGTACATGCCGTGCGTGTGGCCACGCGCAAGCCCGACATCTACCCCGACAGCGCATCCATAGGGGTGGAGCGGGTATGCATCAAGCCCTGGTGAAGCCGTGACCGAAACTACTTATCATTCGCGCCCCGTCAGCGGCCAGCAGGCGCTCACGCTCACCGGCCTGCGCTTCGACGCCAACCTGGGCATCCTGGCCCACGAGAAGGCGGCGCCCCAGCCCATCCAGGTGGACGCCGAGTTGAACCTGGGCCCGCAGCCCCTGACGCCGCGCGACGACGACATCCGCCATGTGCTGGACTACCGCAAGGTGCGCCAGATCATCATCGATGAGTGCACGGCCGAGCATGTGAACCTGCTGGAGAGCCTGATCGGCAAGCTGGCGCAGCGCCTGATGCAGCTGGCCGGCGTGCAGGGCGTGCGCGTCAGAATCACCAAGCTGGAAATTTTTGCTGACTGCGAAGTCGCGATTCGCGTCGAAACCGGACAGTGGTAACAACCCCATGAATGCACACCTGAATACGACCGACTGGGTCGCCGAAGAACCCGCCACCGACAACCGCAAGATCGAGCGCGAGCAGGTCAAGCTGGAAAAACGCCTGTGCCGCGAAGTCGGCCGCGCCATCACCGACTTCAACATGATCGAAGAGGGCGACCGCATCATGGTCTGCATGTCCGGCGGCAAGGACAGCTACACGCTGCTGGACATCCTGCGCAAGCTGCAAAAGCGCGCGCCGGTCAAGTTCGACCTCGTCGCCGTCAACCTGGACCAGAAGCAGCCCGGCTTTCCCGAGCATGTGCTGCCCGACTACTTCAAGAGCATTGGCGTCGAGTACCACATCGAGAACCAGGACACCTACAGCGTCGTCAAGCGCGTCGTGCCCGAGGGCAAGACCACCTGCAGCCTGTGCTCGCGCCTGCGCCGCGCCATCCTCTACAAGGTGGCCGATGACCTCCAGTGCAACAAGCTGGCGCTGGGCCACCACCGCGACGACATTGTCGCCACGCTGATGCTCAACATGTTCTACGGCGGGCGCATGAAGGGCATGCCGCCGAAACTGGTCAGCGACGACGGCAAACACATGGTGATACGCCCGCTGTGCTACGTGCCCGAGAAGGACACGGCGCGCTGGGCGCAGTACCAGCAGTTCCCCATCATTCCCTGCAACCTCTGCGGCAGCCAGGAAGGCCTGCAGCGCGTGGTCGTGAACGAGATGCTGCGCGAGTGGGACAAAAAATTCCCCGGCCGCATCGAAAGCATGCTGCGCGCCATGGGCCATGTGGTCACCACGCACATGATGGACCCGAAGCTGCACGACTTCCAGAACGCCAAGGTCACCGGCGTTGCCGACCCTGACGGCGACACGG